>JAJEFG010000108.1 GCA_022820545.1 Acidobacteriota bacterium | reverse complement strand
ATGGTCGGGGGCATGGCTCCGGAGCCGCCGCCGAGGTAGCGGTCGAAGAAGTCGGTCATGCGGCGGTAGCTGTCGCGGCGGGTGGGGATCTCGTCCCAGCCGTGGTCCTCGACCGGGTAGACGACCAGGTCGAAGTCCTTCTGCTTCTCGATGAGGATCTGGGCCAGCCGGAAGGAGTCCTGGATCTGGACGTTGCCGTCCACGAGGCCGTGCTGGATCTGGAGCGCGTCCTGGAGCCCGTCGGCGTAGTAGACGGGGCTCGAGACCCGGTAGGCCTCCTCGTCGTCGAGCTGGTCGCCGTTCAGGATCCGGCTCGTGTAGCCCTGGTTGTAGTGGACCCAGTCGGTGACCGGATAGAGCGCCACCCCCGCGGCGTACTTGCCCGGATTCCGGAAGAGGGACATCAGGGTGAAGAAGCCGCCGTACGACCCTCCGTAGACCCCGATGCGGTCCCGCGCCACGCCGTAGCGGTCCACCAGGATGTCCAGCAGCGGCAGCGCGCTGTCGATGTCCGAGACCCCCATCTGGCGGTAGGCGTAGGTGCGGTTCCGGTGTCCGTAACCGGAGCTCCCCCGGTAGTCCACCGACGCCGCCGCGTAGCCGCGCTGGATCAGGTAGTTCGCATACACGATGCTGCCCGAGCGCGCCCAGCCCTTGACCACCGCCTGCGCGCACTCGCCGCAGCCGTGGGCGTAGACCACCGCCGGCGTCGCGCCGGGAGTGGCCCCGGAGGGGGCGTCCCAGATCCGGGCCCACGCCGTCGTTCCGTCCGGCAGGTCGTACTCGACGATCTCGCCACCGGCCCAGGCGGTCCGGTAGAAGGCGTCGGTGCCGCTCTTGGTGATCCGCACCGGATCGGCCGCGGCCACCGGGTCCATCAGGTAGAGGTCGCCCAGCTCGGTGAGCGACTGGCTGACCGCCGCGACCCGCCCACCGTCGGGCGAGACGGCCCAGGAGTGCATCCCCTCGCCCCCGGTGATCTGCTCAAGGGCCCCGCCGCGCGCCGGCAGCCGGTAGAGGTGCTCCTCCCCGGGATGCTCGCGGCTGGTGGTGACGAGGAACGAGTCGCCGCCAGGCGCCAGCTCTGCGCGCCGCACCTCGAACGTTCCCTCGGTGAGCGCCGTGACCTCGCCGTCGAGATTCGCGAGCATCAGCATGGCCCAGCCGCTCGCCACCGACCCGAAGGCGAACGCCTGGCTGTCCGCCAGCCACTCGAGGTACCCCGGCGACCAGCGGCCGGTCACCAGCGGCCCGCCGATCCAGGCCTCCTCCTGCTGGTGATCGACGTGGCGCAGCGTCCCGGCGTCCATGTCGATCAGCGAGATCCAGCGCTCCTTGTGGTCCATGGAGAGCACCTGCACCACCCCTTGCTGCCCGTCCGGGCTCCACCAGGGGCCGTGCATCACGGTGTCCTTCTCGATGCCGTCCTCCACCCAGCGGATCTCGATGTCCTCGGTGCGGACGCCGCGGTCCACCGCCACGATTCCGAGGCGCCACGACGGGAGCGTCTCCCCCACCTTGGGGCGGGCGTCCTTCTCGGTGGCCTGCCCGCTCTCGTTCACGAACTCCATGAAGCTCGTGCGCTTCGGGTCCGCGGGGTCCTTCCGCGACCGGAAGACCAGGTGCTTCCCGTCCGGCGACACCCGGATGTCCACCGCCTTTTCGCCCTTCGGGACCGGAATCTCCTGGGGCAGGAGGTCGTTCTGATCCCGGCGGAGCTGGTCCCGGCGTTCGTCGCGTTCCTTCCGTTCGCGGACCACCCGGACCAGCTCGTTCTGCTGCGCCTTGAGCCAGGTCTGCTGGTCGGTCTCCTCCTCCTTCGCCGGCACCACCACCGCGAGCTGGCGGGTGGCGCCCGAAGCGACGTCGTGTTCCCAGAGATCTCCGCTCTCGGGCGCGTTCGCCGAGAGACCCTTGGTCGCGAAGAGGACCCTGCTCCCGTCGGGGCGGAGCCGGAGCTGTCCGATCTGCCCGGCGACCGCGTAGACCGCACGCGTTCCCCCGGTTTCCGTCCAGACGTAGAGCGAGCCCTCCCGACTCCAGGCCGCCGTGTCTCCCGAGACGGTCCGGACCGCGTTGGACCCCGGAATGAGACCGACCTCTGCTTCGGTCAGCTCCCGAAGGGTCCCGCCCGCCCGGTCCACCGCGAACCAGGGATCGTCGTCGGCAAGCTGGTCGGGCTTCGGGTCCTCGTGCCAGCGGAAGTAGACCTCGGAACCGTCCGGGGCCCAGCGCAGGTCGCGCGGGGCCAGGCCGAAGACGCGGTTGCCGCCGCCGAGGTGGTCCAGCGTGAGACGGAAACCCGGATCCGCATCCGCGGCGGTGAGTTCCGACTGGGAGCGAAGCTGGGCGCCCGCGAGCGCCGGGAGAACGAGGAACAGAACTGCTTTCGCGAATGCCGAATCAGGCCTCATGACGGCCTCCTTACCGGATCAGCAGGATCCGGTCGTTGGCGGGATAGAACCACTCCACGCCCCGCTCGGTGACGATGGCGTCGTCTTCGAGCGGGATGCGGATCTTGGCGCCGCCGAACTCGTCGGCCTTCGTGTAGGCGAAGAGTTCGATGGAGAACATGTTCGAGGGCACGATCTCGTACTCGAGCCGGGTGGGATTGAACCAGGCGATGGACGGACCGATCCCGTGCCCGAGGTTCCCGACCGAGTGGCAGCCGATCACGACGTCGGTGGTGTCGTCGTCGGTGGGCTGGTTGAACTCGATCATCTGGAAGCCGGCGGCGGTCAGCTCGGCGCCGAGCTGCTCCAGCATCGCCCCTGCCGTCGGGCCCGGCTTGATGGTCCGCCGGATGACGTCGCGGGCGGCGCGGCCCCGGTCGAAGGCGTTCTGGATGCCCGGCGGGACGGCGACCTCCCCATCCTTCAGCACGTAGGCGATCCGCTTCATGTCGGTGTAGAAGTTCAGGTAGCCGACCCCCCAGTCGATCATCAGCAGGTCGCCGCGCTGGATGATGCGCTCGTTCGAGGTCGCTTCGATTCCGGTCGGGCCGGTGATGTAGATGGACGGCATCCCGAACGAGCTGTCGAGACCGTTCTCGAGCAGTTGCTGTTCGATCCACCAGGCGACGTCTTCGAGCGCGGTGATGCCCGGCGTGATGACCTCGTTCGAGAAGGCCCGCTCGGCGATCTTGCGCGACCACTCGCCAGCCTCGCCGAAGGCGACGATCTCGCTCGCCACCCGCCGCGAGCGGAAGTCCGAGATCAGCTTCTCGGCGGAGACCATCCGGTCCGCATAGGGCTCGCCGAGCGTCTCCCGGAGGTGCAGCCAGCTCGTGTGCGAGAGCCCGTCCGCCGCCCCGATGCTGCGGGACATGTTCACGCCGATCCGCTCGGGATCGCGCTCCCGCACGAACGCGGCGAGATCGGCGCTGTCCACCACCTGGTCGTAGACCCCGCAGCGCTCGATCTTGTAGCCGGTGGCCCCGATGGCCACCCGCTCGATGCGGTCCCCACCCCGGTCGGTGAAGATGATGTAGCCGGTGCTCCCCACGTAGCCGTGGCCGAGGTCGGGCCAGAGGGGATCGCGCAATCCCTCCTTCATCACCGTGATCCACATGTCGATCCCGTTCCCGCGCATGGCTTCGGGCAGGACGAGGTCGAACTTGTCGGCGCGGATCTGGCACATCCGCTCCCAGCGGTTGCGGGCCTCGGTCTTGGCGCCGGCGGCGGCCGGGACGAACAGGAGAGCGAGCACCGCAACGGCGGCGCCACGAAGAAAACGGGAACGCATGCAAATCCTCCCGCGCCAAAGGGTACGCGAGAGGCGCGCGAGCGCCAGTGCTATTCGGCTGGAGCTTCGGCCGGCGCTTCGGTCCCGTTCGCCTCTACCGCCGCCGTCTCCGCCGGTTCCGGCGCGGGCTCGGCCGATTCCTCGGGGGAGGCATCGAGATCCACGTCGCCGCCCGCCGCCTCGGCAAACATCTGCTCGAAGCTGGCCCGCGCCGCTTCGGCGGCGGCCCGCTCTTCCTCGCTGAGGTCCTCGCTGTCTTCCGCGAGCAGTTCGGCGGCTTCTCTCGGGTCATAGACCTCGAGCTTGCCGGCTTTCAACTCGGCGAGCGCAATCGCGGTCGGCCGGCGCGAAGAGGTCTTCACCTTGGGCGCCGCCCCCATGATCAACTGGCGCACCCGCTGCGCCACGGCGTTCGCCTGCAGGAATTGACTCGATTCTTCGATCTTCAAGTGGATCGCCTCCGCACTGGGGACCGGCATCCCCTCCGGTCGAGCGGCGGAGTCTAGCGTTATTCGAGCAGGTCCCGGAAGATCTCGAGCGAGCCGGGCGCCGCCCAGTCCCGGGCCCCGATGATGTGGGAGGCGAGCGTCCCGTCGCGGCGGATGATCCAGGTCTCGGGAAACTGGAACACCTCGTAGCGCCGGGAGGCGCGCTTGCCGAGGTCGTGGAGCACCAGGAAACGCAGCCCGTGTTCGGCAACGAACGGCGGGATGTCGGAGTACCGCTCGTCCACCGACACCGCGACCACCTCGAGTCCGTCGTCCCCCAGGAGGTCCTGGAGGCGTTGCAGCGACGGCATCTCCTCGACGCACGGCGGGCACCAGGTGGCCCAGAAGTTGAGCACCACCACCCGACCCGCGAAGTCCGAGAGGCGGTGGGTGCGCCCGTCGAGGTCCGCCAACTCGAAGGGAGGCGCCGGAGCGCCGGGCGCGGGGGGATCCGGCTGCTCGGCGCAGGCGCCGGCCAGGGCCGCCACCACGAAGAGCGTGGCGCCACGCCAGGCTGGCCGCTTCCCGGTGTCGCGGTGGGATCCCATCGGACCTTGGAACGGCTCAGGAGCGGCCGGGTTCCTCCAGGAAGAAGAGTCCGAGCCCGGCAAGCGTCTTGGCGTCCTCGAAACCGCCCGCCGCCAGCCGCCGGCGCCCCTCTTCGACGGGGATCTCGACCAGGTCGATGTCCTCCCCGAAATCCGTGTCCTGCTCGCCCGGGGTGAGGCCTTCCGCCCGGAACAGGTGAATCACCTCGTCGCAGAAGCCGGGAGCGCTGAAGAACGATCCGAGCGGGCGCAGGCTCTCCGCCGAATAGCCGGTCTCCTCGCGCAACTCGCGGCGGGCCGTGTCTTCGGGGCTCTCGCCGGGTTCCAGCGTTCCGGCCGGGATCTCGAGCAGGAACCTGCCGGCGGCATAGCGGTACTGGCGAACCATCACCAGCCTCGCTTCCGGGGTCACGGCGACGATCGCCACCGCGCCCGGGTGGCGAACCACTTCGCGGCGGACCACGGGACCGTAGTCTTCCGGTCCCGCGGGCTCCTTCGCCCGATCGAGCTCCACGCGCAGCAGCCGCCCGGCGAACGGGACGCTGCGGTCGATCAGTTGGGCGGGAACGGCGCTGGAGCGATCGGGCATCAGAGTGCCAGTGTAAGTGGCCCAGCGTGGAGAATACGCGGGATGATGATGAGGATCACGCCAACTACGGCCACCCGTGTCGGCTTCCTGGCCGGGCTGGTTCTGCTCGTGTCCGGCCTCGTCCACGGACAGCCGCAGGATCTCGTCGAGGGATCGCCACGGGCGTACGGGGATGAGGCGCTTCCCCTCGAGATCGAGGCGTATCAGCACCTGTTCAACTATGACTTCGAGGCGGCCGGGGAGATCTTCGAGCGCCTCGATGACCGGTTCCCCGACTTCGCTGCCGGACCCTACGGCCACGCCGCCGTCACCTGGACGAAGGTGGGCCAGCGCGTGGGAGCGATGCGGGGGTCATCGCACCGGGGCGACCGGTTCTGGGAGCAGAGCGGGACCGCGGTGGTAACCGACGAGGAAACACGGTTCTTCGAGGACCAGCTCGAAGAGGCAAGACGACGCTGCGAAGCGGTGCGGCAGCGCGATCCCGGGGACCTGCTGAACCTCTACTACCTCGGCTCGATCGAATCGATGAAGGCGGCCTGGGACGGCACCGTGCAACGCGCCTACTTCTCCGCCGCGCGAGCCATGCGCCGCGCGGCCAGCCTCCACCGTGAGGTCCTGGAAGCGGATCCTGGCTTCGCCGACGCCTACCACGCCCCGGGCGCCCAGGACTACGCGATCGCCACCCTCCCGCGCGCCCTCCGCATGCTCGCGTTCCTCTTCGGCATGCGGGGCGAGAGGGACCGGGGTCTCGACTGGGTCGCCCGCACCGCCCGCGAAGGACAACGCTCGCGCTGGGGCGCCCTCTGGGCGCTCGTACTCTTCATGCAGCGGGAGGACCGGTTGGACGACGCCCTCACCGCCGTCAGCACGCTCCGCGAGCAGTTCCCGAAGAACCCGGACTTCGCCCTCGAAGAGATCGGGATCCGCCTGTACCACGGAGAGACTGCCGAGGCGCGCGACGCGCTGCTGGTGTTCATCGAACGGCGGGACGCCGGCTTCGGGAACTACCATCTGACCACGCGCGGCATCCCGGAACTCAGGCTGGGCGAGTCCTGGCTGTTCGAGGAGAGCTGGGAAGAGGCCGAGGCCGCCTTCTCACAGGGCCTCCAGTCCTCCCCGCCCCCCGATGTCCGGCTGATGCTGCACTTCCGTCGCGGCAATGCCCGCGACGGCCGTGGCCAGCGCCAGCGGGCGCTCTTCGACTACAACCGGGTCCGGCAACTCGGTGGGGACAAGGTGCTCGAACGCTGGGCCGGGGATCTCCGCAAGACGCCCTGGCCCGAAGGCGCTCCGGAGGGATCTCGGCCGCACGCGGAGGGGGAGTAGCCCAACCCCCAGTGAGCGGGTCGACAGGGTCACGCGACCCGATCGCCCCGATGGGAGCGCGGCCCGGATGCGCCACCCGGCCACCTGGCCCTACGCGCTCTTCGCTGGGCTGCGCCCAGCGGTGCCGGTCTGAAGGCCGCTACCGCGAGAACCGGCCGGCGCTCCCGGCCGGCGGTGCGATCCTGGCGGGTGTCGCCCGCCAGGATGGTTGGCCTACTCGGCGGCGCTGTAGGTGAAGCTGGCGTCCGCGGTGGCCATCTCGCCGACCGTCACCGCCATCTCCATCTCGCCGAGGCGCTCGTGCCAGACGCCGACCGTGTAGTCGCCCGGGGGCACGTTGCCGATGCTGAAGGAGCCGTCCATGCTGCTCACCGCGAAGTAGGGGTGGTCGAGGACGCCCGCGTAGCTGTTCATCCAGCGGTGCACGTCGCACTTGAAGGGCACCATGATCTCCACGCTGTCGAAGGTGCGGGTGGTGCTCATGTTGGCTACCGGCTGCCCGATGTTGAACTCCTGGTTCACGGTCGGGGTGGCGTGGATGTTGTGGAGCGTCGCGTCGCTGTTCAGGATGTTGAGTTCCTGGCCCACCTGGATGCCCAGCACGTGCGGCACGTAGACGCAGCCCTCCTGGTTCAGGACGACCGGCTCGGTCGGCACCGGGAAGCTCATGCCTTCGAGGCCGCCCTTGATGTACACGAAGGCGTTCTGCAGGCCGCCCTCCATGTCGGTGAGCACGAACTCGGTCATCACCGGGCTGTCGTGCATGCGGGCGCAGTTCGGGTCCGCGGCCATCTGGATGGCGTCGGCCGGCGGGGCTTCGCCGTCGAGCATGATCTTGCCGCTGATGGTCCCGGCGGTCGCCGGGTCCACGGTGGTCATGGCGGCGGCCGGGACGGCGTCCATCGCGGTGTCCGATTCGCCGCCACCGCCGCAGCCGACCATCAGGGCGGCGGCGAGGGGAATCGCGACCAGAATGAGCGTGCGAGGGGCTCTGTGAAGCATCTTGCGAGGAACCTCCGTTCCGTGGGCAGGGGAATGATGCGGTCGGTAACCGGTCGGCCTGACAGGTTCGGGCCGCACCTGACAGCCGGGAAACCGACTCGGCGGGGCGGTTTCGCCCCCGATTCGGGCCGGGAATTGTAGCAGCCCGCGAATCTCGGGGCCCGCTTCGATTCTCCCGCCGCGTCGTCGGGACGGTTCCCGGAATCCGCCATCGCCCAATCCCGGTCGGCGAGACAGAATACCGGGCACCGAGGGGGAAACTTCGCAAATGTCCCGCTGGATACGGAGAAGCGCGCCGGCCGGCCTGGCCGCCGCTCTCTTCGCCGCCACCGCAGCGACAATCGCCTTCGCGGCGGTCCGCGAGACACGGCAGGATCCCTTCCGCATCCAGGTGCAGGTCGAAGCGGTCAACCTGGGGGTGGCGGTGACGGACGAGCGCGGCCGTTTCGTCTCCGGCCTCACCGCCGACGACTTCGTGGTCCGCGAGGACGGAGTTCCCCAGCAGATCAGCTTCTTCGCTGCCGAGGCGGCCCCGCTCACGATCCTGGTGCTGCTCGACGCCTCCCTGAGCATGAGGGTGAGCCTCGACTACGTGAAGGAAGCGGCCGCCACCTTCGTGGACCGGTTGTGGGAGGGCGACGTCGCCATGATCGGCGAGTTCAACGACCGGGTCCGGTTCGGAGGCGAGTTCACCGACGACCGGTTCCGGCTCACCGCCAACATCATGGCCCTCGACCCGCTGGGGCCCACCGCGCTCTACGACGCCTCGATCATGGCCCTCGAGCGGCTCCATTTCGCCGACGGGGACCGCAAGGCGCTCCTCATCTTCACCGACGGCGACGACTCGCGGAGCATGGGCTTCGGCAGCGAGATGAGCGCCGGCGACACCATCGAGGCCGCCCGGCTCACCGACGCCGTCGTCTACGCCATCGGGTTCGAAGGAAACGGCGCCCGGGTCAACAAGCGGTTCCTGCGCCGGCTCACCGAAGAGACCGGCGGTCAGGCGCTCTTCCCGGAGCGGACCGGCGATCTCATCGGCAGCTTCGCCCGGATCGAGGCGGACATGCACGCCCAGTACCGGCTTGCCTACATCCCGCGGAAGGCGGAGCGGGAGGGCGAGTGGCGCGAGATCGAGGTCTCGGTCCGCGGACGCCGCGACCTGCTGGCGCGCACGCGGAACGGCTACTACGCGTTCCCGAGCGAGGAGTGATCCGGAGAGCCCGCGATACCCGGGCTCAACCATCCGGGCTGAACGACCAGGCGTGTTTCGCTCCCCGATGGGGAGCGATGCCGGCCAGAGGCCGGCGCTCCGAGCCGGGGGCGCCGCGATCCTACGGGGCCTGCCATCTCCCGCGGCGGAGCAGTTCGCCGCTGCCCGCCCCGGCCAGGATCTCGCCGTTCTCGTAGACGACCTCTCCCCGGCGCAGCGTCATCACCGGCCAGCCGGTGACTTCCCAACCCGAGTAGACCGAAAAGCCGGTCCCGGAGAACATGTCCTCGTCGCGGATGGTGCGCGTCTCGTCCGGATCCCAGAGGACGAGGTCGGCGTCGGAGCCCACCGCGACCGTGCCCTTCCGGGGATAGAGGCCGAAGAGCTTGGCGGCGTTCGTCGAGGTCACCGCCACGAAGCGCTCCTCGGAGATGCGCCCCTGGACGACGCCCTCGGACCAGAGCATCGGCCGCACCACCTGGAGGTTGTTCAGGCCGGCCCGATGACGCGCGATGGTCTGCGACGGGTCCAGCTTCTCCTCGCGGAGATACGCGACGTGGTCGGTGCCGAGCACGTGCACCGATCCGCTCGCGATGCCCGCCCAGAGGGCGTCCTGGTCGCGCTGCCCGCGCAGCGGCGGCTGTCCGACGTACAACCCGCGGTCCGGGCTCTCGAAGCGCGCCCGGGTGAAGTGGAGGTAGATGGGCCGGGTCTCGACGAAGACGCCGAGCCCGCGGTCCCGGGCCTCCTGCAGCACCCGCAGCGCGCCTTCGGAGGAGACGTGAACCGCGTAGATGGGCGCTCCGGTGGCCTCGGACATGGCGATCGCGCGCTGGGTGGCCACCACTTCCCCGACCACCGGGCGGCTGTCCGGGAAGTACTCGAGCGAGGTGCGTCCTGCGGCGGTGAGCTCGGCCACCGCGCGGGCGAGGATGGGGCCGTCCTCGCAGTGCACCATGGTCAGGATGCCGGCGCGCCCCGCCGCGTCCATGGTCGCCAGGTAGCCGGACACCTCGGCGTCGAACCCGCTCCGCACCATGAAGATCTTGGTGCTGGTCTGGCCGGTCTCGGCGGCCAGGGTGGTCATCTGGCCCTCCTGGGTTCCCGGGTCGTTGATGCCGGCGTGCAGGATGACGTCCGCGATCGCCTGCTCGCGGATGAGCGCCGCCTCGCGCTCGATGGCCTGGGCGAGCGTCCGCCCCTCGGCCGGGAAGGCGAAGTTCGAGATGGTGGTGATGCCTCCCGCGAGCGCCGCCCGCGACCCGGTGCGGTAGTCGTCGCGGAGCCTTCCCCCCAGGTGGACGTGCGGGTCCACCCCGCCCGGCAGGACCAGCAGCCCGCCAGCGTCGATCGCGCGGGCGCCGTCCCCCGCGGCCAGTCCGGTCCCGATCTCGACGACGGTCCCGTCCCGCACCCGCACGTCCGCGTCGAACCGCCCCTCCGAGGTGACCACCGTGCCCCCGCGGATGAGGACCTCCTGCGCCGCCACGTCGGGTGCGAACGGTCCGGCCGCCAGCAGGCCGGCCGACAGGAGGGTGGGGAGGTTCAACAGGCGGGTCATGGCGTCCTCCTGGCCGGCGGGGCCGGCGCCGAAGCAACGCGCTGCCCGCCATCCGGGTTGAACATTAGGGCATGTTTCGCTCCCCGGTGGGGAGCGATGCCGGCCAGAGGCCGGCGCTCCGAACCGTCGCGCTATGCGGCGGAACGTCCCTACGCTCTCTGCGGCGCAACGGGCCGCGTGCCGGTCTGAAGACCGGCGCTCCCAAGATCAGGAGGTGACGGTGACCGGATCGTCGGCGGCAAGCAGTTCGGCGCGGACTTTCGGAGCCATCACGGCGACGGACCTGCGCGCGCGTCGCCGGCGCGAGAGCAGCACGTAGCCCGCCCCCGAGGCGAAGACCGCGTACGGCATCGCCAGCAGGAACAGGATCGCGTTGTTGAAGCTGGCGGCAACCTCTTCGTTCTGCTCGAGGGCGGTCCGGCACATGGAACACTGGGCGGACGCATCGCCGGGGAGCAGCGCCAGGAGCGCCGCCACCGCGATCAGGACGAGCAGGCCGGAACGGGACATCGCGGTCAGCCCGAATATTCCCTCAGGTTCTGGAACGAGTCCAGGATGTGGCCCCCGTCGTAGGCCGGGAGCACGAACATCAGGATCGCGGTCACGAACAGGCCGACCAGCACCGTCATGATCAGGCCCATGTGCTCGAACTTGAGGTGCATGTAGTAGAAGATGATGAGGGTCGCCTTGATCGCCGATCCGAAGAGCAGGACCACCACGGCCAGCGCGGCGGGCAGGTTCGCGCCTTCGATCGCGATCATGAGGAGGGTGACGGCGAGGAGCACCACCCAGAGGAGCCAGTAGAAGCGGTAGGGATGGGCGTCACTTGACACTTGGCTTCTCCTAGACCAGATAGAAGAGGGCGAAAACGAAGACCCAGACGAGGTCCACGAAGTGCCAGTAGAGGCCGGCGTTCTCGACGCCGGCGGGGGAATAGCGGCCCATGGCGGCCCGGACCGCCACCACCAGCAGCACGATCACGCCGGTGAGGACGTGGAACCCGTGGAAGCCGGTGATGATGAAGAAGAACTGGCTGAAGGTGGGCGAGCCCCACGGATTGCCGGTGATTCCGCCGCCATCGCCGATGAAGACGGACCACTCGAAGGCCTGCATCCCGAGGAAGATGAAGCCTCCGAGGATGGTGAGCCAGACGAACTTGGCGGCGGTCTTCGGGCGCCCGAGCTCGGCCGCCTTCACCCCGCACGCCATGGTGGCCGATGAGGTGATCAGCACGAACGTCATCGTCGCGATGTAGGTGAGGCTGAAGACCTCGCTCTGCGTCGGCCAGTCCCCCGTGGCAATCCGCACCACGCCGTAGCTGACCAGCAGGCCCGCGAACAGCAGCGCGTCGGTGACGATGAAGAACCACATCATCATCTTTTGCCAGGTCACACCGAAGGGGCTTGCACCACCCCCCCAGTCCGCCTGGGCAATCGCGGTCTGGCTCATGCGTCCTCCTCTCCCAGTCGGCTCACGTCACGTTTCCTGGCGAAGACATCAGCCGAGAAGAGACAGTACGGCCAGCAGATAGATCCACAGGCCGCCTACGAAATGCCAGTAGATGGCGGTCAGGGTGGGCGCGTCCGAACGCCCCGGAACGAGCCGGCCGGCGGCGGCCAGCCCGAACAGCGCGAGCAGCGCCAGGACGCCGGCGAGCAGATGGACGGCGTGGACCCCGGTCAGCACGAAGAAGAAGGAACTCTTCGGGTGGCTCTGGAGGTAGATGCCGGCCTCGTTCAACGATAGCCAGGCGGCGTACTGACTCGCCAGGAACCCGGTGCCGAGCGCCGCGGTCGCGGCGCTCCACGACCGGAACGACGGGAGGCTGCCGCGCCGGAAGGCCCGTCGCGCCAGCTCGAGCGTGAGGGAACTGGCCGCGATCAGCGCCGTGCTCATCCAGAGGACCGGAGGCAGCTCGAGGGCCGCCCAGTCCCCGCCCCCGCTCCGCACGATGTAGGCGGACGTGAAGGCCGCGAACAGCATCGTGATCCCGCCGAGGGCCACGAACAGGCCGAGGCGGTTGATGTGACGGCGGTCGGCGGGGGTCCGCGCCGCGTCGATGGGCGCGGCGACTCCGGCGGCGGTCGAACTCATCGGGAAACCTGCCTTCGGCATCCTGAGAAGGCTCAGGCCTCCCACTGCGGCGTGAAGTCACGCTTCTTGCCGGGCTCGGAGTAGTCGTAGGGCCAGCGGTGGGCCGGCGGAATCTCGCCTTCCCAGTTTCCGTGTCCCGGATAGGCCGGCGTGGACCATTCGAGGCCCGCGGAGTTCCACGGGTTCGCGGTGGCCGGCGCGCCGCGGCGCATGCTCACGAAGTAGTTGTAGATGAAGAGCAACTGCCCGGCGAACAGCACGAACGCCGAGATCGTGATGAACAGGTTCACCGGCTGCAGGGGCTGCAGGTATTCGTAGACGTTCGGGTCGTAGATGCGGCGCATCATCCCGGAGACGCCCAGGTAGTGCATCGGGAAGAACACCGCGTAGTAGGCGACGAAGGTGATCCAGAAGTGGATCTTCCCGAGACGCTCGCTCAGCATCCTGCCGAACATCTTGGGATACCAGTAGTAGACCGCTCCGAAGGCGCCGAAGAGCCCGGCGCCCGCCATGATGAAGTGGAAGTGCCCGACCACGAAGTAGGTGTCGTGCAACTGGATGTCGGTGGCGTTCGTGCCCAGGAAGATCCCGGTCAGGCCGCCGGTCACGAACAGCGAAACCACCCCCAGCCCGAACAGGGAGGCGCTGGTGAAATGGATCTTCGCCCGCGCGATCGTGAACAGCCAGTTGAACGCCTTGACCGCCGAGGGGATGGCGATCGCGAGCGTGGTCACCACGAAGAGGCTGCCGAGGAACGGGCTCATCCCGCTCACGAACATGTGATGCCCCCAGACCAGGAAGCTCAGCGTGCCGATCGCCCAGATGGCGTAGACCATGGAGCGGTAGCCGAAGATGGGCCGGCGGCAGAAGGTGGCCAGGATGTCCGAGGTGAACCCCATGGCCGGCAGCATGATGATGTAGACCTCGGGGTGGCCGAGGAACCAGAAGAGGTGCTGCCAGAGCAGCGGGGTGCCGCCCTCGTGGGGCATCAGCGTGTCGCCGATGAAGATGCCCGCCGGCAGGAAGAAGCTGGTTCCGAGGGAGCGGTCGAAGGTCAGCAGCAGCGCGCCCGCGGCCAGCGCCGGGAAGGACAGCAGGCCCAGGATGCCGACGATGAACTGGGCCCAGGTGGTGAGCGGCATGCGCATCATCCGGAGCCCCTTCGTTCTGAGGTTCAGGATCGTCACCACGAAGTTGAGGCCGCCCATGGTGAAGGAGGCCACGAAGAAGATCATTCCGACCAGCCAGAGGGTCTGGCCCAGGTCGGAGCCCGGTATGGCGCTGCGGATCGCCGAGAGCGGCGGGTAGGCCGTCCAGCCGGAGGCGGCGGCGCCGCCCTCCACGAAGAAGGAAATGATGATGATGATCGCCCCCGGGACCACCGTCCAGAAGGACAGCATGTTCAGGAACGGGAACGCCATGTCGCGCGCCCCGATCTGCAACGGAATCAGGAAGTTCCCGAAACCGCTGACGGGCAGCAGCGAGAGCAGGAAGAACACCATGATCGTCCCGTGCATGGTGAACAGCGAGACGTAGAACTCGGGGGTCATGATCCCGCTGGCCATGCCGACCGGGAACAGGTTCTCGAGGAAGGGGAACGGCTGCGAGGGGAAGCCGAGCTGGAGGCGGATCAGCACCGCCAGGATCCCGCCGATGAACCCCATGCTCATCGCGAGCGTGAAGTACTGCTTGCCGATCATCTTGTGATCGAAGCTGAAGATGTACCTGCTCACGAAGCCTTGCTTTTCGTGCTCCATCGCGTTACTCCGTAGTTCTTGGGGGGATCCGCTTCCTGGTTCGATTCCTGATCTGCCCGCCTACTCGGCCGAGGCGGGCGGGGCCTCCGCCGCCGGGTCCGCCACGTCCGCCACCGCGGCCGGTGCGTTGTCGCTCAGCCACTGCTGGTAGTCGGCCTCTTCCATCACCTCGAGGAAGGCGCGCATCCGGTAGTGGCCGAGTCCGCAGAGCTCGGCGCACGCCACCTCGTAACTCCCGGTCTTGACCGGGGTGAACCAGACCTCGGTGGTCATGCCCGGGACCAGGTCCTGCTTCACCCGGAAGTTGGGCAGGAAGATGGCGTGCTGGACATCCTTCGACCGCATCAGGATGCGCGTCGGACGATTCACCGGGATCACCAACTGGTTGGTGAGCACCCAGTCGTCCGCCGCCGCCGGATCGGTCTCGTCGAGTCCGATCTGGTTGTCGATGGCGTAGAGCGTGGGGTCGAAGCGGCCGAACTCACCGTCCGCCCCCGGATAGTGGAAGTCCCACTGGAACTGCGCCCCGACGGCCATCACCGTCACCGCGTCGTCCGGCGCCGGCCCCCGGACCCGGTCCCAGTAGATCAGGCCGGTGAAGACGATGGGGATGAGGATGGCCGCCGTCCCGATGGTCCAGGTGAGTTCGAGCTTGTGGCTCTCGTGCCAGTGGCTCGACTCGGCGCCGGGCCGGTCGCCGCGGTACCGGTAGATGACGTAGCCGAGCGCGAGCTGGTAGAGGATGTAGGCAGCCCCGGTGATCCCGAGGATCACGTAGTAGAGGCTGTCGAGATAACCGCGATCGGAGGCCAGCTCGGGCACTCCGTAACGAACGTAGTAGAGCGACGAGATCACCACGATCGCCCAGATGACGACCGCCATGGCGATCCCCTGGAGACTTCCGCGGCTTCCCTTCGGTTCATCGGCCATCTGATGCTTCTCCTGGGGTTTACTGACGGAACGCCCGCCCGAAGGGGCGTTCCGGTGCGGCTTCGATCAGAGATCCCAACGGATCAGCGGTCGTAGTTCATCAGGTACGACGCCACCGCGCGCATCTGCGCCATCGGGTCGCCGTCCAGAATGTCCGGCAGGGGTGTCAACCGGTTGCCCTGCTGATCGGTCGGCCAGAACTGCGGCATCTGCGTGCCCGGGGTGATCGACTGCGGGTCGAGCATCCAGTCCACGATCCAGTCGTGGGTGAGGCGTTCCCCCGCGAGGCGGAAGGACGGCGCGAGCTGCGACGCCTCCATGGTGCCGGCGGCGGCCGCGATGTGGCAGCGCTCGCACTGGAGCTGGTCGAGAAGTTGCGCCCCAACGCGGAGTTCCGCCCGGTCGTACACCCGGTCCTGTTCGTCGTCGAACGGCTGGCCGCCGTCCATCGCCAGGAACCCGGAGATCAGGGTGTTGGCTTCCTCGTTGGTGAAGTTGAAGCTCGGCATCCGCGCGGTCAGCCAGAACCGCACTTCCGTCGGATCCTCGAGGAAGTGGTAGAGCCAGTCGGCCTGGGTCCGCCTTCCCTGGGTATGCAGGTCGGGCGGGCGCATTCCCGTGTCCTCGATCGTCTCGTAGATCCCGCCGCCGACACCGTCGATGAGATGGCAGCCGCGGCAGTTGTAGTTGTGGATGAGGTGGCGCGCCTGCTCGGCGACCGCTTCGGCCGCGGAGAGCGTCTTGGTTCCCTCCTGGGGGAACTCGTCGCGCACCAGGCCCAGCACGTTCCGCACGATGTGCCGCCGGTCGCTGTCGGTGAAACCGAACTGCGGCATGCGGAGTTTCTCGGCCGGGGCCTTGACCTTCCCGCGGTCGTAACTCCGGGGCGCGGCGAGCTTCTGCTCCAGCCAGGCCTGGCGGGTGTGCGGGATGTCGATGTACCCGAAGTCGAGGCGGGTCACCATCTTGGACCCCCAGGTGGAGAGGTCCACCCCGATCTTCTGGGCCTCCTCGAAGCCGGAGATCTCGTGGCAGCCGAAGCAGCCGTGCCGGCGAATCAGCCATTCACCCGAAAAGAGCAGCTTCTCCTGCTCCGACATCCCGGCGAGACGCTCGGCGGCCATCGCATCCGGGAGGCTGGTCCTCAGGAACTCGCGAGTCAGTTCGTCGAGTTCGCCGGCGTCCGGCTGCGGCACCGCCATCGAGGCGAAACCGGCCGCTTCGAGCCCCATGAGCCAGGCGGTGATGTCGGCGGCCTCCTGATCGGTGAGCCGGAGGTCCGGCATGTAGGTCTCTTCCCAGTAGTGCCGGGGATTCCTGACCCACTCATAGACGAAACCGGGGTCGAGCTTGGTGCCGGTGCCGACCAGCGCCGGGCCACGGCGGCGATAGATGCTCGCCTGGTCGTAGCCGCTCTCGTCCACCAGGTGGCAGCCGAGACAGCCGATCTCGTTGACGAGCGTCTCCCCCCGCGCCGCGTTGCCGCGCGGCGGGGCGGCGTAGTCGGCGTCGTCCGTGGAATTCTCGAAGACGTACTCCACGATCGCCGCGACCTCGGTGTCGTTGCGGGCCCTGAGTTCGGAGTCCGGGTTGTTGTCGAGATCCCAGAACGTCGGCATCCAGGTGGACTCCCGGAACATCTTCGGGTCCCGGATCCAGCGCGCCACGAAGTCGCGATCGGTCTTGTGGGCGATCGCCTTCAGCGAAGGCCCGCGGTTCCGCTTGTCCTCGTAGCCGGCCGTGTTGTGGCACCCCCAGCAGCCGGCGAGTTCATAGGTCATCCGGCTCTGGTTGAGCTTCCGGGCTCCGGGAATGAAGACCTGGTCGCGGTGACACTTGATGCAGCCCGCCTCCGTGAGGTCGGTCTGGTACATCGGGCTGTCCCAGTAGTGGTCTTCCTTCCAGTCGTACTGCTCCATCCACGCGTGCTCTTCGTCGACCGACTCGGGCATGTGGGTGGCCCCGCTGAAACTCAGCTTGCGTCCCCGGCCGAGGTGGCAGGAGGTGCAGCCGAAGTCGTCCACCGGATGGCTGGACTCGCGGCTGACGAAGAGGTCCAGGTCCGGGTGCGTGGTGAAGGGCTGGGGCGCGTCCGCGTAGTCGGGGTTGTCGATCGCGAGATGACAGGTCTGGCAGCGGTCGATCCGCGGCACCTGGGCGAAGTTGAGTTCCTCGGTGACGTTCCGGACCAGCACCTGCCGGACCTCGATCGAGGGATCGATGAAGTCCACGACGGGAAGGTTGCGGAAGGTGTTCGGGAAGCTGGGCGCCAGGCTGTCGAGCTTGTTGCGGGCGAGCGTCACCGCCTGGGTCAGCTCTTCCATGCGCCCGGTCAGCTCCGTCACGCTGGAGCGCTGTTCGCGGAGTTCGGCCCGCTTCTGGGTCAACTCGAAGTCGAGGGCCACCCGGGCGTCCCGCGCCGTGAAGAAGCTCGTCTCGAGCGCCTGGAACTCCTCGTCGCTCACCGCCCTGCCGAGCGGCGTCCCGCGCTCGCGGGTCTCCTCGTAATAGAACTTGTCGGAGTCGTAGACCGCCTTGATCTCGCGCTCGCGGATGTCCGCCAGCGTCCGGCTGGTGTCGAGGTCCGCGATCTCGGCTTCGAGCGCCTCGAGCACGGCCTGCTCGGCGGCGAGGGCCGTCTGGGCCTGCTGGAGTTCCGCCTGCACGCTCTGGAGGTCCGCCTGGTTGATCCCCTGCTGCGCTTCCTGGATCTGCCGCGCGGTCAGGTCGCGTTCCATCTGGACGAACTGCCGCTGGAACCCCTTCCACTCGCGCGAGTAATCGAACCAGATCATCCACAGCGTCGAGAACAGGAGGAAGACGCTCGAGACCGCGAAGATGACGTTCAGCTTCGAGATGTTGTGAGCGTGGCCGGGCGCGACTTTGGACACTGCGGGCTGCCTAGATGTTGAAGAAGATTTCCGGGAAGGCGACGATGTACTTCAGGTTGAACGCCCACCGCAGGTACATCTTGATCGGCAGGCTCATCATCATCAGGAAGAGGCTGACGCCGACGTAGTAGCGGGTGGCGCCCATCTTTTCGAAGTAGTGGTGGCAGCTCAGCCACTTGAGCCCGGTGGGGAACCGGTCCCTCGGCCACGACATGACCACCGGAAGCACGAACAGGTAGGCCCCCACCATCAGGATGCCGAGCCATTCCCGCATGAGCGCCGCGAAGAACCCGCCGGTCGGCAAGGGACGCCCGAGCAGCTTCACCCAGAAGAAGTCGGAGACGTTGACGTTCAGCAGCGGCTCCACCCGGTGCACGTCCCAGTACTCGTAGGGGCCGAAGAAGTTCCAGTTGGGCCCCCTCAGGAACGTGCCCGAAACCACCAGCAGGCACCAGAGGATCAGGAAGCCGAACAGGAAGATGACGATCTCGGCCTTCCGCTCCTTGAAGGTGAAGTAGCCGTTGCCCTTCGGGTTCGTGTCGATGTAGGGAATCGCCATCAGCCCCACGATGATCAGCGTGGGGAAGACCACCCCCGCGAGCCAGGGGTCGAAATAGACGAGCATCTCCTGGAGCCCGAGGAAGTACCAGGGCGCCTTGGACGGGTTCGGTGAATCGGCGGGGTTGGCCGGCTGCTCCAGCGGCGCCGCCAGCAGGATGGACCACACCAGCAGCACGATGCTGAGAATCACCATCGCGAGCATCTCGGTATAGACGAGATCGGGCCACACCCAGACCTTTTCGGACTCCTGCTTCTCGAGGACCTCCTGTTCGCCCGCGCTCCGCCGGTCGTTCTGGATGCCCTGGTGCATCGCGTACCAGGTGAAGAAGAAGACGAGGAAGATGACCCCCGTGATCGGGATGTTGTCGGGCTTCGCGACGATCAGGAAGAAGTCGGGGTCCCACATGCTCGCGGTGTAGAACACGGCGAGGACCACGAAGAACACCTTCGCCGAGGTCTTGCTCCAGACCTGGGTGAAGCGGAAGGCCGCCAGCAGGCCGAGCGTCGCGATCGTGAACAGGACCGTAGGCCCCGAGGCCCAGTTGACGAGATCCTTGAAGAGGTCGATCACGGTCTCAACGGGTCGCGGCGGGAACGTCTTCTCTCAAAGCTGGATTCGGACCTACATCGGCCCCGAGATACCCCCGTCCTTGCGGACCCGCCAGAAATGCACCGCCATCAGGAAGGCGGCGGCAAGGGGTAGCCCGACACAGTGAAGGACGTAGAAGCGGAGAAGCGTCGGCTGGCCGACCGAACGGGCGCCCAGCAACGCGAAGCGCGCGTCGTTCCCCGCGTTGATGAGGCTGATGTCCCCCAGGGTGAGGGACGCCGATAACGGCCCTTCCGTTCCGAGGAGCGGCGTCGCGCGCGCCATGTTGGAACCCACCGCGATCGCCCAGATCGCCAGCTGGTCCCAGGGAAGCAGGTAGCCGGTGAAGGACAGGAGCAGGGTGAGCACCAGCAGGACCACCCCGATGCCCCAGTTGAACTCCCGCGGCGGCTTGTAGGAGCCGGTCATGAACACCCGCAGCATGTGCAGCCACACCGTGATGACCATGGCGTGCGCGCCCCAGCGGTGGAGTTCCCGCATGATGCCGAGCGGGACGTGCTCCTGCAGGTCCACGATGTCCGCGTAGGCGTACTCCACGGTGGGCCGGTAGTAGAACATCAGGAGCAGCCCGGTGAAGGTGAGCACCAGGAACAGGAAGAAGGTGATCCCCCCCATGCACCACGTGTAACGGAGCTTGATGCCCGCCTTCCGGGACTTGACCGGGTGCAGGTGCAGGAACACGTTGCTCATCATCACGAGCGCCCGGTTCCGGTTGCTGACCGGCTTGCCGTGACGGAAGATCGAGGTCCAGACCTGCGAGTCCGTCGCCTCCTTCCAGGCGGCGGAGAGAGGGGCGAGGATGCGGTTCAACATGACGCCCCTGCCTTTCGACTACGTGAGCGGCAGGAACGAGGCGGGGTCGTTCCACTGACCTGCCTCGAACTTGAAGAGGCGCGACTTGTCGATGAGAACCTGACCGTCCTCGGCCAGACTGACACCGACCCTTTCGAGCGGCCGCGGGGCCGGACCCTCGAAGTTGATTCCGGTGGCGTAGAACCCGCTGCCGTGGCAGGGGCACTTGAACTTGGCCTCGGCCTCCAGCCAGTTCGGCGTGCACCCGAGATGAGTGCAGATGGTGGACAGGGCGTAGATCCCTTCCTCGTCCCGGACGATCCAGACCTGGTAGCGCTCCTTGAAACGGGTGTCGACGACCCCGATGGCGAAGTCATCCGGGAAGCCCGCGGTGAACGTCGATGGCGGCTCGGTGAGCACGTTCGGGAACATGAACCGGCCCGCCGCGGTCAGCCCGGCCGCCATCGCGGCCGTGAACATGCCCCAGCCGATGGCGAGGAACGGGAACTCCCGGCGAGTGACCTTCTTCGCGGCGCTGGCAGCCCGCCTCGGAGCCGGTTTGGGGGCTGCCGGTTGGGCCGGGGGGTCAGGCATCGATTGCAGTTGGAGTAATTCTGGATCGGCGCGGGATTCTAACGGAAGCCTCCGGAGGTCGAGTCATGAGTTTCTTCGTTTTTCGACCGCTCGCGGCATCTCACGGAGGCGCCGGCTGCCTCGCCGTCCCTCCGCCCGCGAGCGCCGAGAGCGCGGCCTCCCGGACCTTGAGATCCGGATCGTTCGCCGCCACCTCCTCGAGCCGGGCCCGGACCACCGGGGTCTCGAGCACGCCCGCCGCCTGCACGGCGCTCAGCCGGGCGAGCGTCCGCTCGCCGTCCAGCATGCCCGGCACGTTCGCCCAGTAGTCCGGCTCCATCATGCCGAGCAGCCGTTCGGCGGCCGCCGCGTCACCGATGCGGGCGAGCGCCACCACCGCGTTCACGGAAACGTCCAGCACGGGGTCGTCGACCGCCCGCCGGAGCGCCTCGGCGCCCGCGGGATCGCCGATCGCCCCGAGCCCGTAGACCGCCATGGTGCGGAGTCCCGCGTCCTCGGCCCGGCTGGCTTCGCCGAGCGCGGAAACCGCGGCGCCGCCCCCGATGGAGCCAAGCGCCCAGGCCGCGTAGACCCGCACCGTCTCGTCCGGATCGGCGAGCGCCCCGGCGAGCACCGGAACCGCCGTCGCTTCGGACAGGGTTCCGAGGGCGAGGGCGAGGTACTGGCGCACCCACGGATCGGCCGGCGGCGCCGCGTCTTCGAAGGCCCGCACCAGGTCGGGCCCGAGCGCGCGGAATTCCGCGGGATCGCCGTGCTGGATGCGGTTCGCGAGTTCGAACGCCGCCTGCCGCGCTTCGCGGTGTCCCCCGGAACGGATCCGCTGGAGCTGTTCCCCGGCGGTCGTGTCGTCGGAGACGAGCCACGCGAACCCGAGGAAGATCCCCACCCCGAGGATCACCACCAGCATGGGGATCACGAAGAACTGCAGCAGGGTCCGCGCGAACGAGACGTCGCCCGCGTCGGGCGTCGGCGGAGGGGATGGCTCGGTCATGGGACGGGCGGACCGCCTGTTATATCGCCTCCAACGCGCCGATCCGGACGAGGTCGCGCTGGATGCCCTCGAAGGTCGGGATGTCCACGGTCTGCCGCGGGTCGGTGTAGGCGGTGTCCGGGTGGGTGTGCACCGCGATCGCGATGCCGGAGGCGCCGGCGCTGAGCGCGGCGCGAGCCAGTGGGCGCACACGATCCCGCTCCGCAACCGCGTGCGAAGGGTCCACCAGCACTGGCAAATGGGACATCCGCCGGACCACCGGGACCCCGTGGAGATCGAGCAGGGTACGCCGCTCGCCGCCGGTCCGGATGCCGCGCTCGCAGAGGACCACATCCCGCTTCTCGCGGGCGAGAAGGGATTCCGCCGCCATCAGCCACTCGTCCACGGTTGCGGACGGCGCTCGTTCCAGAATGATGGGCACCGCGATGCCGGCGGCGATCTCGAGAAGCGGCTCGTTCTCCATGTGACGACCGGCGATCTCGACGGCATCGACGCGCTCGGCCACGCGCTCGGCGGTACGCGGGTCCGCGATCTCCGTAATCACCGGGATCCCGGTCTCCTCGCGCACCCGCTCCAGGGTATGGAGGCCCTCCTCGCCGACCCCTGCGAACTGGTACGGCCCGACACTCTCCGACCCCAGTCGCGCGCGGAACAGGTCGGCGTTCGCCGTACGGAGGGCGCGCGCGATCTCGACCGTCCGCGCCTCGGTCTCGACGCTGCACGGTCCGGCGATCACCACCGGGTCGGGTCCGCCCACCGGCACACCGCCGATCTCCACCACGGTGTCCGCCGGGTGGACCTCGCGGCTGACCAGCTTGAACGGCTTGGTGACGGGAATGCAGCGGGCGACCCCGGGGAGCCGGATCAGGAACGAGGGGTCCACCGGCCCCCGGTTCCCGGTGACGCAGATCGCGGTCCGGTCGGCGCCCGGCACCCGGAGCGGCGTGAAACCCATGTCCCGGATCGCGGTCTCGACACGGGCGCACTGCTCCTCGGTAGGGGCCGTCTGCATGATGACCAGCATGGTTCGTCCTTTTCGCTTCCCTACCCGTTCGAGGCGAGCGCGAGCACGGCGGAACGGTAACCGGCGACGAGGCGCTCCGCGTCCGCCGGAGCGCCGTAGAGGGTCCCCACCACCCGCGCCAGATGGCTGCCGACGACCGCGATCCGCGCGCCGGCCCCGAAGGCGCGGACGATCTGGTCGCGGCTGGAGATCCCGAACCCGAGACAGACGGGAACGTCCACGGATTCCGCCACTTCGGTGACGCGGCCCAGGACCGCGGCGAACCCACCGTGACGGACGCCCGTCACCCCCTGAAACCCCGCGAGGTAGAGGAAAGCGGAACCCTGCGCGAGACGCGCGAGGCGCGGCGCCGGAGTGAGAGGCCCGGCAAGCTCCACGTGGCCGAGGCCGGCGCCCCGGCAGGCCCGGCGCAACGGGAGCGCCTCCTCGAGCGGGATGTCCGGCACGAGCAGGGTGGAAGCCCCCGCCTGGCTCACGGTATCCGTGAACCGTTCGTATCCGATCCGGTGCACGAGATTGCCGTACACCAACAGGTTGAGCGGGATGCCGGGACAGGCCTCCGCGATCCTCGCCAGGAGCCGGAACCCGCGCCGGGTGGACGTCCCCGCGGCGAGGGCGCGCCCGGTGGCCGCCTGGATGGCCGGCCCGTCGGCCGCCGGATCGCTGTACGGAAGACCGATCTCGAGCATCCCGGCGCCCGCCGCGACGGCCGTCCGGGCCAACTCCACGCTGAGGTCCGGAGTCGGATCGCCGAGCATCAGGAAGGGCGAAACCGCCGGTCCCTGCTCCATCGAGGTGCGGAGCGCGGCCAGGCTCATGAGGACCGGCCCAGCGCGAAATAGGTCTCCAGATCCTTGTCGCCCCGGCCACAGAGGTTCAGGAGCACCCGCGCCCCGGCGGCGAGCTCTCCCGACTCCCGGGCGCGCAGGACGAACGCGAGCGCGTGCGAGGGCTCGAAGGCGGGGACGATCCCCTCGGTGGCCGACAGCACCTCGAAGGCCGCCAGCGCTTCCTCGTCGGTGGCGGCGACGTAGCGGGCCCGGCCGGTCTCCTGAAGGTGCGCGTGCTCGGGGCCGACGCCGGGATAGTCGAGTCCGGCGGAGATGCTGTGCGGCTCGAGGATCTGCCCTTCGTCGTCCTGCAGGATCATCGTCCGGGCCCCGTGGAGCAGGCCGGGCGTCCCGCGAACCAGGGTGGCCCCGTGACGGCCGCTGTCGAGTCCCGCTCCGCCGGGCTCGACGCCCACGAGCCGCACCGACTTGTCGGGCACGAAGGCGTGAAAGATGCCGATCGCGTTGCTGCCGCCGCCGACGCAGGCCACCACCACGTCGGGCAGTCCTCCGAACTCCCGCCGCCACTGCCGCTTCGCCTCGCGGCCGATGACCGCCTGGAAGTCCCGCACCAGCCGCGGAAAGGGGTGGGGTCCGGCGGCCGTCCCGAGCAGGTAGTGGGTGGTGGACAGGCTCGCCGTCCAGTCGCGGAGCGCCTCGTTGATCGCGTCCTTGAGCGTCCGGGCGCCCGCCGTCACGGGGATGACCTCGGCGCCGCAGAGCTCCATCCGCTTCACGTTGGGGGCCTGGCGCTCCATGTCCTTCTCCCCCATGTAGATCACCGCCTGCATTCCGAAACGGGCGGCGATCATCGCGGTCGCGGTCCCGTGCTGTCCGGCGCCGGTCTCCGCGATCAGCCGGGTCTTGCCCATGTGCCGGGCCAGGAGCGCCTGCCCCAGGACGTTGTTGGCCTTGTGCGCTCCGCCGTGGAGCAGGTCCTCCCGCTTGAAGACGGTTTCGAGGCCGGCCCGATCCGAGAACCGGGGAGCTCTGGTGAGCGGAGTCGGCCGCCCCACCCAGGCGCGCGCCTCGCGGTCCAGTTCGTCCCGGAACGCCGGCGTGGGGACGATCTCCCGCCGGGCCGTCTCCAGTTCCTCGAGCGCGGGGGTGAGGAGTTCCGGAGCGAAACGCCCCCCGAAGGAGCCGAACGCGCCCAGGCGAGGACGGAGTGACGCCTTCATGACACGGCCAGCGGCCGCACCAGATCGAAGAACCGCTGCAGCCGCTCCGGATCCTTGACGCCGGGCGACGACTCGATCCCGCTCGAGACGTCCACGCCCCAGGGCCGGTAGGGGAGCAGCCGCCCGACGTTCTCCGGCCGCAGGCCTCCCGCGATGAACGCCCGTCCCGGCGCGCGCTCCCCGAGGATGCGCCAGTCGAAGGCGCGGCCGCTGCCGCCCCCTCCCACGTCGAACACGAGCGGCCCGTCGTCCGCCTCGGGGGGCTCGAAGTCCGGAAGCCGGGCCGCGGATTCGGGCACGGTCACGACCCGGTGCACGATGAGGCCGGCCTGTGTCAGCGTCCGGATCCCGGCCTCGGAAAGACCGTGGGGCTGGACCCGCTCCACCCCCAGCGCGAACGCGTCCGACGCGACCTCGTCGCGGGTGCGCCTCCCGGTCGCGAGCACGGGAAGGACCTCCGGATTGACTTCCCGGGCGGCCGCGATCACCTGCCGGGCTTCTTCGAGCGTTGCCGAGCGCGGGGAGTCCGGAGCCCGGACCACGCCGATCCACTGCGCCCCGAGCCGCACGGCCAGACGGGCGTCCTCCGGCCTCCGGAGGCCGCAGATCTTGATCTCCACGACACGCGCCGGTCAGACGCCGGCCGGCACCGGTTCGGTTGCGGCCCGGAGGAATGCCGAGGGATCGGCCGCGCGCATCAACGCCGTCCCGATGAGCACCGCGTCCGCCCGCCCCCGCAACTCCGCCAGGTGCTCCGGCTCGAGATACCCGCTCTCGGCGACCGCGATCCGTCCGGGCGGAACCCGGGGGAGGAGGTCGCGGGCGCGGCCGCGATCCGTCCGCAGTGTGTCCAGGTCCCGGTTGTTGATCCCCACGATGGCGTCCTCGAGCGCCAGGGCGCGATCGAGTTCCGGCGCGTCGTGCACTTCGACCAGCGTGTCGAGCCCCAGCGAGCGCGCCTCCCGATGGAGACGGCGCAGCCTGGCGTCGTCCAGGCAGCGGACGATCAGCAGCACGGCGGACGCTCCCGCCGCCCGGCCCGCCCGGATCTGCGCCGAATCGACGACGAAGTCCTTCATCAGGATGGGGAGGCCGGAGGCCGCCGAAGCCGCGTGCAGGTCCGCGAGGGACCCCCCGAAGGCATCCGGGTCGGTCAGCACGGAGACGGCGGAGGCGCCGGCCTCCCGGTAGGCCAGCGCCCGGGCGCCGGGATGGTCGTCGCGGATCGCCCCGGCGCTCGGACTCTTCCGCTTGAACTCGGCGATCACCGACAGCGCGCCCCGCCCGCCGACCGCCTCCCGGAAGGAAGGAGGCTCCCGGTCAGGAGGCCCGGGGTCCGGTTCCGCCGCGAGCCGCTCCGCTCTCGCCTCGGCGGCTCGCACGAGCCGCTCGAGTACCCGTTCGGTCACGCCACATTCATTCCGGTCATCCGCATGCTGGTCTCCACGTAGCGTTCCAGGGTGCGCAGCGCGCGGCCCGACGCGAGTGTCTCCAACGCGGTCTTCACGCCGGCCTGCAGGTCCGGCTCGAGGCCGGCCACGGTGAGCGCGGCGCCCGCGTTCGCGGCGACCACGTCCCGCTTCGGGCCGTCGTCCTCCCCGGAGAGCACGGCGCGCAGGATCTCCGCGTTCTGGGAGGTGGCGCCGCCGCGCAACTCCTCGATCGAGGCTTCGCGGAGTCCCAGTTCGGAGGCCCGGATCTCGACCGGACTCACCTTCCCGTCGTTCAGGGCGTGGCCCCGGGTCGTGGCGTGAAGGCCGATCTCGTCCAGCCCCTCGCAGTGCACCACGAGCGCCGAGGCGGACCCGAGCTCGGCGAGTGCCCCCGCGACGGTCTCCGTCAGGGACGGATCGTAGACACCGATCAACTGACGGTCGGCGAGCGCCGGGTTCGCGAGCGGGCCGAGGACGTTGAAGAGGGTGCGGATCCCGAGCGCGCGGCGCGCCGGCCCGACGTGGGCCATGGCGGGGTGGAAGGCGGGAGCGAACAGGAACACGAAGCCCGTGGAGTCCAGGATCCGGGAAGCCTGAGCGGGCTCGAGGTGGAGCGGCGCGCCGCAGGCTTCCAGGACGTCGGCGCTGCCGGTGATGGACGAGACGCTGCGGTTGCCGTGCTTGGCCACCGCGCCGCCGGCGGCCGCGACCACCAGCGCCGAAGCCGTGGAGATGTTGAACGTGCCGCTCTTGTCGCCGCCGGTTCCGCAGGTGTCCACCAGCGGCCGCACCTGCGACATGACGGCCTTCCGGTGACCCCGGAGCGCGCGGGCGCACGCGGCCAGCGTCGCGGCATCGGGCTCGTTGATCCTGAGGGCGACGAGCAGTCCCGCCGTCTGGGCGACGTCACTCTCGCCGGCCAGGATCCGGTGGAGAGCGGTCTCCAGCGCGCCGGAATCGGCGGCCTCGCCGGAGAGCAGGGTTTCGAGGAGGGGGGCGATCACGGGGGTGGCTCCTTGGTGGGGTGGGTGACGGTCAGCGCGTCCCGAACCGGGAACCTCGAAGCCTTGGCGGGCGCCCTGAAGCACCCTCTCGCGCCGTCGTCCGGAGGCGTCCCGGGTCGGGCCGCCTCCCGCCGCAATCAGTGGATCGAACGGACGCGAGACGAGCCCGGCCTGATGCAAAATCGCCATCGCCACAGCCATTGCCGTGAATGGTGCGACCGGGCTGACTCGCTGAGCGTCATGGGCGCGGGATTGTAACGAAGGAATCCGGCAAACCGCATCCGCCATCCCGGGGCCAGGCGGCGCCGGCGGCGCCTTCCTCAGCCGTTCGCTGCCGAGCCCGGCTCCCGGGGCCCGAGGGCAGTGGACGCATAGAATCGGGTCATGGCTGGTACAGCGGGGACTCTCGGAAGAGGAAACAGGATCGCACTGGCGCTGGTCGCGGCCTGCGGTGCGGCCGGCTGCGGCGCTCCGGCGCCGGAAGCGGTGGGCGGGCTCGACGTGGTGGAACTCGATATCGCCGGGATCCATCAGGGCCTGCAGGCTGGCGACTTCACCTGCGCGGAACTGGTCGCGGCGTACCTGGCCCGGATCGAGGCCTACGACCGCGAGGGCCCGGCCCTCCACGCGATCGTCACGGTCAATCCGCAGGCGATGGAGCGGGCCGCGGAAGCCGACGAGCGTCTCGCGGGTTCCGGGCTCGACCCGGACCGGCCGCTCGAGTGCGTCCCGATGATCGTGAAGGACAACTACGACACCGCGGACCTCCCCACGAGCGCCGGGTCGGCGTCGCTCGCGGACTCGATCCCGCCCGATGACGCCTTCCAGGTGCAGCGGATCCGCGAAGCGGGCGCCATCGTGCTCGCCAAGTCCCACATGGCCGAGTTCGCCTTCAGCGCCTATCAGAGCCTCGGCTCCGTCATTCCGGGTCACGTCAGGAACCCCTACGACCCCTACCGGGTGCCGGCCGGGTCCTCGGGAGGCACCGGGGCAGCCGTGGCCGCGAGCTTCGGGGCCGTCGGCCTCGGGACGGACACCGGCAACTCCATCCGCGGGCCTTCGTCCCACAACGCCCTCTTCGGGATCCGGTCGACGATGGGCCTGACGAGCCGGGACGGGATCGTGCCGCTCAACCTGTTCCGGGACATCGGCGGCCCGATGGCGCGCACCGTCGAAGACGGCGTGCGGGTCTTCGACGTCCTGGCGGGGCCGGACCCGGCCGACGACGCCACGGAGGGGTTCGAGCGCGAGGGCGACTATCTCCGGTACCTCGACGCGGGACCGCTCACCGGCTTCCGGATCGGCGTCGTCCGGCAACTCAGCGACACCGAAACCGCGGACCCCGACATCGGAGCGCTCTTCGAGGCGGCCCTCGCCGACCTCGAGGGGCTGGGGGTCACCGTCGTGGATCCGGTGCGGATCGAAGGGCTCGAAGCCGAGGGATCGCTGTGGTGCAACCCCTTCCGCGCCCAGCTCGAGGCCTACCTGGCAAGCCTCGGACCGAACGCTCCGGTGACGACGCTCGAGGAGCTGGTGGAGGGCGGCGACTTCCACCCGTCGATCCGGCCGCGCCTCGAAACCGCCCTTGAAGTGGAGGGCGAGCCGGAGGACGTCTGCGCCGAAGCGAACCGGCGCGCCGGGGAACTCCGGGCCGAGGTCGGGGGCCTGTTCGAGGATCAGGACCTCGACGCGCTCGCCTTCCCCACTTGGAGCAACCCCCCGCGCCTCCTGGGCGACCTGACCACGCCCGACGGAAACAACTCGCCCCAGCTCTCCCCTCCCACCGGGTTTCCGGCGGTCACCGTTCCCATGGGCTTTACCCCGTCAGGGCTCCCGGGCGGCCTGCAACTTCTCGGGAACGCCCTCGGCGAGGGCGCGCTGTTCCGCATCTCGTTCGCTTACGAGCAGGCGACCGGCCACCGGAATCCGCCGCCAACCACCCCGCCTCTGCGGCGTTAGGGGTGGACAAGAGGCGCGCGTTTCTTCGCTACACTCCCCGCGCCGACGCTCGGAGAGCCCATGCCCATCTACGAATATCGCTGCGACGACTGCGAGCAGGTGTTCGAGGCCATCCAGCGCATCAGCGACGAGCCGCTCGATGCCTGCCGGCACTGCGGGGGAGCCGCCCACCGGATCGTCTCCAGCCCGGCCATCCAGTTCCTGGGGAGCGGCTGGTACGTGACCGACTACGCGAGGAAGTCCGGCGACAAGGCTGCGAACGGGAAGAACGGGTCGGGGGCGAAGGGCGGACCGGAGAAACCGGACTCCGGAAAGACAAAGGCGAAGGAGAGTTCGGGAGCCACGCCGGCAGCGACGAGCGGCGCGAAGACCTCCTCGTCCTCCAGTGAATCGCGCGCCGGGTAGGCCCGGCTGGAGCGCCGCCTGCCTGCTCGCCGCCGGTCCCCTGTTCGCGCTGCCGGCGCAGCAGGGCGCGGACGCCGTTTCGGAATGCGAGGCGGCCGCGCAGGCGTCCGACTGGGACGCCGCCGTCACCCGCTGCGAGGAAGCGATCCGCGAGGCCCCCGACACCTACGGCATCCACTACTTCCTGGGTTTCGCCTACCAGGCGAGGCAGGAATGGACGAAGGCCGGAGCCGCGTTCGAGTCCTTCCTCACCGCCGCGGAGGCGCTGCCCGAAGACGCTCCGCGACCGGACGAGCAACTCGGGATCGCGGCGCGGAGCGCCGGGCTGGCGTGGTTTCGCGGCGGAGACCCCGAGACCGCACTCCCACTCCTCCGGAGGACCGCCGAAGCGGATCCGGCCGACGCCGAAGTTCACTTCTTCCTCGGGGTCGGCCTGATGCAGCGGGGTGACGGTGAAGGGGCGGAGGCGGCCTTTGCCGTCGTGATCCGGGAAGCCCCCCAGATCAGCCAGGCGCTCTTCTTCGCCGGGCAACTCCGCTACGACGCGGGGGACTACGAAGCGGCGGGCGCTCACCTCGGCCGCTACCTGGAAGCGGCGCCGGCCGGCCCCTTTGCCGCCGACGCCCACTGGATGGCCGGGTCCATCGCCCTGCGCAGCTCGGAGTCCGAGACCGCGGACCCCGGCGCCGCCGACGAGGCGCGGGGCCACTTCGCCGCGCTCCTGGAGGCCGAACCGGACAGTCCCCGCGCGGCGGTCGCGCACTACTTCCTCGGCACCATCGCGGCCGACCGGGAGGAGTGCGATCAGGCCCGCCGGCACTACGAGGACTTCCTGCGGATTGCGCCGGACCACGAACGCGCGTCCGAGGTCCGGCGCTACCTGGAGGAGGGTTTCGCACCCTGTCCGGCTCCCGCCGGGAATTCGCCCAATTCCCAAGGGCTATGCTAGTTTCCCCCGTTCGCACGGGCCGCGACCGCCCTATTCCAAGTGCGCGCCACGGGGCGTCCGGTCATCCCGTCAAGGAGACATTCGTCATGCCTACCCGATTCCTCGCCCTGTCCGTTGTTGCCGCGTTCGGCGTCCTCATGGGAAGCGCCCAGGAGGCGACGGCCCAGGATGTGGACCCGCAGAAGGCCGCCGCCTGCATGCAGGCGGTGGACGGCGCCAACTACGAACAGGTCCTCGCGGCCTGCCCCGAGGTGCTCGAGGTGCTTCCCGAGGACCATCCGTACTACGCCCACTGGGCGCAGACCGTGAACTACGCCTACAGCCTCCAGTGCCAGCCGGCGTTCGAGGCCCAGCAGTGGGACAGCGTGATCGCCTACTGCCAGATGGCGGTCGAGGCGAACCCCGGCGCGTTCATCATGAACTACTTCCTCGGCGTCGCCCACCAGACGAAAGAGGACTGGGCGAACACCGCGGTCAACTTCACCGCCTTCCTGGACGGGGTCCGGGGAAACTCGGAGGCGGCGTCGCAGCTCTCGGACCAGGTGGCCACCGCCCAGCGCTCCGGCGGGATCGCGTACGCGCGGGCGGGCGCGATGCAGGACGCCATTCCCCTGCTGCAGGCGGCTGGCCGAGCGAACGGGACCGACGTTGAGGTCCACTACCGGCTGGCCGTCGCCCTCCTGTCGACGGGCGACAGCGCGGGCGCCGAGCGGGCGTTTTCGGTCGTGATCGACAACGCCCCGAACCCGATCGCCAGCGTTCTGTTCCTGGCCGGACAGCTCAACTACAACGCCGGCGACTACGCCAGGGCCGATACCCGGCTGACCGCCTACCTGGCCAACGCCGGAGGCGACCGGGGCGTCCCGGACGCCCACTTCATGCTGGCGCAGGCGCTCCAGGGCTCGGACGAGGACCGCGCCGTCACCCACTACCAGGGCTTCCTGTCCGGGTCGGCGGCGGGGGATCCGCGGATCGTGGACGCCAACTTCGCCCTCGGCACCATCTTCTACAACCGCGACGACTGCGGAAACGCCGAGACGCACTACCAGACGTTCATGGAGCTGGCGCCCGACCACGCGAACGCCGCCCAGGTGACCGAGATCCTCGCGTCGATCGCGGAGGGTGGCTGCGAGGGCGGCTGAGGCTGACGACCCGCACGGTCCCGTCCGAAGCCTTCCTCACGGGCTCCGAATCCGCAGTAGCCGTTCGCTGTTCCATGTCCGTATTCGCCTTTACACCACCATTCGTTGCCTGTGCTAGGCTGCTTCGTTCCCGTAATGGGGACGGGGACTCTGGGGGTTTGGCCGGCTTTCGCCGGCCGTAGCGCCCTACCCGCCCTCGAGGAGGTTCTGTCATGTCACTCCGGAGCAACATCGGAATCCCGCTTCTGCTCGTTGCGACCCTCGCCTTCCCAGGGCTCGCGCTCTCCGCGGCCCTCCCACACGCGCTTCTCCAGGAGGATCCGGACGAAGTGTGCGAGGCCGCCATCGAGAGTCAGGTCTGGGAAGACGTGATCGCGGCCTGCGAACCGCTGCTCTCCGCACACGACGAGAGCCATCCTTCGTACGAGTTCTACAAGGAGAACGTGGACTACGCCCACACCACGATCAACTACCAGAACCAGCAGCAGTGCATGGAGTCGGCGCAGGCGGGGGCCTGGGACACCACCCTCACCGCCTGCCCGGCGATCCTCGCGGTCGCTCCCGACTTCTTCGTTGCCCATCTCTTCCTCGGTTTCGCCCATCAGGGAACCGGAGACCAGGAGGCAGCCATCGGTTCCTTCGAGGAGTTCCTCTCGGCCGTCGATGCGAATCCGGGGATGGCGGCCCAACTCGGCGAGCAGATCGCCATCGCCCGGCGCACCGTCGCGATCGCCAAGAGCGAAATGGGTGACCGGGCGGCAGCGATTCCCCTGCTCCGCGAAATGGCCGAAGCCAACCCCAGCGACGCGGAAGCGCATTTCCGGCTTGGATACGCGCTACTCCAGGAGGACGACGACGCGGGCGCCGAAGAGTCCTTCGCGGCCGTGATCGCCCTGAACCCGGACATCCCGCAGTTGCCGCAGGTTCTCTTCCTGGCCGGCCAGCTCGCCTACAACGCCCAGGAGTTCGACTCGGCCGCCGAGCGGCTGAGCAAGTATCTCGAAGCGGAACCGGAAGGGCAGTACGCCACCGAGGTCCACTGGATGCTCGGGTTCATCGCGGGACGCAGCACCGACGAGAACGGCATGATGCGCCACTACGGCGCGGCGCTCGCGGCGGATCCCAACAACCCGAACGCCCGGGATGCGAACTACTCGCTGGGTGTGATCGCCTTCAATCGCGGCCAGTGCAGCACCGCGGAGCGTTACTTCCGGGCGTTCATGCGCCTGGCCGGGGGCGACTCGCGGGCCGCGGACGTCGAGGACATGATCCTCGACATCGAGGACGGGGTCTGCGAAGGGGGCTTCTAGCCTCTCTGCGGGTTCACCCCGCCTGGAGCATCGCCGCCTGCCCTTCGGGGCGCAGGTAGCGGGGGAGCAACGGCGGGTCCATGTAGGCGATCCGCTGCCGCTCCACGGACCACAACCGGGCGAGCAGCACGTTCAGGTAGCGGAGTTCGTCCAGCGAGTACCGGACCTCTCCCCGCTCGTAGCGCCGCAACCAGTGGCCCGGCAGTTCTCTCGCGATCTCGTACCAGTGCCCATCGACACCGGCAGTCGCCCGGCGCGCCGCTTCCACCGTGTGCGCCACCAGGTGAAGCACCGAGTCCGGCTCCAGCAGGCGGCTGCTCGCCGCCACCGAACGGATCCCGCGTAGCAGGTAGACCAGGCACCAGCGCACCTCAGGGGTGAGCGACTGCGGATCCGCGAGCATCCGCGGCGCCAGGAACGCGGCCGCCCCCTGCCGGTCGTCGAAGAGCAACCGGTAGAGCTCGGCGCGCAGGGTGTCTCGGGGCATGGCTACTCGCGACGCCGCTCCCGGCCCGCGGCGGCGCGACCCGGCTCGCCGGTCGTTTCAATCGGCGGTTCGCCGTCGTCGAGAAACCCGTGCCGTCCCTCCGGGCCGATCCGCCGGGTGTTGTACTCGGCGCGCCAGCGCGCCAGCTCCTCGGTGTCCGGATAGGCGTCCGGGGGATACGGATAGCTCGGCATCCCGTGGAACGGCAGCGGCTCGATCGTGTGCGGCCGGGCGGAGTTCAGGTCCATGTCCTTGCCGAAACCGTCGGCGAACGCGAAGAACGAACGGCGGGTCCCGGGGGGCCGCGGCGGGACCTGCCGCGCGTCGAACCGGAGCCGCAGCTCGTCTCCGTGCCGGGCGATGACGTAGCGGTCGTCGATCTCGTGGAGGAGGGGCAGCACGTCCCCGTACCTCGTGTACTCCCCCTCGTGGGCGCCCCAGATGTCCCGCGCCGCGCGGGTCCCGTAGCGGTACTCGGTGGGGGGGATCCCGCGGGGCCGATGGGGTTCGGGATATCCCGCGAAGCCGAACTCGGCCGTCCGGGCATCGAGCCGCCACTCCTGAAGCGGAACGTCGGCGACCTCGGCAAGCTCGATCCGGTCCCAGTAGATCCGCATGTTGGTCCGGATCCTGAGCGGCCGCCCGGTCTCGACCGGGATATCCGCGAGGGGCACCACCATCGTCTTGGGCAGGCCCGCCGGGAATCCCATCCGGTCGGTGGCGAGGCGGAACCCGTCGCCGTCGGCGATCTCCAGGATCGGCGGCTGGGCTCCGACCCCGGCGTGGGAAGCGGCGAGGTTGGAACTCGAGTCGGCGTAGTCCACCCAGCCGTAGAGGAGGAGGACCTGGGGGACGCCGGGTCGCACGCCGTCGAACGTGAGGGTCAGGTCGTGCGTCTCCGCATATCCCTTGAAGGGAAGGAGGGCGAAATCGTCCACATAGACGCGGTCCACCCGGGCGAGCGCCGCGGTCACCTCGCGCGTCCCCGCGGCCGTCGAGGACGACGCCCGGGACGGAGCCCGCCGGTTCCGGACCGCGATCAGTCCCGGGTCGGGATACGGGGGACCCGGCATCAGGCGTTCGAGCGGGAACACGTCCACATCCTCCGGATGGTCCACCACCCAGAGCGCCGCCCGGTCGTAGAAGATGACCTCCTCGAGCTGGTTCACCCAGCGCATCTCGTAGGCGCCGTCCCGGGGCACGAGCGGAAACGCCTCCATCTTCACGACTTCGGCGGTGTCCGGGACGTTGTAGGTGCCGGGAGCGAGCAGGTTTCCGAGCGCGCTGCCGCCGAGGAAATCGGTGACGAAGCGGATCCGCTGTCCGTCCCAGGCGTAGAGGACGGGACAGGACGTGCCCTTCCGGTTCAGCTCCTCGACCGACGCCACGGCCAGCGCCGGCACGTCCAGCTCGACCTGCTTCACCCCTCCCGGCCAGAGGAAGCGGACGTAGTCGGCCGCGACCGCGTCCCCCAGCCCGAAGTGGACGGGAAGATCGCTCTGGGAGAGGTATCCCGACGTGGTCCGCACCTGCCGGCGCTGGCTCACCCCGGCGACCCGCACCTCGATCTTGGCGCCGACCCCGTCCAGATTGCTGCGGAGGCCCCGCGGGCTGACCGCCAGCCAGTTTCCGGCCCCCGTCTGATCGTTCCGGAAGGCGAAGACGCGCCCCCGCGTGGTGCCGATCACGGCGTCGAGATCTCCGTCACCGTCGAGGTCCCCGGTCGCGAGCGCCCGCGGTTCCTCGCCGGCGTCGAGGCCGGCGGGGACCACCCCGGCGCGTGAGAACCCGGCGGGGGAGTTCTCATAGAGGGTGAGGGGCCCGTCGGCCCCGGAGGTGGCCAGGAGGAGGTCCAGATCCAGGTCGTGGTCCGCATCGACGAACGAGACCCCGTACCGCGCCCCCGGCACGCCGGCGCGCAGCAGGAAGGGGGACCCGACGTCCGGAGAGAACCCGTCGGGGCCGGATCCCCGGAGCAGCAGGTTCAGCGCGCTTCCCTCGGCCGAGAGCAGCAGGTCGAAGAAGCCGTCCCGGTCGTAGTCGGCGGCCGCTGCCCCCCGCATCCGCCTGGCCGTCTCGACGCCCCAGGCCTCCGCGCTCTCGGTGAACGTTCCGACGCGGTCGTTCGAGAAGACCTGCACCGGGCTGCCGTCGTTCATCACCAGGAAGTCCACGTCACGGTCGTCGTCCCAGTCCGAGAACAGCGCGAAGAGACTGCGCCGCGCCCCGCCGTCGGTCCGGGTCTCCGAGGCGACGTCCGTGAAGCTGCCGTCCCCGTTGTTCCGGTAGAGACGGTTCGGGGCCCCCGGAAGATCGTCCGGAACGCGGAGGACCTCCGGGACGGCGTCGAGCCCCGCCAGCGAAGCGGGGGCGTAGTTGGAGACCTGGATATCGAGGTCGCCGTCGTGATCGAAGTCGGCGAGAGTGGCGCCCACCGAAAGGTCGTCTCCCTCGGCGCCCGAGGCGTCCGCCCGGGCGAAGAGCGCTCCAGCCTCACCCGACTGGTTCCAAAAGAGCGCGTTCGGGCCGGCTCCCGCCGCGTAGAGGTCCGGATCTCCGTCGAGGTCCACGTCACCGAGGGTCACGCCGACCGCCCCGTCCGTTTCGAGCCCCGTGTCCTCCCAGGCCTCGAAACCGGCGCCCGTGTTCCGGAACACGACCACGCTCCCGTCCCGAACGAGGACGATCTCCGGCCGGCCGTCCGCGTCCAGGTCGCGGATCGCGACGCCCGAGCCGAGCTGGGGCAGGAGGTTCGCCGCCACCCAGTCGGCCGAGTAGTCCTCCGCCCTCACCGCCCCGGGAAGATCGGGCGGCGCGCCGGCAGCCGGCAGCTCCAGATTCCATTCTCCGGTGGCCTCGGAGAAACGGACCTGACCCGTCGATGCGGGTTCGTCCTGGCCGCCGTGCAGCGACACCGGACGCGCTTCGACCGCTTCCGCATACGGCCCGAGCTCGGTGTACTGGAGCCCGGCGGAGACCCCGCCCCCCGAAAAGCTGTTCTTCAGTTCCTGGAACCGCATCAACTGGGCGCGGCCCTCTTCCCGGCGGCCCGCGCGCACGAGGACGTTCCCCAGACTGAAGTGCGCGGACTCGTGCTCGGGCTGAAGCTGGATCGCGGTCCGCAGGGCGGCCTCCGCCTCCTCGAGGCGGCCGACCGCGGCGAAGGCGGCGCCCAGGTAGTACTGGGTCATCGCATCGTCGGGGTCGGCTTCGGCGACCTGCCGGAAGGCGGCGAGCGCCGCCTCGGTGTTGCCCTCGAGCTTCTCGATGAGACCCAGGTTGTATTGGGCGTGGAGCCCCTCGGGATCGAGATCGAGCGCCCGGGCGAAGGAAGCGCGGGCGGCGAGGAAATCACGCTCGTTGAACCAGGCGATGCCCAGGTTCACGTGGGCGGCCGCCGACTCGGGCCGGAGTTCCACCACCCGCGCGAACTCGGCGGCGGCGTCCGAGAACCGGAACTGCTCGAGCAGCGCCACCCCGCGGCTCATCCCGGCGTCCGCCTCCCGCTGTTGTGTACGGGCGCCGACAGACGACAGGACGACGGCCGCCGCGAGCGGCAGGAGCCACGGGAGGCGCGGCTGGGTGCTCCGAAACATGGAACCCCCATTATGACCAACACGCGCGAACTCCCATCGCCGGAAACGGTGTCCGCACGGAACCCGGACGACCGGGCGGAGGCCGGCCCCCGCGATACGGTTCCCGGCCACCAGCCCGATGATCCAGCTCGTCGAGGCCACCAAGGCCTACGGAGAACAGGTGCTGCTCCGTGAGGTGTCCTGGCAGGTCGGCGACGGCGACCGCGTCGGCCTGGTCGGACCCAACGGGTCCGGCAAGACCACCCTCCTGAAGATCCTCGCGGGACTGGTTCGTCCCGACGCCGGAAAGGTCGTGCTGGCCAGGCGGAAACGCGTCGGATACCTGCCCCAGGAGGGGCTGAGCCTCGAGGGCCGCACCGTTTCCGGGGAGGTGCGGACCGCCTTTGCCGACCTGCTCCGGCTGCGGCGCGAACAGGAGGAAGTGGCGGAAACGCTCGAGGAGACGCCGGACCAGCCCGAACTCGTCGCCCGCTACGGAGAACTGGAGGAGGAGTGGCAGCGCCGCGGCGGTTACGAAATGGACACCCGCATCAGCGAAGTCCTCTCCGGCCTGGGGTTCGCGCCCGGGGACGAGGACCGCCCCGTCGAGACCTTCAGCCAGGGCTGGCAGATGCGCATCGCCCTCGCCCGGCTGCTGGCCGAGGCGAACGACCTCGTCCTCCTCGACGAGCCCACGAACTACCTGGACATCGAAGCCCGCACCTGGCTGCTCGGTTTCCTGGCCCGGCACCGCGGCGGCCTGGTGCTGGTCGCCCACGACCGCTACTTCCTCGACTCCGTGGTGACCCGGATCACCGAGATCGGCCTCGGCCGGCTCGGCAACTACCCGGGCACCTACAGCCGCTACGAGACCCAGCGGGCCGCCGAGATCGCCGACCTCCGCAAGCGGGCCGCCGAGCAGGCGGCCGAGATCGAGCGGAACGAACGCTTCATCAACCGGTTCCGCTACCAGGCCAGCCGCGCGCGGCAGGTCCAGAGCCGGGTCCGCATGCTCGAGAAGATCGAGCGGATCGAAGTCCCGCCCGAACCCCGGCGGGTGGCCCTGCGCCTGCCGCACCCGCCGCGTTCAGGGCGGGTCCTGATGACGCTCACCGGCGTTTCCAAGGCGTTCGGAACGAACGAGGTCTTCCGCGATGTGGACCTCGTCGTGGAGCGCGGCCAGCGCCTCGCGCTCATCGGGCCGAACGGCGCCGGGAAATCCACCCTCATCCGGCTGATCGCCGGTGAGGAAGGCCTGGACTCCGGCCATCGGGAGCTTGGCCACAACGTCCGGATCGCCTACTACGGGCCGGACCGGCACGATCTCGACCCCGACCGGACGGTGCGGGAAACCATGGCCGACGCGGCGCCGCTCGCCATGCTCCCCGAGATCCGCAACATCCTGGGTGCGTTCCTGTTCTCGGGGGAGACCGTGGAGAAGAAGACGGCGGTCCTCTCCGGCGGCGAACGAAGCCGGCTGGCGCTGGCCCGCCTGTTCCTCCGTCCGGCGAACCTTCTCCTCCTCGACGAACCGACCAATCATCTCGACCTCGACGCCAAGCGGGCGCTCCTGGACGCGCTTTCGAACTACCAGGGCACGATCGTGTTCGTCGCGCACGACCGGTACTTCATGGACGCCCTGGCCACCCGGGTAACCGCGATCGGCGGCGGCGGAGCGGCCCTCTACTGGGGCAACTACTCGGACTACCTGGCGCGGATCGCCCCCCCGGAGCCCGAGGCGGCCGCTCCGCCGGCGCCCGCACCCGCTGCGGCGAAACGCCCGAAGCGGAACGCGAAGCAGGCCGGCAAGACCGGCGCGCGCCGGCCGCCCGGGAAGAACCGGTTGCGGCAGTTGCGGCGCGAATGGCGTGAGGTGTTCGAGGCGATCGCGGACACCGAGGCCGCCGTCGAGAGCCTGGAAGCACGCATGGCGGCGCCCGGTTTCTTCGGCGACCGCGAGGGATCCCGGGAGGTCACGGCAACCTACGAGGACCTGAAGAGCCGGCTGCCGGCCCTCTACGAGAAGCTCGAACGCCTCGACGCCGCGGTTCAGGGCAGTCCCGGAGGTCCGTAGCCCGGGCGGACCAGGGAGGGGGCGTCGCTCCTCGTCTTCGCGGCGCCACCGGGAAACATCCCGGCAACGGCCCCCTCCCGGGTCCGCATGGTGCGCGGCGCGGAGCGCCGCGGTGCCGGTCTGGAGACCGGCGTTCCCAGCCGGTGCGCCATCCGGGCTAACTGCCGGATTCGGCCTCCTCCAGCTCCACGCCGAGGCCGTTCGCCATGCGGTTCACGAAGCAGTAGTAGGACGCCAGCGCGCAGGCGTCGTGGATGTCGCGGTCGGAGAGTCCGGCGCCGCGGAGCGGCTCGAGATCCCGCTCCACCAGGCTCCCCGGGGTGCGCGCCAGCTTGATGGCGTAGTCGGCGAGCGCCCGCTGGCGGGGCGCGAGGGGGCAGCCCTCCGGATCACGGCGCAGGGCATCCACCAATTGCGGATCCCGGGTCAGCCGGAGAAGACCTCTCCGGTGATGCTCGATTCAATAGTGGCAGTCGTTGACCACCGAGACGGTGACGGCGATCAGTTCCCGTTCGGCGAGGCTGAGGCCCGATTCGCCCCGCATCAGGTGTTCATAGAGCGACAGGTGGTGCTCCAGCGCTTCCGGGTTCAGGCTGGAGACCCTCAGGATGTTGTCCACCAGCCCGTCCGGACGCCGGTGCCGCCGGTAGAGCTCCCCGAGCCGCCCCTCCTGCCCCTCGGGGGCGGTGGGCGGAACCATGTGGATCCAGGACATTCGAACGGGGGGAAGGACCCGCCACGTAGGATACCGAGCGGATGTTGCAGATCGCGTGCGACGGCTCCTGCCTCGGGAACCCCGGGCCGGGGGGGTGGGCGGCGGTATTCGTGACCGATTCCGGCGAGGAAAGGGTCCTCTCGGGGGGTGAGCCGGACACCACGAACAACCGCATGGAGCTCACCGCCGCGATCCGGGCGGTGGAAGCGGTGCCGGACGGAGCCTCGGCCACGGTGTTCTGCGACAGCCAGTACGTGGTCAAGGGCATCACCGAGTGGCTTCCGTCCTGGGTCCGGCGTGGCTGGCAGACCGCGAACCGCCGTCCGGTCAAGAACGCCGACCTCTGGCGGCGGCTGGCCGCCGCGCGCGCCCGGCGGCCCGCCGTGCGGTTCGAGTGGGTCCGGGGTCATGCCGGCCACCCGGGGAACGAGAGGGCCCATGACCTCGCCTCGGAAGAGGCCGTCCGGCAGGGGCGGCGGGCGCCCGCGCCCAGCCGGAGCGGCCGGCTCTTTGGCCCCAACGGATAGACTCGGGGCGTTCGTGCGCGAATACCGGTTCCTCCAGGCGGACGTCTTCACCGACCGCGCGTTCGCCGGGAATCCGCTGGCCATCGTGACCGGCGCCGAGGGGCTGTCGGGCGAGGAGATGCAGCGCATCGCCGCCGAGATGAACCTCTCGGAGACCGCGTTCGTGCTGCCGCCGACCGCCGTGCAGGCGCTCTGCCGGCTTCGCATCTTCACCCCCAACACGGAGCTCCCGCTCGCGGGCCACCCCGTGGTGGGCACCTTCTTCGTGCTCGCCCGGCGCGGTGAACTGGGTCTCGGCGAGGCGCTCGCCAACCTCGGCACCGGCGTCCACCGCATCCACCAGGAATGCGGCGCCGGAGTCCTTCCGGTGGACATCCGGGTTCGCGGAGGCGAGGTGGAGCAGGTCGTCATGACCCAGGCGCCCCCCCGCTTCTTCGCCGAGTTCACCGATCGGAGTTCCCTCGCCGGCTGCCTCGGTATCGGCGCCGACGAGCTCCTTCCCGACGGCCGGCCGGCGCAGGTCGTCTCGACGGCGCTTCCCCAGTTGATGGTGCCGGTGCGGTCGCTGCGCAGCATCGAGAAGCTCGAACTGGATCCGATGGCGGCGCAGGCGCTGCTCAACCGCGAGGAAATCGGCTCCGACTGCATGATGGTCTTCTCGACCGAGTGCGCCCGCGAGGCGAGCGCCGCGCACGCGCGGATGTTCGCCCCGGGACTCGGCGTCCACGAAGACCCGGCGACCGGCAGCGCCGCGGGCGCGCTGGGCGCCTGGCTGGTCCGGCACGGACTGGTGAAGAACGGCGACCGGGACCCGGTCCGCCTCGTGATCGAACAGGGCTACGAGATGGGCCGTCCCAGTTCGATCCACGTGGAGGTCGAACGCGAGGGCGGCCAGCCCTCGCTGGTCCGCGTCGGCGGACAGGCCGTCGAGGTCGCCGAAGGGGTGCTGCGGATCCCGGATTAGGGTATCCCGAGGATCACGGAATCGTGATCCGTTCGCCCGGCAGCGGCGGCGTGTGCGCGGGGACGCGGTGGGCCCGCACCCGCTGCTCGAACGCGTAGCCGAGGGCCAGCAGCCGGGGCTCGCTGAACGCCCGGCCCAGGAACGAGATGCCCACCGGGAGTCCTCCCCCGGTGAACCCCGCGGGCACGATCAGGTCCGGGAAACCGCTCATGTTGGCGAGGCGCACGGGCGAGGGCCCGTAGAGATCCGGAGGACGGTCGAGGAGCGCCGGCCGCGCCGGAGAGGTCGGATAGACGATGGCGTCGAGGTTCTCGTGGTCCATCAGGCCTTCCACCAGCGCGCGGACCAGCGGGAGCGCGTGCTCCCGCACCGCGAGGTGGGCGTAGTCGGTGACCTCCCCGCTGGCGTTCTCGCGGAGAAACAGGCTCCAGCGCCCCGGGTTGGGACGCAGTCCGTCTCCGTGGGAGGGAAGCCGCATGGAGCGCTCGACCAGTTCGTCCAGGGTCTGCGGATAGCCGTCACCCAGGCCTTGCAGGTACTCCGCGATCTGCTTGCGGAACTCCGGCCAGCGCACCGCCAGGTAGAAGTCGCTCTCGACCTCGAGCAGCCACTCCGGGAAGCGCACGTCGAAGACCTCGGCCCCGGCGTCGCGCATCGCATCGAGCGCCGCCTCGATCGCCCAGTCCACCTCGCGGTCGGTGCCCATGAAATCGCGGGCCACGCCCAGCCGGGCCCCGGACAGCGCCTCCGCGTCCAGGAACTGGGTGTAGTCGTCGTGGAACTGCCCGGCGCTCCTCGACGTCGCCGCGTCGGCTTCGTCCACCCCCACCATGGTTCCGAGCGACACCGCCACGTCGTACACGCTGCGCGCCATCGGTCCGCCGGTGTCGAAGGAAAGCGCCAGGGGCACGATGCCGTCGCGGCTCAGGAGCCCGAGCGTCGGTTTGAGGCCCGCCAGCCCGTTCGCGGTGGAGGGGCCGCGAATGGAACCGCCGGTGTCCGAGCCCAGCCCGACGAAACCGTACCCGGCCGCGACCGCCGCCCCGGTGCCGCCGGAAGAACCGGCGGGGGTGCGGGTGGGATCGTGCGGGTTCCGGGTGATTCCGCCGAGCGAACTCATGGCGCCGCCGGAGGCGAACTCGCTGAGGTTCACCTTGGCCAGCACGATCGCGCCGGCCTCCCGCAGCTTCCGCACCACGAAGGCGTCGTCCGGGGGACGCGAGTCCTGGAGCAGGAAGGACCCCGCGGTGGTGGGAATGTCCGCCGTGTCGAAGTTGTCCTTGAGGAGGACCGGGATCCCGTGCAGCGGTGAGCGGCGCCCGGAGCGCTCCCGTTCGGCGTCCAATTCCCGGGCCCGCTCCCGGGCGTTCGGATTCACCGAGATGACGGCGTTGATCCGCGGCCCCTGATCGTCGTAGGCCGCGATCCGCGCCAGGCACAGCTCGACGAGCCGCTCGGCGGTCAGGACGCCGGCATCCACCGCCTCGTTGATCTCGGCGATTGTGGCGGTGGTGAGTTCGATCTCGCGGGGCTGAGCGGCATCGCTGCGGGCGGCGAACAGCAGGGCCAGGGCGGCAAGCGCCCCGGCCCGCAAGGGAGTCGGGAACGGCAGAGGACGGCGCATGGGCGCCATCGTATCCGGCGGGTCGGTTCCGGCACGGAGCGCCGACCTCTGGTCGGCATCGCCGAGCGCAGCGAGGCGACACGCATCGCCAGCGCGGCGAGGCGCGCGTGCCGGGCGCCAGGCGCCGCGAAACTGAGGGGCCGCGTTGTTGCCACGGAGGAGGCGTTTCGCGGCCTTCGGCCGCGATGCCGGCCGGAGGCCGGCGCTCCGAAGCGCGCGGTCAGTTCGCGGAGACGCGGAGGCGCGGATCCTGGCGGAGCCGCGTGAGCGCTTCCGCCTCGAGCTGCCGCACCCGCTCCCGGGTGAGGTGGAGCTCGCGCCCGATCTCCTCGAGGTTGGCCTCCGGACCGCCCAGGATGCCGAAGCGGCGCTTGAGCACGTGCTGCAGCCGGTCGGGGAGGTCCGAGATCGCATCCCGCACGTGGCGGCGCTGCTCGGCGTCCGTGACGCCCTCGATCGGGTTCAACTGGTCCGGATCGGGAGTCAGCTGGATCCGCGGCGTCCCGTCGGGAACCAGCGGCGCATCGAGCGAGTCGATCTGCGGCACCGAACGGAGCGCGTCGCGAAGCCTCTCCGGCGGTACGCCGATCTCGCGGGCGACGTCATCGGTGGACGGGAACTGCCGCTTGCCGCGGCGCGCCGGATCGTTCCGGTAGCGCTGCTCGAGTTCCGCCCTGACCTTGGAAGCCTTGCGATGGAGATCCAGCTTGTTGATCGGGACCTTGATGGTGCGGGACTTCTGCGAGAGCGCCCGCCAGATCGCCTGCCGGATCCACCACGTCGCGTAGGTGGAGAACTTGAGATTCCGCTCGGGCTCGAACTTGCGAACCGCCTGCATGAGTCCGATGTTGCCTTCCTGGATGAGATCGCCCAGCGGGAGCCCCTTCCCCCGGGACTGCTTGGCGATGGAGATGACGAGGCGCAGATTCCCCTCGATCATCTTCTCGCGGTTCTTGTAGAAGGCCGCGAGGTCCTCGTTCGACGGGTCCTCGGTGCCCTCGATGTCGCGAAGGGCCTTCTGCATGGCCCGGCTGTAGCGCTGCTCGTCGTTCTTGGTGAGCAGCCGGTGCCGGTGGGTGTCCCGCAGATAGAGCCCCATCGAATCCAGGTCGCCGGTCTGGTGCGTGTCCGGCGCGAGACCGAGTTCTCTCGCCTCGTTTGCCTCGTCTTCCGTGGACTCTTCCTCTTCCTCTTCAAGGTCGAAGACCTCGTCCACGAACTCGATGGTTTCGTAATCCGTACTCGTAGGGTCCATAACGCCCTCCAGATATCTCCTTGTTGGCCTACTTTGTGTCTATAGCTCGGTAAGCACGCAGCGTGCCATCCTCACTGCTCCAACCGCTCCGTCTCCGAGCGGAACATTGGGTCACCCGCAGGTGCGGTGACTCACTCCTCCTCACCCATGGGTACAGGAATAACGCCGCACCCGAACCCAGGGTTCCCTTCCCCGCGGACGGGACCTTCGGATCGCCCCGGCGGGACCGAAGGACTCAGTCCAACCGGGGCGGCTCGGAGAGCGGCAATCGCACGATACTGGCGCTGGACTTCAACTCGTCCACCCAGGCGGAAATCCGCCGATTCAGATCGCGCTGTTCAAGTATATTGCGGATCAGGCTCTCCACTTCAACCAAAGTTGCAGGCGAACCGGCGTCGAGGTCCGGGAGGAGCACGGTCCGGTAGTACTCCTCGACCTCTCGCTGGGCCACCTGGACCAGCGGCCGGAAACGGCGGTCCACGTAGCGGTCCACGATCAGTTCCCGCTCGATCCGTTTCCGCAGATAGTCCTCGGCGATGCCGAGCCGGCGCAGCGTGGCGCGGTAGTCCCCCGGGGTCGCGAAGCGGTCCATGAGGGCCCGCAGCGTGGCCTCGCTTTCCTCTTCCGACGGCGGGTCCTGCAGATACCGGCGGGCCTCGTGCTCCATGAGCCTCGCATCGATGAGGCGTTCCAGGGTCTCCTCCAGGGTCGGGGGCGGCGTCACCCCCGGTGTGAGGGCGATCGCCTCCAGGACTTCCGAGTAGGTGATCGGTTCCCCGTCCACGACCGCGAGTACCCGGTCGATCGGCATGGCTTCCGTTCGCGCCTGAACCTGCCCGCGCCCGCCCGCCCCACCGCCTCCCGAAACAGCGGGGACGGGGCCAAGCAGCAGAACGAAGCCGAATACGAGGCGGACAGACCAGCGGAAGCGGCGCTCGTGGGAGTTCAGGCCTCTCGCCGGGATTCGGCCGTGTCCGGGCACGGGGGCAGTCTGGCACAGACGGGGCCGGTTGCCGGATCCCGGGCGAGGCGCGGGGGCCGCTCCTGCCCCGTGGGGTCGCGCCGTGCGCTGCCGCGCAAGCGCGTGCCGGCTGAAGCCGGCGCTCCAAGCCGCTAGAACGCGTGGCCGATGGTGAAGTGCCACTGGCCGCGCGGGGCGTCGCCGATGTCGCCCAACCGGACTCCGTAGTCGAACCGGAGCGGTCCCAGCGGGGTGTTCCAGCGGAGCCCGGCGCCGACGTTGTGCCCCAGGTCCGGCAGGCGGAACGAGGCGACCTCGCTGTAGACCCCGCCGTGGTCCGAGAACACGGCGCCCCGCAGGCTTCCCATGATCGGGAACCGGACCTCGAGGTTCCCCACGATGAGCATGTTCCCGCCGACCGGGTATCCGCTCGGATCGAGCGGTCCGGCGCGGTCCAGCTTGTAGCCGCGAAGGCTGGTGGCTCCCCCGGCGAAGAACCGCTCGGTGATCGGAACCAGGGCCGGCTGGTCCGCACCCAGCGTCCACGCGAGGCCGAGCCGCCCGCTGACGGCGAGGACGACCTGCTGGCCGATGGGAAAGAACAGGTACTGCTGCCCCAACCCCTTCAGGAAGGGCGCCCGGGACCTGAGGAGCGCCGAGGACCACTCCACGTCCACGATTCCGAACCGGCCCCGGCGGGGGTCCACGGGATCGTCGCGGGTGTCGGTGACCACCGACGCCGAGACCGCCGAGAGCCAGAGGTTGTCGGCGAAGTTGCGATCGATCTGGATCGGGTTGATCTTCAGGTCGAACAGCTCGCTGGTGGTCAGGTCGTAGCGCAGGAACACGTTCCGCCCCAGGATCCTGCGGGTCACCTGGACGCCGATGCCGGAGCGGATGAAGTCGAGACTCTCGCGGTCCTGCGACTCCCGGAACGCGCTCACGAAGATGGGGATGTCGCCCTCCACGCTCTCCGCCCCCCGGTAGGTGGCCACCATGCGCGTGCCCCTGAGCGAGAACCGGCCGAACAGGCTCAGGGTGTGGCCCATCCCGAAGAGGTTGTTCCGGGTCCATTCGCCCTCTCCCCGAACCTGCTCGCGCTCGCTGTAGCCGGCGCCGTAGCCGATGCTGGTGCGCGGGCCCTCCACCACCCGAATCAGCACGTTGCGTTCGCTGATCGGCTCCTCGGGTTCCAGGAGATTCACGTCCACGCTCCGGAAGATCCCCATGGACACGAGACGCCGGCGCACTTCCAGCAGATCGCCGCTTCCCAGCGCGTCCCCCTCCGCAAAGGGGAGACGGGAGCGGATCACGGAGTCCCGCGTGGTGCCGAGGCCCGCCACGATGATGCCCCCGACCGTGAAGTAGCTCCCGGGGCGGATCCGGAAGACGACCTCCGCCTCGTGAGTGACCGGATCGACCGGAGCCTCGACCTCCACCACCGCCTCCAGGTATCCCCGGTTCCGGTGGAACGCCTCCAGGTCCTCCCGGGCGTTCACGATCTCTTCGGCCACGTAGGGCGCACCGGGCACGATGGCCGCCACCTCCGCCAGCTCGGCGTCCGTGAACGCGTCACTCCCCTCGAAACGCGCCGCCGCGACGGAGGCGAGTGGACCCGGCTCGATGCGGACCCGGAGATCGAGCGAAAGGCCATCGTCCCCGGGCTCCCCGGGCTGGGGCGGGAGCGGCACGACCTCGGCCTGGAAGTATCCCAGGCCGCGGAGCGTCCGCCGCACGCTCTCGGTCAGCGCCTGCCACTCCTCCTCACGGTAGGGGCGGCCGGGCCGGAGCGGCAGCAGGACTTCGGCGACGGTGTCCGCTTCCTCCGGGGGCGCACCCTCCGACGAGACGGCGCCGACGACGTATCGGGGGCCCGGGTCGGCCGAGAACACGAAGGTCCGGTCTCCACCGTCCGCGCTCTCGACGCTCTCCACCGTGACGGCGCCCTCCCGCCGTCCCTCGCGCCGGAGTTCGTCGAGAAGCTCCTGCCGGGCGGCCTCGATCGCGTCGAGCGTCAGGGTCTGTCCGGAAAGCCCGGCCACCACGCCCTCCGCGTCTCCCTGCGCCGCGCCGAACCCCTGCACCTCCAGGGCGACTTCGGGGCCGCGGTCCACGGACAGGAAGACCTGGACGTCCCCCGCGCCGGTCGGCCTCCAATCGAGGGTTGCCGTGCCGAACAGGAACCCGCGGTCGCGGAGCCTTGCCTCCACCTCCGGCAGCCGCGCCGTGACCTCCGCTTCGATCCAGGGATCGTCCCCCGAGATCCCCAGCGCCGAGATGAGGTCGCGGCCCAGTTCATCGTCCACCCCGAGGGCCTCGATCGAGGCCACCCGCGCCCGCTCGGCGGCGGCCACCGTCACCTCGAGCAGCGCATCCCGGCCCTCCGGAACGCTCTGGATGTTCACCTCCGCGCTCACGTAGCCGCGCGAGCGAAGCCAGTCTTCGCCGGCCTCCGCCCGGACCGGGAGGTCGTCGGGGACGGGCTCCCCCGCCTCGAGGCCGAGCGTGGCGATGAGGTTCAGGTCCTCGCCGGGGGGAGCGCCTTCGACGCTCAGCCGGGCGATGCCGGGTATGGGGTCGAGTTCGAAGATGAGCCGCAGGTCCCCGCCCGGCGCTTCCTCCGAGCGCACCCGGACATCGCGGAAACGGCCGAGCGCGAACACCTGTTTCACCGACTGGCGCGCGACCAGCGGGCGGAAACGGGTTCCCGGACGCACCGAAATCAGACGGGAGACCTCGTCGGGCACCGGTTCGGCGCTCCCGTCGGCCCAGCGGACCACGACCGAGTCCACGCGCTGCGAGAGCGGATCCTCGGGCTGGTCGGTCACGGTTTGCCCGCCGGCGGCGACCGCGAACGTTGCCGACAGGATGCCGGCAAGGAGAACCGGCCGGTGCGCCGTCCAGGCCGCGCCCATGACGGTGCGGGGTGCTTCCACCACGGTGGGCTAGAAACTCCGATGAAACCGGACGTCCACCCCCAGCGAGCCATCCTGGTCCCGCGAGAAGATCCAGGAGACGGGGCCGCTCGGGGTGTACTCGACCACGATGATGGACTCCTCGGCGTCCGACAGGCTCGAGGAGTAGCGGACGTTGAGATCGCGGGTCACCTGCTTGCCCAGCGTGACCCTCGCGGTCGGATTGCTGAAACGGCCGATCATGAAGGGATCGATGCTGACCCGGTCGATCCCGAACACCCGGCCGGCGCGCCGGCCGATCATGTTGCTGAGCTGCTGGCTCAGCAGGCTCGCCGCGGAGGCCGCCGCGAGTTCGTCGTCGCTCGCCGCCCTCAGAAGATCCTGCTCCGGGGCGCCGGCGAGGAGCCGGAGGATGTCGGCCTCCCGGAGGGGCGGCTCGGAGCTGAGGTTCGCGTCGATCTGCTCCGCCGTTCCCGTCGCGGCGAGCCGCACCCGGTAGCTGCGGACGCTGGTCTCGGCCTCGATCTCGAACACCGGTTCGATCCCCTCGGGATCGATGAAGTCGGCGCGCCCGGAGGCGATCTGGAACCGGTGCGCGCTGAAGTACACCTCGCCCCCGACGAGGTCGGCGCGCCCCAGCACCGCGGGGGAGCCGGCGGTCCCCCGGAGGCCGAAGTCCGCCGCGGCGTCGAGCTGGAAGATGGAGTTCCGGACCGCGAAGGGCGAGTCCGTCTCCACCTGGATGTCCATCCGCAGCTCGTCCAGGAACCCGCTCGATTCGGTCTCCTCGGGGCGCGCGACGCTGTTGACGTCGGCGAGGATACTCGCGAAGAACTCGTATTCGCGGCTCCATACCGCCTCGTCGAGGATCACCTCCCCGGTGAGGAGGCGGCCGCTCTGATCGCCGAGGAGCCGCAGGTCGGCGTCCACGGTCGCGCTCAGGTCACTCGGATAGCGAAGGCTGGAGCCGGTGAGCTGGACGCGCAGGTCGGTGGCGGCGAACTCCGCGTCCTCGACCGAGATCGAGCCGGAGACGACGGCCTCGCCGCCGCCCATGCGGCCGATGACCTCCGCGATCCGCAGCGTCCGCTGATCGAAATCGACGGTGCCCTCCACGTCGGTCAGGGCGTGCGGAAACCCCTCGACGCGGAAGGAGCCGTTCCGGATCGTCCCGGTGCCCAGGACTTCCGGCTCGGTCCAGGGGCCGACCACCGCGGCTTCGAGGCCGAACGCGCCGTCCGCGGCAAGCCAGGGTACGAAGGGCGCGGTGGCGAGCAGCGACGTCTGTCCCAGCAGCGACAGATCGAGGAGCTCGTCATCCAGCCCGATGGACCCCTCGAGCGCCAGTTGGCTGTCGGCATGCAGGAGACGGAGACCCGCGACGTGCACCCGCGCGTCCTGCAGGCGGACGGTGGTCGGCCCGCCGGTCTCGGCCACGAAGTCCGGCGCGGTGATCCTCAGGGTCTCGAGCGTCGCGGCCCCGGTCATCCATTCGTCGAGCGGATCCTCGATGTGGAAGTCTCCGGACCCGCCGACCACGATGGAGAACCCGCGTTCGGCCGGCGCGTCGAAGAGGATGGGCGCGACGTCCACGCCCCGGATCGTGACGGTGCCGGCGCCGTCGGTGCCGAGCGGGACCCGTCCCTGCATCCGGAAGGACGCGGCGCCCGAATCCAGCGTCCCGCTGCCCTCGAAGTCCTCGCCGTAGACCGACCCCCGGATGTCGCCGGGGCCGAGGGACAGGCCGAGGACCGCGGCGTTCGGCACCCGCGCCTCGAGGCGGAGTTCCGGAACCAGGAGGTCGCCGCCGACCTCGAGGCGGAAATCGGAGCGGATGGAAATCCACTCGGGCGCCAGGCCGGGCGTCAGGGGGTAGTCGCTGCCGGTGACGAGACCCTCCATCTCCCAGTCCACGAGGCCGATGTCGAGGGTCCCTTCGGCCGTGCCTTCCCGAAACGTCCCGCTCATGGGGGCCAGCCGGGCCGTGTCGCCGTCCATGTCCCAGGTGATGGCCACCTCGTCGAACGGCTGTTCGAGGACGTGCCCGTCGGAACCGGTCGCGGACCCGCCTCCCGTGTAGCGCTCGTCCCGCCGCACGGTGTGGCTGCGGCCGCTCGTGGTTCCGTCCGCCTCGAGGTCCCACTCGAGGAAATCGATGATCTCCCGGGCGTCCCACGCCTCCCAGTCGGCGTCGAACTCCATGTCCGGATAGTCGACGGCGGCGCGGTCGAAGACTCCCGAGGCGGAGATCGTCCCCTCGCCGAACCGCGCGTTCAGGCTGTCGAGGAAGATCGCGTCGCGCACGATCCTCCCGGTCGCGATCAGGGTTTCCGTGTCGATCGTGGAGAAGCGCATCGTCTGGCCCTCGACCTCTCCCTCCAGCACGAGATCGGGCCACCGGCCGCGGACGACGCCCTCGAACCCCCCGGCCCCCGCGACGTCCCAGTACGTCGTCTCGGGATCCTCCGCGAAGAGCACCCGCCGCAGCTCCTGCTGCATCGCGTCGGCCTCGGCCGATTCTCCCGCGAGCGCGGTCGCCGTGATGCTCGCGTCCCCGGCTCGGGGATAGCGGCCTTCCATGGAGCCGCGGAAGGCCTCGCCTTCCAGGACGACGCGGAGGATGTCGGTCGCCGTGTCATCCATCCGCAGGTCGGCCTCGAAGCCGAGCGGCAGCTCTCCCGGCGCCGTGGCGTCCGGCATCAGGCCGGTGGCCTGGATGGTCCCGGTCATCAGCCCCGGATCGGCGAGGGGCATGCGCAGGTCCGCGTCGAGCGTCACCAGCGAACGGATCGTGGTCGGCGTTCCGAAGACGCCCTCGAGGGAGGGCGCCAGCGCTCCGTCGCGGACGCTCAGGAGGATCTCCGCCGGGTTCTCCTCCCGCGGCTGCACCTGGAGCAGCCGCAGGGTGGCCGGTCCCTCGGACGCGAGTCCCCGCGAGGAGAGGATCTCGACGCGCTCGGGATCCCAGTGCACGACTCCCGTCCAGTCCCGCAGGGGAACGCCGAAGAAACGGCTCCGCGGCAATGCGAAGTCACCGTCGATCGCCAGACCGTTCTCCTGGAACCCCGCCGTTCCGTCGAACTGGAGCCAGGGATCCCCCTCGGTGTCCATGCCCTCGAACTCGAACAGGAATCGGCCCAGACCGCCGGCGTCCCCGGTTCCGACCATCCGGAGGCGGCCGTCGAGATCGTTGGCCATGTCCATGGTTCCGTCGAAGCGCACCTCGAGCAGGTCGGAGCGCAGCTCGAGGAAGTCGATGTGCAGGTCGTTCTCCCGGATCCGGAAGTCCGACGACAGCGCCATCGGAAGATCCGGGCGTTCCCAGAGGCGGATCACGCCCCAACCGGACCGGATTTCGCCGTCCACCCCTCCCTCCTCGCCGGTCCGGAGGCTGAAGGCGACGTCGTCGGCGCGGACTTCCCACGGCGTCGGCCGGTTCCGGTACCCGATCGTGGTTCCGGACACCGATATCCGGTTCGAAGAGAACGAAAGCCGGGCAGCCACCGCCTCGATGGCGGGTCCCAGGGGGGCGGACTCCGGTTGCGGTCTGCCACCGTCGTCGAGACCCCAGAGGCCCACCCCCTCGACATCGAGGCTCTCGAGGTGGAGGCGCGCCGGAAACAGCGAACGCCAGCTCAGGCGGCCGCGGATCCGGTCGATCGAAAAGGCGGGGGGCGGCGGACCGATGTCGGTGGGCTCCCTCCCGAGCTGGAGTCCGCGAAGGACGAACTCCCCCCGCGGAAGCGAGAACTCGAAGCCGCTCGCCGCGACCGGGCGGCCCAGCACGGCGCTGAGCCGGCCGGTGACATAGGCGCCCAGACGCTCGGGATCCAGGCTCGAAACGACCCAGAAGATCACCCCGAGGGACAACGCCGAGGCGGCGGCGGCGCCCACCAACACCAGCCGGAACCGGCGGTTCGGGCGGTTCGGAGCGGAAGCAGTCACGCAGATTCCGCGGGCTCCACGACGAACAGTAGTTCGCCGCCCTCCATGGGAGTTCCCGCGGCAGCCCTCATGTTAGCGATGACCCCGCTCTCCGGAGCCCGGACCTCGTTCTGCATCTTCATGGCCTCGAACACCAGCACACCGTCGCCGGCGGCGACCTGCTCGCCCTCTTCCCGCAGGACGCGTACCACCTTGCCCGGCATCGGGGTCCGCACCTCGGCGCGTCCACCCGCCGCCCCGCCGGCCGCGGAACCGCTACGGCGGGAGCCGCCGGCCGCGTTCCGGCCGGTTGCGAGCCGCCAGGTGTGTCCGGCGATCTGGACCACCAGCTCGCCGGTCCGCTCGCCGGTGACGCCGGCCTCGACCGTGCGGCGGCCGTTCGTGACCGTCCAGCCACCGGGGGTCTGGCGAGCGACCAGTTCGCCGTCGCCGCCCTCGATCCCGACCCGCAGGACACCGCCCGCCTCCGCCCGTACCTCGACCCGGCGGTCCTGGCCGTCGAGCGAGAGGGTGCGCCGCATCAGAGCCGTTCGCGATGCGCTTCCGCGACGCCGGCGAGCCGCCACCGGGACGGGGGCGCGCCGGACGCGGGCGGGTTCGAGCCTTCCCGCCGCCACAGCTCGGCGGCCGCCGCCGCGAGCGCCAGGGGCGCCAGTTCGGCATGCGTCCCACGGCCGCCGTCCTCGCCGTCCCGGCTGAGCGCGGGCCAGTGCGCGGAGACGAACGAGGTATCGAAGTCCCCGCTGCGGAAGGGCGCGCTGGCCAGCACCCGCTCGAAGAAGGGCAGGGTCGAGGCGACTCCGACGAGCCGGGTCTCCCGGACGGCCCGGATGGCCCGTTTCCGGGCCGTTTCCCGGTCGGGCCCGGAAACGATGATCTTGGCGAGCAGGGGGTCGTAGTGCGGGGAGACCACGCTGCCCGAAACGATCCCGGCGTCGCAGCGGACCCCCGGACCGGCGGGGGGACGGAACTCCCGGATACGGCCGGTGGCCGGGACGAAGCCGGCGAACGGATCCTCCGCGGTGATCCGGAGCTCGATCGCCGCGCCGCTGAGCGAGACCTCGGACTGCGTGAAGCCGAGCGGCTCGCCGGCGGCGATCCGCAACTGGAGCGCGACGAGGTCCAACCCCGATACGAGTTCGGTGACCGGATGCTCGACCTGGAGCCGCGCGTTCATTTCGAGGAAATGGAAGCGCCCTTCCGGATCGAGCAGGAACTCCACGGTCCCGGCGTTCCGGTAGCCGGCGCCGCGCGCGAGCCGCACGGCCGCCTCTCCCATCCCGGCCCGGAGTTCCGGCGAGATCGCGGGTGAGGGGCTCTCTTCGAGGAGCTTCTGGTTCCGGCGCTGGATCGAACAGTCGCGCTCCCCGAGGTGAACCACGGACCCGAAGTCGTCGCCGAACACCTGGATCTCCACGTGGCGCGGGTTCTCCACGAAGCGCTCGAGGAACACCCGGGCGTCGCCGAAGGCCGCCTCCGCTTCGGACTGCGCCTCCCGGAGGGAGTCCGGGAAGTCCGAAGGTTCCCGCACGAGGCGCATTCCCATCCCCCCGCCCCCGGCCGCGGCCTTGATGAGCAGCGGGAACCCGATCCCCGGGGCGGCGCGCTCGGCGTCCTTCCCCGCGACGATGTCCGAGCCCGGGACGACCGGAACGCCGGCCTCGACCGCCGTCTCCCGAGCCGCGGCCTTGTCCCCCATCCGGCGCATGGCCTCGGGAGGCGGTCCCACGAAGACGAGGCCGCGCTCGGCGCAGCGCGCGGCGAAATCGCCGTTCTCCGCCAGGAACCCGTACCCCGGATGAAGGGCCTCCGCCTCCATGGCCCGCGCCGCCTCGAGGACCCGCTCGCCGTTCAGGTAGCTGTCGCGGGAGGCCGCTCCCCCCACCTCGAAGGATTCGTCGGCCAGCCGCACGTGCAGGCTGTCCCGGTCGGCCTCGGAGTGGACCGTCACCGGCGAGACGCCGAGGTCGCGGCAGGCCCGGATGATCCGGACCGCGATCTCACCCCGGTTGGCGACGAGGACGCGGCGGAACATCAGGCGGCCGGCGGTCCGGGCATGGACTCAGAGCGGGATGTTCCCGTGCTTCTTCGGAGGGTTCCGGTCGCGCTTGGTGGCCAGCGAGGCGAGCGCGGCGGTCAGTTTCCGGCGGGTGGCCCGCGGCGGGATGACCTCGTCCACGTACCCCCGCTCCGCCGCCACGTACGGGTTCGCGAAGCGCTCGCGGTAGGCGGCCACCCGGGCGGCGCGCTCTGCCTCCGCGTCCTCGGCCTTTTCGAGTTCCCGCCGGTAGAGGACGTTCACGGCGCCCTCCGGCCCCATCACCGCGATCTCGGCGTTCGGCCAGGCGTAGTTGAGGTCGGTCCGGATGTGCTTGCTCGCCATCACGCAGTAGGCGCCGCCGTACGCCTTGCGGGTGATCACCGTGACCTTGGGAACGGTGGCCTCCGCGAAGGCATAGAGCAGCTTCGCCCCGTGCCGGATGATGCCTCCCCACTCCTGCTGGGTCCCCGGCAGGAAGCCCGGCACGTCCTCGAACGTGATCAGCGGGATGTTGAAGGCGTCGCAGAAACGGACGAAGCGGGCGCCCTTCACGGAAGCCTGGATGTCCAGGACGCCGGCCAGCACCGCCGGCTGGTTCGCGAGGATCCCCACCGGGGCCCCGGCGAGCCGCGCGAAACCGACCACCAGGTTCCCGGCGTGGAGCGCCTGGACTTCCAGGAACTCGCCGTCGTCCACCACTTCGCCGATCAGGTCCTTGATGTCGTACGGCCGGTCGGGTTCCTCCGGAACGAGACTGTCGAGCGACGGGACCTCCCGGTCGGGCGGATCCGCCGAGGGACGCCGCGGCGGCTCCTCCAGGTTGTTCGACGGCAGGAAGGAGAGGAGCTGCCGGATCAGGTCGAGGCAGTCCTCGTCGTTCTCTCCCAGGAAGTGCGCGTTCCCCGAGACCGTGTTGTGGGTCTCCGCGCCGCCGAGGTCCTCCATCGTGACCTCCTCGTGGGTCACGGCGCGGATCACGTCCGGCCCGGTCACGAACATGTAGCTGGTGCCGCGCGACATGATCGTGAAGTCGGTGATGGCCGGGGAATACACGGCGCCCCCCGCGCAGGGCCCGAGGATGGCCGAAATCTGCGGAACCACTCCCGACGCCAGCGTGTTCCTCAGGAAGATGTCGGCGTATCCGGCGAGCGAGACCACCCCTTCCTGGATGCGCGCGCCCCCGGAGTCGTTCAGCCCGATGATGGGGGCGCCCTGGCGGACCGCGAGGTCCATGGTCCGGCAGATCTTCTCCGCGACCGCCTCGCTCAGCGAGCCGCCGAGAACCGTGAAGTCCTGCGCGAACAGGTAGGCGAGGCGCCCGTCGATCCGGCCGTAGCCGGTCACGACGCCGTCCCCGGGATAGCGCTGCTCGTCCAGTCCGAAATCGCGCGAGCGATGCTCGACCAGTCTTCCGGTCTCCTCGAAGGACCCGGCGTCGACGAGGGTCGCGATCCGCTCGCGCGCCGTCAGTCTGCCGGAACGCCGCTGCCGCTCGAGCCGGGCGGCGCCCCCGCCTTCCTCGGCGCGGCGGTTCCGCGCCTCGAGTTCGGCGAAGGCGTCCGGAGACCCTTCGGATTTCGGCGCCACCCGATCCGGAGGATCAGGTGACCCTCGCTGCCTCCCAGTCCTTCAGGAAACGCTCGAGGCCGATGTCCGTCAACGGATGCCTGATGAGCAGGTCGAGCACCTTGGCGGGCATGGTGGCGATGTCGGCTCCCAGCCGCGCCGCCTCCACGACGTGCAGGGGGTTCCGGATGCTGGCGACCAGGATCCGGGTGGCGAAGCCGTAGTTGTCGTAGACCTCGCGGATGTCCGCGATCAACTGCATGCCGGGAGCGGAGATGTCGTCGAGCCGGCCGACGAAGGGGCTCACGATGTAGGCGCCCGCCTTCGCCGCGAAGAGCGCCTGCGGAACGCTGAAGCAGAGGGTCACGTTGACCCGGATCCCCTCCTCCTTCAGCTCGCGGACCGCGCGCAGGCCGTCGGGGGTCAGCGGGCACTTGATGATGATGTTCGGGGCGATGGTCGCGAGCTCGCGGCCTTCGGCCACCATCCCGGCGGTGTCGGTCGAGAGGACCTCCGCCGAGACGTCGCCGGAAACCGTTTCGGCGATCGCGGCCAGGATCTCCCGCGGGTCGCCCGTCTCCTTCGCCATGAGCGACGGGTTCGTCGTGACCCCGTCCACGAGCCCCATCGCGGCGGCCCGCGAAATCTCGTCAACGTTCGCGGTGTCAAGAAAGATCTGCATGCGCGCCCGGCACCTCGTCAATCCGGAATTCGGCCCGGAATCCAGGTCCCCAAACCCCGACACAATTCTACCGGTTGGCGGCACGAGTGACGCGGCGTTCCAGGCCGTCGCGAGAACGGCTGGAGCTCGGAGCGCCATCAGCGCTGGTTTCGCGCTCCCGCGCGATGCCGGCCGGAGGCCGGCGCTCCGAGACAGCGCCATCAGCGCGGGTTTCGCGCTCCCGCGCGATGCCGGCCGGAGGCCGGCGCTCCGAGGCGCTCACGGCCGCTGGCCGGCCCGCCAGTGTGCGCCGCGGCCGCTTATCGCGGATTCGCGGTGCGGGGGTCGGAGGGCAGGCTCTCGTTCGGCGGGTCGGCGCCGTCCACCGCCGTGACGGCGTAGCGATAGGCGGCCCGCGGATCGCGCTCCGCGTCCGTATAGCTCGTCTGCTCCACGAGCGACTCCGTGAGGCGCTGGAAGCCGGCGCCGGCCGGTCCGGAGCGGTAGACGTGATATCCGGCGACGTCGGTGGAGGCCGAGTCCCTCCAACTGAGTTCGGTCGCCTCGCTGCGCCAGAAGAGGCGGAGGTCCGAAGGCGGGACCGGCGGGAAGACGTCCACCGGAACCACGCATTCCTCGGCCGACATCGGTCCGACGCTCAGCGCCCCGGTTCCGGCGCCGGGGACCCGGACCGGGATCGGGGTCCACGGCTCCTCCCCGGACTCGGAATCACCGGGTTCCGCTTCGGGTGTCTCCGGGGCGTCCGCCTCGCCGGTTTCGTCCGGAGCCGGAGGCTCGCCGGCGCCCTCGTCCTCCTCGGCGCCGGGCGGCGCGACGGGTCCGGGATCGGGGATCACCCGCTCTTCCGCGACCCCCGCCACCACGAGCCGCGCGCGATAGCAGACCTCCTCCCCCCAGACGACGCCGGCGTCGGTCTGGCTCGGGCCGAAGGACCGTCCCACCCGCTCGGAATCCTCTCCGCGCCGCCGGAAGACCTCGAACACGGGGTCCGCCAGGAGCGCCTCGCCCAGGGCGTCGCGGGGGTCCTGCCAGCGGATGGTCAGCTCGCGCGGCCCGACCTCGACAAGAAGCCCCTCCACCAGCGGCAGCGGACCGGTGACGTCGAGGGACTGGGGTTCGCTCTCCTCGCTGGCGCCCCCGCGCGCCTCGTAGCGGACGGTGACCTCGAGGCGGCGGCCGATCCAGTCCGGTTCCACCGGCAGCTCGAGGACCTGTTCCTCCCCGGGCACTTCCGACTCGATCTCGGAGAGCACCTCGAACTCGAGTTCCTCGTAGTCGAGGAGGGTGCCCTCGGGTTCCGGCTCGGCCTCGGGCTCCGGCTCTTCCTGGGTCTCACCGCCGGGCTCCTCTCCGGCGGGTGCTTCGGGGTCCGGCTCTTCCTGGGTCTCGTCGGGCTCCGGGTCGGTTGCCGGGTCCTGCTCCGGTTCCCCCTCCGGCACCGGGTCCTGCTCCGGTTCCCCCTCCGGCACCGGTTCCTGCTCCGGCTGCGCTTCCGCTTCCTCCGGGGGCGCCCCGCCGGCGGGGGACGGTTCCTCCGTCGCTACGGGCGGCTGCTCGGGGGCGGGCGCCTCGGGGGACGGTTCCTCCGTCGCCGGTTCGGCGGCCTCCGCGGGCCCGGCATCCGGCAAAGGCGCTTCTTCCCCGGGGGCGGGCTCTCCGGTCTCGGGCGCCACCGTGTCCGGCGCGGCCGGCTCCTCCGACACCGGGCTCTCCGGTTCGGAAACTTCGGCAGCGTCCTCGTCACCGGACGGGGTGGCGTCAGGGTCCTCTTCGTCCGTTTCCTCCGGCGGCTGGCGCTGGGAGGCGCGCTCCTCGGCGGCGAGCGCGTGGAGGTCCAGGACCCGGTAGGACACGATCGCCCGGCGCAGCCGCAGGTCCGCGGGGTCCCCCCCGGAGTCGAGGCGGGGCGCGTGCCAGCGCACCACGACCGCGCCGTTCTCCTGCCGGAGCGGCAGGACCCGGGGCGTTTCCGGGTCCACCTGAAGCGGAGCGAGCGGCGGACCCCGGCGGCCGCAGCTTCCGGCGGCGGCGATCAGGACGAGAGCCAGCGCGGCCAGGGTCCTCATCGAGGTCCGGCCATCGGCGACAGTCGGAGCGCCGTCAGAGGATGAACCGGGACAGGTCCTCGTCCTCGACGATTCCCTCCAGCGTCCGCCTGACGTAGTCCCGATCGATCGTCCAGTCCTTGTCTTCGAGATCCGGGGCATCGAAGAGGAGTTCCTCGAGAACCTTCTCCAGAATCGTATGGAGCCGTCTCGCGCCGATGTCCTCGGCGCGCTCGTTGACCTGGGCGGCAACATCGGCGATCTCCGCGATTCCGTCCTCCTGGAACGCGATCGTGACGCCCTCGGTGGCGAGCAGCGCCTCGTACTGCTTGAGGAGCGCCGACTCCGGCTCGGTCAGGATCCGCCGAAAGTCCTCGACGGTCAGCGGATCCAGTTCCACCCGGATCGGGAATCGGCCCTGGAGTTCCGGGATGAGGTCCGAGGGCCGGTTCTCCTGAAACGCTCCGGCGCCAATATAGAGGATGTGGTCGGTCCGGAGCGATCCGTAGCGCGTGGAGACCGTCGAACCGTCGAGGAGGGGCAGGAGATCCCGCTGCACGCCTTCCCGGGAGACGTCGGGGCCGGGCGAGTCGTGGGGACTCGCGACCTTGTCCAGTTCGTCGATGAAGATGATCCCGTGCTCCTCGGCCCGGTCGAGCGCCAGGCGTGACAACTGGCGGCGGTCCACGAGGCGTTCCTCCTCTTCCTGGGCGAAGTAGTCGAGCGCCTGCGGAACGACCATCTCCGTCTTCCGGTAACGCGGCCCGAAGACGCCCCGCAGCATCTCGGAGGTATTGACGTCGAGGTCCTCGCCGGGGCCGGAGAGGGCCTCCAGGAACGGGGCCGGCGGTTCGCGCACTTCCACCTCGACCGACCGGTCCGCCAGCTCCCCGCGCCGCAGGCGTTCGCGCAGCTTCTCGCGGCTGCGGCGGGCGCGCTGCACGTCTTCCGCCTCCGGGCCGTCGAACCCGTCGCCGAGGGCCTCGTCGAGTTCCTCGAGCGAACGCTCCTCGCCGGTGAACCGGTCCGCGGGCGCCGGCGGCAGCAGCACGTCGAGGAGCCGCTCCTCCGCGTTCCGCTCCACCTGGTCCCGGACCTCCTCGATCAGCTCCTCGCGGAGGATCTCGACGGAGACCTCCACGAGGTCCCGGACCATGGACTCCACGTCGCGCCCGACGTAGCCCACTTCCGTGAACTTGGACGCCTCCACCTTCACGAACGGGGAACGGGAGAGCCGGGCCAGGCGCCGGGCGATCTCCGTCTTCCCCACCCCGGTGGGCCCGATCATGATGATGTTCTTGGGCGCGATCTCCTCGGCCAGTTCGGGCTCGATGTGGAGACGGCGGGCCCGGTTGCGAAGCGCCACGGCCACCGCGCGCTTCGCCGCCGTCTGGCCGATGACGAAGCGGTCCAGTTCCTCGACGATCTCGCGCGGCGTGGGGTCGTCGATTTCAGCGGCGGGTCCCTTGCCCACGGCGGGTAGATACTCGACCAGAAGTCACACCTCTTCGTAGATCACCTGACCGTTCGTGTAGATGCAGATGCCGCCGGTGACGCGCATCGCCTCCTCCGCGATCTCCCGGGCGGTGAGTTCGGTCCGGGACGCGAGGGCGCGCGCCGCCGCCATCGCGAAGGGCGCGCCCGCGCCGATCGCCATGATGCCGTCGTCGGGCTGCATGAGGTCGCCGTCCCCCGAAAGGAGGAAGACGTGGTCCTTGTCGGCGACGAGCAGCAGGGCATCCAGATGGCGGAGCACCCGGTCGGTCCGCCAGTCCTGCGCGAGTTCCACGCACGCGCGTTCGAGGTTGCCCCGGTGGGCCTCGAGCTTCGTCTCGAACTTGGCGAACAGCGCCTGGGCGTCCGCGGTGGCCCCGGCGAAACCGGCGAGGACCGCGCCTTCGCTCATCCGGCGCAGCTTGCGCGCCCCGTGCTTCACCACGATGTCCCCCAGGGTGACCTGTCCGTCGGCGGCGAGCGTCGTGCTTCCGCCGCGGCGGACGGCCAGGACGGTCGTGGAGTGGAACGGGGACGGCACGGAACTGCTTGCAGCACCCCGCGGACCTGGACCATCGCGAAGCGGCGCGCGCAACCCGCCAATACCCGGGCGCCGCATGCGGTTCTCCACACGGGGTAGCCAGTCAGTATAGCCGGGGCCCAACGGCCTGTAATGGGCGGATGACAGGGCGCTGGCGGCACTTCGCGGGGTCCCTGGCCGTTACGCTTGGGCGATGAAGTTGCTCCTCGGCGTCGTCGTCGTCAGCGGCGTCTACGACGTGCTCCTGGGCGGCGCGCTCCTCTTCGCGCTGGAGGAGGTTCGGCAACTGTTCGGCACCGAGCCGCCCCGCTTCCCGGTCCACGCGAACCTGAACGGGCTCTTCGCGCTCGCGGTCGGCCTCGGGTACTTCGCGATCCTCAGGAACCTGGAAGCGAACCGCTGGTACATCTGGATCATGGGACCCGTGCTCAAGGGAGGCGGGGCCCTGCTCTTCGTGCTGGACTTCCTGCTCCGGGATTCCCCTCCGCTGTTCCTGGTGTTCGCCGCCTCCGACGGCGTCCTGGCCGCCGTGACCACGGTCGCGCTGCTCGCATCCGCCCCGCGAAGAGGAGGCGGCCAAGGCGTGGCCGCTCCGGTGTAATGTGGCGTAACGAACTCGGAACAAGCCCCAAAAAAAGGAGTTCAGAAGCAGTTACGACGCAATAGACTCCCCGGCTCCCTCTGCTCATGGACTCCTGGGAGCTGATTCGCCGCCTCGTCGCGGCGCGTCCGGACGACCCCCTCTGGGGAGTCCTGTTCCGACGCTGCCGGCCCCTTCTGGGAGTGGTCCTGCGCGCGCGCTTCGCGGGGCGGCAGCCGATGGACGACAGCGCCCTGGACGACCTGTCGCAGGACGTCATGGAGCGGCTCGTCTCGGACGGGCGCCGGGTGATCCGCGGTTTCGCCGGCACCCGCGAGGAGGCGTTCGAGGTCTTCATCCAGCGGATCGCGGAGAACATCCTCCGGGACCGGTTCCGGCACGACCGCTACCGGCACAGCGTCGAGGAGACGTTTCCGCCCGAGGAGATCTGGCGGCTCGAGGCCGCCCTGGCGGAGAGTCCTCCCGAAGACGTCGTTGACGATCCGGAGGCGGCCGTTCTGCAGCGCGAGCTGAACGAGGGCGTCGAGACGGTCCTGCGGCGGATCTCGCAGGACGATCGGCAGCACGCGCTGAACCGGCTCCTGGTTCAGCTCTACTTTCGGGACCTCTACACCATTCCGCAGATCGCGCGCCTGCGGGCGGTGCCGCTCAGCGCTTCCTCCGTGGGCCGCCGGATCGCGCGGATCAAGCGGGCGCTCCGGACTTCCTTCGCCGGGCAGCGTGCGCGGGTGGGCAACCGCTCCGCGGCCTCGCGCGGGCGCCGGTACCAGCGGAGGGGTTCGGGTTAGTCCGCGTTCCCCTCCCCGCTTCCGGAAACCTCACCCCCGGCGGTCAGCCCCACCATGAGGTCCATGACGTTCGTCCCGGTGGGACCGGTGACGAGCAGGTCCCCCGTGGCCCGGAACAGGGACCAGGAGTCGTTGTTCCGGAGCGCCGTGTCCGGGTCGACGCCCCGCTGCCGCGCCCGGCTCCAGGACGCTCCGTCCGCGAAGGCCCCGGCCGCGTCCGTGGGGCCGTCGGTGCCGTCGGTCCCCGCGGCGAGCAGGGCGGCGCCGGAAACCCCCTCCAGATGTCCCGCCGCGACCAGCGCGAACTCCTGGCTGCGTCCGCCGCGCCCGTCGCCCGTCACCCGGAGGGTCAGCTCTCCTCCCGCGAGGAGCGCACCCGGCGCCGGGTCCGAACCAAGGACGGCCAGCCGGCCCGCGAACCGCCGGGCGGTTTCGTGAACCTCGCCCCCGAGGTCCCGGCCGAAGACCTCGGTGCGATAACCGAGCCGGGACGCTTCCGCTTCGGCCGCGCGGAGCGAATGGAAGTTGCTGGCCACGATGTGGTGGGGAACCGCCTCGCCGGGCGCGTCGGGCGTCTCCGGGACGGCCCCGGCGACCCCGTCGCGAAAGCGCCGGATCACCCCTTCCGGAACCCGCTCCACCAGGGCGAACTTCTCGAGCACTCCCAGCGCGTCGCCGAACGTGGTGGGATCCCCCGTGGCCGGCCCCGAACCGATCGAGGTCAACTGGTCGCCGATCACGTCGGAGATCACGAGCGCCGCGGCCCGCCCCGGCGGCAGCAGGGGGATGAGGCCACCGCCCTTGACGGCGGAGAGGTGCTTGCGGACCGTGTTGATCTCGTGGATGTCGGCGCCGCAGGCGAGCAGCAGGGAACTGACCCGCGACTTGTCCTCCAGGGTGATGCCCGCCGCCGGGGCGACGAGCAGCGCCGACGCCCCCCCGGTCAGCAGCACGAGGACCCGGCCGCTCCCGCCGGCCTCCCGGAGGTCGGCGAGCAGGCGCTTCGTCGCCGCCACCGAGTGGGCGTCCGGAACCGGGTGTCCCGCCTCCTCGACCACCACCCCGGGTACCTCGAGCCGGTGACCGTGCTTCACGATGATCCGCCCGCGCACGGCCTCGCCGGCGAGCGCGCGCCGGACCCCCCGGGCGAGCGCGGCGGCCGCCTTGCCGGCGCCGAACAGGAAGACCGGTTCCCCCCCCGTCCGCGGGGGAGGCAGCAGGGGCTGGCCCCGGAAGGTCCAGCCGGACGCCGCGTCCCCCCGGAGGTCCCGCTCCAGGATCCGTTCCGGATCGGCCGCCCGGAGCGCCGCCCGGTGAATCGACAGGAGGTCCGCGCGAAGCCGGTCGGAAGGCGGCGGCAAAGCGTCCGAAGGCTCCATTTCCGTTGGGGTCAGGGGGCCCGGCGCGGTGCCGGACGCGGTGGCCGGACTGCTACGGTTCCCCAATGAACGGGCCGGCGGACGCGGGCGGACCGAACCCGCAGCGCTGGCACTTCGTAGTGGCTCTTGCGCCCATCGTCCTGGCGGCGCTCGCCCTCGGCGGACTCCTCCTGTTTCACTGCGGAGGGAGCTGAGGACGCGCCGGGCAGGCCGGGGTTCGCGAAAGGAGAAAACATGTCAACCAGTCAATGGTACGTAGCCGAAGGAGGCCGGACGCTCGGTCCGTTCGCCACCGCCGACGTCCTGCAGTCGCTCCAGACCGGCCGCTGGACCGCGGGCACGCTGGTGTGCCCGGTCGGAGAAAGCTCCTGGACACCGGCCTCCGATGTCCCGGAACTGCGGACCGGCATCGGGAACGGCTCGCTGCCGCCGCGTCCCCCGGCGCCGCGCCGGATGCACGAGGTGGACTACCGGATCTACGGCGAGGAGATGCAGTTCGTGGAGGTCGAGCTCGACCCCGGCGAGGGGGCGGTGGCCGAAGCGGGCGCCATGATGTTCATGAGCGCCGGCATCGAGATGCAGACGATCTTCGGCGACGGGAACCAGACGGGTTTCACGGACAAGATGCTGGGCGCCGGCAAGCGGCTGCTCACCGGCGAGAGCCTGTTCATGACGGAGTTCGTGAACCGGGGCGGCGGGAAACAGCACGTGGCGTTCGCCTCGCCCTATCCGGGCAAGATCCTGCCGGTCCAGCTCGACGAGCTGGGCGGCCGGCTCGTCGCCCAGAAGGACGCGTTCCTCTGCGGCGCCAAGGGCGTCTCGATCGGCATCGCGTTCCAGCGCAAGATCGGGACGGCGCTGTTCGGCGGCGAGGGCTTCATCATGCAGTCGCTCGAGGGCGACGGGCTGGCCTTCCTCCACGCCGGCGGCACGGTCGTCAAGAAGGAACTGGCCGCCGGCGAGAACCTGCGGGTGGACACCGGGTGTCTCGTCGCGCTCGCCCCCTCGGTGGACTACGACATCCAGTTCGTCGGCGGCATCAAGTCGGCCATCTTCGGCGGCGAGGGCTTCTTCTTCGCGAGCCTCACCGGCCCGGGCTGGGTCTGGCTGCAGTCGCTGCCGTTCAGCCGCCTGGCCGGCCGCATCCACCAGGCGGCGCCGCAGACGGGCGGCGGCGGCAAGGGCGAGGGGTCGCTGCTCGGCCGCCTCTCGGGGGTCGGCTGGGACGGCAGTTGACGGAGAACGGCATCTCCGCCGAGGCGCGGGCGTTCCTCCGGGCGTTCTCCTGGGATGGCTGGACCCCCGAGGAACGCGCCACGCTGCTCTTCGTGGTCCGTGACGGCCGGATCCTGCTGATCGAGAAGCACCGGGGGCTGGGACAGGGGAAGGTCAACGGACCCGGCGGACGGCTGGAACCCGGCGAGACGCCGCGCGCCGCGGCGGTCCGCGAGGCGGAGGAGGAGATCCGCATCCGCCCCACCGGGATCCGTCCCGCCGGGGAGCTGCGCTTCCAGTTCGTGGACGGCTACTCGATCCACGTCTACGTGTTCCGCGCCGGCGGGTTCGCCGGCGAGCCCGAGGCGACCGTCGAGGCGACCCCGCTCTGGGCGGACCTCGCGTCCATCCCCTACGGGCGCATGTGGGAAGACGACGCCGTCTGGCTCCCGCTCCTCCTGCGTCGGCAACCGTTCTCGGGCCGGTTCGTCTTCGACGGCGAGCGGATGCTCACGAACGAGGTGGACCTGCTCGCGGTCCCGCCCTTCGCCGCCGGGGAACCACCGCCCGCACGCGAAGCACGGGCGGTCGTGGGCGGCCAGGCGCCGGAAGAAGCCGCTACTGCTCCTTCCAGCGCTCCGCGTCCACCGGGTCCGCGCCGCCGGCGGTGATCCTCCCGTTCAGGTCGTCGAGACGGTCGCCGAGCAGCCCGCCGAGCCGGCCGAGGTGGTCGTCCAGCTCGCCTGACAACTCCTCGAAGACCGCGTAGGCGCCGTCGGTCGGCTTCGCGTCGCCGGTCTCCACGCTGCGGCGGAGGGACGCGAGCCGGTTGTTCAGGCGAATCGGGAAGTTCAGCGGATCCTGGTTGCTGCGGTTCTTCGTCTGGTAGAGGGCCTCCTCGACTTCGGTCATCTCCTCGAGCAGCCGGCCGCCCTCGCCGATCAGGCCCTGGTCGCTCGACCCTTCCAGCCGCTCCTCGAGCTGAACGCGGACGTCCCGGATCTGGATCACGGCCTCGTTCGCCTGGGACGTCCGGTCCCGGATCCGGCTCGCCAGCTCGAACTGCTCCACGAGGTCGGCGGTGGTCACCCCGATCAGGCGGGGATCCGCGACGACCGTGAGGTTCGTGGTCTCGGTGACGCCGGCCGCGGTGACGCTCACCCGGTACTCACCGGGGGGCGCCTTCGGACCGCTGGTGGCCCGCGCGCTCCAGAGGATCATCCCGTCGAACTCGACGGCGCCCCGGTACCTGCCGTTCCAGACGAACCGGTTGAGCCCCTGGCCGGTGGTGGGGACCGAGGACTGGCGCATCCGGAACCAGGAGAAGTCCGGCTCCGGCTCGAAGTCGGGCTCGGCGCCCTCGAAGCGGTCCACGAGCGTCCCGCTCGCGTCGTGGACCTCGACCACCACCGAGTCCACCTCCTCCGCGAGGTGGTACTGGACGATCCCGTCCTGGACGCCGCGCACCGCCGGAGCGGGATCGAAGACCGTCAGGGTGGCGTTCAGCGACTCGGGGGTGTACTGGCGGAGGGGCTGGATGTCGTCGAGGATCCAGAAGCCGCGGCCGTGGGTGCCGAGCACCACGTCCGCCTCCTTGACCACCAGGTCGCGGATCGGCGTGTCCGGGAGGTTCTGCTGGAGGGACATCCAGTGGTCCCCGTCGTCCCAGGAGGCGTACACCGCGTGCTCGGTCCCGAGGAAGAGCAGCCCCTGGCGCACGGGGTCTTCGCGGACCGCCCGCGCGAAGTGCCCGGGGGCGATGCCGTTCACGATCTTCGTCCAGGTGGCGCCGTAGTCGGTGGTCCGGAAAACGTAGGGCTCGCGGTCGTCCACCTGGTAGCGGTTGGCCGCCACGAAGATCGTGCCCGGCCGGTGCGGCGACTCCTCGATGATGCTGACCCGGCTGAACTTGGGAAGGTCGGCCGGGGTGATCTCCGTCCAGTTCGCCCCGTGGTCCCGGGTGACGTGGATCTGTCCGTCATCCGAGCCGGCCCAGATCGTGTCGATGTCGTGCCGTGACGGGACGACCGCGAAGATCGTCGCGTAGATCTCGGGGCCGTTCATGTCCATCGTGATGAGGCCGCCGGTCTCGCCGAGCGTCTCGGGGTCGGCGTAGGTCAGATCGGGGCTGATCTTCGTCCAGGACTGGCCGTCGTCGGTCGTCATGTAGAGGAACTGCGAACTCGTGTAGAGCCGGTTCTCGTCGAGCGGCGAGAAGACGATCGGGAAGGTCCACTGCCAGCGGTCGGGCAGCGCGCTCGCCGGTTCCCCCGAGAAGAAGCGCGGATACACCTGGATGTCGCGGATCTGGCCGTTCGCCCGGTTGTAGCGGGTCAGCAGCGCTCCCTGGCTGCCGGCGTAGAAGACGTCCAGGTTCGAGGGATGCTGCGTGATGTAGCCGCTCTCGCCGCCGCCGGCGTCGTAGTACCAGCGGCTGCCCGGACCACGCGCCTGCATGTGGTCCCAGCCCTCGCTGGGGGTGCAGAGCGTGGTGTTGTCCTGCTGGGCGCCGCAGACGTGGTACGGGAAGTCGTTGGTCACGTTCACGTGGTAGAGCTGGGTGGTCGAGTAGGCCTGACCGGTCCAGGTCTCCCCGCCGTTCACGCTCACGTTGCCCCCGCCGTCGTTGGAGTTGCACATCCGGAGCGGGTTGTTGGGATCGATCCAGAGGTCGTGCTGGTCGCCGTGGGGCGGGCGGATCACGATGTCGAAGGTCTCGCCGCCGTCCGTCGACTTGTAGAAGCCGGTGTTCAGCGCGTACACCGTGTCCACGTCCACCGGATCGGCGTAGATGCGGGAGTAGTAGAAGGCGCGCTGGCGCAGCTTGCGCTCGTTGTTGGTGAGCCGCCAGGTCGCGCCGCCGTCCTCGGACCGGAACACCCCGCCCTCCGGGGCCTCCACGATCGCCCAGACGCGGTCGGGGTTCGCCGGGGACACGGTGACGCCGATCTTGCCGATGGGGCCGGCCGGCATGCCCGGGTTCTCCGTGAGTTCGGTCCAGGTGTCGCCGCCGTCGTCCGAGCGGTAGAGGCCGGAATCGGGACCCCCGCCCCACATCTTCCAGGCCTTGCGGTACACCTGCCAGATGCTCGCGTAGAGCACGTCCGGGTTCGTGCGGTCGATGATGAGGTCGGCCGCCCCCGCGCCCGGGCTCACGAAGAGGACCCGTTCCCAGGTGCTGCCGCCGTCGCGCGAACGGAAGACGCCGCGTTCCTCGTTGTCACCGTAGGGATGGCCGAGCGCCGCGACGTAGACGATGTCCGGGTTCACCGGGTGGATGCGGATGCGGGCGATCGCCTGGGTGTCGCGGAGGCCCACGTGGCGCCAGGTCGCCCCGCCGTCCGAGCTCCTGTAGACGCCGTCGCCCTGGGTGATGCTGCCCCGGAGCTGGGTCTCGCCCCCGCCGATGAAGACGATGTCGGGGTTGGTCTCCGCGACCGCGACGGCGCCGATCGAGGAGCTCGAGATCTGGCCGTCGGTCACGGGAAACCACGTGGTCCCCGAGTCGAGGGTCTTCCAGAGGCCGCCGCCGGTGGCCCCGAAGTAGTACTCGTGGCGCCGGCCCGGGCTGCCGATGCAGGAGAGCGAGCGGCCGCCGCGCAGCGGCCCGATGTTGCGCCACTCCATCGTGCGCAGCTGGGACGCCTCGAGCCGCAGTTCCTGGGCGAAACCGGGCGCCGCGAGGGCGAGCGCCGCGAGACCGGCGAGCGTCAGACGTGCGAGTTTCAGTTTCCGAAGAGCCATCGAACGGCCTCCTTTGAGCACAAATCCACGAAACGGGAGAGCCGAAGAGCATATGGCCACGCGCCGGGAAATCTCTTTGGGGCTGCTAGCATTCCGAGCCCGATGGCCAACCGTTCCCGACAGACGTTCCTCAAGCGCAGGAAGGAAAAGGAACGCGTTGCGCGTCAGCGGGCCAAGGAGTTGCGGCGCCGCGAACGCGCCATCGAGAAGGAGCGGCAGGCGGCCGTGCCCGCCGACGGCGACCGGGACATCGAGGGGATCGTCCCGGGCCCGCAGGAGCCGGTCTGGAAGATGGCCGACGTGCTGACCGAGGACGAGCGGAGCCTGCTCGAAGCCGAGGAAGAAGAGGAAGAGGCAAGGGCGTAGGAGTCGGGAACGCCGGTCTCCAGACCGGCACCGCGGTGCTCCGCACCGCGCACGGCGTAACGCCAACGACCCTCACCACACCCACGGCTTGGAACGCCGATCTCCAGATCGGCACCGCGGTGCTCCGCACCGCGCACGGCGCAACCCCACCCCGTAAAGGCGGCTCCCACCTCGGCGTGGACCTCAAGAGCCCAGGTGACACGCACCGCTTGGAACGCCGATCTCCAGATCGGCACCGCGGTGCTCCGCACCGCGCACGGCGCAACCCCAGGCGGAAAGAGTGTCTCCCACCTCGGCGTGGACCTCAGTAGCCGAAGGTGGCGCCCCCGGCTGGGCCCGCCAGCCTTCGGGCCGGAACGCGGCCCGGAGGGCCACGGAGCGCGTCGCGCTGAGGCGCGTCGTGGCGCGCTGGCCGAGCTTGGAGCGGCACGTCGTCCGGGGCCTGGGGCCGGTGGGTGTCGTGACGGTGGGGGACGTTACGCCGGGCGCGGCGCGGAGCGCCGCGGTGCCGATCTGGAGATCGGCGTTCCAAGCTGTCAAACGACAGGTAAAGATCGGTCTTAAACGACACGAACTTTGTCACCCGTTTGTGTCGTTGGCAAAGTCGTCGGTTTTCGTATCGGGAGGACCGGCGTGGCACTCAGCAAGGAAGTTCGGATGACGATCAGGACCTTG
>JAJEFG010000082.1 GCA_022820545.1 Acidobacteriota bacterium | reverse complement strand
AGGTCCGGCTCGTTTCGGGCGGCCCGCAGCCGTTTCCGGTTGGGATCACGCCATGGGAATCGGCTGCGGCGTGCGTTTCGCGGCCTGCGGCCGCGATGCCGGCCGGAGGCCGGCGCTCCGAGCTCCAGCCGTTCATGTCATGAGGGTTTCTCCCGGTGGGGGGCGCCTCGCGTGCCGGCTGAAGCCGGCGTTCCAAGCCGGAGCGCTACCCCGGGGGCTCGCCCATGCGCGGTTCCGCTGCGCTCTCGCGCAGCGGGTGCCGGTCTGAAGACCGGCGCTCCCAGCGTTACGCCACCAACCGGTCGGCCTTGGCGAGCTGGTCCTTGAGGAGGCTGTCCTTCATCCCGGTGTCCATGAAACCCCAGGGGAGTTCCTCGTCGAGGTCCCGCTGCCGGTAGAGGTAGGCGTCCAGCGAGAGCCCGGCATCCTTGAGGCTCCGGTTCAGGCCGCGGCCCGCGGCCAGCGCCAGGATGACCGGGGCCAGGCGGCGGTCGCCGAGCGCGAGCAGCGCCTGGAGCCGCTCCATGCGCGGGGACTTGCAGTGCGCCTCGACGCCGGAAAGGGCCCCCAGTTCGCGCTGGAGATAGCGGATCCGGGAGTTCAGGACCGGCAGCGGCGCCATGGGCCGCCACTGGAACGGCGTGCCCGGTTTCGGGATGAAGGGGTTGACGCTCGCGATGGTGCGTCCCCCGCGCCGCTTCGCCCGCACGAGGTCGCGGATGCGGCGCACGAGGGGCACGATCGCCTCGACGTCGGGTTCGGTCTCGCCCGGCAGCCCCACCATCAGGTAGAGCTTCAGGTTCTCGACGCCCGCTTCGAGCAGCGTTCCGGTCTTGTCGAGGATCTCGTCATTCGTGACCCGCTTGTGGATGGCCTTGCGCAGCCGGTCGGTCCCCACCTCCGGGGCGATGGCGACGGTCCGTTCCCCGCTCTCCGCGAGCGGCCGGGCGAACTCGTCCCGCACGTCCTCGAAGCGGATCGACGAGACGCTGACCCGGAAACCCTGGTCGCGGAGGTCCGAGACCAGCGGGACGATCTCCCGGTGGGCGCCCACCGCGGTCGAAACGAGTCCGATCCGGTCGGTGTGGGGGCGGGCGGTGCGGGCGAGCGCCAGCAGCCGCTCCACCTCGAAGGACCGCTTGGGGAGGTAGTTGTAGCCGGCCCAGCAGAAGCGGCAGAGCGTCGGACAGCCGCGCGACACCTCGACCAGGAACTTGTCCGACATCTCGGTGTCCCGGGTGAGGATGTAGGTGGCCGGCGGCGGGAAGCGGGCGTCCTTGCCCATCCGGGCCCGCACCACCGGGTGTCCGCCGTGAATCCGGCGATGAAGAACCTGCCCGTCCGGCGCGTACTCGACCTCGTGGGTGGCCGGCACGTAGAACCCGGACTCCTCGGCCAGACCCCGGAGGCGCGCGTCGCGGGTCTCCGCCTGCAGGACGTCCGTCAGGGCCGGAAGGAGGGCCTCGGCCTCGCCCACCCCGAAGGCGTCGACGAAGGGGGCGAGCGGCTCCGGATTCAGGAAGGTGACCGGCCCGCCGGCGATCACCAGCGGATCCCGGGCGGTCCGGTCCGCCGCCAGCGCGGGGATTCCGGCGAGCTGGAGCATCTCGACCAGGTGGACCAGGTCGGGTTCGAAGGTGATCGAGAACGCCACCACGTCGAAGCTGCGCACCGGGCTCCCGCTCTCGAGCGTGCGCAGCGAGAGTCCGGTCCTCCGGTACTCGTCCATTTCGGCCCGGTCGGGCAGGAAGAACCGCTCGCTCACCGTGTCGGGCAGGAGGTGGAAGAAGCGGTGCACCGCCTGGAAGCCCACGTTGGACATCCCGAGCGCGTAGCGGTTCGGGTAGCCGACGGCGATCCGGAGTCCCCCCGCGCCGGGCGCGGAGGGAATCGGGAAGCCGGTGTCCGGCCCGTCGAGCCAGGTTTCGCGGGCGCGCCGTCGCTCGGCCCGCTCCCTGAGGAGCCGGCTCATGCGCCGGAACCTCTGATCACGGCGTTACCGCCCTCTTCCCGATCTGGCGCAGTGCAGTTTCGCTGCGCTGTCGCGCAGCGATGCCGGCCAGAGGCCGGCGCTCCGAGCCGGCTCATGCGGACTTCGAAACCGGTTCCTCTTCGAAGAACAGGATGCGGGCGCAGGTTTCGCAGGCGAAGATCGCGTGTCCCGCGTGGATCTCCTCGAGGAGTTGGGGCCGCAGCCGCACGTTGCACGCCGAGCAGCGTTCGTCCCTTATCGGGGCCACCGCGATCCCTCGCCGGGCGCCCCGGATCCGTTCGTAGCGGGCTGCAATCTCTTCGGAGAGCCCCGCGAAGGATGCCGCCCGGCGCTGCCGAAGCTGATCGCGCTTTGCTTCCTGCTCCCGGGCCTTCGAGCGGATTTCGGTCTTCCGCGCTTCCAGCACGGTGCTGCGTTCGCCGAACGTCCGCTTGCGGTCGGCGAGCTTCGCCTCCAGTTCGTCGGCCTTCTCCATCAGGGCGAGGATCCGGTCCTCGATCGTCCCGATCCTGGTCTTCGTGCTGGCGATCTGCTGCTGGAGTCCCTTGTATTCCTCGTTGGTGCGAGCCCCGAGCAACTGGTCCCCGTACTTGTCCACGTTCGCTTCGGCCTCTTCGAGTTCGGTCTCGGCGTGCCGGCGCTCGGCCGCGGTCTGGTGGAGTTCTTCCTCCACCGACTCGACGTGCGACCTCGCCGCCTCGATCTCCCCGTCGATGCTCTCGAGAGCGCCCGGCACCCGCGCGAGTTCGCGATCGCAGGCCCCGAGCCGTATATCGAAGCCCTGAACTTCCCGGAGCGTCGCCAGCTCGGGAAGCATGGCCTCAAGCGTCCCCGGGAGGAGCGCTGCGAGCAACTCGGTGCCGGCGGAGGAGCCGCCCACGCACAGTGCCGAAACCCCGGCCGGTGGGCCCACCAGGACTTGAACCTGGGACCAACCGGTTATGAGCCGGCCGCTCTGACCACTGAGCTATGGGCCCGGCCGATCGGAAGGACCCGGCGCCGCTCATTCCGAGAACTGCCGCAGCTTGCGGGCGCGCGCCGGATGGCGCAGCTTGCGGATGGACTTGGTCTCGATCTGCCGAATGCGCTCGCGGGTCACCTCGAACTGCTTTCCCACCTCCTCCAGGGTCTTCTCCTGGAGGCCGCCGAGGCCGAACCGGCTCTCGAGGACGGCTTCTTCCCGGGGAGTGAGGGTCTTCAGCACGGCTTCGATGGTTTCCTGAAGCCGCTTGTTGATCACGAGGTCCTGCGGGGAGGGGGCGTTCGGGTCCTTGATGAAGTCGCCGAGATGCCCGTCGTCGTCCTCGCCGATCGGGGTCTCGAGGGAGATCGGTTCCTGGGCGATCTTCATGACCTTCCGGACCTTGGACGGGGTCATGCCCATCCGGTCGGCGATCTCTTCCTGGCGCGGTTCCCGGCCGAGTTCCTGCACGAGGCTGCGCTGGGTCCGGTGCAGCTTGTTGATGGTCTCGTGCATGTGCACCGGGATGCGGATCGTCCGGGCCTGGTCGGCGATCGCCCGGGTGATGGCCTGGCGGATCCACCAGGTGGCGTAGGTCGAGAACTTGTAGCCGCGCCGGTACTCGAACTTGTCCACCGCCTTCATCAGGCCGATGTTGCCCTCCTGGATGAGATCGAGGAACTGGAGCCCGCGGTTCGTGTACTTCTTGGCGATCGAGACCACGAGCCGCAGGTTCGCCTGCACGAGGTCCTGCTTGGCGAGCTGGGCGCGTTCCTCCCCGAGGTCGATGTTGTCGACGGCGGCCTCGAGTTCGGGCTGCACCTCGAGGCGCGCCGACTTGATCTTCTTGGCGGTGCCGAACTCGGGCATGACGTGGCCGGCGCGGTCGAGCGTCTCCTGGGCCTCGCGCTGGCGCCCCATCACCTCGCGGCGGAGCGACGTCTTGGCCTCGGGGGTCGTGTCCTGCGCGGCGTCGATCTCCTTCCGGAGAACGGCGCAGATCTCGATCTCGTGGGTGGCCCGGCGCGCATCGAGGGCGAGGCCCTTCAGTTCCTCCATCCAGCGGCTCAGCAGGCCGTCGGTCGGACGCATGGTCCAGATGACGTGGCTCATCTCGATCCGCGTGCGGGCCGCGGCGTTGGCGCGGCGGCGGTAGGCGCGCGTGCGGCGGGCCACGTTGCGGAGGAGCGACACCCGCCTCCGGTACAGCTTGTAGAGGGATTCGAGCCGGCCCAGGGCGCCGAGAATCCGCTCCCGGTGCTGGTCATGACGGATGGTGGTCCCGCCCTCGGCAACCTCGAAGTTCTCCCGGAGCTGCATCGTGTCGGCCTCGATCTGCGGCCGGAAGTCGACGAGCAGCTGGTTGATGATGTAGAGCCGCCGGGTGATGGCGCGCTTCGAGCGGTTCTTGCCGCGCTCGATGCGTTTGGAGATCCGGACTTCCCCCTCCCGGTCGAGCAGGGGAACGACGCCCATCTCGCGGAGGTACATCCGCACCGGGTCGTTGGTGCGCTCGATGGCGCTCGGCGTCAGGTCGAGGGTGGTGCCTTCGGAGTCGCGGGACTTTTCGTACTCCTCCTCGGACTCGAAGAGCGGGATGCCCCATTCCGTCAGGCTCTCCAGGAACTCCTCGGGCGGGTCGTCGCCCCCCCAGGCGTCCTGAACCTCCTCGGTCAGCAGATAACCGCGGTCTTTTCCGAGCGCGACGAGCGCCTTGACCTCATCGGTCTGGGCTTCGACTCCGAAGTCACGGAGCAGCTCCAGGTCGTACCCGGGGGTTTCCGCCTGTTCCATGGTTGATCCTCCGGGGAGTTCTCCGAAACGCTGCTAACAGCCCGTCCGGGATCTCGGCTCCGCGCGGGAAAGGTGGTCAGCCGGCGCACTGGCGTTCGCCGGCCTTTTCATTCGGCTTGCCGCGCCCCGGTACAGACGGATTCCGCAAACTCTCCAAGGAGGCAATTCCCGGCGGGAACGGACAGCAGAGGCGGACAAGTTCGGATCGGTCCGGCGTCCAGCCCGTTCGTTCGCCGGCCGGGTGACGCCAAACAGCAACCGGGCACTCTAGCATGTACAACGCTTTACAGCCCCGGCCGCTAGCTGCCTTGCGGCCCCGATCCTTGCCGCAGCCGGTCGATCTCCTCGCTCACGCGCTGCAGTTCCGCAAGAGCCGTGAGCGCTTCCTCCCCATCGCCCCCGGCGGCCGCCCGCAGGGCCGGCAGCTGCTGCCGGAGGCTCAGGATCCGCAGGGCGTCGAGGCACTCTCCCGGGTTCTGCTTCTCGGTGTTGAGACCCACCTGGTGCTCCAGGACCTCGATCAGGAGCTGCTGGCCGTCAGTAGGTTCGCCGGCGAGCAACTCCTGGATCCGCTCCGCGAGTCGAGAGCCACCGCTCTCGGCGGCCTGCTTCAGGTCGAGCAGCAGGTCCGAACTGACGAAGCCCTGAAGATCCCCGGGTTCCGCCTCCCGGAGGAGGCCGGCGACCTTGTCGGGCCGGGCGTCCGCCCACCGGATCAGGTCGCGTTCGGCCGGGGTCGGTGATCGCCGGGGTGGGGCGGGAGCGGGGTCCGCAGGGGATTGGGCGCCCTCGCTGCGCGTCCTCCCGGCGGCGGGCCGGCCCTCGAGCCGCGCCATCTCCTGCCGGGCGCTCTCCAGCGAGAAACCGAGCGAACCGGCGGCCTCGGTGAGCCATTCCTCGCGGTCCAGCGGGCTCGGAGCGCGGGCGATGATCTCGAGCACCTCCCGGGCCGCGGCCGCGCGCCCGCCGCCGGAGCGGGCCCGCTCCCGGGCCTCCTCGACCAGGAACTCCACGAACGCCGGCGCCTTCCGGATCGCCTCCCGGAAGGCGTCCGCGCCGTCCTCGCGAATGATGTCGTCGGGATCGCGACCGCCGGAGAGGGGAGCCACCCGCACCCGGAGCTGGGCCTCGAGCAGGATCGGGAGGCTCGCCAGGGTGGCGCGCCTTCCTCCGGCGTCGGCGTCGAAGGCGAGGACGACGTCGCGGGTCTGGGCCGCGAGGAGCTTCGCGTGATCGGGGGTGAGGGCCGTGCCGCAGACGGCGACGGCGCCGCCGATCCCCGCCTGCCACGCCGAGAGGCAGTCGAAGTAGCCCTCGAACAGGATGGCGGAGCGTTCCCGGCGGATCGTGCTCCGCGCCTGGTGCAAGCCATAGAGAATGGAGCGCTTCCGGTAGATGGGGCTGTCGGGACTGTTGATGTACTTCGGTTCGGAGCCGTCGAGGCTCCGGCCCGCGAAGCCGGCGGCGCGTCCCTGGCTGTCGAAGATGGGCACGATCAGGCGGTTCCGGAAGAAGTCGAGGTGTCCGCCGCGCTTCCCCTCGCGGGCGAGCCCGGCTTCGACGAGGGTTGCGGAGTCGACCCCGGACCTTTGGAGTGTGGTGATGAGGTCGTCCCAACGGTCCGGGGCGAACCCGAGGCCGTACTCGGCGATCGTGCTCTCGCTGAGGCCACGTTTCTTGAGATAGGCGCGCGCCTCGAAGCCGGCTTCACTGCGTAGCCGCCGCTGATAGTGGTCGAGCGCCTTCCGGTTGGCGCCCCGGAGCCTCTCGTCGCGCGAGAACTTCTTCGGATCGGTCTCGGGGATCGGGATTCCGGCGCGCCGCGCCAGTTGATGGAGGGCTTCCACGAAGGACAACCCCTCGCGCTTCATCAGGAAACCGAAGACGTCCCCGCTTTCCTTGCACCCGAAGCAGTGAAAGAAACCCCGCTCGGCGTTGACGTGAAAGGAGGGGGCGGTCTCGTTGTGGAACGGGCAGAGTCCCGTGAAGCGGCCGGTCCCCGCGCGACGAAGCGCGACCGCTTCACCGATGACCTCGACGATGTCGTTCGAGTCCCGGACCTGATCCCGGAACGCCTCCCGTCCGGCCATTTCGTCAGGTCACCTCCAGAGGGTCCGGGTCATGCTCCGGGAAGGCCGAGGGCAGCCAGACGATCAAAGTCCGTGTCCGCCGATTCGAGCGCAACACCGTGGCGGTGGGCACAGGCGGCGATCGCGATATCCGGTGCGGGGACGGTCACGCCCCGGGAGCGCGCCCGACGCGCAATCCCGCAGGCGGTGTCCCACACCTCGTCATCCATCGGCAGGGACAAGAGCACGTCCTCGAACCGGCGCAGCACCTGCTGCTCGCGCTCCCCGCGGGCGCCGTTCCAGAGTTCCAGTCGCACGATGGGACACCAGCAGGCCTCTCCGGCACGCAGCGCAGCTTCGACCCGCCGCCGGGCGTCGGCATCGCCCTGCGGCCTGAGCAGGTGGATCCAGGACGAGCTGTCAATCAGAATCAATGGACTTTTCCCGGCGCCACCGCTCGGCCCGCAGCTCTTCCACCGTCATCAGGTCGGGGCAGGTGCCGGCATACTGGATGAGTTCGGCCATGCGGCGGCGCTGGTTGAAGTCGGCCAACGCAGTGACTACCGCTTCCCGTTTGGTCTTCGCTCGAGTAAACCGGAGGGCATCCGTTAGCTCCTCTTCGGGAATATCAATTGTGGTTTTCATGAATCCAATTGTAACCCATGAGGATTCCTCCGTACTCTGATCTTGCGTATTCCGCGCCTGATCGGCGGACGTGCCACACTCCCCGGCCGATGAATGACGAGACCCTGCGCCGCCTGCTGGACGGCGTTGCGGCGGGCGACGTGACGCCCGGCGAGGCGGCGCGACGGTTGCGCTTTCCGTTCGAAACCATCGGCGAGGACGGCGAGACGCCCTTCGCGCGCCTCGACCACCACCGGGAACTCCGGCGCGGCTTCCCCGAGGTGGTGCTGGCGGAAGGAAAGACTGCCGAGCAGGTGGTGGAGATCGTTCGCGCGCTCCGGGAGACCGCCGGTCAGACGCTCGTCACCCGAGCTGTCCCCGAGACCGCGAAGTCCGTCCGGGAGGCGGTCCCGGACGCGGTCTGGCATGCCGAGGCGCGGGCCATCGTGGTCTCGCGAACGGCCCCCGAGCCGACGGGCGCCCGCATCGGGGTGGTGTCGGCCGGAACCTCCGACATCCCGGTGGCCGAGGAAGCCGCGCTGACGGCGGAACTCATGGGGGCCGAGGTCCGGCGGACCTTCGACATCGGCGTCGCCGGGATCCAGCGGCTCCTCACCGAAGCCTCCAGTTTCCGTTCGCTGCACGCAATGGTCGTGGTCGCCGGCATGGAAGCGGCGCTCGCGCCGGTGGTGGCGGGTCTCGCGCCCTGTCCCATCATCGCGGTCCCCACCTCCACGGGCTACGGGGCGTCGTGGGGCGGGCTCACGGCGCTGCTTTCGCTGCTCAATAGCTGCGCCCCCGGGGTCACCGTGGTGAACATCGACAACGGGTTCGGCGGCGGCTACGCCGCGGCGCTGGCGGTGGCGCATTTCCGGCGGCTCGAGTCGGGCGAACCCCCGTCCGACGACTGACCGCGCCTGCCGAAGACGAGCGCGGCGAGCGGCACGGGCAGGTATTCCGCGACCCGGACCCAGGTGGGAAGGGTCCAGTCGAGTCCCGGCGGAATGGTCCAGTAGGCGTGATAGCTGAACGCGACCGTCAGCGTCATCGTGAGGCCGGCGGCCAGCAGGCCGCGCCGTTCCGGATTCACGACCAGGAATGGGAGCGTCCAGAGGAGATACCAGGGGTGCGCCACCGGGGACAACAGGAACGCGGCGCCCGCCAGCAGGCCGAGGGAAAGCCCGGGAGGCTGCCGGCGGATCACCAGCGCCGCCCCCAGGACGATCAGGACGGCGAAGGCGGCGGGGCGGGCGGCGCCCCCCAGCACCGCGTCCAGCGGTGAAAAGAGGCTGTCGTTGAAGCGCCAGTGACGCGCGTAGTGCCAGAGGCTGAACCCGAACTCCTGGAACCGGACCACGAACCCGTCCGCCAGCCGGGCCGGGGTGAGGAAGGGCGCCAGCGCGGCGAGCACGACCGCCCCCGCGGCTCCGAGCGCGGTCCACTGGCGACGCCGGTCCCGGACCCGGCGCAGCAGGAACGGGAGGAGCGCGAACCCGGCGAACTTGGTCATCCCCGAAAGCGCCGCCAGCGCCGCCCCGCCAGCCGCGCGGCCGCGTTCGAGGGCCAGCAGCGCCAGGAAGAGCAACGCCACGGCCAGGGCGTCGCCGTGCCCGCTGCCGGCGATCTCGGTGAGGGGAAGGGGGTTCCAGGCGTAGGCCGCCACCAGGAGAGGGTTGCGGCCCCGGCTGGCGAGGAGGGCGATCAGCGCGGCGATCAGGGCCGCCTCGGCGAGCAGGAGCGCCGCCTTCAGGACCGTCACGCTTGGCGAAATCCATCCCACTCCGGCGCCGAAGAGCTGGGCGAACGGCGGGTAGATGGCGGGCAGCTTCCAGTAGCCGACCCGCTCCCGGAGTTCCGGATGCGCCGCCGCGAGTTCGGCGAGGGCCGGATCGTCGGGCGGTTGCGCCCAGGGGTCCTTCCCGTCGAGCACGACCTGACCCTCCCATGCCATGCGGTACACGTCGCCCGACAGCGCGGGTGTCGTGGGCAGCAGCAGGGCCCGGCTCAGCGCCGCCGCCGCCAGCAGGATGACGAGCTGCCGCCGCCCCCGGGGGACCGTGCCTCGGAGCGCCGGGACCACGACCAGCAGCAGCGGGACGAAGAGCAGCGCGTGGGTGCCGATGTGCCACCAGAACCCCGCGACGGTCTCCAGCACGGCGGCGAGGACGCCCGCGAGGAGAACATGGAGTCCGCCGAGTGCGGTCAGGGAGCGCCAACTCACGCCGCGGGGAGTGTGTACGAACGTCCCGGCGGGACCACGGGCCGTCGCGGGCGCTGGCCGGCGCCCGGAGTCACAATTCACCCGCTTGCCCTTCGCCGCCGCCGTCCTGACGGCCTATTTCGTCGTCCTGCTGCTGCTCTCGGTCTACGGCTCCCACCGGTACGTGCTGGTGTACCGGTTGTCCCGGTACGCCGCGCGGTCCGCGGCGGCCGCGGAACGGCTGCGGACCCGCGGAGCGCCGCTGCTCGAGAGCGACCCGCCGCGGGTGCTCATCCAGCTCCCGGTGTTCAACGAACGCTACGTCGTGGAGCGGCTGATCCGGGCGGTGGCGGCGCTCGACTACCCGCGGTCGCGGCTCACCGTGCAGGTGCTCGACGACTCGACGGACGACACCGGAAAGATCGCCGACCGGGTGGTCGAGCAGTGCGCGGCCGCCGGACTCGACATCCGTCGCCTCCACCGGACGGACCGCCGCGGCTTCAAGGCCGGGGCTCTCCAGGTGGGCCTCGACGCCTCCGACGCGCCGTTCGTGGCCATCTTCGACGCCGACTTCGTCCCGGAACCCGACTTCCTGCGGCGGACGCTCCCCTACCTGCTGGCCGACGAGCGGACCGGGCTCGTGCAGGCCCGCTGGGACCACCTGAACCGCGACTACTCGCTCCTCACCGACGTCCAGGCCATCCTGCTGGACGGCCACTTCATGGCCGAGCACGGCGGGCGCCACGTCGCGGGGTGCTTCTTCAACTTCAACGGCACGGCGGGCATCTGGCGCCGGGCGGCGATCGAGGACGCCGGAGGCTGGGAGGGCGACACCCTGACCGAGGATCTCGACCTCTCCTACCGCGCCCAGCTCCGGGGCTGGAAGTTCGTGTTCGTGCCCGAGATCGCGGCCCCGGCCGAACTCCCGGTCTCGATGAACGCCTTCAAGGCGCAGCAGCGCCGCTGGGCCCAGGGATCGCTCCAGACCGCCCGGAAGCTGCTGCCGCAGATCCTGGCGTCGCCGCTCCCGCTGCGCGTCCGGGCGGAAGCCTTCTTCCACCTCACGAGCAACCTCGCCTACCCGCTGATGGCGGTCCTGAGCCTGTTGATGACGCCGGTGCTCTTCGCCCGGGTGAGCACCGGGCTCCGGGAGATGGCGCTCCTCGACATTCCCATCTTTGCCGCCGCCACCCTCTCGGTGGTGTCCTTCTACGCGTTCTCCCAGAGCCGCCTGCTGCGGCTCCAGCGGCCGGAAGAGCGGCAGGGCCTCTGGCGCCGGGCACGGAACATTCCGGCGGCGCTCGCGGTGGGCATCGGGATCTCGTTCAGCAACGCCTCCGCGGTCCTGTCCGGCATCCTCGGCCGCCGCACGCCCTTCGTCCGGACGCCGAAGTACGGGATTGCCGGAACGGCGGACCGGTGGCGTCAGAAGACCTACCGCATGCCCGCCGGCGCCATCCCGGCGCTGGAGTTCGCCCTGGGACTCGTGATGGCGGGCGCCACCTTCTACGCCGTGGTCGAGGGGGTCGCCGCCTCCGCGCCGTTCCTGCTCCTCTTTGCGGCGGGCTACCTTTATGTCGGAGGCCGCTCGCTCCTCGATGCGCGCCGCGCCTCCGCGGGCAGCTGAATGAACCGACTCTCCGAACGCGCGCTGTTCTTCGGGGCCGGACTGGCGTTCGGCATCCTGGTCGGGTTCCTCGTCTCCGGATCGCCGGGGCCGCCGACGCCGGCCGCGCCGCCTCCGGCGCCCGTTCCGGAGACGGCTTCGGCTCCGCTCCCCGAGCCCCGGCCGGTGGACCCCGAGGCTCTCCAGACGCTCCTCGCCGCGGTCGAGGCGACTCCGGAGGACCCGGCGGCGCGGGTCGCCGTGGCGGACCTGCATCTCGACGCGCTGGACTTCGGGGAAGCGGTGTACTGGTTCCAGCAGGCGCGCAACCTCGATCCGTCGGACCTCGACGTCCGCAGCCGCCTCGCCTTCGCCCAGCTCGGCGCGGGCGACGTCGCGGGGGCGGTCACCGGCTTCGAAGCCGTCCTCGCGGAGGATCCGGAACACTTCGAGAGCCTGCTCGCGCTGGGCCGCGTCCGCCTCTTCGTGGAGCAGGACCTCGCCGCCGGCATCGAGCTCTGGGAGCGCGCGATTGCGGCGCGGCCGGATTCGCCCGAGGCGGCGGCCCTCCGGGCCCAGATCGATTCGCTCCGGACCGCACATCCGTAGGGCGGGCTCGGCCCACCCGCCGATCACTCGCCTGAATAAGATCAGAACGCCGTGATAGTGCGCTTCCTCCAGATCCTTGTCGCCTTCGTGGTGGTCCGGATCCTGTGGGGCCTGATCCGCACGCTCTTCAGCAAGCCCGCGAGTCCGCCGCGGGCGGGTCCCGCCGGAAAAACCGAGGAGCGGGGCCGGGTCGTGGCCTGCGAACGGTGCGACCTGCACGTCCCGGAGGAACGGGCGGTGGTCCGGGACGGGCGGACGTTCTGCTCGGACGCGTGCGCTGCATCAGCGTCCTCGAACTGATGAGCGAGAATGGGTAAATATTGAAAGATTGATCATACCCTTGTATACTCAGGCGCCATGACACCGGCGTCGATCGACGATCAAGGCCAGGCGATTCATGCCGAGGTCCTGGTCGCAGCGCAGCGCCTCAGTCGCTCCTCCGACTGGACGTTTCGGCTAGTGGACGTTGTCCGGGCCTTGCCGCATCGGAACGAACGCACCGTTCGGACGCACGTCGCGAGCCGGTGCTGCGTGAACGCCCCGGCGAATCATCCGCATCGCTGGCCGTACTTCCGGCGCCTGCGGCGCGGCGTCTACCGGATCGAACCCGCATTCCAGGCCCAGGCGCGGCCCTCCAAAGCCGCCGGAAGGCTCGAGGCGGCGGACCGGGTGGCCGAGCCGACCGTCGCCTATGGGCACGCCGCGGGTCCGGAGCGGTCCTCAATTCATGCCGTCATCGTCCGAAGTGGTTCCTGGTTTGTCGCGGAATGTGTGGAAGCGGCGGTGGTGACCCAGGGCAGGACGCTCGACGAAACGCTAGACAATCTCGGCGAGGCTCTGGAACTCCACCTTGACGACGAAGAGCTGGGGCGCCTCGGACTCTCGTCCAGACCGCGCCTCCTGGTCAGCTACGAAACGATGGTTTTCCAACGCTGATGCCTCGCCTTCGGCGCCTCACCGCCCGCGAGGTGCTGAAGATCCTGGCGGACTTCGGGTTCGTGGTGGTGACGACTCGCGGCAGTCACGCCAAGCTCGTTCGGGTGCTGCCCTCGGGGAGCCGACAAACCGTCACGGTCCCGCTGCACCGGCAGCTTGCGACCGGTACGCTTCAGGCGATCTACCGACAGGCGTCCCGCTTCATCGCGGAAAGTGATCTGCAAAGGAGGTTCTTCTCGGACTGATGGGCCCGTTCACGTTCGCTCCGCGGGAATCAGCATGCGGATGAACGGCCCGGGACGAGGGTCGGGACGACCGTTTTGCGGGCCGCGCGCGCCAGGTCTGGGAGTGGGACTCCTCGTATTGGTCCTGCCGGTTTCGTCTGCATCCGCGCAGATCGTTCTGCGCGACGTTGCGGAGGCCGCTGGCGTCTCCTTCCGGCACGAACGGGGCGCCCGGGGCGATTGGCACCCGGTGGAGACGATGGGGTCCGGCGTGGCCGTGCTCGACTACGACGGCGACGGGGCGCCCGACCTCTTCTTCGTGCAGGGCGGAGAGGTTCCGGGGACGGGCCGGCCGCCGGGGCTCGTGGGCGCGCTCTACCGCAACGAAGGAGGCGGGCGCTTCCGGGACGTGAGCGAGGCGGCCGGGCTCGGCGCGCCCGCCCCGGTGGAGGGTCACGGGATGGGTACGGCCGCCGCCGACGTCGACAACGACGGGGACGCCGACCTGCTGGTCACTCGCGCGGGCACGGACCTGCTCTACGAGAACCGGGGAGACGGCACGTTCGCCCTCCGGGACGCGGGACTGAACGCGGCGGGCTGGAGCGCGAGCGCCGCCTTCTCCGACCTCGACGGGGACGGCGATCTCGATCTCTTCATCACCCACTACCTCGACTGGTCCCCGGCGAACAACCCGGTGTGCGCCCGGACGATCGCCGGGGAGCCGGTGCGCTCCTACTGCCTTCCCGACGCCTTCTCCGGAGTGCCGGACCTGCTCTACGAGAACCGGGGCGACGGTTCGTTCGCCGACGTGACCGCGGCCGCCGGGGTGGGACTGCGGACCGGCAAGGGCCTCGGGGTCCTCGCCGCCGACCTGATCGGGGACGCGCTTCCCGACCTCTACGTGGCGAACGACACGGTGCCCAACTTCCTCTTCGAGAATCTGGGAGGGCTGCGGTTCCGGGAACGGGGTCTCCCGGCCGGTGTCGCCTACGACGGAGACGGGAACGCGCTCGCCGGCATGGGGATCGCGGCGGCGGACATCGAGTCCGACGGGGACCTCGATCTGTTCGTCACGAACTTCCAGGGCGAAGCGAACAACCTCTACGTGTCGGACCGACACGGCGTATTCCGCGACGTGTCCTTCCTTTCCGGGGTGGGCCGGCCGTCGCTCGCCTGGCTGGGCTTCGGCGCCGTCTTCGCCGACCTCGACAACGACGCCGCGCCGGACCTCTGCGTCACCAACGGCCACGTTCTCGACAACGCGCCGATCCTGTTTCCCGGAACGGACTACCGCCAGCGGGACGTCTGTTTCCGCAACCTGGGCGGCTCGTTCGAGCCGGTGGTGCTGGAGATGCCTCCGGCGGTCGGCCGGGGCCTGGTGACGGTCGATTTCGACCAGGACGGCCTGCTCGATCTCGCGGTCTCGCGATCCGGCGGGACGGTGGCGCTCCTCAGGAACGGCGGCGATCCGGCGCCCCGGGCGATCCTGCGGTTGGTGGGACGGGTGTCCAACCGCGACGGCGTCGGCGCCGCGGTGGTGGTGGAGCGTGGCGGACAACGGAGCCGGTCGGTGGTCACCGCCGGATCGAGCTACCTCTCGTCCGGCGCCCGGGAGGTGTGGATCGGGCTGCTGCCCGGCGTTCCCGATTCGGTTAGGGTGCGCTGGCCGACGGGAGCCGAACAACGGGTTCCGGTGGACGGACCGGGGACGTTCCTCGTCGTCGAAGAAAGCAACCAGGAATAAACGATGCGCTCGAGGCGACTCATCCAGGCGGTGGACCTGCACGCCGCCGGCGAGCCCGGGCGGGTCATCGTCGGCGGCGTTCTCGACGTGCCGGGCGAGACGATGTTCCGGAAGATGCAGTACCTGGAGCGCCACGCCGACGGCCTCAGAAAGCTGATGCTCCGGGAGCCCCGGGGATACCCCGCCGCGAACTGCAACCTGGTGCTGCCGCCGACGCACCCCGACGCCGACGCGGGGTTCGTGATCATGGAGCAGACCGAGTACCCCCCGATGTCGGGAACGAACACCATCTGCACGGTCACCGCGCTGATCGAGACCGGCATGGTGGCGGCGGTCGAGCCGGTGACCGAACTCACCCTGGACACGCCCGCCGGACTGATCCAGGTGCAGGCCGCCGTGGAGGGCGGCAAGGTCACCCGCGTGACCTTCGAGAACGTTCCCGCCTTTCCGGTCCACCTCGGAGCGAAGGTCGAGGTGCCGACCTTCGGAGAGGTGGAGGTGGACGTGTCCTGGGGCGGGATGTTCTACGCGATCGCCGACGCCGCCCGCTTCGGACTGCGGATCGTCCCGGAACACGGGCGGGAGCTGGCCCGGGTGGGGGCGATGGTGAAGCAGGCGGCGCGCGAACAGCTCGAGGCCGTGCATCCCGAGAACCCCGAGATCCGGCAGGCGAGCATCGGCCAGCTCACCGGGCCCTTCGATCCGGAAACCCGTACCGCCGCGAACGCCGTATCCGTCGCGGTCGGCGATCTCGACTGGGACCGCCCGGAGACCTGGACCGGGGCGCTCGACCGCTCGCCCTGCGGGACGGGAACGTCGGCGCGGATGGCGGCGCTCCACGCGCGCGGCCTGCTCGGGATCGGCGAGGACTTCCACCACCTCGGTCCCGTCGGCACCGAGTTCATCGGGCGGCTGATCCGCACCACCACGGTGGGCGGGGCGCCGGCGGTGGTGCCGACGATCAGCGGGACCGCCTGGATCACCGGGACGGCGCAGTATTCCGTGGACCCGGGGGATCCCTTCCCGGAGGGATTCACGGTCGGGGACATCTGGTAGGGGCGCTGCCGGCCGGGGTGCCGGTGGGAACGGCGGCGCTCCCGGAATAAAATCGCCTGTTGCCCATCGAGGCGACAGCAGGAGGGCTTTCCACAGCCATGGTAAAGACGATTCGTTCTTCTGCCGGCAGGCGTTCTGACCGGCTGGTGCTCCTTGGCGCGCTCGCGTGCGCCGGGATTCTGCTCGCCGGGTCCGCTCAGGCGCAGGATCCGGCGGAACTCGTGGTGGATCCGCCCGAACTGACGCTCGAGGTCGGCACGACCGCGCAGCTCAACGCGACCGTCAGGGACGCGGCCGGCAACGAACTCGAGCGCGGGGTGGTGTTCTTCTCGCGGGCCCGGCGCTACGTGGGGGTGAACCCCGCGGGGATCGTGGAAGCGCACCGTCCCGGCGAGCACACCCTGATCGCCATGGTGCCGGCGAATCCGGAGGCCATGGACCGCCGCGCCGAGCCGGCGCTGATGGTCGAGATCCCGGTGACCGTGCCGTATCCGCCGCTCGCGAGCGTGCAGGTTGGGGCGCTCCCCGCGAATCTCTACGCCGGCACCTCCCTCCGGGTCACCGCGGTGGCCACGGACACCTCCGGGGCCGAGCGGAGACCTGACTTCTCGTGGTCGTCGAGCGACTCCTCGGTGGCGACGGTCAGCGAGCACGGGGTGCTCATGCTGAAAGGCGAAGGCTCGGCCACGATCTCGGCGAGTTCCGAGTCGGTGAGCGGGGACGTGGCGATCTCGGTGAGCGCCAACCCGGCCGCGCGTCTCGAGATCTCCGCGAACGAGACCGAGGTCCGCACCGGGGACGTGGTCTGGTTCGAAGCGCGTGCGCTCGACGCCGGCGGCAACGCAGTGCCGGACTTCCCCGTCCAGTACGCCGTTTCCACCCGGACCCCGGACACGCTGGTGGCGCCGGGCGCCGCCGCCTTCGTGGAGCCGGACGGCGCCTTCGTGGCGGAACGGCCGGGACTCCACACGGTGGTCGCGGCGGGCGGCTCCCTCACCGCCCGCGAGACGGTCCGCGCCGTCTCCCGCGACGTCAGGAAGGACTGGGAGATCCTGGGCCGCGGCCCGGTCCGCGACCGGCACACCTCGGACCTGTGGGTCTGGGAGGGCCTCGACGGCCGCGACTACGCGATCACGGGAACCTGGGGCGCCGACGGGCACGCCTACTTCTGGGACGTGACCGACCCGACGAGCATCCACCTGGTGGACACCGTCCGGGTGGACGCCCGCACGGTGAACGACGTGAAGGTCTCGCCCGACGGCAAGTTCGCGGTCATCAGCCGGGAGGGGGCCTCCAACCGGCGGAACGGGCTGGTGGTCCTCGACGTGGCGAATCCCACCGACGGGGTGAAGATCCTGGCGCGCTACGACGACCAGTTGACCGGCGGGGTCCACAACACGTTCGTGGCCGAGAACCACATCCTGGCGCTCTCCGCCGGGCGGCGTTACGACATCCTGAACGCCGAGGATCCGGAGAATCCGTACCGGGTCGGACGCTTCGAACTGGACACCCCCGGCCACAGCATCCACGACGTCTGGGTCCAGGACGGCATCGCCTGGTCCTCGAACTGGACCGACGGGGTGGTCGCGGTGGACATCGGCGGCGGCGGCAAGGGCGGCGCGCCGAACAACCCGGTGATGATGGGCAGCTTCAAGTACCCGAACGGCTGGAACCACGCCGGCTTCCCCTACCGCAGCCAGTCCACCGGCAAGATGCTGGTCTTCGCCGGCGACGAGAGCTTCCCCTTCGGGTTCGACCCCGAGGGCAAGCTGCCCGACCGCGCCGCGGGCTGGGTCCACATCGGCGAGTGGGATGAAGAGACCGGGGAGGGCCGGGAGGTCGCGCGCTATCAGGTGCCCGAGGCCGGTACCCACAACCTCTGGGTCGAGGACGACATCATGTACGTCGGCTACTACAACGGCGGCCTGCGGGTGGTGGACGTCTCCGGCGACCTGCGCGGCGACCTCTATCAGCAGGGCCGGGAGATCACCTTCTTCGAGCCGGCCGATCCCGACGGCTTCAAGCCCAACGCCCCGTTCGTCTGGGGCCCGCAGCCGTTCAAAGGCGCCATCTTCTTCACCGACTTCAACTCGGGCCTCTGGGCGGTCAAGCTCGTCGATCCGGAGACCCCGCGCAACATGGGAGAACCGCAGTAATGTCCTTCCGCCGTTCCCGCCTCCCGGCGGCGTCCGCGCTTGTTCTCGCGCTGGGCCTCGCGCCGCTCGCGGCCGCCGAGGACCCCGAGCCGCCGCGGCGCAACTACTTCGTGTACGTCTGCGCCGAGTCGGATGACACCGTCCACCTCCTCCGCTTCGGCCCGAGCGGGTTCGAGGAACTCGACGTGATCCCGGTCGGCAGCTTCCCGACGGAGACCGAGGGTCCCCACGGAATCAACATCTCGCCCGACGGGAGCTACTGGTTCCTGTCCATCGCCCACGGCATGCCCTTCGGCGCCGTGCACAAGTACGAGACCGGGACCAACGAGTGGCTCGGAGATGTCACCCTCGGCCTGTTCCCGGCGACGATGGACGTCTCGCCGAGCACCGGGCTGCTCTACGTCGTCAACTTCAACCTCCACGGCGACCACGTGCCGAGCACCATCTCGGTGGTGGAGACCGGCACCATGATCGAGGTGGCCACCATCGACACCGGCGTGATGCCGCACGGCGCGCGGATGAACGCGAAGGGCGACCGGCTCTATTCGGTGAACATGATGGACGACGAACTCGTCGAGGTGGACGCCATGCGCTTCGAGATCGCCCGGCGCCTCTATCTCGGCACCGACCCGCACGCCGGACACGCCGGCATGGACCACGGCGACATGGGCGGCATGCGCGCGCCGGTGGTGAAACCCACCTGGGCGACCAAGCCCTCGCCCAGCGGCAAGGTGTACGTCGCCGGCAACGGCGACAGCGCCATCTACGAGGTGGACCTCGAGGGATGGGAGGTCTCCCGGCGGTTCGACGCCGGCCCGGGCGAGAACCCCTACAACCTCGAGCTCACCTCGGACGGCTCGGTGCTGGTGGCGACCTACAAGTCCGGCAAGAAGCTCGGCTTCTGGGATCTGGCGAGCGGCGAGCTGATCGCGGCGCCGGAGACCACGCGGCGGGTGCCGCACGGCGTGGTGGTCTCGGACGACGACCGCTACGCGATCGTGACCCTCGAAGGGGTCGGCGGCGAGCCGGGGACGGTCGAGGTGTACGACATCGCGACCACCCAGCGCGTCTCCGAGATCGACGTCGGCAAGCAGGCCGGCGGCATCATCTACTGGAAGGGCGAGCCGTAAGCACGGCCCGGGAGGAACCGATGTTGGAGCACTTGAACCTGCGGACGCGGTTGCTGATCGCGACCGGCCTCACCCTCGGGCTGGCCCCGGGGCTCGCGCTCGCCCAGGAAGAGGAGGCGGACCCCGGCCCGCAGCCCGCCGAAATCATCGTCACCCCGTCCGAACTCGAACTCGAGGTCGGGGACTCGCTGACGCTCGAGGCCGAGGTCCGGGACGGGGACGGCAACCCGATGGACCGGCAGGTGGTGTTCTATTCGCGCCGCCGGCGTGCAGTGGGAGTCAATCCGGCGGGGATCGTCGAGGCGTACCGCCCCGGCGAGCACACCCTGATCGCCATGGTGCCGAAGGACCCGGAGGACCTCCACCGGCGGGCCGAGCCCGCGGTGACGGTGGAGATCCCGGTGACCATTCCGAACCCGCCCGTGGCGACCGTCGAGGTCGCGAACCTGCCGGGGCATCTCTACACGGGTACCGAAATCGGCCTGCGTCCGACGGTCACCGACATCTCGGGGGCGGTCCGGCACGACGTCGAGGTCGGGTGGAGCAGCGCCGATCCGTCGGTGGCGACCGTGGATTCCCTCGGGACGCTCACCCTGGTCCGTGCCGGGCGGACAACGCTGACGGTCTCGGCCGAGGCGGCTTCGAGCGACACCGCCATCGAGGTGCTCGCCAACCCGGTGGCCTCGATCACCCTCGGCGGAGCGCCGGACGAGCCGGTGCGGACCGGGGACGTGGTGTTCTTCGAGGCGAAGGTGACGGACGCCTCCGGGAACGCGGTGCCCGACTACCCGCTGCAGTTCGCCACCCTCGGGGTCCCGGCGGACGGGATCGTGGCGCCCGGCGCGATCGCCCAGGTCGGTGACGACGGCGCCTTCGTGGCGGAGCGGTCGGGAACCCACACGGTGATCGTGGACGGGTTCACGCACTCGGCGAGCGCCACGGTCGCCGTCGTCTCCCGGAACGTGCGGAAGGACGTGGAAGTCGTGGGACGCGGCCCGGTCCGCGACCGGCGCACCTCGGACCTGTGGGTCTGGGAGGGCGTTGACGGCCGCGACTACGCCGTGACCGGTACCCACAGCGCCGACGGCCACGCCTACTTCTGGGACGTCACCGATCCCTCGGCGATCTCGCTGATCGACACGGTCCGGGTGGACGCCCGGACGGTGAACGACGTGAAGGTCTCGGAGGACGGGAAGTTCTGCGTGATCAGCCGCGAGGGCGCCTCGAACCGGAAGAACGGGCTCGTGATCCTCGACGTGAGCGACATCCGGAACGGCATCGAGGTGATCGCCCGCTACGACGACCAGCTCACCGGCGGGGTGCACAACGTCTTCATCGCCGAGGACCACATCTACGCGCTCTCGGCGGGCCGGCGCTACGACATCCTGAACGCCGAGGACCCGACGAACCCGTATCGCGTCGGTCGTTTCGAGCTGGACACCCCCGGGCACTCCATCCACGACGTGTGGGTGGCGGACGGCATCGCCTACTCCTCCAACTGGAACGACGGGATCGTCGCGGTGGACGTGGGCGGCGGCGGCATGGGCGGCGCCCCCAACAACCCGGTCATGCTGGGCAGCACCCCGTATCCGAGCGGCTGGAACCACGCCGCCTACCCCTACCGGAGCAAGTCCACGGGCAAGTTCCTGATGATCGGCGGCGACGAGGCATTCCCCTACCAGTTGATGGAGGGGCCGCGGGCCCGGCGCCGGGCCGCCGGCTGGATCCACATCTTCGAGTGGGACGAGTGGGACAGCCCCCGCGAGGTGGCCCGCTACCAGGTGCCCGAGGCCGGCACCCACAACCTCTGGGTGGAGGACGACGTCCTCTACATCGCCTACTACAACGGCGGCCTGCGGGTCGTGGACATCTCCGGCGAGATGCGCGGCGACCTCTACCGGCAGGGCCGGGAGATCGCCTCGTTCCGTCCGTACGATCCCGAGACCGTCAAGCCGAACTCCCCCTTCGTCTGGGGACCCCAGCCCTTCAAGGGTCACATCTACATCGCGGACAACACCTCGGGGCTGTGGGCCCTGAAGCTCGTTGACGCGGAGCCCGTGAACTTGGGCGAGCCCCACTGACAGCGCCACTGACTCTCCGCACAGGCCACGAACCATGAATCGAAAACTGCACTTCCACACCGCTCTCGCCGCGGCTGCCGCTCTTCTCCTCCTTGCCTTCCCGGCGTTCGCCCAGGAAGAGGAGGCCGAGACCGGTCCCGAGCCCGCCGAACTCATCATCACGCCGGCCGAGCTGGAACTGGAGGTCGGCGACTCGCTGACGCTCCAGTCCGAGGTCCGGGACGCCGAAGGCAACCCGATGGACCGCACGGTGGTGTTCTTCTCGCGCCGCCGGCGCTCGGTGGGCGTGAACCCGGCGGGCATCGTCGAGGCCTACCGGCCCGGCGAGCACACCCTGATCGCCATGGTGCCCAAGGATCCCGAGGACACCTCGCGGCGCGCCGAGCCCGCGGTCATGGTCGAGATCCCGGTGACCATCCCCAACCCCCCGGTGGCCACCGTCGAGCTCGTGAACCTCCCGGGCCACCTCTACGCGGGGACCGAGATCGGCCTCCGCTCCCTGGTCACCGACATCTCGGGCGCCGTCCGGAACGACGTGGAAGTGGGCTGGAGCAGCTCCGACCCGTCGGTGGCGAGCGTGGACGCCTTCGGGGTGCTCACCCTGATGGGCGCCGGCGCGACGACCGTCACGCTCTCCGCCGAGGAGGCGTCGAGCGACACGGCGATCGAGGTGCTCGCCAACCCGGTGGCTTCGATCACGCTGAGCGGCGCGCCGGATGACGCGGTGCGGACCGGCGACGTGGTGTTCTTCACCGCGGCGGCGATGGACGCTTCCGGGAACGACGTGCCCGACTACCCGGTGCAGTTCGCGACCTTCGGCGTGCCCACCGACGGCATCGTGGCGCCCGGCGCCATCGGACAGGTGGACGAGGACGGCGCTTTCGTGGCGGAGCGCACCGGCACCCACACGGTGATCGCCGACGGCTTCACGACATCCGCCAGCGCCACGGTGGCGGTGGTTCCGAGGAACGTCCGGAAGGACGTGGAAGTGGTCGGGCAGGGTCCCGTCCGCGACCGGCGCACCTCGGACCTGTGGGTCTGGGAGGGCGTCGACGGGCGCGACTACGCGGTGACCGGGACGCACAGTGCGGACGGGCACGCCTACTTCTGGGACGTCACCGATCCCTCGGCGATCACCCTGATCGACACCGTGCGGGTGGACGCCCGGACCGTGAACGACGTGAAGGTCTCCGAGGACGGCATGTTCTGCGTGATCAGCCGCGAAGGGGCGTCGAACCGGAAGAACGGGCTCGTGATCCTCGACGTCAGCGATCCGCTGAACGGCGTCTCGGTGATCGCCCGCTACGACGACCAGCTCACCGGCGGCGTCCACAACGTCTTCATCGCGGAGGACCACGTCTACGCGCTCTCCGCCGGACGCCGCTACGACATCCTGAACGCCGAGGATCCGACGAACCCGTACCGGGTGGGGCGCTTCGAGCTGGACACCCCGGGTCACTCCATCCACGACGTGTGGGTCCACGAGGGCATCGCGTATTCGTCCAACTGGTCTGACGGCGTAGTCGCCGTGGACGTCGGCGGCGGCGGCATGGGCGGCGCCCCGAACAACCCGGTCGAACTGGGGAGGACTGCCTACCCAAGCGGCTGGAACCACGCGGCGTACCCCTACCGGAGCCAGTCCACCGGCAAGTTCCTGATGATCGGCGGCGACGAGGCGTTCCCCTACCAGACGATGCGCGCCGAGCGGACCCCGGGCCGGGCCGCCGGCTGGATCCACATCTACGAGTGGGACGAGTGGGACGACGCCCGCGAGGTGGCCCGCTACCAGGTGCCCGAGGCGGGAACCCACAACCTCTGGGTGGAGGACGACATCCTCTACATCGCCTACTACAACGGCGGCCTGCGGGTGGTGGACATTTCCGGCGAGCTGCGGGGCGACCTCTACCGGCAAGGCCGCGAGATCGCCATGTTCCGGCCGTTCGATCCCGAGAGCCGGATCCCGAACGCGCCGATGGTCTGGGGACCGCAGCCCTACAAGGGCCACATCTACCTGAGCGACATGAACTCCGGCCTCTGGGCCGTCAAGCTGGTGGACCCCGAACCCATCAACATGGGCGAGCCGGAGTAGGGAAAGGGGCCGGGACCGCCGGTCTTCAGACCGGCACGCGCGGCGCCCTGCGCCGCTCACGTCGGCGGCGCCGCGGTCGTCCGGCTGAGGCCTTGGTCTGGCCGCCGCGGCGATCAGCCCAACAGCTTGATGACGGCGATGATGAACGCCCCCTGAGCCATCAGCGCCCCGAACATCCACTTGACGATCCGGGTTTCGGTGGCAGCCAAATCCGCCTTCGTGACCATGATCTCCCGCATCTGTCGGATTTCCGCGAGCACCGGCTGCACGCGGTCGCCAGCGATCTCCGAAGTCATGGTTTGTATCCGCCTTTCAGCAGTATAGGCCACCTGAGGCTCGAATCCGGCCTTCACCAGGGTGTGGAACAGAGCTCCGTTCGGCTCTGGTTTCGGCGGCGCATTGTCCCCGGCGGGAGGCGGGGTTCCCCTCGGTCGCGGAGACGTCTCCTGTTCACCTGGGGATGGTTGCGGCGCGCCGTGTGGCATCGGGAACTCCTTCGGGGAAAGGGGCGCCCGCTGTCCGGGAACGCCTCCCCCAAGGACATAGACGTAATTCCGGCTCGTTTCTTCCCACTTCGGCCAGGAATGTGGAAAAGTCGAAGCGAACGTGCAGTCGCGGCGGGCGGGCGTATATTCCCCTGCACGGAGGGACCGCGCTCCATGACCCGCACATTCCGTCCTCAACCGATCCCCGTGGCGGCCGTCGCCGTTCTCCTTCTCGCCCTGCCGGCGTTCGCCCAGGAGGAAGGCGAAGAAGCCACCGGCCCCGAGCCCGCCGAACTCGTCATCACCCCGAGCGAACTGACGCTCGAGGTGGGATCGACGGCGACCCTCGAGGCCGAGGTCCGCGATGCCGACGGCAATGCCATGGACCGCACTGTGGTCTTCTTCTCGCGCCGCCGCCGCTCGGTCGGCGTGAACCCCGCTGGCATCGTGGAAGCCTTCCGGCCCGGCGAACACACGCTGATCGCCATGGTCCCGAAGGATCCCGAGGACACCGACCGGCGGGCCGAGCCCGCGGTGACGGTGGAGATCCCGGTGACGATCCCCAACCCGCCGGTGGCCACCGTGGAGGTCGCCAACCTGCCGGGCCACCTCTACGCGGGCACCGAGATCGGGCTGCGTTCGACGGTCACCGACGTCTCGGGCGCGGTCCGCAGCGACGTGGAGGTGAGCTGGAGCAGCGCCGATCCGTCGGTGGCGAGCGTGGACGCCCTCGGGACGCTGGCCCTGACCGGAGCGGGACGGACGACCATCACCGTCTCCGCCGAGGAGGCATCCAGCGACACCTCGATCGAGGTGCTCGCCAACCCGGTCGCCTCCATCGCGCTCACCGGGGCGCCCGAGGAGGCGATCCGCACCGGCGACGTGGTCTTCTTCGAGGCGAAGGTGACCGACGCCTCCGGGAACGAGGTTCCCGACTACCCGGTGCAGTTCGCGACTCTCGGGGTGCCGGCGGACGGGATCGTGGCGCCGGGCGCCATCGGCCAGGTGGACGCGGACGGCGCCTTCGTGGCGGAGCGCTCGGGGACCCACACCGTGATCGCCGACGGCTTCACGACTTCGGCCAGCGCCACGGTGGCGGTGGTGTCACGGAAGGTCCGGAAGGACGTCGAGATCGTGGGGCAGGGCCCGGTCCGCGACCGCTACACCTCGGACCTCTGGGTCTGGGAGGGCGTCGACGGCCGGGACTACGCGGTCACCGGCACCTGGGGCGCCGACGGCCACGCCTACTTCTGGGACGTCACCGACCCGTCCGCCATGTCGCTCATCGATACCGTGCGGGTGGACGCCCGGACGGTGAACGACGTGAAGGTCTCGGAGGACGGGCAGTTCTGCGTGATCAGCCGCGAGGGCGCCTCGAACCGGCGGAACGGCCTCGTGATCCTCGACGTGAGCGATCCCCAAAGCGGCGTGCAGGTGATCGCCCGCTACGACGACCAGCTCACCGGCGGGGTGCACAACGTCTTCATCGCCGAGGACCACATCTACGCGCTCTCGGCGGGCCGGCGCTACGACATCCTGAACGCCGAGGACCCGACGAATCCGTACCGCGTGGGGCGCTTCGAACTGGACACGCCCGGCCACTCCATCCATGACGTGTGGGTGGTGGACGGCATCGCGTACTCATCCAACTGGGACGACGGGATCGTCGCGGTGGACGTGGGCGGCGGCGGCATGGGCGGCGCCCCGAACAACCCGGTCGAACTGGGGCGGACCCGCTACCCGAGCGGCTGGAACCACGCCGCCTACCCCTACCGGAGCCAGTCCACCGGCAAGTTCCTGATGATCGGGGGCGACGAGGCGTTCCCCTACCAGACGATCGGCGAGCCGGACACTCCCGACCGCGCCGCCGGCTGGATCCACATCTACGAGTGGGACGAGTGGGAGGACGCCCGCGAGGTGGCGCGCTACCAGGTGCCCGAGGCCGGGACCCACAACCTCTGGGTCGAGGACGACATCCTCTACATCGGCTACTACAACGGAGGCCTGCGGGTCGTGGACATCTCGGGCGAGCTGCGCGGCGACCTCTACCGCCAGGGACGGGAGATCGCGGTCTTCTGGCCGCAGGATCCCGAGAGCTTCATCCCCAACGCGCCGATGGTCTGGGGACCGCAGCCCTACAAGGGGCACATCTTCGTCGCCGACCACCACTCGGGGCTCTGGGCGGTGAAGCTGGTGGACCCGGAGCCGCTGAACCTGGGCGAACCGCAGTAAGGGGGGCCGCTACCGCGCGTCCCTCCCGGGAGCGCCCGGCAGCAGCGAAAGGAGCCGGGCCCGGACTTGGCGCGCCGCCGCTTCCAGGTCCCACGAGTAGCCGTGTGCGAGCAGGGGGACGATGTCGCTGCCGAACTGCGGGTCGCGAACCTTGGCCGCGAGGCTTCGTTCAAACGTCGCGCGCCTTACGGGACCAGTGGTGCGCGCCATATGTTCGGCGAACGCCTCCACGACGCGTGCGGGATTCACGGCAGCTCGGTCGAGAGCGGTGGCGAGATCGAACAGGTCCCGGCCCTTCCTGCGCTGATACAGGGCCCGCAGTTTGGTAGCGAGAAGCTCGTCCAATTCGTACGTCAGGACATCGGCCTCCCCACGGAACCAACGCGAGCTCACGGAGAACGGAACCTTCACGAGCCCGAGCACGGAGTAATGCTCCCGGGAGCTGATCTCGACCTTCAGGCGCAGCCGCCAGGACGGTGCGTCCTCGGACGCGAAGCGGTAGATGAAGGTGACGCGGGCCTCGGTCTGCTTCCATTTCGGTCTGCCGAGCCAAGGATTCAGCGCTTCCCGCACGCCGTCCATGACCGGACCGATCGGCCCGGGGGTGGTCTGCACCAGATCAATGTCTTCCGAGTACCGCGCGGGCGGCGTCAGATAGAGCTTGTAGAGCGCGGTCCCGCCGCGAAACGCCAACTCGCCGGCCACCGCCGGATGCGAGAAGAGCTCGACCAAGGCCCGGGTGACTACGAGATCCTGCTCGACCTGGGCATCCTGCACCCAGGGCGCCCGCGCCCGCCACTCGGTGATGTAGTCGCGCGGGATCACGTCTCCGCCTCGACCGCGGCGTTGATGCGCAGCCGCCATCGCTGGTCACGCGGCGGTCGGCCTTTGTTGGAGCCGCTCGGCACGAGCAGCGCGGTGTCGCGCGCGCGGCTGCGCACGTCGCGCTGGAGAGACGACGCCTTGTCGCCGGCCCCAACGAGGTCGAGCAGGTAGCCGAGGCGCTGCGCCCAGGACACCGGAGCGGTCTGTGCTGCCGCGGCGAGTCGATCCGGATGGATGCGTTCGGCGAGTTCCGCAATGAGCGTCGCCACCTGGTCCAGTCCGCCGACACGCCGTTCGTAGCCAACCAGATCGATTGCGGTTGCTTCCGGACTCGATACCTGGATCGTTCCGCGCGGCGTGTTGAAGCTTTGGACGGGAACCTCGGCGAGGCGCACGCGGGTGACGAACGAAACTGCGACCCTGCCGCAGGAAATCGGCCGGCGATACCCGGCCAGAGCTACCTGGAAGGTTTGCGGACGGTGGTGCGCGGCGCCGTGGAACTGGGCGGCGGACAGAAGCGCGGCGTAGTAGCGCTGATCGAGATGCGCCATGAGAGCAGGGACGAACTGCTCGGCCGGCAGGCAGCCGAGACGCCGATACTCGGGGGGCACTACCACGTAAAAGCCTCGCCCGGGACTCGCGATCAGCCCCTTGTTCGCCAGGCGGCTCAGGGCGAGTCTGGCCGCCGCCGGCGAGACGCCGAGCAACCTGCGCATCTCCGCCGCCGTGAAGTGATATCGGCCGTCAGCCGCGAAATCGGCAACCAGGCTGCTGGCTCGGCGTGGTCGCGGTTCCGATTTCATCTGCACAATATATCAATATTCGATACTTTATGCAGATAGAGTCTATACCTGTCCGTCAGTCGAGGACGAACTCCGCTACCTCGGGTGCCGCGTGACGGCTTGCGCCTGGTGGATACCGCCGTCGAACTGCGCGGCGACCAAGAATCCCAGCGTCGCGAGATCGCGGTCTTCCGGCCGCCGGACCCGCGCGGCGCCCCGGGCGCCACGTCCCGCCCATAGTCCGACGCTCCCTATACTCCGCGCCGCAACGAGGGGCGCAGAGATTTGGAGCGCATCGAACCGGGACTGGTGGACGCCGTCTGGCTGGGCGTCCTGATCCTGGTTTCGGGGGTGTCGGCCTGGTCGGGCGCCCTCGCCGTCCGCGAGGCCCGGGAGGCGCCACCGGCGGAGCTGACGGCGGCCGAGAAGCGTTCCATCTACCGGCGCGGAAGCGTGATGCTGTGGGTGCTCGCGGCGGGGACCGTGGTCTGGTGGGTTCTCGCCGGACGGGACTGGGCTTCGCTGGGCCTGACGGCGCCCCGCTGGACGGGGCCGGCGGCCGGCGCCGCCCTCGCACTTCTCGTCTGGCTGGCCGCCGACACCGCGAGGCAGACGGCCCCTTCGCGGATCTCCGGCACCCGGAAGCGATGGCGGAAGCAGAATCCGTACATTCCGGTCTCGGGGGCCGAGTTCCGGAGCTACACAGTCCTGGCTCTGAGCGCCGGCATCTGCGAGGAGATCGTCTACCGGGGCTTCATGATCGCGGTGCTCCGCGCGTGGTTCGGCCCCGGATGGGAGGGAGCCGCGCTTGCGGTCGGACTACCGGCGCTCTTCTTCGGGGCCGCGCACGCCGCGCAGGGGTGGCGCGGCGTCGTAGGGGCCGCGGCGGGCGCTTTGGCGTGGGGATTCGTGGTGATCGAGACCGGTTCCCTGTGGCCGGGGGTGGTGTGCCACGTCGGGTGGGACCTGTTCATGGGGTGGCTGGGGTTCCGGTTCCTGCGGGCTTCCGGGAGTGAGGCGTGATCGGGACTCAGCGGCGTTCCAGCGCGGTTCGCGGCGTCAGCGGGGATGGGGGTTGCGACGTGCGCGGCGCGGAGCGCCGCGGTGCCGGTCTGGAGGCCGCTACCGCAAGAACCGGCCGGCGTTCCAAGCCGTACGCGTCGTCAGTCCGTGGTGGGGTAGCGGATGTCGGTGACCAGGAACTCCTCGAAGAAGTCGAGCATGTCGTGGAGCTTGTCGATCGTGTTCTGCCTCCCGTAGACGTAGTACCCCTCACCCGGATACGCCTGGTAGCGGACGATCTTGTAGTGCTGGTCGAGCTTGCGGGCGAAGTTCAGCGCGGCCTGCGGCTGGTCCTCGCGCATCCGCCAGCCGGCCGCCACCCCTTCGCCCTGGATCACGAACGTCGGCGTCGTGACCTGGTGCGCCTTCAGGATGGAGGAGCTGTTCAGGTACGTCTCGCGGTTCTCGGGGTACGGCCCGAGTTCGTACTCGACCAGCTTGATGTGCTGGAGCTCGTGGACCGTGGAGTGGAACTCGGTCATGTCGCCGTAGCCCGACAGCGAGATCGCCGCCTGGAAGACATCCGGGGCGAAGGCGACCGCCGCCATGGTCATGATCCCGCCGTAGCTGGTGCCGGTGACCCCGATCCGGTCGGGGTCCACGTCGGCGCGGCCCTTCAGGTAGTCCACCCCCGCGAGGACGTCCTCGAGGTCGCAGTGTCCCCAGCAGCCGTTGTTGAGGTCCTCGAAGGCGAGTCCGTAGCCGTAGCTGCCGCGGATGTTCGGCATGAGCACCACGTAGCCGCGCTGGGCGAAGAAGTGCACCTGCTGGTGCCGCCGGAACTGCTCGTCGAACTGGGACGTGGGTCCGCCGTGGATCCAGACCACGCCGGGGAAGCGTTCGCCGGGAGCGGCGTCCGGCGGCCGGTGCACGTAGGCCTCGATGGTGAGGCCGTCGGTGCTCGGGTAGCTGATTCTCTCGGGGAGCTGGACCCGGGGCTCGGCGTCCGCGCCGATCTCGCTGTGCGCCAGCGTGCTCTCTCCCGAAGCGACGTCGAGCACGAAGAGCTCCGCGGGACGCGCCGGGGTCTCGAAGGTGTAGCTCATCCGGTTCCCGTCGGGCGACCATTCGGGACGGAGCGCCGCTCCGTTCTCCCGCTCCACGAGCGTCCGGCCCCCGGACCCGTCCGCCGCCGCCAGCCGCAGCGAATGCACGCCGCCCCGGTTCTCGGTGTAGCTGACCCAGGCGCCGTCGGGCGACCAGCGGGCGTCGCTCTGGTCGTGGTCCGAAGCGGCCAACGGCCGGGGCTCACCCCCCGCGCGCGGCGCGATCCAGAAGTTGAGCCAGCCGCTGCGCTGGGAGCGGAAGAGCAGGTGCCCGCCGTCGGGCGACGGCTGGGCGGCGCCGAAACCCCGGCCCGCGCGGTAGTCGAAGAAGCCGCGGTCTTCGATGACCGTGCGTGGATTCCCGCCGTCGGGGGCGGTCTCGATCACGTCGTGGTCCACCCAGCGGTCGTCCATGCGCACGTAGAAGAGCGCCCCGGAGTCCGGCGCCCAGCTCGGATACCCCTCGTAGAGCGGGTCGCTGGTCAGGCGGTGCACCTCCCCCCCGGGGACCGACACCTTCCAGATGTCCATGTTGCCGAACCGGTCGCCGGCGAACGCGATCCATTGCCCGTCCGGAGACCAGGCGAGCCCGTTCGCCCGCGCCGAAAGCCGGGTGAGCCGCCGGTCCGTGCCGTCCTCGGCCGACCACAGGTAGATGTCCGGCGCCCCGTCGCGGTCGGTGGTGTAGGCGACGAAGCGCCCGTCGGGCGACCAGACCGGCTGCGGGGCCCCGAGCGATCCCACCCCGCTGAGCGTCAGGTCCTCGGTGAGGACCCGGAACGACCCGGTCTCGGGGTCCACGCCGCCGAGGTCGCCGCCGGCCGACACGAAGGTGATCAGGGACCCGTCCGGCGCCCACTGCGGCGAACGGGCGCCGCCGACCGCGGCCCGCAGGTCCACCAGCTCGGCGGCGCCGATCGGGCCGGTGGCCACGTCGGCGGTCCCGGCCGGCGAGCCGCCTTCCTCGAGGGCGCACGCGAGCGCTCCGGCGAACGCGCATCCGGCCGCGACGACAAGAAATCGGTGCTGTCTCATGATCCCGCCTCCTCGCTCCCGCCGCCGCTCCGGCGACCGGAACACAGGACGGAGCCTACTGGATGCGCGACGCGGAATCCGCGCCGGCGAGGTTCCGCCGGATCTCGCGATATCTCCGCGTGGCCAACTCGGACGGCTGGCCGCGCGCGCAGAAGCGGAGCCCCTTCAGATCGCGGTGCGGCCGCTCCACGACGACCCGCCCCGTGTCGTCCAGCCGGGCTTCCAGCGTTGCCAGGGCCGCCCGGAAACGGGCGTCCTCCCTCGCGCGTTCGAAGAACGACAGGACGTACACGTAGAAGAAGAGGTTGTATCGGAGGAAGGGATATTCGACCTTCAGGAACCGGCTCCCGATGCCCCAGTGACAGGGTCCCGCCGGCAGCCGCGTCTCCCAGTGGTCGAGCAGGGATTCCACGGCCCGCCCGATGACCCCGTTTCCGTCCCGGTGCGCGGGAACGTGGCGGAGGACGTCGAGGACGTTGAGGGTTGCGCCCGGGTTGGCGCACTCGGTTTCCGGCCCGCGGCCGAACCGGGTGAAGTTGCAGCGCCATCCGCCCGTATCGTGCGCGGCCCCCATGAAGTAGGCCATCGTCCGTTGCAGCGCCGGGTGTTCCGTCATCCCGAACCGGCACAGCACGCGCGCGGCCTCGGCGGTGTAGCACGGGTAGAGCGGCGCCCTCGGGGCGAGGCGGATCCGGCCGTCGTCGCGGCAGGCGCCGAGGACGATCTCCAGTCCCCCGGCCACCGCCTCGTGGTCCGCCGGGACGCCGAGTTCATGGAGCATGCCCAGGCACGCGAGCGTGCTGAAGGGGTTGCCGACGTAGCACCGGCCATCCGGCGTGGCCCAGTAGTCCGCCCCGTTGTCGTACCGGCGGGCGAGGATGGCCTCGATGTCCGATTCGTGTTCCGGCATCTGCGGACCCCGCATTGGGCGGGCGGCCCATCCTAACCGCCGGGGCGGGCGTGGCGGCGTCGGCCACGGGCCCGGTTGCGGAATCGCATCTCCACCGTCCGAGCCGGTAGTCTCTCCCTTCGCAATTCCCCGCGGACGGGTCCGCAGACCCGCCGCGAGACCAGGAGGAGACAGCATGTTCCGAACCAGAACCGGCGCGGCCGGCGCCACTCTTTCCGCCGCGCTTTTGCTCTTCGGCGCCTGCGCCCCCACCGAGGAGGCCCCGCAGTCGAACGCCGTCGTGTTCGAGGGCGCGACCGTCATCGTCGGTGACGGCAGCGACCCGATCGCAAACGGCGTCTTCGTGGTCGAGGACGGCCGGTTCGTCGCCGCGGGCGCGGCGGACGAGGTCATGGCGCCGGAGGGCGCCGCGCGGGTCGACCTCTCGGGCCGGTTCGTGATCCCGGCGCTCATCGACACCCACGTGCACCTTTCGGTGCCTCGCGAGGCCCTGATCGACGACCTCCAGCGGCGCGCCTACTACGGGGTGGGCGCCGCGGTGAGTCTGGGCCATGATGACGGCGACGCCACCGCCGCGGTCCGGGACGCTCCGGTCGCGGGCGCGGCCCTCGCCATGACCGCCGGGCGGGGCATCACGCGTCCCGAGCCGGGGCGTTCGGAAGTCCCCTACTGGATCAACACGCCGGAGGAAGGCCGCGCCGCGGTCCAGGAACTTGCCGCCGCGAACGTGGATTTCGTGAAGATCTGGGTGGACGACCGGGGCGGCCAGTACGACAAGCTGACCGCGGACCTCTACGGCCCGATCATCGAGGAGGCCCACGAGCACGGGCTGCGGGTGACCGCCCACATCTTCTCGCTCGAAGACGCGAAGGGACTGCTGGAGGCCGGGGTGGACTCGTTCGCCCACAGCGTCCGCGACATGGACGTGGACGACGAGTTCGTCGCGATGGTCCAGGAGCGGCCCAACGTGGTCCTGATCCCGAACCTGGGAGGGCGCGGCGCCCACGAGGACATGAGCTTCCTGTCGGGGACCCTCTCCGGCGAAGCGCTCGAGGCGGCCCAGGCGCAGCACATGGACCGTCCCGAGGCGCACGAATCGTTCGGTATCCAGGCGCGGAACCTCGCCCGGTTGAACGAGGCGGGAATGAAGATCGTCATGGGCACCGACGGCAACGCCGGCTGGCGGCCCCACATCGAGATGCGCGACATGGTGGAGTCCGGGATGACCCCGCACGAGGTGATCGTCGCCTCCACCAGCGCCGGCGCCGAGTACCTAATGCTGCACGACACCGGCAGCATCGCGGCCGGGAAGAGCGCCGACTTCGTGGTGCTCGGATCGAACCCGCTCGATGACATCACCAACACCCGGGACATCGAGTCGGTGTATCTCCGCGGCGAGGAGGTGGACCGGGCCGGACTGAGCGCCGGCTGGGTCGGCGGACAGTAGGCGCCGCGGCCATGAAGCACGCGCACACCATCAGTTGGGCGATCTTCGCGCTGCTGGGAGCCATCACCGTCGTGATCTCGCTGACCTCGCTCAGTGCCGCCTACTTCAACCCGGACGCCGACCTCATCGCCGGCCGGTTCACCCCGGCCGAGGTCGCGAACGGAGACGCGGAACTCGCCGCGGCCCTCTCCGCCCGCCGCGGCACCGCGGCCGCCTTCGGCCTCTCCTACGGGATCCTGCTGTTCGGGATCGCCTGGGGGCCGTACCGGAGGCGCGGCCGGCTCTTCAAGTGGCTGCTCATCGCCAGCCTGGTGAACGCGGGCGTCATCCTGCTCCGCGCGCCGGTGCTGGGCGTCGGCCTCGGCCTCGTCACCGCCTTCGTCCCCCTGGTGCTGATCCTGATCGCCGCCGCACTCGGGGTGGTGGCGCGCCGCCAGGCCTGACGGCGGTGCGCATCGTTTCCCTGGCCGAGATCCAGGCGGCCATCGCCCCGGAGGCCGCCGTCGAAGCGGTGAAGGCGGGGTTCATCGCCCACGCGAGGGGGCTCGTGCACTGCCCCGAGCCGACGCAGATCGTCTTCCGCGACGACTCGGATGAGCAGCACGGCGAGTGCCACGTCAAGTCGGCGACCTGGAGCGGGAATCCGTACGTGGCGGTCAAGATCGCCTCGGGGTCCTACCGGAACGCGGCGCGCGGCCTGCCGGGCGCCGGCGGCATGGTCCTGCTGATCTCCGCGGACACCGGCCTGCCGGTGGCTCTGCTCCACGACGAGTGCTGGCTCACGAACGTCCGCACCGCGGCCGCCGGGGCCCTCGCCGCCGGCCTGAAACCGGTCCGAAAGGACGCGACGCTCGGGGTGATCGGCACCGGGACCCAGGCGGAGATGCAGGCCGGGATGATCTGCGCCCACCTGGGGCTCTCGTCGGTGGCCGTCTGGGGGCGCTCGACCGCGAAGGCGGCCGCGCTCTGCGAGAAGCTCGCGGCCGGAGGACTCGTGGCGACCCCGATGGACACGGTTCGAGAGGTGTGCCACGCGAGCGCCATCCTGGTCACCACCACCCCCGCCTCGAGCCCCGTCGTCCAGCTCGAGGACGTTCCCGGGACGCTCCACATCGTCGCGGTCGGGGCCGACACCCCGGGGAAGACGGAACTGGATCCGCGCATTCTGGGCAGGGCTCACACCATCGTCACCGACGCCCATGAGGAGTGCCTCGGCAACAGCGACTTCGGCGCCGCGGTGCGCGCCGGGGAGATCGCCGAGGACTGCGACGTTTCGTTCGGCGAAATGCTGGCGCTCGCGGAGCCGGACCCGCGGATGGCCGAGGACGGGATCTCGGTGGTGGATCTGACCGGGATGGGCGTTCAGGATCTGGCGATTGCGAGCATGACGCTGGAGGCGCTGGGGGATTAGGCGTTTCGCGGCCTGCGGCCGCGATGCCGGCCGGAGGCCGGCGCTCCGACACGCCGCGAGGCTGGTGAGGTTGCGGCGTGCGCGGCGCGGAGCGCCGCGGCGCCTGTCTGGAGACCGGCGCTCCCTTGCTCCGGTACCCTCCACGGCCCATGGGAGAACTGGCGCGCGAACTCGCGTCGCGCATCGAGGGGGACGTCCGGTTCGACCGCGCGAGCCGGATCCTCTACTCGAACGACGCCAGCATCTACCAGGTCGAGCCGCTCGGGGTGGTGATCCCGCGCCACACCGCGGACGTGGCGGAGGCGGTCCGGGTCGCCGCGGAGGCGGGCGCGCCGGTGCTGCCGCGCGGCGGCGGCACCTCGCTCGCCGGGCAGGCGGTCGGCGAGGCGGTGGTGCTCGACCTGTCGGTGCACTTCCGGAGCGTGCTCGAGATCAACCGCGAGGAGATGTGGGCCCGGGTGCAGCCCGGGGTGGTGCAGGACGCCTTCAGCGCCGCGCTCGCCCCCCACGGACTGCGGTTCGGCCCCGAGACCTCGACCTCGAACCGCGCGAACCTCGGCGGCATGATCGGCAACAACTCGGCCGGGGCCCGCTCGCTGGTCTACGGCAAGACGGTGGAGAACGTCATCGACGCCACCGTGGTGCTGGCCGACGGGAGCTGCGAGCGGCTCGGGTGGCTGAGCTGGGAGGACATCCGGCGCCGGGCGCGGGGGAACGGGGTGCTCGCCCCGCTGCTCCGCGAGCTACTGGCGCTTCGGGAGGAGTATTCGGAGGACATCCGGGAGCGGTTCCCGCGCATCCCCCGGCGGGTCTCCGGCTACAACCTCGACGTGCTGCTCGATCCCGGGGGGGTGAACCTGGCGCACCTCGTCGTCGGGTCCGAGGGAACGCTCGGGACCGTGGTCGAGGCGCGGGTGAAGCTCTACCGGCTGCCGCCCGCGGTCGGACTCGCCGTCCTGCACTTCGACGGGATGCTCCCGGCGCTCGAGGCGGGGGTGGTGGCGCTCGAGCTGCGTCCGACCTGCGTCGAACTCGTGGACCGGATGGTCATGGAGCTCGCCCGCGAGTCGCTCGAGTATTCGCGGCGCCTCCACTTCATCGAGGGCGAGCCCGGGGCGCTCATCCTCGTCGAGTTCGCCGGCCACAGCCGGGCGGAGGTGACGTCCAAGCTGGCCGACCTCGAACGCCGCCTCGGGAGCCGCGGCCGCCCCCACCTCCGCGTGCTCGACCCCGACGAACAGAAGAACGTCTGGGCGGTGCGGAAGGCCGCGTTGCCGCTCCTCCTCAGCCTCCCCGGCGACAAGAAACCCATCGCCTTCGTCGAGGACACCGCGGTCGAACCCTCGCGGCTTCCGGAGTTCATCCGCGGGTTCGAGGACATCCTCGCCGGCCGCGACACCGAGGGGAGCTTCTACGCGCACGCCGGCGCCGGCTGCCTCCACATCCGGCCGCTGATCAACCTGAAGGACCCCGCCGAGATCCGGAAGATGGACGCCCTCGCCCAGGAGATCTGCGAGCTGGTGCTCGACTTCGGGGGCGCCATGAGCGGCGAGCACGGCGACGGCCTCGCGCGCAGCCACTTCAACGAGAAGGTCTTCGGGCCGCGGGTCTACGACGCGTTCAAGCGCCTCAAGGCGGCGTTCGACCCGGCCGGCATCATGAACCCGGGGAAGGTGGTGGACGCGCCGGCGATGACCGACAACCTGCGCTACGGAGGGGACTACCGGGCGGAGGAACTGCCGGTGGTCTATCCCTACCAGCGCCACGGCGGCTTCGCCGGGGCGGTCGAGCTGTGCAACGGGGCCGGGGTCTGCCGCAAGGAGCTCGTGGGGACGATGTGCCCCTCGTTCATGGCGACCAAGGAGGAGGAGCACTCCACCCGGGGCCGGGCCAACCTCCTCCGCGCGCTGCTCGACGGGCGGCTCCCGCCCGAGCGGGAGTCGGAGGACCGGGTGCTCGAGGCGCTCGACCTCTGCCTCGGCTGCAAGGCCTGCAAGGCCGAGTGCCCGTCCGGAGTGGACATGGCCCGGCTCAAGTCCGACTTCCAGCACCGTTACTACCGCGACCGGCGCCGTCCGCTCGCCGACCGCATCTTCGGCGCGCCCGACGTGCTGGCCCGCTGGGGAAGCCGGTTCGGGCCGCTCGCCCGCTGGGCCGACCGGCGGGGCTGGGCCGCCTCCCTGCTGTCGCGGACCATCGGTTTCGACCGCCGCCGGAGCCTGCCGAGCCTCGCCCGCCAGCCCTTCGCGCGCTGGTTCCGGAGCGTGGAGGCCGCCTCCCGGCCGGCCGCGCCGCGGGGCGAGGTGGCGCTCTTCCCGGACACCTTCACGAACTACTTCGAGCCGCAGATCGGGATCGCCGCCTGCCGGGTGCTGTGGGCGCTCGGCTACCGCGTGGTGCTGGCGCCCGAGGTCTGCTGCGGCCGGCCGGCGATCTCCCGGGGTCTGCTCGACCGGGCCCGCCGGCTGGCCCGGGAGAGCGTCCGGGCCCTCGGCCCCGTCGCCGCGCAACGCACGCCCATCGTCGGGCTCGAGCCCTCGTGCCTGTTCAGCTTCCGCGACGAGATCCCGGAGCTCGTTCCCGAGGAGGAGCGGGCGGCGGCCGAGCACGTCGCGCAGCGCGCGGTGCTCTTCGACGAGTTCCTGGCCGATCACCGCGAGGAGCTCGCCCGGCTCACCGGCGGGCGCGGCGAGGGGGCCCACGTCCTCGCCCACGGCCACTGCCACCAGAAGACGTTCTGCGGGACCGGCCCGCTCGCCGGGCTCCTCGGGACCACCGGCGCCGAGGTCACCGTGGCCGATTCGGGATGCTGCGGGATGGCGGGCAGCTTCGGCTACACCTCCGACCACTACGAGATCTCCCTCGCCATCGGCGAGCGCCGGCTCTTCCCGGCGGTGCGGGAACTCGCGACCGAGGACGCGCTGGTGGCGGCGGGGACCTCCTGCCGGCACCAGGTGTTCGACGCGACGCGCCGCACCGCGATCCACCCGGCGGAATACATCGCGCAGTACCTCGCCGACGGCGGCGGGCCGGACGCGGGCGCCTAGCGGAACTCTCCGGTCGTCGTTCGCTCGATTACGTCGAGCGGAGCGCCTCTCCGCGGGCGGGGCTCGAGGCCTTCGCGCGCCGCGGCTAGCGGATCGGCCGGGTTCCGGGACGCTCCTCGCCGGGAGCTTCCGACCGCCCGGCGCCGCTTCCCGCCGCGGCGCTGACCTCGGCCTCGAAGCGCCACTCGTTGTAGCGGCGGGCGCCCTCGTAGGTGCGGAAGCTGAGGAGGTCGCTGGTGCTGACCACTCCGGTGATCCCGGTGACGGCGCCGGGCGCGTCGGGTTCGGGACGCTGTTCCTCTTCGGCCCGCTCCTCGAACTCCTCGCCCGCCGGGTTCGTGGGCCGCGGCCGCGCGCCGGTGATCCCCGCCGCGGAGGTGGCGGGGGCCGCCGCTTCCTCGGCCCGCAGGATGCGGAAGCCGCGTCCCGTCATCGGATCGAGCCAGGCCCGCCGGAGGTACCTGCCCTCCACGAGTTCGTCCAGGGTCTCGGGAAGGGTGCCCGGGCGGTCCTGCTGGAAGCGCTCCAGCGCCCGCACGATCGCCTCGCCCCGGAAGAGCAGCTCCGCTTCGTCTTCGCGCTGGACGGCCTGGCTCCAGAGCGTGACCGCGGCGGTCAGCCCCACGCCGAGCAGGGTGATGCCGATGAGCACCCCGAAGAGCACGTAACCGGACGAGTTCCCGGCGCGGCTACCACTCACGGTACGGCCGTCCATCGCTGCCCATCTCCTCCGATCGGCTGCGGACGTCGGAGACCCCGGCCGGTGCGTCCGGGAACATGGGGTCGTAGCCGTCGCGCACCTCCTCCCAGAGGATGGACTGGGTGATGGGGTCCTCGGGGATCTCCCGGAGATACCCCGAGACGACGAGATCGGCGAGGTTCGCGGGGAACTCGTCGTGGTCGGCCCGGTACTGGTCGAGCCGCTCCCGGATGGTCGCTAGGTTGTGCTCCAGCACCGCTTCCTTCGCCCTCACGATCTGCGCCTGGTAGCGGGGCACGGCGATCGCGAAGAGGATCCCGAGGACCAGCAGCACCAGCACCATCTCGATGAAGCTGAAGCCGGCCGATCGGCCGGCGCGGGAGGGGCTCGTCACCATGACCGGTAGAGCGTGCCGTCGAGGGCGCGGCGGGGGGAGGCGGAGCGGACGTCGTAGACGTTCTGGCCGCCCCAGGAGAGGCGTCCCGGATCGTCCTGGTAGGAGCGCAGCATCCAGTCGGCGCGTCCGGTCATCGGGTCCGCCGGGAGGCGCCGGAGGAAGCGGAGCACGGGGGCGCGGCCGTCCGGGCCCCGGGGACCGGGCACTCCTTCGACCAGCGCGTCCAGGTCCGGCGGGTAGTTCTCGTGGTCGGGCTCGATGAAGTCCGGATCGATCTCGCCGGCTTCGGCGGCCTCGTGGTAGGCGTCGATCGCCATCCGGAGGGTCCGCAGGGTGCGGCTCAGCTCGATCTCGTCGGCGCGGACGGAGGCGACCTTGGCCACCGGGATGATCCCCATCGCCAGCACCGCGAGGATTCCGGCGGCCACCACCAGCTCGATGAGGGTGAAGCCCCGCTGGCCGGCGGGCCGGGAGAGGCGCATCAGAACTGCGGAACCGACGCGAGGCTGAAGAGCGGCAGGTAGATCGCGAGGAGGACCAGCGCCACGAAGCCGCCCAGGATGAGGAGCACGACCGGGGTGAGGAGGCTGAGGAGCACGGTCACCCGGTTCTCGATCACCTCGTCGTTGAAGTCGGCCACCGAGGAGACCATCCGGGCGAGATCGCCGGTGCCCTCGCCCACCCGGACCATCTGGAGCGCGAAGCCGGGGATCTCGCCGGTCTCCGCCAGGGTCTCGACGAAGGAACGGCCCTCGCGGACGGCCGCGGCGGTGGGCTCGAGCACGCTCCGGAGATAGCGGTTCCCCACCGCGCGCCCCGCCACCGGGATCGCGCTGACGAGCGGCATCCCCCCGGCGAGCAGGGTGCCGAGCGACCGCGAGAACTGGGAGACCGCATACAGCCGGAGCACTTCGCCGATGGCCGGCAGGCGGAGGACCGCGCGGTCCCGGATGCGCTTTGCCCGGGCGGTCCGGGACCAGGCCGCGAAGAGCAGGACCGCGGCCAGCAGGCCGGAGACGACCCACAGCAGGTGCGTCCGGACGAACTCGGCGCCGCCGAGGAGCGCGGTGGTCAGGGGCGGCAGTTCCTGTCCGAACCCGGCGAAGAAGGGGACGAAGTTCGGGACCACCCCGAGCAGGAGGTAGGCGGCGGTGCCGAGCAGCGCGGCCAGCAGGAAGGCGGGATAGACCATGGCGGCGGTCAGGCTCGACCGCGCCTTCACCGCGACGCGCATGGCGTCCGTGAACCGGACGATCATCCCCGGGAGGTCCCCGCTCGTCTCGCCGGCCTGGAGGCACGCCGGATAGACCGACGGGAAGAAGGGATAGCGGGTGACGGCGGTGCTCATCGGCACGCCGGACCGGACCTCGGAGAGGATGGTCTGGACCGCCTCCCGCAGGGTCGGATTCTCCATGCGCTCGACCATGATGCCGAGCGACTCGGCGAGCGGCAGCCCGGCGTGCAGCAGCGCGGCGAGCTCCTGGTTGAAGAGCAGCACCTCGCGGCTGCGGACCGGACGCCGGCGCCAGAAGGACGTTCGGCCCTCGAAGAGGCGGCCGAACGCGGCGAACGAGGACAGGCGCCGGACCGCGAAGACGTGCAGTCCCTGTTCCTGGAGTTCCTGGCGGGCCGCGTCGGCGTCCCGGGCGGTCAGCCGGAGCCGCCGCAGGTCGCCCGCGGGTTCGCCGACCTGGCACAGGAATTCGGGCATCTCGTTTTCCGCATGGTAAACGTGAGGGCGACACCCGTGCTGTTTCCGGCATGCGACCGCTAGACTCGTTTCCATGAGTCGAAAGAAGACCGCCAGGAAGAAACGCCGGCTGCGCTCCGCCGGAGCGCATGGGGGAGGCTTCCGCAACGAGCAGGTGCTCTCCGAGAACCGGAGGGCGCGGCGGAACTTCGTGATCCTCGAGCAGTTCGAGGCGGGCATCGCGCTCACCGGCGCCGAGGTGAAGTCGTGCCGGGCCGGCGGGGCGAACCTCAAGGACGCCTACGGCCGGGAGCGGAACGGCGAGATCTTCCTCGTGAACTGCCACATCGCGCCCTACGTGAACGCGCCGCCGGAACAGGGGAATCCGGAGCGGAACCGGAAGCTCCTGCTCCACGAGGACGAGATGCGGCGGATCGCCGGCAAGCTCACCACCGCGGGCCTGACGCTGGTGCCGCTCCGCATCCATCTCCGGAACGGCTGGATCAAGGTCCAGGTGGCGCTCGCGAAGGGCAAGAGCAACCGCGACCGCCGCGAGACCCTCCGCCGCCGCGAGGCCGACCGCGAAGCGCGGGAAGCGCTCGGCTAGGGACGCAGGGACCGCCGGTCTTCAGACCGGCGCCGCGGCAAGGGAGGGCCGCGAAACCGCCATGACCGACATCAACGAAATCGGCGCCACCGCCTTCGTCATCGCGGCCATCCGGGCCGGCGAGTCCGAAAAGCCGCAACCGCTCTTCGACGACCCCTACGCCCGGTGGTTCTCGAACGACCGGGCACGGGCGGTCGCCGAGCAATTGGACGCGGCCTTTCCGCCGTCCACCAGCATGGTCCGCTTCCGCACCCGCTACTTCACCCGGTTCGTCGAGCGCGGGATCGCGGCGGGGGCGCGGCAGGTGGTCCTGCTGGGCGGCGGCTTCGACATGCGCGCCCATCTGTTCGCCGACTCGGACGCCCGTTTCTTCGAGTTGGACCAGCAGGCGGTTCTGGAGTTCAAGCGGGCGACGCTGGCGGAGAACGGGATCGAGCAACCGCCGTCCCTCTTCGCCAACTACCTCGAGGCCGACGTTCCGAACGGCCTGGCCGATCTCGGCTTCGACCGCGCCGCGCCGACGCTGATGGTCTGGGAGGGCAACACCATGTACCTGCCCCCCGAGAGCATCCTGCCGTTCCTCAACCGGCTCGCCGAGGCCATGACCTCGTTCCGCATCGCCTTCGACTACTTCGCCGTCGACCTGCAGAGCCGCGACTTCGAGAACGAGGAGGACCGCCGCCGGCTCGAGGACGTGGAACGCGCGATGGGCGCCAGTTTCCCGACCGGGTTCGCCGACCTCAAGGTGTTCGAGGAACAGGCGCCGTTCCGGGTCGCCGAGGACGGCTCCTTCGACAACCTGGCCGAGGAGTTCGGGCTGGGCGAAATGGTGGCGGCCTATCCCGAAGACTGGCGCGAGACGCTCAAGCTGTACCGGTACTGCGTCCTGGAGCGCAGGTAGGGCTCGGAGCGCCGGCCTCCGGCCGGCATCGCGGCCCGGGAGGGCCGCGAAACCGCACGGCGCTGCCTTCCCGTGACGGTGCGACCACTGTCCCCCCTCCATAGAATCGGTTGCCCGCCACCGTACCGCCAACGGGAGGTCCCCCATGCCGTCAGTCACGAGAACCAGCGCCCTCTCCATCCTCTCGTTCGCCCTCCTCGCCGCCCCCTCGGCCGCCCAGAACGCCCCCGAACCGCTCCCCGTGGAGACGCTCCTGTCGCTCTCCTCATCCGTGGGCGGCGAGACGCCGCGCTGGGCCCCGGACGGCGACCGCATCCTCCTGGGCGGCGCGAACCTGCGGCTCATCCGCGCCGAGGGCGGCGCGGTCAGCGAACTGCCGGTGTCCACGGGAGGCAGCGGTCACTTCCTCGCGTCGGCCGAGCCGCGCTGGTCGCCGGACGGCCGCTGGATCTCCTACGTCTCGGACCGGAGCGGCACGCCGGAGATCTGGCTCTGGTCCGTCGAGGGAGCCGAAGCGCTCCGCCTGACCGGGAACGGGGGGCGGCTGATCAAGGGCTACTCCTGGTCGCCGGACGGGCGCCGGATCGCGTTCGCCGGCAATCGCCACGGGCAGTACGACGTGTGGACGGTGGAGGTCCCGTCCGGGGAGGCCCGCCGGCTGACCGACGGGCCCGAGCTGGAGGTCTATCCCGCCTGGGGTCCCGACTCCCAGTCGGTGCTGTTCGTCCGGCTCGATCGCGAATGGATGGACCACACGATCGTGGAGGTCCTCGCTGGCGGCGGCGAAGAGCGGGTCATCGTGCGTGACGAGGACTTCTTCGACTACGGCGAGGGCGGCACGTTCGGCTATCCCCTGGTCTCCCCGGACGGCGCCACGGTCGTCTTTCCGTCCTACCGCTCCGGATGGATCAACTACTGGGCCGTGCCCCGGTCGGGAGGCGAACCGAAGCCGCTGGCGGCGGCCGAAGCCGACCAGACGGAAGGCGCCTGGTCCCCGGACGGCGGCGGATTCCTGTACGTCGAGAACCACGGGGGCACCTACCAGCTCCGGGTCGCGCCGGCGGGCGGCGGCGAGCCACAAGTCATCGCGGCGCCCGAGTCCGGAATCGTCGGAGCTCCCCAGTGGTCTCCGGACGGCGGCCGCATCTCAACCACCCTCGAGACGCCGACCCGCCCCGGGGACCTGTTTGTTCACGACCTCGCCGCGGGGAAGTCGTCCCGGCTGACCGATTCGGCGCCGGTGGAGGCGATCGAACGTCGCCTGGTCATGCCCGGGAAGGTGTCATTCTCGAGCGCGGACGGCCTGGAAATCCCCTCGTATCTCTACCGGCCCGGCGCCGGATGGGGTGACGGGAACGGCCGCCATCCCGCCATCGTCTGGACCCACGGCGGACCCACGTCGCAGTGGGAGGACAGCTTCGAGCCGGCCATCCAGTTCTTCGTGCAGCGCGGCTACGTGGTCCTCCTGCCCAACGTCCGCGGCAGCTCCGGGTACGGCCGCGCGTTCGAGGAGGCGAACGACGGCTGCTGGGGCAAGTGCGACTTCGCGGACGCGGTGGCCGCCGCCGACTACCTCCGGACCCTCCCGTTCGTCCACCCCGAGCGCATCGGGACCACCGGCACCAGCTACGGAGGGTTCATGTCGTGCGCGGCGGTGAGCTTCGGCGGCGAGACCTTCCAGGCCGTGATCGCCGCCTCCGGCTACTGCGACCGCGTCACCTTCTTCGACGACGGCGAGTTCCGCCACCTCCAGCAACTCCGCAAGGAGATGGGCCGGCTCGAAGATCACCGGGACCGCTACCTCGCGAACTCCCCCTACTACCACCTCGCCGGCGCGCAGGCGCCCGTCTTCGTCCTCCACGGCGAGGGCCGCTATCCCGGCTCCCCGCAGATGACCGAGTTCTTCCGCGAACTCCAGCGCCTCTACAAGCCCGCCCGCTACAAGGCCTACCCCGGCGAGAACTTCTACGTCCGGGGCTTCGACAACCGGGTGGAGATGCTCGCCGACATGAAGGCGTTCTTCGACTTCTACCTCCTGGGAAAGGACGTTGACCTGCCGGGCGTCGGTTACCTCGAGGAACTCGAGGGCGTCTCCCACTGAGGGGTGGCGCAACGGCTTGGAACGCCGGTCTCCAGACCGGCACCGCGGCGCTCCGCGCCGCGCACCTACAATCCCTGCACATGAAGTCCAAGCTGGCGCTCGCGCTGGCCGCGGCGCTCCTCTGCGCCGCGGTCGCCGCCAGCGGCCAGGCGCAGCCCACGCCGCAACCGCCCCCGGACGAGGAGGCCGTGCGGAAGATCGTCCGGGAGTACCTGCTCGAGCACCCGGAGGTCATCGAGGAGGCGATCCGCGCGCTCCAGGCGAGGCGCCAGGCCGACCAGGTGGCGCGGACCCGCGACGCGCTGGTGAAGAACCGCGTGGCGCTTGAGGACCACCCGATGTCGCCGGTGTCCGGCAACCCGGACGGCGACGTGACACTCGTCGAGTTCTTCGACTACCAGTGCGGCTACTGCAAGCGCTCGCTCGAGCCGGTCATGGACCTGCTGGAGACCGACCCGGGACTGCGGGTCGTGTGGAAGGACTTCCCGGTACTGGGACAGGTCTCGACCTTCGCCGCGCTCGCCTCCATGGCGGCGCAGAAGCAGGGAAAGTACCTGGAGTTCCACAAGGCGCTCATGGGCTCGCCCGAGCGCCTCACCGAGGAGTCGGTGATGGAGATCGCGGGGCAGGCCGGGCTCGACGTGGCGCGCCTGCAGCAGGACATGGCCGACGCGGAGGTCATTTCCTATCTGCAGGACACCCAGCGTCTCGCCCGCGAGCTCGGGATCAACGGCACCCCGGCCTTCGTGATCGGGAACACGCTGGTGCCCGGCGCGGTGGACGGCGCCCGCCTCCGGCAGCTCATCGCCCAGGCCCGCAGCGGCAACTGACCCCCGTCCCCGGCGCAAGCAACGCCCCGGCTTGGAACGCCGGTCTCCAGACCGGCACCGCGGCGCTCCGCGCCGCGCCCGTCGCAACTCCACGTCAAAGCACGTACGGCTCGGAGCGCCGGCTTCAGCCGGCACCCGCCCGCGCAGCGGGCGGAACCTCCCCGTAGAATCGCCAGTCGGCCTCCGGGCCGTCCACGGGAGGTTCCCCCTATGTCCTCACTCACGAGAATCACCGCTCTCGCCGCCCTCTCGCTCGCGCTCCTGACCGCCCCCGCTGCCGCCCAGGACCTCGAGACCCTCCGCCCCGTCGCCGACCAGGGCGCCGCCGAGCGCGCCAAGCTGGCGCAGGTCATCGTGGACTCCGTCTTCAGCTTCGGCGAGCTCGGCTTCCAGGAGGTCGAGACCTCCCGCTACCTCACCGGCGTCCTCCGCGACAACGGCTTCGAGATCGAGGAAGGCATCGCCGGCATCCCCACCGCCTGGATGGCGCGCTGGGGGTCGGGTTCACCGGTGATCGCGCTCGGCAGCGACATCGACGGCATCCCGAAGGCTTCCCAGAAGCCCGGCGTCGCCTACTTCGACCCGCTCGTCGAGGGCGCTCCCGGCCACGGCGAGGGCCACAACTCCGGGCAGGCGGTGATCATCGTCGGCGCGCTCGCCGCCAAGGAGGTCATGGAGCGCGAGGGGATCCCCGGGACCATCGTGATCTGGCCGGGGGTGGCGGAAGAACTGCTCGCCACCAAGGCGTGGTTCATCCGCGCCGGCCACTTCGACGACATCGACATCAACATCTTCACGCACGTCGCCTCCGACTTCGGGGTGAGCTGGGGCCAGGGGCGGGGCAGCGGCCTCGTCTCCGTGGAATACACCTTCGAGGGCGAGTCGGCGCACTCCGCGGGCGCGCCGTGGCGGGGACGCAGCGCGCTCGACGCGGTCGAGATCATGAACATGGCCTGGAACGTGAAGCGCGAGCACCTGCGCCTCCCGCACCGCTCGCACTACGTGATCTCGAACGGCGGCGACCAGCCGAACGTGGTGCCGCAGCTCGCTTCGGTCTGGTACTACTTCCGTGAGCTCGACCAGCCGCACATGAAGGAGCTCTACGAGCTCGGCAACACGATGGCGGAGGCCGCGGCGGCGATGACCTCCACCAAGGCGTCCTGGCGCATCCTGGGCCACGCGTATCCGCGCCACTTCAACAAGCCGGTGGCCGAGGCGCTGTGGGCCAACATCGAGCGGGTGGGTCTCCCCGAGTGGAGCGAGGCGGACCAGACGCTCGCCCGGGGTCTCCAGCGCGAGCTCGGCGTCGAGGAACGCGGCCTCGCGATGGAACTCGGCCAGATCGGCGGCCCGGCGCCCGAGCCCCGGCTCGGCGGCTTCTCCGACGACATCGGGGACATCTCATGGAAGGTGCCGACGGTCACGATGCGCTACCCGTCCAACATCCCGGGCGGCCCCGGCCACCACTGGGCGAACGCGGTGGCGATGGCGACCCCGATCGCGCACAAGGGCGTGACCGCCGGGGCGCGGGTGATCGCGATGACCCTGATGGACCTGTTCCTCGACCCGTCACTGGTGGCGGCGGCGAAGGACTACTTCGCCGAGCAGACCGCGGAGCACCAGTACAGCCCCCTGATCGGGCCGAACGACCCGCCGGCGATCCATCTCAACAAGGAGCGGATGGATTCCTTCCGGGAGGCGATGCGGCCGTTCTACTACGACCCGGAGCGGTATGACAGCTATCTGGAGCAGCTCGGGATCGAGTACCCGACGGTGCGGGAGGGCGAACGAGAGAACTGAGCGCGGCCAGGTCGATCAGGAGGTCCGGGGTTCGCCCCGGAAGACCTCCCGGCGGTGCCAGTCGACGAACGCTGAATCCGGCAGTTACGAGGGTTCTTGTGGTTCGCGTAGTGGACGTCCCTTCGCATCCACAAGTTCGCGGAACGCCTCGCTCGTTCGCGTAAGTCGACCGTTTCAGGTCCCATGTCACTCGTATACCGTGCTCGGTTGGCCAAATCGAGAGCGAGCTCCGACGCCAAGTGCATGGGTAAGCCGTTCGTGTGGGAGCCCGATCTTGAACGGAACAATCTACGAGCGCCTAAGCTGACGCCATGATGGCGAATGCCGGATTCTGGGCAAACTACTTCCGCGAGTTTCACGTTCAAGCAATCGAGAGATTCCGAACCGCCGCACTAAACAGAGTAATCCCGGCGTTCAGCGGCATCGAAGAGGAAGCGCGGGCCGCCGCCGAGGCGGAGTACGAGCGCCTCGTCTCAATGCCGGCGGACCCCGACAGTGCTTTTGATATGGCTCACCTAGCCGATTGGGCAACCGAGCATGGCGCTGAGTACTACGAAACGATTTCCGTGGTAAGGCAGGGGGTGTTGAACCTCCTTGCTGTGGGGCTCCACCATCTCTTCGAGCAGCAGCAGCAGTTCTTTCTTGATCGGGATCTGCCCCGGGCTCCAACAGGACCGCGGCGCCGTTCGCAGTTCGAGAATCGCCTGAAAAGGTACGGGGTCGACCCCTACGGTGCTGAGTGCACCAGCAAGGTTAGTGAACTCAGGTTAGCGGCGAACACGATCAAGCACGGAGCCGGGCCGTCTGCTGGCGAGCTGGCCAAAATACGGCCTGACCTGTTCGAGCATCCGGTCCTCGCGCAGGACCGAGAGGGTCCGCTTGACGCTGCGAATTTTGAGCGCGCCGGGATTCTGGCCTCCTCGCACCTTGCGCCGCTTACAGGGGAGGATCTCTATGTTTGTGAGCGCGATCTCTCCGCGTGGTGTGACGCCGTGATTTCCTTTTGGAAAGAGCTCTCAGCAGCCCTCAACGAGCAACAACTGCGGAGCAAGTAGTTTTCTCCCCCAGAAGTACCTTCGTTCGGTGAATTAGGAGGCGACTGGATCGGACCTCGTGGGCCAGTTTGCCGTTTTGTCTATAGTGAGAAACGGGCGACCCCTGTGGGCCGCCCGCGCGAATCGTAACTCATGGTCCGAACAACCCTTCCCACCTTCCTCGGGTTTGAGCACAGTCACTTGTTGTGGGAATCGGACAGCCTCGTTGCTCATGGCAGCGACGATACTGACGGAATGAAAGCCCTCTCGATCACCATCAGTACCATGCGTCTTGTCCCATCACAAGGAACAATCTTGACATGTCTCCCTCCATGACTCTCACGATCGTAGCAATACGCAATCACGCGCTCGGTCCGCATCAGATTCTAAAGGAGCCGGATAAGTACAGTTCACATCCAATTGTACTGGACGGTGTTTCCATAGGGACCCTCTACGTAAAGCCAAGTAAACCCATTACCCCAAAGTGGCTCGACTTCTTTGAGGATGCGATTGACCCCAAGTCGCTGCGCCTACGAAGTTCGTCTAGTGCGGCCGTCCTGCTCGTTCGACGCAATGGCAAGATGTTCGCAGTCACTTTTGGGCACGGACGACACATGCTGGAGCCGGAGGCCATCGAGGCAGGCTTTGGCCTTCGAACTGCGTTGAATGGAATCGATGCGGATCGCATTCGGTCGATGGACCGAAGAACACTTGAGGCAGTTTCCATGTACACGCGTGAGCAGGCGAGCCGGGAGTCTTCGCTCAGTATGTTCGATGTAAACGTACAGCGGGACTTCCTTCGGTCCGTGACCGGTAGCCCATTGGATTCAGATCTAGGAACGAGAGTCACGGGGAGTGATGCTCTGACGTTCACATCGCACATCAGCATACGCACCCTTCTGACCAAGATCGATGCATGGTTTCATCTAAGTACGAAAACTGCATACCGAGACCACTTTGGGTGGGTAGATAACCTCGCGGACGTACGTGATTCCGGGAAAGTAAGAGAACTCGACGAGCTCCTAGTTGGCCAGATTCGTGCTCAAGCGTGGGAGAGAATATGGCTGGCCCCCCCGGAGATAGTCGACTGGAGCGATATCGGTGGATTCAAGTTTCGGACGAACAAGGAATCACAACCGTCCTTCTCTGAGTTGGAGCTAGAAGGTTACTTCGATGACCGCTACCGCTCGCCAGATGACGAACGGTTACTTCACAACCTGAAGGCAGACAGTGTTTTTGTTCAGTCCCGATTTCACGATACCGACGTGCACAAGTGGAGAGTGTATCGGTGCGTCTGTGCTGAGGTTGAACAAAGTGGTGTGACGTACGTTCTCAACGAAGGTAAATGGCACCGAATTGCTACCGAGTTCGCTACCGCGGTACGCACCTTCGTCGACAACATGAGTCAGACCTCTGTGCCGCTGCCTCAATGCGAGAACGAAACAGAAGGGAGCTACAACAAACGGGCCGCCAAAGCGGGGCAGCTTACGTTGATGGACGACCGAACGGTGAAGGCCGCTTCAGGACGCAGCCAGATCGAAGTCTGCGACCTCTACGACAAGGGCAGAAGGGCCTTCATTCACGTGAAACGGTACAGCGGATCGAGCACGCTAAGCCATCTGTTCGCCCAGGGGGAAATGTCCGCACTGAACATGGTTTCCAATGTGGAGTTCCGTCGGAATGCCGGCGCGAAGTTCCCGAATGCCGGCCTGGAGGTCGATTCGTTTGAGCCACGGCGGCATGAGATTGCATACGCAATCATCGCGAAGCCGGGAAAGGATGATGTGACGCTGCCGTTTTTCAGTGCCGTCAATCTGCGAAGCACTGCGGAGTGGTTGAAGCTAATGGGTTTTAGATCGGTCACGTTGACCATGATCCCGAACGCGCAATGAATCGTCTCTTGCCCGTAGAGGAGTGAAGATTTGAGCCGTCAGTCCTTTACGGGCACAGGAGCGTGAAACCAGGACCGATCCTTCCGCACCCGACCCCGCAGATCCTGCCGCCCGAGATACGCGGCCAGCCGCCGGAAGTGGCGCACCATGGCGTCCTCGTCGGTGAGCTGGTTGGCGGCGATCTCGATCACCTCATAGTCGTGGTTGCGGAGCCAGGTGCGGATATCCCTGTCTCTCTCGGCCGTCGCCGGGTTGCCGTGCAGGTGCCGGCTCAGGCCGTCCAGGTAGATGCAAACGCCCTCGTGCGGATCGTCATCGGGAGCACGGTAGATCACGTCGGGGGTCGTGGTGCCCAGCGCGCGGTCGAGCCGAATCTGTTCGCCCCGCACTCCTTCGCCGAACCCGGCGGCGAGCAGCAGGTGACGTAACCGCGTCTCCGCCTCGTTGACCGGCGGGGCGTTCTCGCCGGGTGCCGCCGCCGGTTGCAACGGCGGGATGTCGTGCGTGAACCGGAGGCGCCGGCCCCAGTCGTCGAGTCGCTTGCGGGCGGTTTCGCGGTGCAGGAAGCGGTGGTAGTACGCGTTCCGGAACGACTGCAGGCAGTCGATGCACGATGAATCGCAGGCGGCGGGGCAGTCCGCGACCACTTCACGCGCTATCGCGACGACCTCGTCGAACCGATCCAGCAGGCGGCCCGTCAATCCGGAACCGCCGGGCATGGGGTCCCACAGCAGCGCATCCGGCGTATCGCGCTCCACGTGACCGACCACCAGGACCTGCAAGTCCTCGACGTGCATGTCGAGCACACGGGCCGCGCCGAGCCGGAGCGCCTCCAGAACGCTGTACGCCGTGGTTGCGTCTGCGCAGTCGGGCAGCGAGAGGGCGTCCGCGACCACGTCCGTGTGAAAGCCGAGCGGCTTGGCCGGTCGCCCGCACCGCTCCCCGTGGTCCTTGTCGAACTGCTCGCGCTGAAGCTCGGAAGAGAGCGGCGAGACGCTCTGGCCGCACACCGCACAGATGGGATATCCGAGCTCCCCACCGCGTTCGAGTGCTGCCGAGGCGCCCACGTTCACGAGGCGCAGGTTCACCCCGCGCCGGATCTGTACCGGCTGCGGTCCCCACAGGAAGGCACGTCCGCCGCTGTGCCGCTGGCGCTCCAGACCGTAGATCGCGACGCCCATCTGGAAGCGGAACTCCTCTTCGTCAGAGATGTGCGACCGGTGAACGAGGTCCGCATCACAGACGGCCATCGTCCGCAGGGTGTTTCCCCCGAGGGTGGAGGCTTCGCCGCCGACAGCCTCCTTCACCGCCTGACGCTCCCGTGACACGTGGAAGTACGGCATCTCCGCCTGCTGCTCGCCCGGCTCGCGGCGGAACCGCCGCGCCACGAAACGGTGGCCGTTCGCGTAGATCAGGTTGCCGGGTACGTACTCGCGGAGGGCGGTCGCCGGAGGCCGGGGCAGATCGAAGTCCATGGCCCCGGTGCGCCAGAACGGAATCTCCGCCGAGCCGACCACCGAACCGGCCTCGAGGCCGTAACCGGGCAGGAAACCCTCCGCGGCCAGCACGCTGAAGGTGCCCACGTCGTCGTGCCCCTCCGCCTGGGTGCGCCGCCGGCCCTCTCCCCTGAGGCGCTTCACCAGCCTGTCGCAGCGACGGAACAGCGTGTCATCCCCCGGTTCGAGCGCGCCGCGGCGCTCACGGACTCTGTTGAGCCGGCGGATCTGCTCCATCGCCCACTCCAGACGACGCCGCAGTCGCACGACGACGGTTTCCAGTTCGTCAGCGAATCCCGCGACATGGGCGCGGAGCGCTTCGGGGGCCACTACATCGGCGTCCTCAGCCGGCCAGCCACCCTCGAACACGCGCCGCACATCCGCGGCCAACTCCTCCGCACGGTCCGCCACGAGCGCGCGCAGCGGCCCGAAATCGAACGGATCGGTTCGCAGTGCGCCGCCGTCGAAGAGCCACGAGACGACCTGCCGCGGCAGGCATTCGGCAAGCACCGCCGCGATCCTCTCCCGCTCCTCATCGGTCTGGCCCGGGTCACGCGCATAGCGGAACAGACCGCCGATCACCGACGCGTGGACGTGTTTCGCGATCATCACCTCGTTCCGCAGGTTGAACGCCGGCGGATCGATCCGTCCCGCGAGCATCTTTGGCGGCTCCGCGAAATAGGCGCGGTCGTGGGACGTCGGGCGGCAGTAGGTGATGTCCACGGCCATCCGGTGGCGCCGCCCCGCCCGTCCGGCCCTTTGCCAGTAGTTGGCCGGCAGCGGCGGCACGTTGCGCATCAGCACCGAATCGAGCTGCCCGATGTCGATGCCGAGTTCCAGCGTCGGGGTGCAGACGAGGCAGTTCACCGCGTCCGAACTGCCCCTGAACAGGTTCTCCAACCGCTCGCGCTCGTGGTTCGGCACCATGGCCGTGTGCTCTTCGGGGCGCAGCATGGAGTAGGCGCCGTCGAGCAGTTGCAGGTCGTAGTTGTCCTCGTCCTCCTTGACCCATTCCAGCGAACCGCGGCAGCGCCACGCCGGGCACCGGTCGCCGGGCAGGTTTCTGGGGGTCGTACGGCGGCAGTTTCGACACCGGTACACGCCCCGGTTCGGGAAGAGGCGCAGCCGGTCGGCGCTCACCTGGTACACGCCGTGGATGTTGGGCAACGGGCCCCCACGCCATCCCTTGAGCCGGACCGGGACCAGCAGCTCGCGTTCCACGAGGAAGCCGAAAAGGCCGGTCAGGAACGCTTCGATGGATTCCGAGACCACGCCCCATTTGGCCGCGAGCTGGCGCATCGTGGTGTCGCCGCCGCGGCTCAGCCACTGGATGAGGAGTTCCTTCTTTTCCGTCGGCTCCCGCTGCAATTTCGTGGCGGCCGGACCGCGAAAGTGGGGCAGGTAGCCCTGCTGCACTTCGGGGCTGCCGTCCGCCCAGTACTTCGTGAAGATCCCGTATTCGGCGTCGTAGAGCGCGCGCCGCCGGCGGAAGAAGTCGAGGATCCCGGCAACACCCTCGCGCAAACGGTCCGCCGAGATGCCGAGCCGGTGCGCGTGTTCCTGGATCCAGGGCGCGGCGCTGTCGAGTCCCTCGTACTCCACCTTCATCCGGCCCCACGGTTCGAGTCCGAGCGCCTGCCCCGAGGCCAGTGCGACCTCACGCAGCACCTGGAAGCGGAGGTACTTCCGCCGTTCCACGCCGTGGCGCCCGCCGGCGGTCTCCCGGCGAGCCACCTGCCAGACCTCGGGAATCAGGGCGCGGGAGAGGGCCTCGTCGTCCTCGAGCCGGTCGTCGAGCCAGCCCACCAGGTCGCCGACCGAGGCGGCCCCCTCCTGAATGCCCTGCGCCATCAGCGCCCGCAACCGGAAGCGGCGGGCGTGGTCCTTCATCCATCCGGCCTGGAACGCGGCGTCCTGCCGGTTGTCGCAGAACACGAGCAACCGCCGCCGCTCGGCGTGGTGCACCATGTCCTGGGTCAGCACATGCACGTCGGCGACGTTGACCGCGCGCACCCGGCGCGCCGGCTCCCGGTAACCACCGGCCCATGTCCGCCCGTGGGCGCCGCATGAAAGGCAACTGACCAGCTTCCCCGGTCGGTCCTTGCGTTGACGCACCGCGTGGAGCCGGACGGCCGGTGCGAGCGAGCCGCAGTCAAGGCAGCGGGCGGCTGGTTCCGGGTGCGCCGCGCCGCAGCTCCGGCAGAAATGGAGCGCCGCCGTGCGCGCCAGGGCGGGAGCATCGTCCTCCGCGTCGTCGCTCGCACCGATGAGCGCGTCGAAGAGGACGACCCGTTTCCCTCCGAGGGCCGGCTCCAGAAGCGGCCAATGCGACCCGTCCGGCCCGGCCTCGCCGCCGCCCGGGGTCTTGCCGAGAAACTCGAAGTCCTTCAGGAACGCGAGGAAGTAGTGCTGGCCGCAGGTGGTGCAGGTCGTTACCTGGAAATGCGCCCGGCCGGGGCGACCGTTGGCGCCGCTGGGTTCGCTGGCGGCTTCGTCTTCGGCGGTAAGCCAGAGCCGCGGGCCGTCGGCATCGTCCGGGAAGGACACCACCGCTCCGCCGATGCCCCGCACGAATCCATGGACGACCGGCCGGAGTAGGGGCCTCCCGTCGCGACGCGCCGCCGCGCCGAGCGTCAGCCAGGCCAGGATCTCCGCTTCGGTCACCGGCCGCCCGAGGTGTTTCTCCAGGGCGGAGGGCAGCGCCTCCAGCGCCTTCGGGGCGGCCAGCTCCTCGCCCAGCCGGAAGACGAGTTCGTTCCGCGACAGGGCGTCGTACAGGGACTCCGGCCAGTTCCCGCCGGCCAGATGCCCGCTCGTGAGCGAACGCCAGACGCCGCGGACGGCTCCCCCCGCTTCGTCCGCGTCCTCCACCGCCTGGACGCAGCGTTCCAGGATCTCCGCTGTGTCCCCGCGCGGGACGGGTGGAACGGACCGGGGCGCTGCCCACACCTCCGCCTCGGTTTCCTCGCCGACGGTCGTGACCTCGGCCGCTTCGACCCCGAAGAACCGGGCCGCGAACCGGCGCGCTGCGTCCGGGTCCTCGCGGTCCACGATGGTGGCCGAGGTCGCAACGCAGGTCGTGCGGCTGGCCCCGGAAGGGCCGAATGCGCGCAGCCGCCGAATCAGGCAGGCGGTTTCGGCGCCCAGCGCCCCCGTGAAGGTGTGCGCCTCGTCGAAGACAAGGAAATCCAGCCGGGCGTCCGCGAACAACTCGATGTCCTGCTGCCGGGTCAGCAACAACTCCAACTGTTTGATGTTCGTAAGCAGGATGCGCGGCTGCCGCCCCGCGGTGCGCATCACCTCGCGCGAGCAGACTTCCTCCGGCGGAATCACGGTCTCTCCGCTCCCCTCGTGCTGCGCCTGCGCCAGCCGGGCTTCGTAGTCCGCCCGCGACGCTCCCGGCGGCAGCCGGACGCCCGCCACCTGGGCTTCATATTCGGGCGTCTTGCCGACGTAGAGCCCGAACGGAACACCCGTCCCGGCGAGCAGGCCGCGCAGGCGCATCAACTGGTCTTCCGCCAGCGCGTTCATGGGATAGACGATGACCGCGCTGATTCCGGGCGCCGCTGACCGGTCCCGGAGTTCGAAGCAACGGCTCACGACCGGATAGAGGAAGCACTCGGTCTTGCCGGAACCGGTGCCCGTCGAGACGAGCGTCGTCCGACCCTCCACGACGGAGCGGATGGCCCGCTCCTGGTGCGCGTAGAGCCGGTTGATGCCGTCGGGGATCCGGTCGGCAAGATGGGGATGGAGTACCCCCTCGCGGACGAGGTCAGCCATTTCCGCGCCCTGCCGGAAGGGCTGCGAGAGGCTGACGAACGGACCTTGGAGAAGGGGCGACTGCCGGGTCTCGTCGAGCGAGAGGAGGTCGCGCATCTGCTGATGCAGATGCGGAGCGGCGAACGGGTACGCGGTGAGCTGGTAGCGGAGGAAGCTGCGGACGACGTTCTCGGTGTAGACGACCGGATTCAGCGCCACAGGTCGGGTTCCTCGCGGGTCAACGTTGAGACCTCATGGATTCCATCGTACCGCCGTGATAGACGCCGGCGATGTTTCGAGCTTCAAATTTACGATATTGAGTGAATCACAACATTTACGCTAATTTCCTGCGATGCCCCGTTTCGAGCGCAGCCAGGTTGCCAGCCTGACCGACCGCCTCCGCGAGACGCCGCGCCGGATCGTCGCCGTGTTCGGCCCTCGACAGACGGGCAAGACCACCATCATCCGGCAGGCGCTCGCCCGCTGCGGGATGCCGTTTCGCTACATCGCGGTGGACGAGCCCGACCGTTCGCCGGCGGGCGGTAGGTCGCTCGCAGCGCCCCGCACCGATCCCTTCCCGGCCGCCATGCGGGACGAACGCTGGGTCGTCCAGCGCTGGGAGAGCGCACGGGAGGAGGCCGCCGCGGGTCGCGGCTTCGTGCTGGCCCTCGACGAGATCCAGAAGGTCCCCCGCTGGTCGGAAGTGGTCAAGGGACTCTGGGACGCGGACCGCTTCGCCGACCGTCCCCTGCGGGTCGTCATCTCCGGGTCATCCCCCATGACGATGCAGCAAGGCCTGAACGAGAGCTTGGCCGGACGCTTCGAGACGATCCCGGTGGCGCAGTGGTCGTTCCCTGAGGTCGCCGCGGCCTTCGGTTTCGATGCCGGCCGCTACGTCTTCTACGGGGGCTACCCCGGCGCGGCGCGGCACATCGGAACCCCGCCGGAGTGGCGCGATTACGTGCGCCGCGCCATCGCCGACGCCAGCGTCGAACGCGACGTGCTGGCGATGACCCGCGTGGACCGGCCCGCGCTGCTGACGCGCCTCTTCTGGCTTGCCTGCCGGATGTCCGGGCAGATCGTCGCCTACAACAAGATGCTCGGCCAGCTCCGGGACGCCGGCAACACCACGACGCTGGCGCGGTATCTCGACCTGCTGGCGCGCGTCGGGCTGGTCGCCGGGCTCGCGCGCTACGCGGGGCCGCTGTCCGACCGGGCCGCGAGTCCCAAGCTGAACGTCCTCGACACCTCGTTGATGACGGCGGCTTCCGGCTACACCTTCAAAGAGGCCCAGGCGGACCGCACGTTCTGGGGCCGGGTCGTCGAGACCGCGGTCGGGGCGCACCTCGTCAACACCGGAGAGATCGGCCTGCGCGTGCACTACTGGCGGGACGACGCGCACGAGGTGGACTTCGTCATCGAGCGTGGCCCGAAACTGGCCGCGGTCAAGACTGGCCGCGACCGTTCGAGCGGCCGCGCCCTGGCCGCGTTCCGGCAGCGCTACGAGCGCGCCCGCACGGTCCTCGTGGGGCCGGGGGGCCTTTCCCTGGCGGATTTTCTTTCGCACCCCGCCGGGCACTGGGTCGCGCCGGAATGAAGGGCCTCGTACCCCGCACCGTCACCGTGGCCGGCAGCGACCGCCCACGGCCGCTTGCCGCCTTCCGCGACGCGCCGGCGTTCGTGCTACTCGGCGATCCGGGTGCGGGAAAAACCAGCGAGTTCGAGCGCGAGCGAGCCGCTCTCGGGGCCGACGCGCTCTTCCTTCCGGTTCGGGACTTCCTCGCGTTCGCCGAAACCCGCGCGCCCGACTGGTCCGGGAAGACGCTCTTCCTCGACGGGCTCGACGAAGTCCGAGCGGGGAGCGGCGATCCGCGGATGCCGCTCGACGAGATTCGGCGGCAGCTCGATGCGCTCGGACGGCCGCGATTCCGGCTCTCGTGCCGCGCCGCGGACTGGCTTGCGAGCGATCGGGAGCGCCTGCGGGTGGTCTCCCCGGACGAAAGCGTCACGGTCCTTCGGCTCGATCCGCTCCGCGATCCCGACATCGAGAACCTGTTGGAAGCGAACCTGGGCGGCGCCGAGGCCCGGCGTTTCCTGAAGTCCGCCCGGGAGAAGGGTCTGTCCGGGTGGCTGCGGAACCCGCAGGGCATTGAAATCCTCATCGGGGCGTTCGCCGCCGGCCGCAACTGGCCCGCAAGCCGCCGGGAGGCTTTCGAGACCGCATGCCGCCGTATGGCTGGCGAGAGCAACGCCGAGCACCGGGACGCTGCGCAGGACCAGCCAAACCCTTCCGATGTTCTGGACGCCGCCGCCGAGTTCTGCGCGACGCTGCTGCTCTCCGGCGCGGCCGGATGTTCGCTCGACGCCTCGTCGTCGGATGACGACTACCCGCCGCTGGACGACTTCCGTCCCACCGATCAGAGCCTGGCGCGGGCCGCGCTCGACACCAAGCTGTTCACCGAGGCCGCCCCCGCCGGCATCCGGCGGTTCGCACCCCATCACCGCCAGATCGCCGAGTTCCTGGGAGCGCGGCACCTCGCCGGGAGGATCGAGAGCGGCCTGCCCATCGGCCGCGTGTTCGCCCTCATGACGGCGCGGGACGGCGCCCCGCCAACGCCCCTCCGCGGTCTTGCCGCATGGCTTGCGGCCCACTGCCGGCCGGCGCGGGCGCGCCTGGTCGAACGGGACCCGGTCGGTATGGCGGCTTACGGCGACCTCCACGATTTCTCACCCGGCGAGAAGGCGCGACTTCTGGACCGGATTCACGCTCAGGATCCGAAACTGGATGCCGGACGGCTGCCCGAAGACGCACTGCGGCCCCTCGCGGTCCCCGAATTAGCGGCGGCGCTCCGACATGTCCTTGAAGCACCGGGGCGTGAGGACGCCGACCAGGTTGTCACCGGTTTTGTGCTCCGGGCGCTGGCACTCGGCGAACCGATGCCGGAATTCGCCGACCCGCTTCTCGAGATCTCCCGCGACGAGACGCGGTGGTCCGTCGCCAACCGGCGGGCTCTGGACGCCTTCTTCCACAACTGCTCCGATGACGCAGGGCGGCGGGAGGACGCGCGCCGACTCCTGCGAGACATCCACCGAGGCGCCGTCCGTGACGCTGACCGGGAACTCCTTGGGACCCTGCTGGCGCGGATGTACCCCGAGGAGATTTCGCCTGACGAACTTTGGAACTACCTGCTCGAACAGCCGGACGAACTTGTCGGCAGGTACTACCGATTCTGGTGGTTCGACCTTCTGGAGCAGACTCCGGCGCAGCGTCTCCCCGACCTGTTGGAAGGCCTCGGCGTCAGGCTGCCGGGACTGCGACCGGCACTCGACGCGCAGTTCCTCAACGATCTTCCTCTCCGCCTGGTCGCCCGGACGCTGGAATCCGTGGGCGACCAGGTCCTTCCGCCCCGGCTCTACGACTGGCTCCGCATGGGTGCGGCGTCGTGGTCCGGGGGTCCGGGCGCCGCCGAATCGGTGCGCGCGATCCGCGCATTCCTTGAGCAGCGTCCCGATCTCCAAAAGGCGCTCTTGCTGGAGGGACTCACGCGGTGTCCGGAGGCGGAGGACTTCCCGGTCTGCGCCTACGAGGCCGTCGAGACGCTGTACGCGGCACCGCTGCCGGACGACTTCGGGAGGTTCTGTCTGGACCAGGCGGCGGGTTTTGCGGACGCTCGCCCCGGACTGGCCGAATGGCTGCTCGGACAGGCCATCCAGCGCACGGCCGAAGAGGGAATCACGTTCGAGGAACTCACCGAGCGGACCCGTTGGTCCGGGCATCTGGCAGTGCGGCTCCCGGACTTGCTGCAGACCCCGCTGGCGACTCGGTTTCTGGACCGGAAGCGGCGGGAAAAGGACTCCGCAGCGGAGCGGAGCAAGCAGAAGGCGCAGTGGGAGGATCAGGTGCGTGCAGAGGCGGAGGCGCTCCACGAGAATCGGGCGTCGCCCGAGCTGCTGCACGCCCTGGCGGGCGCATATCTTGGGACTCTGAACCAGTACTTCGTTGTTCGGGGTCGCCGGGTCTGGTTCTCCGATGCGGCCCTCGCGGAGGCGGTGCTCCGCGGGCTGCGCGGCGTCCCGCATCGGGAGGACCTCCCCGACGTGGCGGAAGTTCTTCGGCTGCGCGCCGAATCGCGGTCTCACTACCTCGCGTTGCCGTTCCTCGCCGGACTCGAAGTGATGGAGCGGGAGAATCCGGCAGAGTTCGCGGCGCTCGATGACATCCAACGGCGGACTGCCTTGGCTCTCTACTTCACCGTCCCGACCGGTCGCTTGGAGTTGCCGCCGTGGTATCGGAAGCTCGTGCGGTCGCGCCCGGACCTGGTCGCCGAAGTCCTGGTCCGCTGGGCCAAGCCCGAGATCGTCGCGGGCAGCGACAGCCTGGTGCACCTGGATCGTCTGGTCACCGACGCGGATCACGCGGAAGTCGCGCACCGGAGCGCACTGCCGCTTTTGACAGGATTCCCGGTGCGTGGCCGGGGACCGCAACTCCGGGTCCTCGACTGCCTGCTCTGGGCAGCGCTTGGACACGCCGGCCGGACACAACTTCGCAGGATCATCGCCAGGAAAGTCGGATCGAAGAGCGTGACCGCCGCACAGCGGGCGCACTGGCTCGCGGCCGGTCTGGCTGCGGCGCCGGATGATTACCGGTCCCGGTTCGACGAGTTCACCCGCGGCCGGGACGAGGCCACGCGGGAAGCGGCGGTATTCCTGTTTCCTGATTGGGGCACGTCGTTCCCGGACGCGGATACCGACGCCGCAACCCTCAGTCTGCTGATCACGCGATTCGGACCGATGTTTGCCCCGGATGAAGAGTGGAAGGAGGGCTGGGTGGGCCTTCCGGAAAGGGCCGCTGCGCGCACGCGCGGGTTCATCCAGGCCCTCGGCACGCAACCGGGCGCCGCTGCGGGACAGTCGCTCGATTCGCTGCTCGCGGATCCGGCCTTGGCGGATTGGAGGAGAACAGTGGAACTGGCGCGCGATCGGCAGCGCACCGAGAGCCGCGACGCCGGGTACGCGCCTGCCTCCGTAGAGCGCGTCGCGGAAGCGTTGCGCGGGGGGGTCCCGACGAAGGCCACTGATCTTCTGGCGCTCGTCACCGACCATCTCGACGACTTAGCCGCTGAGGTGTGCCGTGGGGACGAGAACATCTGGCGCGGTTTCTGGAACGTGGATGGCTACGGCCGCCCCACGAGCCCCAGGTCGGAGAACTCGTGCCGCGATCTCGTACTGCGCGAGCTGCGCACCAGGCTGGACGACCGGATCACCGTGGCGCCCGAAGCGCAGCACGCGAACAACACCCGCAGCGACCTTCGGGTGTCGTACAGCGGCTTCACAGTGCCCATCGAAATCAAGCGCGAGGGCCATCGCGGCCTCTGGACCGCCGTTTCCGACCAACTCGTCGCGAAGTACACGACGCTCCCCGCCGCCGACGGACACGGGATCTACCTCGTCCTCTGGTTCGGCGGGCAACGGATTCCCAAGGGGCCGTCCGGCCAGTTGGTACAGACGCCACAAACGCTGAAGCAGGCCCTTGAAGAGACGCTGCCAGCCGCCAGCGGGTCGAAGATCGACGTGCGTGTTGTTGATGTCACCCGGCCCGTCGGCGAGCCAGGCCAACGGCATTCGTTCTCCGCCGACGCTCGCGCGTAAGGTGGCCCTCCCGATGGCGCCACGGCGGAGAGGCGGGGAACGCCGGTGTTACACCGGCACCGCTGCCCGAAGATCAGCGCAACCGCGTCTCCATCAGGGCGAGTGACGGACCGGACCGGACGCCGGCCTCCGGTTGGCATCGCGGCGGTGTTTTCTCCATATCGGACTCTTTCAGCGGAGTGATGAAACGACCATATGAGTGAAATCACTCGTGTTGACTCGATTGGAGAGGCTCCCCATTGCGTTCACGCGGGGTCCGCCTCACTTTTCTTCGACATTCCGCCCGACGGGACCTCGACTCGGTAGTGACGTCTCTGTCGTCGGGGCGCGAAGGAACCGGCGGCTACCGCCCAAGGGACAACGCAAGACGACTTTGCGTGACCATGGGGTACCAAGCGCTCCCCGGTGGCTTGTACTTCCGACCCCGTTACTAGAGCTCTCTCAGGAAGCGCTTGAACTCTCCGTGTGACGCGCTCATTGCTTCCTCGATCTGGGTCATTGGCACGCTTAGCCGGAAACGACGCTGGTTACCATGACCCTCGTACTGGACCTCCTGCACAACACCCGCTTGGGAAAGTGGCGGCAGCAGATCCTTGAAGAAGTGGTTGGCCTTGACACCCAAGCGCTGCCTGATGGTCATCTCATTCAGTCCGGTCGCTCGCAGAAATGTTCGCAGAAACCGCTGTACGACGATCAGATCGTCGTCGAACTCAAGCTCCGCGCCGCCTGCAGCCTGCGCATCCTCGCGGTCCTTGAAGTCGAACCCAGAAGTACGCAGACAGCGTTGAATGTTCGCTGGGTCGAACCATGTGATCGGATCTTCGTCGTTCTTCCCCATACGAACGACACTGTCTACATGGCACGCTTCGTCGAGTGTTGTGTCAGACACAGTTTCTGATCCGTCAACGTCGAACCGCTCGAAGTGACAGTCCCGAAAACTGCAACCGTGTAGTGTCGCTCCCGTCAAACCCGTGGCGTGGAAATACGACCTGGACGCCGTAACGCGATCCAGGTGTCGTCCGCGCAAAGCCGCAGTCGGAAAACTCATGTTCCGGATTTCGTACGGGCCAACCTCCCGGTCCAGCAGACACATCGCCAACGCTCCACAGTTCTCCCGCTCGAACGATGCGAAAAGGGCCTCGTCAGCCAGGGTCTGGAGCAGTGCGAGGACAGACTCCAACATCGTGTCGGAGTGTCGGACGAAGCTGGCTGCCTCTGCCACCGCCGAGCCAGGCAGGCCCGCCTTGTCCAACAGCGACCGCACCGCACCGGTGTCGCCGTTTACCAGAGCGCAGCCCAACGCCCGCCCGAGGTAGAAGACTCGAAAATCCTCGTGGTCGAAGACCAACGTCGTGCGACCCATTCGAGTGACGGTAAGAAGCGCGTGCTGCTTGATGCGTTCCTGGATTTGCCGCGCGACGGTCGGATTCTTGTCCTCGGCGAACATATCCACGGCAAGCGTCAGGAGGTCGATTCCAAGTTCGTCTGTCGCGCTCAGCCACATTTCCCGTGCAAGCATGGACAGCAGTTCATGATGTTCATCAGTCGTCAACAGTGCGCCCGACCCGTCACCTGACCTGTCCTGCCACTTGACTGCCTCCCGTTCCACGATGCTGGAAACGAAGTCACGGAAGTAGTCGCGCTCGTCCTGTCCGATACGCGCCAGAAGCGCAGGGAGGTCGTCCCCTTCGGTCGCGACGTCCAGCAATCGCTTTACCAGCACCGCACGAGTCAGGATGGGATGCGTCTCTCCGAGACGATCAGAAACGCTGGTATACAGGCGACTGGGATCGTGGATTCGTCTTTCTGTCGCGTACTTGGCGAAGGTCTGATGATCCCAGCGATTGAGCGAGAGGCGTCCGAACGCCACTTCGCTCTTTGACCCGATGCTGTCGAAAAGCCTCGCATGGGAGCCGAAATTCGGATAGTCGAAATAGGCCTTGCGCGCGGCCACGAGTACCGTGCCGGCGGAACGCAGCCTGCCTACCAGGCCACCGAGGGCAGAAAGGGCCTCTCCGGAAGTGGACTCGACGATCATTTCCTCAAAGCCGTCAAAGGCGGGCACGAGAACGCCGAGACGGACCAGTTCCAAAAAGGCATCGTAGTACAGGAGCTGGAAGCGGAGCCGGTTTACAAGCGCAGAGACGACAACATCGTCGAATCGCAAGAAGGTACGGCCCCCCAACGGGACCGGCACCAAGAGCCAGTCGGTTTGTTTTGCCCTGTACGCTTCCGCCTGTCGAACCGCCACCCTATTGATCAGCGACGTCTTTCCCTCACCCGCGTCGGAAGTGAGGTACAAGACGGAGGTGGTTCCTGCAGGCCGGCGGCTGAGAACCTCTGTGAGTGCTTGCTCGGTGTCGTCGCAGGAATGGTCCCCCGCGGACGTGCTCTCATTGGGGTTCAGGAGCAGGCGTCCGGACGGCGGTACGAAAGCCGTCGGTGGCGATACATACGAACAGATCCGGTCTGCGAGCAGCGGAATTCGAGCGAGTCGGTTGATGATCCAACGCGCCGCCGGCATGCGCTCATCCAGTTCCTCGACCAACAAGCCGTCCGGCCGCTGATGTAGCTTGACGTTGATCGTCTCGTCCCGGATCTGTACCAGGAGCTCACCGCGGTGAGCGGCGACGTCGTCCACGCGATCGGCGAAACAGGTTACGACCCGTCTGAAGTCGTCGAATTGCATTTGATCTTGTCCTACATGATGACACGGGAATACGTATTCGTCTCCAGATTCTGGTAACGACGGACGCGAACCCGACTGCGCGGCGGCAGCACATGAATGATCTGCGCGCCGCGCAGCAGTGCGAAGCGGATACCGGGCCAGAGGTCTTCGTCTGCCGATACGACGACCAGCGGACGTGGCATGGTGTCGGCGAAATGCACGAGATCCACGATCAGCATCGAATCCACGAGCTTCTGTTCAGCACGGGCCAGGACAGTTTCCGGTTCGACGGAGCAGTTGGTGACGGGACACTTCGTGTTGCTGATGAACGGTTCAAGAGGTGCGATCGGACACTGCGATGGGGCCACGCAGCCGGAGAACGGGGCTCTGTCGCACTGAAGGCGCCGCGGCAGGGAACGTGGACGGTAGGTATGCGTCAACACGACCGCCGGGTCGCAGGCGAGGGATCGAGCGAGCTGGACCTCGCAGATCACCGCGTGTGCGCCGCCGGTGCTCCTTACACGAATGGAACGAGGGAACTCGCGCTGGAGATCGGGGATCAGGCGTTGGGCATCCCGTGACAACGAAGATCCGTGTAGCCAACCGCCGTAGAGCCTGCAGGTGACCCTTCGCCCCCAGGCGGGCTGCCACAAACCCAGGGCCTCCACGAGGCTGGTAATCGCGTGTCGTGCTCCTCGTCGGCGTATGAGCAGGTGCAGATTGTCGTAGTCAACGAGCAGGGTCATCGGGCAGCCGGGGGCGGATTCTAGTGAAAGGACGGGGTGCCTGGCGGGCCGGGGGAGTGGGGTGAGAACGGGCGGCCCGCTGAGACACACGGGAGCCGCAGCGGGAGGCCAGGCGGTTGGCGAACGGGAGGAGGCGGATCTTCGCGCCGCAGATCGAGTAGTCGCGGTGGGCCACCGCGTTGACGATGGTCGCGTCCACACTCTCGATGTCGTAGAGGGGTCGGCGGTCCGGGTCGCCGGTGGCGCCGTAGCGCATGACGAAGGGGACTGCCGCGTCCATCCGGTCGGGAGCTGCGCCGCGTAGGCTCTCCTCGTGGACTGAGTCGTCGACCGACAGGCGGGCTCCCCGGCAACAGGCGGCTTCGAAACCGGCGCTTCGCAGGTGTTTGATCCGGACGTCAAGAGACCGGCCACCGAGGCCTTTCGGTGCCCCGCTCGTCGCAAAGCGTCCCCCGCGAATAGCCGAGCAGGTCGCGCCGCGGCATCTTGGGCGCACACCCGAAGGACGCTTCGAGGCGGTTCCAGTCAAGGTCGTTCACGCCGGCGGCGAATACCGCCTGCTCGTCGAACACGTAGCCGCAGCCTCAATTCTGGCGGAGGCCCGGATTCCGGCGAGGTGAGCCGCTGCTTCATCGAGCCGACCCGCGCGTAGTGCCTGCGTCCCCACGTCTGGTGGACGAACGTTCCCCGGAGCACGCGGACGACGGGATCGTCCTCTCGTCTCCGCCGGTGGCGGGAAGGCAGACTCTCCGAGGATCGGGACGAATCGGGGAGTCACGGTTGTTCGTCGCCACGTTGACGAGCCAGTGTTCCGTGGCGCTGACGTGGTCCCGGGATCCCGCGCGCGGTCCTCGAATCGTCCACGCCGAGAAAGAGCGCCCCGCCACCGGCACTCGCGAGGGTCACGAGCTCCCCCGCGGCGTCGGGGAGATCACGCGCCCTTCCTGAACCGGACTTCCTTGAACTCCGCGGAAGTGTCCTCGCCGGCGTGGCACTGGCGGAGGACCTCCTCCGACGTATCGAACATGGGGTCAGGACAACCGCCACCGGCTTGAAGGCGCTAGGAGCCTCCACGTTGAATTCCAAGGCGAGTTGAGCCCAACCGGTCATCGGGTAACCGTCGCCGACAGGTCTTCCGACTTTCCCCTCACTCCGTCTCCGAATCCGGGTCCGGCTCCAAGAGAGCCCGCAGCCTCTCGAACTCCGGGCGTTGCCGCAAGCTCGGCTGGGTCTCCAGCGCTTCCTTCCAGAGTTTTCTTGCCGGTTCCGTGCTGACTTCGTCTTCGGAGTCACCGAAGACACCGTTCAAAAGCCGCAGCGTGGCTTCCGGGAACTTGGCGGCTACCGGCCTGTCCGACAATTGGCTCAAGGTGTCATCTCGAAGTTCGGGGACCAAGAGACCCTCAATCTGATCGACGACGGCGGGGAACATGGTGTCCACGGCCATAGCGATGCGGCACAGCGCTGCGGACACATCGGGGGTCTTGTCCTGCTCCCGCCTCGGCCAGACCTGTTCGATCCACGGACCGACTAGTTCTGTCCACAGGACATCAACTCTGTTGCCCGCTGCTTGCAATATGTCGGCAATCGCCCACGCTGCCTCCCCGAGGCTGGTTTCATCCCATCGCCAGGCAACTTCCTTGGCCTCATCCCGGCCGATGCCGCGGTCCTGCCAAATCGCAAGATGCACGAAGTGGCGAACGGCGCCGGCTCGCGTTCGTTCAGGCAGTAGGTCCAAGTTGCTCAGAATCGCGAGAAGCTGCCCCTTGAACGCTACGAGAAGATCTTCCGAGCACTGGCGCCCGGCGAAGTATCCGTCCCAGAGTCCCGGTTCGAACGAACGCTTCCCCGACTTGATGTCCATATGACTCAGAAGCGCATCTCTGGTCCACAGTGGATCTACACGATGCAGTTCCACCAGCCTGATGGCCATATGGACGCGAGCAAGTCTGCTGGTCAGATCCTCACCGTCGCTGACCAGCGCAAACTCTGTCTTGAGCCTATCGGGAAGCCCAGGGGCCTCCTTTCCAGGTACGGTCGGAATATCGTCGGCCATCTCTGCGTAGAGAAACTCCCCGAGGTGACCGCCCGCATGATTTAGGGCGAGTTCAAGATTGGCTGCTCTCTCCGCTTCGGATCCTTCGGCTGACACGCTGGCCTGCCAGATCCTCTGCCAAAGCTGAAGCCTCTCCCGAGCCTCAAGGAGTTCTCTGTTGCCTTTGAGCCATCGAGAGGCCTCCACAATCATTCCTTCCAGTGTTGGGACCGGCATCTGGAGGAGAGCCCTTGCCGATACTCGCGCTACCGTGCGGTGTTCAGCACTCTTGCCTGCGTCTCGTAGAGCGTGGACTAGTTCCGACCATAGCCGGATTGGCCAGACACCCTTTCCTCCGGCCTCGGCGAGACGGCGAGATGCCATTGGCGCGTCTTGTTCCGCCAACTCCGTCCACGCGGTACGCAAGATCCACGGTTCATGCTCATGCTTTTCGGCCCATTGGATGAAATCCGAGAGAGAGCAGTTTCGGAGCTGACTTACTGTGATGGGATCCTCGAAACCCGGAACGCCGCCCCAACCAAAGGCAATGAACGTGTTGAACTCCTCCGGATGATTCCCACCGCTCCGTGGTCTCATTACGCCGTCCTTCGGAAGGTCCTGATATACCGCGAGAGCTTCTTGTGACAGGTGCGCCCCGGACTCCATGAGCTTCTGTAGACGGAGCCGTGTCGCGTGTCCACGCTGTCGGTTCTGGTTCTCCTTCGTGAAGCCATCCGGGTAGGGCACGTTCGGCGGGCCGCTTAGGATCTCTCGAACCAGCATGTTCAACTGACCCTCTTGAAGATCGCGTCCTCGTCTCCTGAGGAACCGTAGCGTCTCGCGCTGGACACAGGGATCCCACAGCGTGGGGTTCCTGTCCGTGATGAGCATTTCAAGACCCACGTCTTGCCCTGTTTCATGCTCGGTTGCCGCGTGTAATGCCAAGCGCCGAAACACAGGATATGGAAGCGATCGCCAGTGGGCGCGGAGCCCATTCGCTTGAGCACCATCGGTGGATGCGATGAGCGCATCATGCGCGTCACGGCACAGGCCGATTAGCTCGGTCCATAGTGGTGTGACAGCGTTTTGTTCGTGCGGGCTGATCGACCGATAGTGGATGTATGTCAAGTCGAATTCGTCTGTGGCGAGCCCGAATTCGCGAAGCCAATCCATCGCTTCATTCAACAAGCCAGTAAGCTCTTCCGCCATCACCGCGAGCGTGCCGTTCCAGTCGGCAGCGGACTGCTTGATTTCAGTGATCTCGCTCCTGTGGTCTATACCTTCAAGTGCCAGATCCAGTGCGTACCACTGACTTGGGTCGCTCTCATATTCGGCCGTTGTCCCAAGAGATCCGGGCTCCCGAACCTGGAACACGGGCACGGGTCGGAGCCAGCGAAGAAGGGTGTTCCGTGCGAAATGCTCCTTCGCGCTCAGGCCGTTGCACGGCGACAGGGAGGAGCGGGTAGTCGAGTTCGTGCGAGACAGAGCACCGGCGTAGTCATCTCTGGCCAAAACACGCCAGATTTTCCGCAGCGCGAGTGGAAGATCCGACCGGACATCGTCGAGGGCCCAACGGATGTCTCGTCGAAGCACGGAGTGAAGCACGCCGCCGTGGGCGAGCGCCCAGTACAGCGTGTGTCGGTTCTCGAGGCATTGTGCAATCCACCGCGACAAATAGGCTGTCGTGTCGTCAGGCGTGACGAAATCAGCTAGTTGTCGGGAAACTAACGGGGCCCGCGGTGAGTGCGGGTCATCGGGACGGTATTCGGGACGACTCAAGAGCTCGCGTTCTTGTAGCGGCGCAATCCACGCTGGAACTGGCCGATCAGGCCCGACGCGTTTCGCAAAGTACTCGGCGATTCCCGGCTTCTTCAAAGCCCATGCCATCTCGGCGATCCGGTCGTCCTTCTTGCCCGTCAGTGTGACCGGACCGAGATCGCGAACCGTCTGTCGGTGCCCGGCAAGGCCACGCCCGTGGTAATCCGCCCAAGCCCGGATGCCGTCCCACAGTTGGACGTGTCTGGCGTCGCTGTCGTACAGGACTGGTTTAACGCCCTTGGATTTCCATGTCAGGGCTGTGCGGTCTCTTTCGTCAGGGCTTACGGCTCCACGGTATCCGGCAAAGGAATATGCCGGTCGGAATAGTCTGGGGTTTGCTTCGCGGACGGCTGCCATGGCACTTACGAGGTAGTGCACCGTCGGGTCGTCAACGGAGTAGCCCAAGAAGACGACGTGGTAGTTCCGGAACAAATCTACGACGAATCGGCGTGCCCATCCGTCGAGCAGGTAAGCCATACCAAAGTCGGATCGTGTGAGTACCAGGCTCCGGTCGCGCTCGATCCGGTGAGGGTCGAGTCGCCCGTGAAGGTATAGAAGCCCGCGAAACGCACTAGGGCTGGCAGGGGGCAGCGCGGGCGCGACATGCAGTTCCAGTGTCGCGCCGCTGCTCTTGCTCCGGATTGACGCATAGGCGGTCTCGAAGAGCCGATCAAAGTTGGTCGTAACCAATCTCCCTTGGCCACGGTCAAGGTCGGCGAGGCGAATCAGTGCCGCGTGGGCGTCAGCGGCTCCGGTTGTGGGAGGTGACAGGTATTTCCGGACTCGACGGCGGACCTCCTCCGCGTCGAAGGTACCCAGATTGGGAGATTCGAGCAGGTCTAGGGCGTCATCGTAGGCACACCGGTCGAATGCGGCCCATGCCAGTCCGGCGGGTTCGCCTTCCGCGCATTTGTCGCGTGCGGGCAGGAGATGGGTCATGACCTTGCAGACCAGGTCCCTGAATCCTGGGAGGCCGGCGGCCTGTGAGACACCCGCGCCACAAAAGAAGACCACTTCGCCGTCCTCGTGGGCGCGTCGAAGCTCGTCCGGGATCAGCTTCATGGGCGTGAATACGGGAACTTGTATCGGCGTCGATCATGCGTCCGCGCTTCGCTGCACTCGATGCGGCTCTCTTGGTCTGCGCGGCACCGACAGAGGACTCTGTCGGATGTGTCGAACATCGGGTCAGAAGAGCTTTGGTTGTTTGGTGTCGCGTGGCTTCTTGGCGCGGTACTCGAAGTCGGGTTCGGCGACGCGGAGGAGGTCGGCGGGCTCGGGCTCGCGTCCTTCTCGGCGGCGGGTGATGTCTTCGAGGAGGCGGTGGTAGGGGTGTTCGCCGAGGAGGTTGCGGGCGTGGAGGTGGGATTCGCGGTGGGACTCCTCGGGGGTCTGGGTGAGCTGCCAGTCGAGGAAGCGGGGGCCAAGGCGGGAAGCGACGGGTTGCGGGTGGCGGGCGCGGTCGTCGTGCCCGAGGCCGTAGTCGGCGAGGCGGAGGGTTTCGGGGAGGAGCCAGCCGTCGCCGTGGTTTTGGTTCAGGAACGCTTCGATTCCTGCGTCGCGGTCGCCGCTGGTGGTCTCGATCTTGGCTTCGAGGTCGTGGAGGGCGACGGCGGTCAGGACGGCGTGGCGGAGTTCGGGATCCTTGTCGCGGTCCACGCGCCAGAATCCGCGCGGGTCGAACGTAGCGGCCCGGCGGGAACGGGCGCTCACGTTTCGTACGGGCAGGTCGGAGTCGCGCAGGATGTAGCGAAGATCATTCGAGTCGCACCCGTAAACGGTGCAGGCGACGGCGTCCAGAATCGCACGGAGCCGGATCCGCTCTCCCGGGCATAGTGCGGCAGGAACCGGCGCCGCGCGGGCGGTCTGTAGGGCGGCGAACGGTTTCGCAGAGAAGTTGAGCGTGTCCACGAGCGACAGCAGGCGCGGCATTCCGGCGGGATGCGGCAGGGCGCATTCGGCGAGGACGTACCAGGCCAGAGCAGCCGCTCCGAGACGCCGCCGGACGAGCCAGTCGAATACGAAGCTGTTGAACAGGGCTGCGGCGTTTGCGACGCCATTAGCCGCGTCGTCAGCGACATGCAGAATCGGCACCTTGTGCCCGGCCGGAAACGAGGGGAGCACTGCCCCGATGAACGAGCGGGCGTCCGTACTCCGCGCTACCTCACGATAGCCGAGCCGCGCCCGAGACCACCCGCGGTCCTTCTGGGCGGCCACGCTCCGTTTCAGCAGAAACTGCGGATTCCACTGCGGGTTATCGAGACTGCGGTAATCCCATTTCGCCCGAAGCCCGGTCCCGCTGATCCATCCGCGGGCGCTGGGTACAAAGGGCTGCACCATGATCCCCTGGTGCAGGGGTAGCGCGATGTCCCGGATTTCGGCTTCTCGAATCCAAGCAGTCCCGTCCCGTGAGAGCACCATGCCCGGCGGAATCTCCCCCCGCGGAACGGGAAACCCGTCGTAGGGCGGTTGAGCGCAGCGCGCCTCCCAATCGGTGTGTTCGACGTCACCGGGCTTTAGGAGGTGCCCGTGGACAAACCGTGCTTCCGCGTCGCGGCGATCCGGTTTGGCCGCTGTGTCGAACAGCCAGTCTTCAAGTGCGATCTCCGGCGGTTTTGGACGTGATGGATCCACACCGAGTTCAGCCCAGAGTTCGCCGATGGGGTGCCAGTCACCGAGGAGCCAGCGGCTGTATTCATCGGGGTGGTAGCCCTCGATTTCCCACTGTTCGCGCGACCGGAAGAGGGGCGAGTCGCCCGTCATGTGGAACTCGGTGCTGTACTGGACTGTCCAACCTTCCGGCCCCTCATCGCCCAGTAGCACCCCGTTCGCGTAGATCTTCTCCAGGATTCCGAGGTCGCGCTGCGACTGGATCTCGAGGATGGCGCGGCTCTTCGGGCTGAACTGCGTGATCTGGGCTCGCGAGTAGGTCGTGGCGAGTTCTTCCGCGCGTTCCCAGTCGTTGAGGTTGCGCCGCATGAACGCGGTCCTGATTGCCTCGGTGGTCCCGCCCTTCTCGACAACGATCGGGTTGAACTTGAAGCTTCGATGAATCGGAAAGATCCGCTCCGGGTTCTCAAAGCTGAACAGCCATTCCCAGCGGCAGCGCTCCAAAAACAGGTCGCGCAGCGCGCCGGTCCCGTGGTCCGAGTACAGGCCGGACGGGATCAGGAACCCCAGCCGGCCGCCGGACCGCAGCAGCGCGTGGGCGGTTTCGAGAAACAGCTTGTAGAGATTCAGGTCCGCCGAGCCCTGATGGCGGAACGGGTGATCCGGGTCGGCGTAGCCGATCGAGCGCGGGCGGCCGGCTCGCCACCGGCCATGCAGCGCCGCGTTGTCGTTGCCGCGGGCGACGGCGAAACGACTCTTCGGGTGTTCCTCCGGATCGCCGAATGGGTATGCGCTATGGCCCATGAAGTTCGACTGGGCGCGGAACCGGCCGCAGTAGTCGAGCCAGGCCCGCTCTACGGTGGCGTCCGCGAAGTACTCGGACTGACGGCGGATCGCCTCCTGTTTGCCGTAGGACCGATAGAGCGGATCCCGGTTGGAGAAGAACTCCCTTGAGTTCGGTTTGGCGATGTCCCAGGGCGGGTTGCCGAGGACGGCGTCGAACCCGGAGCCCGCCTCGCGGAACACGTCCGGGAACTCCAGCTCCCAGTGGAAGAACCGCATTTCCGACGCGATGCGCTCGGCGGCGGCGCGGGTCTCCGGCGGCGGATCGGCGAAGGTTGTCGGCAGCGGAGCTGCTTCGATCTCCTCGGCCGGCCAGAACCAGCACGCGCACCAGCGGTCCATTGCCTCCTTCAGTGAGCGCCACGGAGCCGAGCCCAGGAAGTCCTCCCGATACACCCGCGCCCGCGCGGCGGCGTCGCGGACGGGCAGGGAGTGGCACTGCGCCAGGACATCGAACGCCTCGTCGTGCGCGGCCGCCGTCTTCGCCAGCAGGTCGTCCGGCGAGAAAAGCCCCGGGCCACGCAGGAAGCGGCGCAGATCCGGCGTCAGGGTGTCCTTCACGAACTCCTTGATCGCCTTCGTGCGGGCATTTCGCTCGAAGTGGACGCCGTTCGTGTGGTTCTTGTCGCCGCCCTCCCGGTTCTTCCACGCCATGGCCGGGTAGTGGCGGAACTGGTCGAACCACGCGCCGACGAGCGCGTTCCCGCACTTGATCTTGTGGTCGAGGAACCCGAAGGGCAGGTTCCGGTCCATCGTCTCGATCCAGAGCGATAGCCGGCAGAGCTCGACCGCCAGCGGGTCGAGATCCACGGCGTAGATGCACCGCTCCACGACGTAACGGCGCAGCACCGCCCGGAGGCGCGGTTCGAAATCGTCGTCTTCGGGGCGGCAGGGAATCAGCTCGTCGGCCAGGCTCTCGTCTTCCTCGTCCGCATTCGTCTGGATGCCGAGCAGCCGCACCAGCGTGCGATCGCCCTCCGGTTGGAGCCGGCCGTGATGCTGAAGCGACGCGTAGAGCGCGTCGGTTAGAAACCGGAGCGCGCCGAGCGGAAAGGTCCCCGAGCCGCATGCCGGATCGCAGACCGTCAGCGCCAGGATGCGCTGGGGCGGTTTGGGAGTCCAGCGCGCGGCCGGCGCGGCGGTGTGCGGGGAACCGTCGCCACCCGCCGGCGGGTCATAGGCGAGCGGGCGCAGGGTGCGGTGCACGGTGGGCACCGCGAGCCCGGGCCGGGTGTAGAAGCTGCCCGAGCCCTTACGGGTGCCGCCCCAGCGGACGAGATACCACTCCCCGGGAAGCACGACGCGGGCGACGAGCTTGTGCGCCTGGGCTGCGAGTCGCTGATCGTGGAGCAGCCGCCGTTCGGGGGTGTCCCGCCCGCGCGGTTTCCGCACCAGTCCCGCCGCCTGCGCCGCCCGGCGCGCCCACGCCTCGGCCCGCTCGCGGCTGTGCTGGCGCTCGTCGCCCGGGGTCGGTTCGGTTTCGTCGGCGGGCGCCGCGGTCTCTGGGATCGGCTCGTCGTCCTCCGCTTCGTCCTCGGCCGCGTCGTCCGTTTCCGTCCGTCCGGGCTTCTTCAGGCTCTCGAAGAGCATCTTGAGGGCGCGGTCGTCCATCGCCTCCAGCCGGCCGAGCGGCAGCGCGGCCTGGTCGCCGACCGACAGGAAGATCACCGGACCGTCCTTCGGTGCCGCCTTGAGCTCGTAGTCGAGCAGCCCCTCGTAGAGGACGCCGATGTATTCCGAGGACAGGTCGGAGAAGTCCACCGGGGCCGCAATCCGCGTTCCGGCGCGGCCTTGTCGGATGCGGACCGTGGTTCGCGTGAGCAGCCGGAGCATGGCGTGGACGTCCCGGTCCGGGAGGGCCTTGCTCTCGACGTCGACGGAGGCCGTCTCGAACACCGCGAGGGCGCGGGAGACGCCGTCGGCATCGCGCTCCCCCGGCGCGAACAACTCCCCACCGTAGGCCTTGACTGGGAGTTCCGGGTGGTGCGAGCCGTCGCGCACCAGCGCGAACAGCGCGAGCACCCGCGGCCAGGCGGCGAAATCGTTTCCGAATCCGCCGCGCATGTCGGCGCGGTCGAGGCGTTCGAACAGACCCTTCAGGCCGTAGCTTGCGTCGTAGAGCGCGTTGTTCCGGGGCAGCAACCCGCGCGCCTCGGCGAACAGGATCACCACGAGCCGCATCGCCACCCGGCAGGCGGCGCGGTAGATGTCTGCCGGGGCCACGTCCGCGCAGCCGTCGCGGAGGGCCTCGCCGTGTCCCCGGATGAGGATCTCGACCGCTTCGCGCACCCGCTCGCCGAGGACTTCCGAGAGTTCCGCCTGTCCCTTGCGCGTGTCGCGGATCGCCTGGAGGAGCGGCGGGATGGCGCCCTCGGTCTCCGGGATCCAGAGCTTGGGGTTCAGCAGGGCGCGGAGCGCCGTGACCTGTGGCGAGAGCTGCCCCTCGTCGAACCACAGCTCGAGGTCCCACTGGCACCACGCTTCGTAATCGAGTCCGGCGAACAGCAGCCGCCACTCGCGACCGTTGGTCAGCAGCGCGAGCGGCTCGCCGCCGGCGCGGAGCCAGCCGAGCACCCGGCTGACGACGCGGCGGCCACGCCCGATCCCGATCCGCTTGCTTTCGTCGAAGAACACCGGCAGGCGGGCACCGCGAGGTCCGGCCCACAACTGGCGCGGCCGGACCGTCTCGCCGGTGACCGCCTTCCTACTCTCGCGCGGCGAAATACGGTTGCCGCGCGTCCAGGCGCCCTGCGGTTGGCGAAGACCGCAGATCTCCTCGAGCACGAACGCTGCGAAGCCGGAGGGATCGCCGCTTCCGTCGAGAACGGCGCTCGCGCGTTTGCGCAACTGCTGCTCGGCGAACCGGGAAAGCGGCTGGGGTTTCGTTCGGGAGAGCGCCGCGAGCCGGGTGGGGTCGAGCAGCAGGCCGCCATGGCTGAGCCGGTCCCAGCCGGGCAGCCCTAGAGGCTTCGGCGCCTTCATGAAAGCCGATCGGGGAGGCGCACCTCGACCGTCACCGGAAACACCTGGGCCTCGTCGGCGAGCGCGAAGCGCGCCGGGAGCAGGCGTTCGAGGATGCGCGTGCGCTCCTCCGCGAGCCGCTCCCGGACTTGATCGAGGTGCTGACGGCGGCGGACGAGCTCTTCCCGCTTTTCCTCCTCAGAGCGTTCGATCTCCGCGTGACGCTCCGCCTGGTTGAAGAGCAGGCCACGGGCGCGTTCAGCGGCCAGCTTCTCCAGCTCGGTCTCCAGGCGGGCGATCGTCTGGTTCTGGATCAGCGCCGACAGCTCGCCCTGGCGCTGCCGGTAGCGCTCGTCCTCGTCCTTCAACGCCTGCGCCCCGGCGACTTCGAGTTGCTCCTTGAGCGCCTCGGTGAGTTCGTTGCGGTGGGCGCGCAACAAGCGTTTCAACGCGGGTCCGACACTCTCCAGGATGTCGGCGGCGCGGCCGCGGTCCTCGGGAGCGTCGGTTGGACGGCCGCCGTGGACCGTGCGCGCCGGGGAATGGGGAAGCGCCGCGCCGAGCGCGCCGCCGCGCACCGGGAGCGTCACCGTCCGGACCCAGCGGTGGAAGGTCTCCCGGAGTTCGTTCACTGCGAACTCCTCGACGCTCAGCAGGACGAGGGCGTCCAGTCCCGGCGGTGCGCCCTCCGGAATCCCGCCGCGGCGCACCGTCCAGCGCGAGACCTGGACTTCGCCGGGATAGCGCCGCCGCGCGAGCACGCCGAGCGCGCGGTGGAACAGCGGGTGCGCCAGGTGCATGAGCAGGGCGTCCGGGCGCGGCCGGAACACTTGGAGCGGCCCCACTTCTTCCATGAAGGGGTCCTCGCTGAAGGCGAGTTGCGGCACCGCTCCCTTCCCGTTGCCCGCCGCTCGTAGCCGCACCGCCTCGTCCACGACGTCCGTCCAATCCGGCAGGTCCGTGCGTTTCAGGCGGTAGAGGCCGGGTTGCGTCGGGACCGGCGCCAGTTGGGGCCGCCCGGCGCGGATCGCCATCGCGGCTTCCAGGGTGTCCCGGAGCGTGTCGGGGTCGAGGTCCACCTCCGCGGCCAGCGCGGCGGTGCGGGCGTCGGCGGTGATCCGCGCGTCCGCGTCGGGGGCGCCGCGGTGTCGTGCGTCCGCGAGTCCCCCGTCGAGCTCCGCGAGCACCGGGGCGTGCTTCTCACCCCGGATCAGCCGCCGGTGCGCGGCCCGGTCGAAGACCTCGTTGACGGAACCGAGGTCCTCGCGGATCTCGTCCGCCTTGCGCAGCACGTGATTGAGGAAGGCGAGGTCGGAGTCCGTACGCCCGAGGAAGTAGTGGACGATGACGCCGCGCCCCTGGCCGTAGCGGTCGAGCCGGCCGTTCCGCTGCTCCAGCCGGGACGGGTTCCACGGCAGGTCGTAGTGGAGCAGGGCGCGGGCGGTGCGGTGCAGGTTGAGCCCTTCCGACGCGGCGTCGGTGGCAACCAGCACCCGGACGCGGGACGCCGGATCGTTGAAGGCGGCCTTGACCGTCTCGCGGTCGGTCTCGCTCATCCCGTCCGGTGACCCGGCGCCGAAGAGGGTCAGGATCCGGTCGGATGGATATCGCTCCCGGAGTCGCCGCGTCAGGTAGTCGAGCGTCGTCTTGAATTCGGTGAAGACGACCAGACGTTCGTCGGCTCGGAAGCCGCCGTCTTCGCGCAGCAGGCGCTCGATCAGGGCGGTCAGCGCGTCGAAGCGGGCATCGGCAGCGGGCGTCTGCTCGACGGTCGTGGCGCCGTCGAGGTCGAACCCGAGACCGGAGAGCGCGCTTTCGATTCCCTGGATCTCGGCACTCACGGCGGCGGCGAAGTTCCTGAGCCAGGCGCCGGTGACCGCCGCCGCGGTGGCCTCGCGCTGTTCGGTCTCGCGGTCGTCGCCCGTCTCGCGTCGGAGGGCGCGTTCGGCGGCGGCCAGATCTGCCTCGGACGCTGCCGATTCCCGGAGTCCCTGACGTGTCCGGCGCCAGGATTCGGCGAAGGCCGTCGGGCAGGAGAGGAGTCGCTTGCCGAGGATCTCCACGGCGAAGGTACCCGCACGGCGGCGCGCCTTCGGGTCCTCGATGACCAGCCGGCGCACCGCCGTGCGGAAGGCGTCGAATGCGTCGGAAAGCGCCGTTTCACGGGTATCGGCGTTGAGCGGGACGGGCTGTGGCTCCTGCCGGCGACCGAAGCGCGGTGCGGCGCTGGATTCGTTTACCTGGCGTTTCAGCCGGCGGATCATCACGTCCTGAACCCGGCGGCGCATGGCGTCGCCCATCTCGCTGGTGCGGGCGAAGCGCACCGGGTCGAGCATCTCGAGGAGGCCGGTGAACGAGCGCGTGTGGCCGTTGTGCGGTGTGGCGGAGAGGAACAGCCGGTGTTCGAACTGCGGCGCCAGGAGGCGCAGCGTGCGGCAGAGCTCGCTGTCCTCGCCGAGCGGGGCGGGCATCAGGTTGTGGCACTCGTCCACGATCAGCAGATCCCAGGGCAGGTGCGGCGAACCGTTGGGAGGGGGGGCGGCGGCGAGGAACTGCTCCCGCACGTCCGGTTGCCGCAGGTAGTGATACGAGGCGACGATGCGGTCGAAGGAACGCCAGGGGTTCGCGTCCATTCCGAGGCGGCGGCGGAGGCGGTCGGTCCCCTTCCGGTCCACGACCTCGAAAGGCAGCGAGAACTTGTCGTGGAGTTCGTCGCGCCACTGGTGGCGAAGCGACGCCGGGGTCAGGATGAGCACGCGGCGGATGCGCCGCCGGAGCAGCAGTTCGGTGAGGATCAGGCCGGCCTCGACGGTCTTGCCCAGGCCGACGTCGTCGGCGATCAGCAAGCTCACGCGCGGCATCGAGAGCGCCTTCAGCAGCGGGACGAGCTGGTAGTTCTCGATCCGGACGCCGCCGTGGAACGGGCTCGCAACCGGCTGCGGGCCAAGCGGGCCGTCGCCGTCCGGGTCGAGCCAGGGGGAGAGCGCGGTCCAGCGCGCGGCGCGGAGGAGGGCGTCGAAGTCCTCCGGCGGCATGGGGTCCGCAGCCGGATCGGGGAGGGCGTTCGGTTCGAGGAGCGCGCGCTGAGGTTCCAGCTCCCAGAGCAGGCGTTCTTCCGTCGGTGAGCGCCAGTCCTTGTATTCGAGGTGGACGAGGTGGAGGCGCCCGGTGTCGCCGTCGAAGGGTTCGACCGCCGCCACTACCCCGCGCCGGTTGCGCACCGTGGCGAGCATCCCGGCGCGCGGGACGGCGCTTGCTGCGGGCGTCGTCACGTGCGGGGCGAGTTCATTGTGTGGTGCGGACTCTTCCGGGGAGACGCCGGCGGGCTCTCGGTCGTCCGGGCGCGCGGGAAGAAAAAAGGTCGGCCGCGAAGGCGTTCGCGGATCTACCAGCCGTGGGAGAGCCGGTAATCCGTTTCGGTTTCGATGGTACTACCGGCCGGACCGGGGACCGAGGAACCGATTCAGCGACTTGGCGAATGCGCTGACATCGAGAAAGTAGTTCGGATACGCCACTCGCAGGGCTCTTGCCGAATCCGCGGAGAGCAAGCAGGCTTGGAACCCTGGCTCGCGTTCACTCCATTCTTCGAGCCGGAGGTAGTCAGCCCGGGCGACAGGAAAATCCCGCCGGAGATAGGTCTGAACGCTCACCGTTCTGCTCATCGCACTGAGGCCAATCAGGAACCACGCTGTGTTCGGGGAAAACGCAGCGGTGTGTATGGCGCCGCCGAGCCCAAATAAAGTGCCTCCTACGTTGAGCTCACCGAACAGTTCATGCACTTCATTCCGCAGTTCGGACAGCGTCGTTGGGGTCCCGGGCACCGGAGGACACTCCTCTTCGATTGCGAGGACACTCCCCATCAGTGTGAAGAAGCGATCCCACTGACTATTGGTGGGCCCGCCCGCCTTCAGGTGAGTGCCGACAACGGCGTCGATCGTCTCGACGGTCGTCGCCCAAGCGTGTTGGAGGCGAGACCGGATCTGGATCTCGATGCGGTGGCCGTCCCAGGGCGCATTCCGGCTCGCCCGGGAGCGATACCGATAGACGCGATGAAGGCTGCGGTAACCGTTGCTCTTCGGCTGGCCGATGTAGTCGGATTCCTTGATGAACTCATGTCCCTCGCGCCCTGTCCTGTACGAATCCACGAGTTCGTTCACCGCACGTACAGACGGAAGAACAGCCCGACAGCCACCGAGGTCCTGCATCCGCGAAACCTTCATCTTGGGGAACCGTCGGAGCTTCGCCTCCACGGAGGCTAGGCGTTTGAGCCTCTGTACTACCAGCGCTTCCGCGTTCACGCGGTCAGCGCGCTCCTGCAGGAGGGTACGCAGCGTTACGAGCGGATAGGCGTGAGACGCTCTCCAGTCGTCCACGATGTCCTTGGCCCGGTGACGCGCCGGGATGCTGGCTGCGTCTGCTGCGGCTGTCTCTGCAAGGACCTTCCAGCGGCATCAACCTCAGCACGCCGGAACGTCGGTTGGGGGTACGGCACGCGGACTTCTTCGATTTCGATTCTAGTCGGCGGTCCGCCCCTGACGGCCGCGCCGACTACCGGCTGGACGCCAGCGCGAGACGCGGAACGCCGCGCAGCGGCAAGGCCGTGATCCGGTCGACCAGGGGGTACTCCGGAGACAGCGGACAGTTTGACCGGAAGATGCACTGGGTGTAGCCTTCTGGCTACGTTCTATCCGTGTTCACGATCCGAAAGACTGGGACGTACGCCAAGTGGCTGGACAGCTTGCGTGATGCCCGCGCCCGGGCGCGTGTCCTCGTCCGGGTTGAGCGGCTGGCAGCCGGGAACCCGGGAGATGTCCGACCCGTCGGCGAAGGCGTCTCGGAACTCCGGATCGCGTACGGACCGGGCTACCGGGTGTATTTCACGAAACGGGACCGCACGATCATCGTGCTCCTGGCCGGCGGAGACAAACGATCCCAGAGCGACGACATTCGGACGGCCCAGCGCCTCGCAAGAAACCTGTAGGTAGACACAATGACCAAGACCGTTACTTCACCCTACGACGTGGCCGAGCACCTCCGCACGCCGGAGGAAATGGCCGCCTACCTGGAAGCCTGCCTGGAGGAGGCAGACGGCGATGCCGCGTTTGTCGCCAAGGCGTTGGGCGACATCGCTCGCGCCAGGGGAATGTCGGAGGTCGCGTCCCATGCCGGCCTGTCCCGCGAGAGCCTCTACAAGGCGCTTTCGGGCGAGCGCAATCCCACATTGGGCACCGTTCTCCGGGTTCTTGACGCCCTGGGCCTGAAGTTGCGCGCCGAACCGGCGGTCGTTTCGGAGGCCGCGGGGCACGCCGCGCCGAGCCCTCGGTGATGGCGAATCGACGCATCGGGCATTCGCGAGTTTGCCCGTCCCAAACGGTGACGAGCGCTCCGAGGTAGGCAGGTCTGACGGGATCTGGTCCCGAGGCCGCAGCTTCCGCATCCGGTGATGAAGCTGCGGCGGAGCAGGGAAATTACGATATTGAGTGAACTCCAACATTTACGCTAATTTCCTGCAATGCCCCGGTTCGAGCGCAGCCAGGTCGCCGCCCTGGCCGACCGCCTCCGCGAGACGCCCCGCCGGATCGTGGCGGTGTTCGGGCCCCGGCAGACGGGCAAGACCGTCATCATCCGGCAGGCGCTGGTCCGTTGCGGGATGCCGTTTCACTACATCGCCGTGGACGAGCCGGACCCTTCGCCCGGCCGCCGCCCGGGGCGGGACGCGCCGCGGACGGATCCGTTCCCGGCCGCGATGCGGGACGAACGCTGGCTCGTCGGGCGCTGGGAGCGCGCGCGGGAGAAAGCCGCGGCCGGCCGGGGCTTCGTGCTGGCGCTCGACGAGATCCAGAAGGTCCCGCGCTGGTCGGAGGTGGTCAAGGGACTCTGGGACGCGGACCGGTTCGCCGACCGTCCCCTGCGGGTCGTCATCGCCGGATCGAGTCCGATGACGATGCAGCAGGGCCTGAACGAGAGCCTGGCCGGGCGGTTCGAGACGATGCCGGTGGCGCAGTGGTCGTTCCCGGAGATCGCCGCCGCCTTCGGTTTCGACATCGACCGCTACGTCTTCTACGGCGGCTACCCCGGCGCGGCGCCGCACGCCGGAACCCCTCCGGAGTGGCGCGACTACGTGCGCCGCTCGATCGCTGACGCGAGCGTCGAGCGCGACGTGCTGGCGCTGACCCGGGTGGACCGGCCGGCGTTGTTGACGCGCCTCTTCCGGCTCGCCTGCCAGATGTCGGGGCAGATGGTCGCCTACAACAAGATGCTCGGCCAGCTCCGGGACGCGGGCAACACGACCACGCTCGCCCGGTACCTCGACCTGCTGGGGCGCGTCGGGCTGGTCGCCGGACTCGCGCGCTACGCCGGGCCGATGTCCGACCGGGCGGCGAGTCCCAAGCTGAACGTCCTCGACACCTCGTTGATGACGGCGGCTTCTGGCTACACCTTCGAAGAAGCCACGGCGGACCGCACGTTCTGGGGCCGGGTCGTCGAGACCGCCGTCGGCGCGCACCTGATCAACACCGGTGGGATCGGCCTGCGCGTCCACTACTGGCGGGACGACGCGCATGAAGTGGACTTCGTGATCGAACGCGGGCCGAAGCTGGCGGCGGTCGAGGTCAAGACCGGACGCGACCGTTCGAGCGGCCGCGGGCTGGCGGCGTTCCGGCGCCGCTACGAGCACGCCCGCACCGTGCTCGTGGGGCCGGGAGGCATGTCCCTGGCGGATTTCCTTGCCGAGCCTGCCGGGTACTGGGTGGCGCCGGACGAATGATCCTCGTATCCCGCACCGTCACCGAAGCCGGCGACGGCGGGTCCCAGCCGCTTGCGGCCTTCCGCGACGCCGCGGCCTTCGTGCTGCTCGGCGATCCGGGGGCGGGCAAGACGACCGAGTTCCGCCGCGAGGCGGAGGCTCTCGGGGCCGACGCGCTGTTCCTTCCGGTCCGGGACTTCCTCACGTTCGCCGAAGCCCGGGCCGACGCGTGGTCCGGGAAGACGCTGTTTCTTGACGGACTCGACGAGGTGCGGGCGGGGCAGGGCGATCCGCGAGCGGTGTTTGACGATGTGCGGCGACAACTCGATGCGCTCGGCAGGCCGCGCTTCCGGCTCTCGTGCCGCGCTGCCGACTGGTTCGCGAGCGATCGGGAGCGCCTGCGGACGGTGTCCCCGGACGAAACCGTCACCGCGCTTCGACTCGATCCGCTCCGCGATCCGGACATCGAGCACCTGTTGGAAGCGAACCTGGGAGGCGCCAAGGCCCGGCGGTTCCTGAAATCGGCCCGGGACAAGGGACTGTTCGGGTGGCTCCGGAATCCGCAGGGCATCGAAATCCTCATCGGGGCTTTCGCCGCCGCTCGCGACTGGCCCGCAAGCCGCCGGGAGGCTTTTGAGGCCGCATGCCTCCACATGGCCGGCGAGCGCAACGCCGAGCACCGCGACGCGGCGAAAGACCAGCCAAGTCCTGCTGCGATCGTCGACGCCGCGGCCGAACTCTGCGCGAAGCTGCTGCTCGCCGGGGCGGCCGGGTGTTCGCTCAATGCCTCATCGTCGGATGACGGCTACCCGCCGCTGGACGACTTCCGTCCGTCCGATCGGCGCCTGGCGCGGGCAGCGCTCGGCACCAGGCTGTTCACCGAGGCCGACCCCCCAGGCGTCCGGCGGTTCGCACCCCATCATCGCCAGACTGCCGAGTTCCTGGGAGCACGGCATCTCGCCGGTCGGATCAGGAGCGGCTTGCCGGCTGGCCGCGTGTTCGCCCTGATGACGGCGCCGGACGGCGCCCCGCCGACGCCCCTCCGCGGCCTTGCCGCGTGGCTCGCGGCCCACTGCCCGCCAGCCCGCGCGCGCCTGATCGAACGGGATCCGCTCGGTGTGGTGGCTTACGGGGACCTCCACGACTTCACACCCAGCGACAAAGCGCGACTCCTGAACCGGATCCACGCTCAGGATCCGAAACTGGACGCCGGACGGCTGCCGGAGGACACGCTGCGGTCCCTTGCCGTCCCGGATCTGGCTCCGACCCTCCGGCACGTCCTTGAAGCAACGGGCCGTGAGGACGCCGACCAGGTTGTCACCGGTTTCGTGCTCCCGGCGCTGGCGCTCGGCGAGCCGATGCCGGAGTTCTCCGACCTCCTCCTCGGGATCGTGCGCGACGAGACCCGGTGGTCCGTCGTCCGCCGCCGAGCGCTGGACGCCTTCTTCCACAACTGTGTGGCGGCGGAGGCGCGGCGGGACGGCGTACACCGGCTCCTGCTCGACATCCGCCGCGGCGCGCTCCGCGATCCCGATCGGGAGCTTCTCGGAACCCTCCTTGCCCGGATGTATCCCGAGGAGATTCCACCCGGGGAGATTTGGAACTACCTGCTCGACCAGCCGGACGAACTCTTCGGCAGGCACTACAAATTCTGGCGCTTCGACTTCCTGGAGCAGACTCCGGAGGAGCGACTGCCCGATCTGCTGGAGGCCCTCGGGGCCAGGCTTCCCGGACTGCGACCGGCACTCAATGCGGCGTTCCTCAACGATCTTCCCGTTCGTCTGGTGGCCCGGACGCTGGCATCCGTCGGCGACCGGACGCCGCCGGCCCGGCTCTACGACTGGCTCCGCATCGGTGTGGCGCCGGCATCCGGGGACCCCAGCGCCGAGGAAGCGGAGCGCGCGATCCGCACGTTCCTCGAGCGGCGTCCCGATCTCCAGAAGGCGCTCTGGCTGGAGGGCTTCACCCGGTGTCCGGAGGCGGACGATCTCCCGATTCCGACGTACCGGGTCGCCGAGACCCTGTACGGGTCCCGGTTGCCGGAAGGCTTCGGAAGGTTCTGTCTGGACCGGGCCGTGGAGCTGGCGGACGCCCGTCCCCGATTGGCGGAAGAGTTGCTCCGGCAGGCCGTCCGGCGTTCCGCGGTGGAGGGAATCACGCTGGAAGAACTGACCGAACGGACGCGCTGGCGCGGGCGTCTGGAAGAAGGACTTCCGGACTTGCTGCAGACCCCGCTGCCGCCCGGATACCTGGGGATCAGGCGCGACCGGCGGGAACACCCGGCGGAACCGAGGGAGCGGGTCGATGAGTGGCAGCATCAGGTGAGATCGGAAACGGAGGCGCTGCGGGGAAACCGGGCGTCACCTGCGGTGCTGCACCGCCTGGCGCGGGCGTATCTGGAGACGCTGCGCGAGTACGTCGGCGGGCCGGGCGCTGGCGACTGGTTCTCCGATGCGACCCTCGTGGACGCGGCGCTTCGCGGACTGAGCGGCGTCCCCTTCCGCGAGGACGTCCCCGAGATGGCGGAGATCCTCCGCCTGCGCGCCGAATCCCGGTTCCACTACCTCTCGTTGCCGTTCCTCGCCGGACTCGAAGTGATCGAGCGAGAGGATCCGGGGCGACTCGCAACCCTCGACGACACGCAGCGACGGATCGCACTGACCCTCTACTACACGGTCCCGACGGGTCGGCTGGAGACGCCTCCGTGGCTTGGAGAACTGTTGCGGTCGCGCCCGGAGCTGGTTGCCGAGGTCTTCGTCCGCTGGGCGAAACCCAACATCGCCGCCGGGAGCGCCAGCCTCGTGCATCTGGATCGTCTGGCCATGGACCCGGACTACGCGGAGGTAGCCCGCCAAGCGTCGCTGCCGCTCTTGCGGGGCTTTCCGTTGCGCGGCCTGGGGACCCAGCTTCGGGTCCTCGACTGCCTGCTCTGGGCGGCGTTGCGGCACGCCGACCGGACGGAACTCCGGAAGATCATTGCCCGCAAAGTCGCTTCGAAGAGCGTCACCACCGCCCAGCGGGCGCACTGGCTGGCGGCGGGTCTGGTCGCCGCCCCGGAGGACTACCGGGCGCAGTTTGGCGACTCCACACGGGCCCAGGACGAGGCCACGCGCGAGGTGGCGGTCTTCCTGTGCCCCGATTGGGCCGCCCCGTCCATGGTGAGAGTCACGGATCCGGCGACCCTGAAGCCGCTCGTCCAGCGATTCGGGCCGATGTTCGCGCCGGACGAGGAGTGGAAGGAAGGCCGCGTGGACCTTCCGGCGCGGGCGGCGGCAATGACACGCGGGTGGATCGGGATTCTCGGCGCGCAGCCGGGCGCCGCTGCGGGGGAGGCGCTGGAGTCGCTGCTGGCGGATCCGACTCTGGCCGAGTGGAGGCGGACACTGGAGTTCGCGCGCGACCGCCAGCGCACCGCGAGCCGCGACGCCGGCTATGCGCCTGCTTCGGTGGAGCGCGTTGCGGAGACGCTGCGCGGGGGACTTCCGAGCAACGCGGCCGACCTCGTCGCGCTCGTTGCCGGTCATCTGGACGATCTCGCAGCCGACCTTCGCGGCGGGGACGAGAACACGTGGCGCGACTTCTGGAATGAGGACTCGTACGGACGTCCCGTGAGTCCCAAGCCGGAGAACTCGTGCCGCGACGCGGTGCTCGGGGCGCTGCGCGCGAGACTGGGCGACCGGATCGTCGTGCTGCCCGAGGCCCGTCACGCCGGCAACACTCGGAGTGACCTCCGCGTGTCCTGCGACGGAATTGCCGTTCCCATCGAAATCAAGCGCGAAGGCCATCCAGGCCTCTGGACGGCCGTCTCCGAACAGCTCATTCCGAAGTACACGACGCTCCCGGCCGCCAGCGGACACGGGATCTATCTCGGCCTCTGGTTCGGCGGGGGCCGCGTCGGCAAGGGTCCGTCCGAGCAGCGGCCGGCGACTCCGGAGGATCTGCGGCAGGCTCTCGAGGAAACACTGCCCCACGACAGCGAGGCGACGATTCAGGTGCGCGTTCTCGATGTGACTCCGCCGACCGTTCGGCCCGATCCCGGTAGTGACAAGCCTCGTACCTTTCCGAGGGGAACAGCGGTGATCCCCTCGGTCAGCGGGTACTCCAGCTCCCCCGGGTACACCACCCAGAGGTGTTCGATGCCCAGATCGTCCGCCACGACGTGCATGGATTTGGTGGTCTTCGGCGCGTCCGTGCACTTGAACTCGAAGCCGTACCGCTTCCCGCCGCGGAATAGCAGAAGATCCAGTTCGGCGCCGCGCTGGGTCCGGTAGAAACAGGCCTCGTGCCCCCCGTGGGCGATGAGTGTCTGTTCCAGCGCGAATCCCTCCCAGCTTGCCCCGTACCGTGGATGGAGCGGCAATTGCTCCGGCTCCTCGATCCCCAGCAGGAAGTGCAGGACGCCGGTGTCGCGCAGGAACACCCGCGGCGATTTGACGAGCCGTTTGCCGAGGTTTTCGAACCAGGGCGGCAGCACCCGGATCATGAACGAGCCGGCGAGCAGGTCGCGGTAGTGGTTCACCGCGCCGGGGCTCACGTCCATGGAGCGCGCCAGTTCGGCGGCGTTCCAGAGCTGGCCGTGCCAGTGGGCGAGCATGCGCCAGAACCTGCCGAGGGTCTCCGGGGCGACCTTCGAGCCCAGACCCGGAATGTCCCGCTCGAGGAAGGTCCGGGTGAACGACTGCATCCAGCGCGTCCAGGCCGGGTCGGACGCTGCGAGCCAGGCGCGCGGGAATCCGCCGCGCATCCACAGACGGTCCTGATGCTGCGCTCCGACCTCGGCGAGCGAGAAGCCGGGGACATCGATGAACTGGATGCGCCCGGCCAGGGTCTCGGAAATCCCGCGGACCATGTCCCACGACGCGCTGCCGAGCAGCAGGAACACCGCCTTTCGATCCGGGTCGTCGCAAATCGGGCGCAGCGTTTCGAACAGGCCCGGTAACCGCTGGACCTCATCGAGAACCACGAGCCCCTCCCGGTCACGGAGCACGCGGTCCGGAGTGCGGGAGAGCGCTTCCCGAACGTCGGGCCGCTCCAGATCGAGAAGCGTGGAGGGCCCCTTCCAGTCGGCGACGATGCGGCGAGCCAGCGTCGTCTTCCCCACCTGCCGGGCGCCAAGCAAGGCAACGACAGGGGCTTCCTCGAGTCCCTGGAGGGCCGCCCGGTGAAGATCGGATCGACTTATTTGTTGAATATCCACGGTTCGATCAAGGATATACAACAATAATCAATCGCTGTGCCGCCCGCAATCGGGTGCCGCGACGACATGGAACGAGCGTGAGCGCAGCTCGCGTTCACGCCGTGCGCCTGGAACCAGTCACTGCGAACATGCGGACGCGGCGCCAGCTTGACAGAAATGAGCGCGCCGTCCTCCGGTCGGTCGAGACTCCGTACACCGCGCGGTCACCGAGGCCGGCCACGGCGGCTGGCAGCCGTGCGCCGTCTTCCGTGACGCGGCGACGCGCTACTCGGCGACCTCGGTGCAGATGCGGGGTGAGGGTTCGTGACTACCCGACGGTGCGGAGGGCGAGCGGGGGGACTGAAGCCGCCCCGGCTCGGATCAGGCCCCCGGCACCGCTTCGCTCACGCCGCTCAGGTCGGCGCTGGCGACGATGAGCGGATCCGGACGCCCCACGACGCGCTCGCTCTTGTTCGTGTAGGGCAGCGCGGCCAGGAAGTGCCGCATGCAGTTCAGCCGCGCGCGCTTCTTGCAGTCGGACTTGACGATCGTCCAGGGGGCGTCGGCGGTGTCGGTGTAGAAGAACATCGCCTCCTTGGCCGCGGTATAGGCGTCCCACTTGTTGAGCGACTGGCGGTCGATCGGCGACAGCTTCCACTGCTTCAGCGCGTCCTGCTCGCGGGACTCGAAACGGCGGCGCTGTTCCTCGCGGGTGACCGAGAACCAGTACTTGAAGAGCCGGATCCCGCTGCGCACGAGCATCCGCTCCACCTCGGGCGTCTGCCGCATGAACTCGAGGTAGTCCCTTCCGCTGCAGAACCCCATGACCCGCTCGACGCCGGCGCGGTTGTACCAGGAGCGGTCGAACAGCACGATTTCGCCGCCCCGCGGCAGGTGGTAGATGTAGCGCTGGAAGAACCACTGCGATTGCTCGCCTTCGGTCGGCTTCTGGAGCGCCACCACCCGGGCGCCGCGCGGGTTGAGATGCTCGGTGAACCGCTTGATCGTCCCGCCCTTGCCGGCGGCGTCCCGGCCCTCGAAGAGGAGGACGATCTTCTGGTTCGTCGCCTTCACCCAGTCCTGCACCTTGAGCAGCTCGACCTGCAGCGCGGCTTTCTGGCGCTCATACGGTTTGCGGGTGAGCTTCCGCTGGTAGGGGTACTCCCCGGTCTCGAAGAACCGGCGGATGAAGTCACGGTCGCGGTCCCTGCCCGCCGGCGGCGCTGAGTCCTGGTCCGCGACGACCGGAGTCTCCGTGGCCGCGCCACCCGCTTCCCGTTCCACGGGAACCGAGGCTAACACGATGCCGGATGGCATGGGAGGGACGCCGGCGGGAATGGCTACAGTGGCCTGGTGAGAAGAATCGCCGCTCGAGAGGCCAGGAACCGGTTCGGGCGTTTGCTTGACGCCTGTCAGAGCGCGCCCGTGCTCGTCACCAGGAGGGGCAGGCCCGCCAGCGTCCTGATGTCGGTCGCACAGTATGAGCGTCTTCGCGGCGGCGTCTGGGAGGGGCTGACGCGAACGATGGACGCTCTGGGCAAGGAAGCAGCCGCCAGCGGACTGGGCGAGTCCGGGTTGAACGCGCTATTGGCCGACGAGAGTTGAGCAACTCGCCTGGAAACCTGGTTCCGGTCAATATCGGTGGTCGGTGACGGAAGCCCCGGTCGATATCCGGGGTCGGCGGCTGGGAACTCCGGTCGCTCCGCTCCCTCCGCCTCGCCCCTCACCGACCCGAATCGACTGCCCGCCACACAACCCGGGGTGCGTAAGAGTGGATGTCTCCCAACTGCGTAAGAGTGGGTGTCTCTTGATAGAAGAGCCGGTGAGCGTCAGCTATCCGCATTCGGGGAGCCGGCGGGCGTCAGCTATCCGCATTCAGGGAGCCGGCGGGCGTCAGCTATCCGCATTCGGGGAGCCGGCGGGCGTCAGCTATCCGCATTCGGGGAGCCGGTGGGCGTCAGCTATACGCATTCAGGGGGTCGGTGGGCGTCAGCTATCCGCATTCGGGGGGCCGGTGGGCGTCAGCTATCCGCATTCGGGGAGCCGGTGGGCGTCAGCTATCCGCATTCAGGGGGTCGGTGGGCGTCAGCTATCCGCATTCGGGGAGCCGGTGAGCGCGAGCTATCCGCATTCGGGGAGCCGCTGAGCGCGAGCTATCCGCATACGGGGAGTCGTAGGGCTTCAGATATACGCATTCGGGGGGTCGGTGGGCGTCAGCTACCCGCATTCGGGGAG
>JAJEFG010000098.1 GCA_022820545.1 Acidobacteriota bacterium | reverse complement strand
GTTCCCACCTCGGCACGAACCTCAAGAGCGCAGGCAACACGTACGGCTTGGAACGCCGGTCTCCAGACCGGCACCGCGGTGCTCCGCACCGCGCGCGTCGCAACCCCAGCCGGAAACCGTGGTTCCCACCTCGGCACGAAGCTCAAGGGCGCAGGCAACACGTACGGCTTGGAACGCCGGTCTCAGCCGGCACGCGCAGCGCTCCGCACCGCGCACGTCCCAACCCCACCCGGAAACCGTGGTTCCCACCTCGGCACGAAGCTCAAGGGCGCAGGCAACACGTACGGCTTGGAACGCCGGTCTCCAGACCGGCACCGCGGTGCTCCGCACCGCGCACGTCCCAACCCCACCCGGGAAGTGTCAAGCGACATCTAAAACTGGGCCGCTTGGCGACAACTAAAACTGGGCCACCCCCCCCGGGTTGAGGGAGAGGAGGAGAGATGGCCCGGGAGGCTTGTACTTCCGTTTCGGCGCCAACGGCACGTCGCCGGGCGCTCATCCCGACCGGCCCGACGATCTCAAGCCACTGCAGAGATCGCGCCCAGCCGGCCCGAGATCTCCCTCAGCCGCAGCCACTGCTGGTAGTAGAGCGGCAGCACGATCACGGACTCGGTGAACTGGAAGACGTACATCACGACGGCGAAGACCGTGCCGTACTCGACGGTCTGCTCCGCCGCCGATCCGATCGAGAAGACCAGCAGGCCCATCAGGAAGAGCCACACCACCCCGAAGTTGACCGCCTCCAGGTCCGAGAGCTTGATGTTCCAGCGCATGAGCGCCCGGAGATGTCCGCCGACCCGGGCGGGATCGCCGCTCTCGACGGCGTCCACCTGCCGTTCGCGCTCGTCGTTGAGTCCCTGGTTGTAGCGGGTGGTCAGCTTCCCGGTCAGGGCGTAGATCGCCGCGCTGACGGCGGTGACCGCGAGGCACCCGAAGAAGACCGGCCGGTTCAGCGCGGACAGGATGAGGAGCGTGCCACCGAGACCGATGATGCCGGTGATGAGGCCCGGCACCTGGGTCTCGAAGAACTCGACCAACTCCTGGAGCATCCCGAGACGCGCCGTCTTCGTGGAGGTGCCGCCCGCCGGTTCCCGGACGACGAGTTCCTCGCCGAGCCGCCGGAAGACGCGCGCGTAGGCCCGGCTGTCCACGAAGCGCCGGGCGATCCCGAGGCCCATGACGCCGGTCCCGAGAGCGGCGAACTCGTAGAGGCCCCGTACCGAGTCCGCCAGGACGCTGTCGATGGCGCGTCCGATCACGAGCGGGAACAAGGTCCAACCGGCCGCCTCGAGCAGGACCAGGGACAGCGTCAGCACGAACCGGCCCGCGAAACGCCGCAACAGCCTGCGCACGCACGGAACCTCCTGCGAGCGCGGGAGCATCGCACAAGCGAGGAGGGACGCCGCCGTGCGCTGTAACTTCCGCCGTGCCGGGACGTATAGGAACCGGAGGGATGCTCCACGACCAGGAAATCACGGATCTCGTCCGCACCTGCCAGGAGGCCGACAGACAGGGCGCGGACAGCGGTGACGCCAGCCAGGCCGCCCAGGACGCCTGGGCGGCGCTCTATCGGCATTTCCACCCCCAGGTGCTCGCCTTCTGCCGCCGGACGCTCCCCGGTGACTCCGGCGAGGATCTCGCCGCGGAGATCCTGATGAAGACCCGCTTCCGGCTGGATTCCTTCGACGCGTCGCGCCCCTTCGGGCCGTGGCTGTTCCGGATCGCCGCCAACCGCTGCTGGGACGAGGCGCGGAAGAACCGCCGTTCCGAACCGCTCGACGACGAAGGCGCGGCGCAACTGCCCGCCGATTCCCCGAGCCCGCTCGAGCGGCTGATCACCGAGGAGCGGCGGGAGCGGGTCCGCGAGGCGCTCTCCGGGCTCCCGCTCCGGCAGCGCTTTGCCCTGACCCTGCGCTACGGCGCCGGGCTCAGCTACCAGGAGATCGCCGACACGCTGGGCGTCACGCGCACGAACGTGGGGGTGCTGCTGCTCCGGGGACGGCGCCGGATGCGGGACCGGCTCGCCAGCGAGGGAATCGACTGATGACCGACGTGCAGCACCTCCCGGAACTGGAACTCCTCGCCCTGATCGACGAGGAGCTGCCCCGGGCCGACGCGGCGGCGGCGCGGTCGCACCTGACCCGCTGCTTCTCCTGCCACCGGCTCTACGAGGGGCTTCGCCGCGAGAGCGACGTCCTGCGGGCGGCCGCGGCGCCCGAGGTCGTGCGTGAGCGCGAAATGTCGCGTGAACTCGGCTGGGTGGTGGCCGCCGGACTCGTGCTCTCGCTGGGCCTCGTTGCGGTGCGGCGCTTCCTCACAGGGGTCGGCGAAGCGGCGGCGGAAACGCCCATGCCGGACGCCCTTCCCGTCCTCTCGGACCTCGGGTTCCGCCTTCTCTCCCTGCTGGATATCCAGCAGATCGGACTGCAGATTGCCTACGGAGGCATCGTCATCATGACCCTCATCGGTATCGCCCTGGCTTCCAACGCCATTCGCCGGCCGCGCGCCGGCGTCATGCCGCTCTTGTTGGCAGCGTCGTTGCCTGGGTTCGGAGTCATTAGCGCACCCGCCGAGGCGCTTGAGGTGATCGCCGGGGAGTCCGCGCGGTGCCGCATCGCCCCGGAACAGGTGGTGGACGACGACCTGCTGCTTCTCTGCGACGAAGCCACGGTCGCCGGCACGGTGCGCGGGGATCTGTACTTCGCCGGTCGCGCCCTGATCATCAGCGGCCGGGTGGATGGCGACGTCTTCGGATTCGGAAACGAGTTGATCGTGGACGGCAGCGTCGGCCTCAGTGTTCGGGGCGCCGCCCAGACTGTCCGGATCGCGGGGGAAGTCGGCCGAGGGCTGGCCGCTGGAGGAGAACGGGTCTCGATCCTCACCGGAGCGACCGTAGGAGGCGGCGTCATGATGGCGGGCGATCGCCTTACGGTGGCGGGACCGGTCGGAGGCTCGGTGCTTGCCGGGGGAAGCAGGCTGGAGGTGACCGCGCCGATCGAGGGCGATCTCGAGTTCACCGGGGACGAACTGCACCTCGGTTCGGGAGCGTCGATCGGCGGAGACGCCCACTACACCGGCCCCTCGGAGCCCGAGCGCGAGCCCGGTGCGCCGGAGGTGGAGTGGTCCGAGCCGGAGCCCGAGGAGACCAGCGTGTGGGACGAGGTCATGAGCATTGCCACCCGCTGGGGCATGGGACTGGCCCTCGGGATGGTGCTCGTACTGCTCGCGTCCGGCCCCCTCGGAGCGATGGCCGCCATCGGTGGCAGACCCATCGCCCCGCTGCTGCTCGGACTCCTTTTGTTCGTGGGACTCCCCTTCGCGGCGATCCTGCTCGCGATCACCTTCATCGGCCTGCCGCTCGCCTTCGCCGTCGGCATGCTCTACGTGTTCCTGCTCTACGCCTCCCGGGTCGTCGCCGCCATGGTCATCGGCCAGGCGCTCCTCGGCCTTGCCACCACGAACGTCCAGCGCATCGGACGGATCGCGCTCGGGCTCGGGATCCTGGTGCTGGCCGTGGAAGTTCCCTACATCGGGGGAGTTGTGGGTCTCCTCGTCATGTTCTTCGGCCTGGGCGCCTTCGGACTCTGGGTGTGGCGCTCGCGGCGAGCGGCGGCGGCGTAGATCGGTTCCGTCGTCCTGGTCAAGGACAAACCGGTTAGAATGACGGGTCAGATTCTTTCATGCGTCGAATCCAGTCAACCGAGGCCAAGGCCCGTTTCGCCGAGTTTCTGCGTACGGCGGAGAACGGAGAGCGGATTGCGATCAGCCGCAACGGACGGGTGGTGGCCTATCTGGTTCCCGCCGAGGACGCACAGGAGCAGGCGTGTCGCGAGGGCGTGGCGCGATTCCGCGCCGCGGCTGCGGACTGGAAGCCCAGTGGAATTACCGTGGAGGAGATTCTCGCTGCTCGTGACGAGGGACGGCGCTTTTAGGGTTTGATCGTTCTCGACGCGTCGGTTGCGGTAGCCCGGCTCCTGGCCGAGACGGGACCCATAGTCCGCGCCACGATGGCGCATCTCGAAACCGGGCCGGCCACGGTCCCCGTGCTCTGGCACTTCGAGGTGCGGAATGCGCTACTGGTGGCCGCACGACGCGGGCGCCTCGAAAAGACGGAGATCCGCGCCCGGCTTCGGGCTCTCGCCGAGATCAGGACCATCACCGACCGGGATCCGGATCTCGACTCCGCACTTTCGTTCGCCGAGCGGCGGAACCTTTCCTTCTACGACGCCCTCTATCTCGAACTGGCAAGGCGCCGTGGAGCACCGCTTGCGACACTGGACCAGGCCCTGCTCCGCGCCGCTCGCAGCGAGAACGTTCCCGTCGTCGCGGCACCGGCAGACCGGGCCACGGAGGTCTGAGATGGGCTGGATCAGTGACCTGGTGAGCGGTGGCCGGCGGCGCCCGGAACACTCCCCTCCCCCGCCTCCCTCACCGCGGGACGTCCAGATCGCGACCGCCGTGCTCCTCCTTGAAGTATCGGCGGCCGATCACGACGTGGACGAGCGGGAGAGCCGGGAGATCGTCCGGAGCATCGAGTCGGCGTTTGCGCTGAGCGCCGACGAAACCGCGGAAATCGTCGCAATTGCCGGCCAGCGGTCGTCCGAGGCGGTCTCGCTCTACGAGTTCACCCGGCTCGTGGACCGGAGTCTCTCCCGGGAGCACAAGGCGACGATTATCGAACTGCTCTTCCGGGTGGCGTTCGCGGACGGCTGGCTCGCGGGTGAGGAAGAACAGGTCATCCGGAAGGTGGCGACCTTGCTGCACGTGGAGCATCCGGCGTTCATCGCGGCGAAGCTGCGCGCGAAGGGGTAGAGGCGCCGCCGCACCGACGCGGTTGCGGCATTCCGGCCGGGGTCCGGCCCGTCGCCCGCCTCCGGCGGGCTGTGCCGGCTGAAGCCGGCGTTCCAAGCCCACGCGTCGCCTGCGCGGTTGGGGTCCGCGCGCACATAGGCGGCGCCCTTTTCCGGGTGACGCTGGGACGTGCGCGGTGCGGAGCACCGCGGTGCCGGTCTGGAGACCGGCGTTCCAAGCCGCCGCGCGTGGCGGTCTGACGACCGGCGGTCGCGGGCCGCTAGGCCTGGAACATGGTCTTGCCGCCGACGACGGTGCGGTGGATGGCGATGTGCTTGAGCTGGTCCGGGTCGTCCGCGGCGACGTCGTGGGGATCCTGCTCCAGCATCACGAAGTCGGCGAGCTTGCCGCTCTTGATGCTGCCCTTGATGTCCTCCTCGAAGGAGGCCCAGGCGCCGTTGATCGTCCCGATCCGGAGCGCCTGGTCCACGGAGACCTTCTGGTTGTCGCCCCACACCCGGCCCTGGGTGTCCTTGCGGGTCACCATGGCCTGGAGCGCCATCATCGGCTCGTAGGGTCCCGGCACGTAGTCGGAGGCGCCGGCGACCTTGATGTCGTAGTCGAGGAAGGACTTGTGGGCGAACATCCACTTCATCTTCTCCTCGCCGTACTCCACCCACTTGTTCCCGTGGTAGTGGACGTAGGTCCAGAACGGGGTGGGAATCGAGCCGGAGTCGTGGATCCGCTGGAGCAGCTCGGGGTTCACCAGCGAGCAGTGCTCGAGCCGGTGCCGCGCATCCCGCGGCGCTTCCGCAAGGACCTTCTCGTAGGCGTCCAGCACGTAACCGATGGTCAGGTCCCCGTTCGCGTGGATCCCGATGTGGAAGTCGTGCGCATGGGAGTCCTCGACCGCCTCCATGATCTCCTCGGGGGTCATGGTGAGGATGCCGTGGTCGTCGGTGCCCTCGTAGGGAGTGCTCATGTACATGGTGCGGCCGGAGGCCGAGCCGTCGGCGCCGTACTTGATCGCCCCGATCCGGAGCCACTCGTTGCCGAAGCCGCGGTGGATCTTGGCGTCCTTCATCCCGCGGTGGAGGTCGGAGTCCGCGGACGCGAAGTAGTACATCCGGTAGCGGAGATCGCCGGCGGCATAGGCGTCCTCGAGAGCGAGGAGGCCGTCGGAGTCGCCGCCGGTCTGGTGCACGCTGGTGATTCCGGCGGCAGTCATCAGCATCGACATGTGGGCGACGCCCTGCTGGAACTCCGCGCGGCCGTACACCCGCCGCTGTCCGATCCCGTCGAAGACCTCGTCGGCCTTCTCCTCGACGAGCCCGGTCAGTTCCCCGTCCGCGTCCTTCTCGAACCGGCCTCCCGGAGGATCCGCCACGTCCTTCGTGATGCCGGCCATCTCGAAGGCCTTCGAGTTGTACCAGTAGATGTGGCCGCCCCGGTGCGAGACGCGGACCGGAACGTCCGTCGTCGCCTCGTCGAGATCGTGTCTGGTAATCCGGCGGTACTGGCCGTTCTCGTCGGTGACCTTGGTGTCGTCGTACTTGAACCCGTCAACCCAGTAGCCGGGCTGGGTGTCCGCGGCGGCGGCGCGGATCGCCATCTTGATGTCCTCGATGGTGCGGACGTCGAGGTTCACCTCGAAGAGGTCCCGCATCCCGCCCGGGTGGCAGTGGGCGTCGATGAACCCTGGCACCACGGTCATCCCGCCGGCATCGACCACCTCGGTCGCCGGTCCGGCGAGGTTCAGCACGTCCTCGTTCGAACCCACCGCGACGAACTTGCCGTGGTTGACGGCGAGCGCCTGGGCCTGGTCCATGGTCTCGCCGCCCTCGCTGTACTCCGACGTGTACACCCGGGCGTTGTGGACGATCATCTGCGGGGTCGCCGAGCCTCCACCCGCGCCGCAGGCGGTCGTGAGCCCGGCGGCCGCGGCGGCCCCCGAGAGCTTCAGGAATTCGGCGCGGCTCAGGTTCTTGTCAAGCAGACGGGACATCGGGCGATTTCCTCCTGATCGGGGAAGGCGAACTCGGTGGTCAATTAATCCACAACCTGCGGCCGCGGCGTAAGGCGCGGCGGGCCGCCGCTCTGGAGCGCTTCATTCAGGGCGTCGATCCGGCCCCGCACGGCGTCCCAGGCCGCAATCCGCTCTTCGTACTCCGCGCTCAGCGCGTCGATCCGGGCGAGGACCTCGGCGTTCGGGGCCTCGGTGTAGGCATCGAGGTTCCGGGCCTCGGCCCCGATCCGGGCGAACAGCGGCCGCGGCCAGGCGCGGAATCCGGGGCGTCCCTCGTTCCGGGAGAGGTTCTGCGCCGCTTCCGCCGCCGCCTCGGAGAAATCGGTGACCTGGGTCTTCAGGTCGCTGTCCGGCTCGTCCTCGAACGCCTCGACGAGCTCCGCCGCCTCCTTCGCAGTGGCATCCGCCGCCTCGTGGGCCTTCGTCATCCCCGCGATCATCCCGGTGAGCCGTACCAGGGCATCGTGGTTGGCGCGCCGGTCGGCCTCGGGAATCTGGATGCGGGGGTCCTCCGACACCGCCACGGATCCCTCCGCCGAGGCGTCGCCGCTCGCCACCCGCACCGAGTAGGCGCCGGGGAGCACCCGCGGACCCGGCGGCGGTCCGCCGAAGCCCTGGCCGCCGTCCGGGACCGGGGAGTCGTAGCGGAGATCCCAGTTCACCCGGTTGAGCCCCGGCTCGAGCTCCGCCTTCAGGGTGCGGACCGCGTCGCCACCCGCGGCGGTGACCGTGATCTCGGCCTCTCCGGCGGCGCTCGCGTAGACGTGGAGCAGGGCGCCCTCGGGGGGGTTCTCCGCGATGAAGAACTTGTGGCCGGTGTTCCCCTTGTGGGTGTAGATGCGCCAGGCGACGGCGTCCCGCACCGGGAAGAGGTGGAGGTCCTTCTCGAACACGGAAGCGTCGAGAGTGGTGAGGGGCGCGATGTCGTCGGCGATCCAGACGCTGCGGCCGTGGGTGCCCAGGATCAGGTCGTTCTCCCGAGGGTGGATCGCCAGGTCGTCCACCGGCACGGTGGGGATCTGGCCCCGGATCCGGTGCCAGTTCGCCCCGCGGTCGAGCGTCACGTACACCCCGAACTCGCCGCCGGTCACCAGGAAGTTCTCGTTCTCGTGGTGCTCGCGGATCACGTTGAGCGCAGCTTCCGGCGGCAATGTCCCCGCCAGGGACTCGAAGGTATCCCCGTAGTCGTCGCTTCGGAAAACGTAGGTGGAGTAGTCGTCGTTCCGGTGCCCGTCCAGCGTGACGTAGACCCGGGACGCCGCATGCGCCGAGGCGATCAGCCGGGTCACGTACGTCTGGTCGGGGACTCCGGGCAGGTTCCCGGTCAGGTTGTCCCAGGTCTCGCCCCCGTCCCGGCTCCGCTGCAGGTTCCCGTCGTCGGCCCCGACGTAGATGAGCCTCTCTGCGAGCGAGGAGACGGCGATGGTCACGATCTGGCCGAAACTCGAGATCCCGTCGTGGCGCGACAGCGTGTCCTCGGTCACCGGAACATCCATGATGGGCAGCTCGTCCCGATCGAGGCGCTTCGTCAGGTCATCGGTCCGGGTCCAGGCGTCGCCCCGGTCGGACGAGATGAAGAGCCGGTTTCCGCCGTAGTACACGGTGTCCGGGTCGTGCGGCGAGATCACGATGGGACTGTTCCAGTCGAAGCGGTAGCGCTCGCCGCCGTTCTCCGGCTGCGGCCGGATCAGCTTGGTCTCGGAGGTCCGGCGGTTCAGTCGCCGCAGGTTGCCGTTTTGGGACTCGATGTACACGGTGTCCGGGTCGCCCGGGATCGGCTCGGTGTAGAAGCCGTCCCCGCCCCCGATCCGGAACCAGTCCTCGTTGCTGATTCCCTGCCGGAAGAAGGTGCGCGACGGCGCGCCCCAGCTCCCGTTGTCCTGGAGCCCGCCATAGACCATGTAGGGCGTGCCCATGTCGTGGCCGATCTCGTAGAACTGGCCCAGCGCGATGGTGTTCACGAAGTCCCAGCTCCGGCCCCGGTCCCAGGAGATGTGGATCCCCCCGTCGTTCCCGAGCACCATGTGGTTCGAGTCGGCGGGATCGATCCAGAGGGCGTGATGGTCCACGTGGATGCGCTGCACCCAGTCGGTGACGAAGGTCCGGCCGCCATCCTGGGAGTAGTACATCTGAGTGCCGAGGACCCAGATCCGCTGGTCGTTGTTGGGGTCGATGCGGATCTGGCTGTAGTACATGGGCCGCGGGTTGGTGTCGCTCATCCGCTCCCAGGTCAGTCCCTTGTCCTCGGACCGGAAGACCCCGCCCTCCCTGTTCTCGACGATCGCGTAGACGATCCGCGGGTCGCGCCGGTACACGTTGAGCCCGATCCGTCCGGTGTCTCCCTCGGGGAGGCCGCCGCCCAGCTTCGTCCAGTTGTCCCCGCCGTCCGTAGTACGGTGGATGCCGCTGCCCGGTCCGCCGCCCGCGAACCCGTAGGCGCGCCGCCGCCGCTGGTAGAGCGCCGCGTAGAGGGTGTCCGGACTCTCGGGATCCATCGCGAGTTCCACGGCCCCCGTGTTCTCGTCGCCGTGGAGCACCCGGTCCCAGGTCTCGCCGCCGTCGCGGGTCCGGTAGACGCCGCGCTCCTCGTTCGGGCCCCAGAGATGGCCGAGCGCGGCCACGTACACCGTGCCCGGATCGGTCGGATGCACCAGCACCCGGCCGATGTGGTGTGTGTCCTCAAGCCCCTTGTGGGTCCAGGTGGTCCCCCCGTCCAGGGAGACGTAAACCCCGTTGCCCCACGAACTGCTCTGCCGGTTCGCCGGCTCCCCGGTGCCCACCCACACCACCGACGGGTCGGAGGGCGCCACGGCGATGGAGCCGATCGAGGACACCTCCTCGCTCTGGAACTGCGGAATCCAGGTGATCCCGTGGTTCACGGTCTTCCAGACCCCCGCGGAGGCGGTGCCCACCCAGAACACCTTGGGGTCGGTCTCGACGACGGCGATGTCGTCGATCCGGCCTCCCATGATCGCCGGACCGATGTTCCGCCACTCGATCCGGTTCAGGACGGACTCGACCTGCTCGGCGGTCTGGGAGGCGGCCGGCGCCGCCACCAGCAGCAGGACCGCGGTCAGCAGGAACGGGAACCGCGAACGCCGGTTCCGGGACGGTGCAAGCGCAAGAAACATGGGTCTCGCCTCCCTCGCTACAACTTTGGTGCGGGCCGCCACGCGGCCAGCCGCCGAGCGTACACCACGCCAGCTCCGCTCCCCAGGCAACGAACCATGTCGCGGACGGACGGAAACCGATGCCGGACGGCCTGTGCTTCCGCGGAGGCTCGGGAAGCCTCCTGATGCCTTCGTCCAGCAGTGTGTTGTCCGGAATCGACTCGCTCTCGTTGGCGGTGGCGGCGGATCCCGGCGGGAGTCCGACGAGGAGCAAAGCCGGCTGGGCACCCACCGTTGCCCGTGGATGGCATTCCAGATACCATCATGCCATGATCGTTACCATCGATGCGGCGGGCCGGCTGGTCGTTCCCAAACCGCTTCGCGACCAGTTCCACCTCGCGCCGGGGTGCGAACTCGAGATCGAAGCTGCCGGCGAGGGCATTCGCTTGCGGAAGGCCGGCGTCCAGCCGGCGCTGGTCCGCAAACACGGCATCCTGGTGCATCACGGTTCCGCGCGCGTCGCACTCGATGTTGGACAGTTCCTTCGCGACGAGCGCGCCGCCCACGCATCGCGGACAGCCCGCGCGGCCGGTAGCTGAGTGCACACCCTGTTCGACACCTCGGTCCTGGTGGCCGCGCTCGTGGATCAGCTCGGCAGCCACGAAGCGGCCTTCCAGGCGTTTCGCCGCTATACGGAAGGCGAACACACGGGAATCTGTTCCACCCATGCCGTCGCCGAGTGCTACGCGACGCTGACGGCGCTGCCGGTGGCGCCACGGATTGCTCCCGAACAGGCGCGCCGGCTCATCGAGGAGAGCGTCCTGCGCCGCTTGGCGGTGTCGCCGCTCTTGGCAGATGACTACCGGGCAGTCCTCCGCGAGGTGGCCACGCTCGGCCTGGGCAGCGGAGCGGTGTACGACGCGCTGCACGCCCACTGCGCCCAAAGGGAGCGCGTCGATCAGATCCTGACCTACAACCTCGCGGACTTCGAGCGCTTCGACCTCCCCGGCATCGTGATCGCCGCGCCGTAGGAGCAACGCACCGCACAGACGCACGGCATCCCACGCGGCATCGCGCACGTGGATGATCCCGCCGTCCCCCGGGGGCGCCGGGCAACGGGAGCGGCGGCGCGGCCGGCGCCCCCGGAACTCACTCGCTCAGGGCGCCGGCGGTGATCCAGTCCCGGATCGCCCGGATCTCCTCGGCGGTGAGCGGATCCCCCCTCGGGGGCATCCGGGCGCCCACGATGCCTTCGCGACCTTCGATCTTGTGGACCAGGTAGCTGTTTTCCGCATCTCCCGGTTCCACCAGGTCCATGCCCGCCTGGCTGCTGGGCACGTTCACCAGACTCGCGTGCGACATCCCCTCGCTGAGGTCGAGCCCGGCCTCGACGGCGTGGTCCCCGTGGTGTTCGACGCAGCGGGGTTCGAACACCAGCGCCTGGATGCTCGAAAGCGTCGGCATCAGCGCCTCTTCCGCGGGTGGTGGTGCAGGCGGAGGCGCGGGCGGAGCGGGGGGAGGAGCCGTCGGGGCCGCCGGAGCCGGACTGTCGGACGAACCGCACCCGGCGAAGACCCCGGCGGCCAGGAGGAGAACGTGGAGGCATCGCGCGCTGGCCATGGCCCCTAACATACCAAAGCGTCCTCGCCCGACAGCGCCGGCGCCGGACTACGGACCGCCCCTACAGGTAGAGGTGCAACTGCAGGAGCAGCCGCCTGTCGAGCCGGTCGGAAGACACGAACCGGTCCCGGTACCAGGACAGGTTCAGGTGCCAGTGGGTGCGGGGGTAGAGATCCAGCCCGTAGACCATCCTGCGGATCTCGGCGCGCGGGTTGTCCGGCACCCGGTACCACTGGGGCGAGACCCGAAACCAGATCCCGCGCCAAGCCTCGACCGACGTCTGGTTGGTGAGGATCACGGTGCGGTTGGCGCCCGGCAGATCCTGGCTGCGGACATCGGCCTGGGTCCAGGTCGTGAACCACCCCGCCGGGGCGTACCCGAACGAGACGCCCGCCGCCGTGCTGCGGGGAGCCCGGTCCGAGTCGCCGCGATGGAGGACCGATCCCACCAGCACCGCGCGGGATCCGAAGTCGTGCTGCAGGCGGCCGCTCAGCGTGGAGGCCGCTCTCCCGTCGTCGTCCAGAAGCGACTCGGCGCGTCCCGGCCCCACGGCGACCTGGAGCAGCGCGAGGTCGGAGGAGAGTCCCAGCTCCACCCCGTAGACCTGGTCGTCCTCGCCCAACCCCAGTTGCCTTCGGGAAAGGGCGGTGTGATCGGCGAACCGCACTCCGTAAGCCGGGAGGAAACGCCCTCCGCGGACGCTGACCCGGTCCGACACCTGCCGGGCGATCCAGTGTTCATACGAGACGAAGCCGCCGCCGGGGCGCCGCCCCGCGGTGCCGTAGGCGGTCCAGTTCCCGAACCGCCAGGCCGCCTGCAGATCCAGGTTCATGAGGAGGTTCCGGTCGGGCAGTTCGCGGCCGGCGGCCTCGATGCGCAACTGCGAGGGCCGGAGGTCCAGCCCGAGCTGCAACGGGGCGTCGCTGCCGACGGCGCCGAAGAGGAACTCCTCCTCGGCCCGGGCGCCCGCCTCCGCCGCCGGGTCGCGGCGGCCGAAGGTCGATATTTCCTCCCGCGAGAGCGAACGGCCGTATGGCGTCAGCAGTCCTCCCCCCGAAGCGGAGTAGTGACAGGCGGTGCACCGCGGATACTGCTTCGACCGGAACATGGGTTCCGCGGCCGCCGGCAGAGCGCTCGAGCACGCCACCGACACGGCGAAAACGAGGCCGAAGTACCCGCGAGGTCCACCCGCGCCGGTCACGGCGTCGCTCCCGGAGGCGAGGGAGCGATCGCGGCATCGAAGGTGACCGTGATCCGGATTTCGTCGCGCACGCCCACCCCCAGATAACGGGGAGGTGGAATCGCGAACTCCCCGAGACTCAGCGGGAAACCGGCCTCGACCCGCACCCGCCCGTCGCGCCGCACGAGCCGCGCTTCTCCCTCGACCCACCGCTCCATTCCGTGGAGCGACAGCAGCCCCGCGAACCCCGTTTCGTGGTCCCTCGCTCCGGGCGGAAACGGCTCGCCGAGCTCCACGGCGGTCAGCACGGCCTCCCGGAACTCCTCGCCCCGGTCGACTTCCAGGTAGGTCTCCCGAAGATGGGCGTTCCGGAGTTCCATACCGGTATCCAGCGAGTCGAGTCTCACCCGCAGCTGCCCGGAGACCCGGGGGCCGCCAGCGTCATCCAGCAGGAGGCTGCCGGAGATCTCCGGCGTGACGGCGTCGAAGCTCCCCCCCACGGTGAGCCGGCACCGCACCCGGACCTCGCCCGACGCGACCGTCCAGGACTCTCCGGCCGCGGCGGCGGCCGCGAGGGCGAGCGCGAGCGCCGCGAAGCGACGGGTGGCGATCATCTCGGCGCTCCGTGCTTCGACCGGTCAGACGCGCCCTTCCACCTCGACCGTCACGATGTCCACGTCGGGGTACTTCTGGTGGCGCACCGAACTGGCGTAGTGCCGGAGGAGGCGCAACGAGATTTCGCTCTCATCGGGAACCTCCGGCCGGTCGCCGAGCATGGTCATCCGGTCTTCGATGTTCACATCGCCGGCCACCGCCACGAACTCCAGCTCCGCGGAGCGCCGGCCGGTCCGCGCGGTGAGACGGAGTTGCCGGGCCGCGGCCTCTGCCGTCTCCCCAGCGTCCAGGAGCGTCAGCAGCGCCTCCTCGCCCGCCGAAACGAGCCGGTTCGTGGAGCTCCCGTCCCAGCCGCACCGGGAGGCCTCGGCGGTCAGGAACTCCTCGATCTTCGGTCCCGCCGCCATGTCGAGACTGGTGTCGAGCCGCTTCGGCCGAGCTCCCGTCAGGTTCAGGAACACCATCAGCAGGATGGCCATCAGGCCGCCGGCGGTCATGCCGTTGTCCAGCAGGATCCCCCAGAAGCCCTCGAGCAGTTCGGGAAAGATCGCCGCGCCCTGGAAGCCGCTGCCCACCCAGAAGGAGAGGCCGACGATGACCGCCTTCTGGAGGTTCATCCCGTCCTTCACCACCATGTGCATTCCCAGGCTGAACAGGATGCCGATGAGGCCGATCCCGAAGGCGCCGACCACCGGGCCGGGGATCGCGAGGAACAGGGCGGCGACCTTCGGCAACAGCGCGAGTCCGAGGAAACTGGCTCCGATCCAGGTCCCGACCCGCCGTGAGGCCACGCCGGTCAGCTCCGTGATCGAGATGCTGTTCGAATAGGTCGTGTTGGGCACCGTGGCGAGGACACCCGAGAGCAGGTTGCCGACGCCGTCGGCGGCGACCGCGCCGGCCACCACCCGGTAGTCGGGCGCCTGCGGTTTCCTCCACGAAACCCGCTGGATGGCGATGGAATCCCCGATCGTCTCGATGGCCCCGATGAGGGTCACGAAGATGAAGGCGGGCAGGAGCGCCCAGAAGGAGGCTCCGAAGGAGAAGTCCAGTCCCGGCCATCCGGTGGGGATGCCGATCCAGCCCGCGCTCACGACCGGCCCGAAGTCGAAGATGCCGGTGAGGGCGCCGACCGTGGAGCCGACGGCCACCCCGATGATCGGCGCCCAGAGCCGCAGGAATCCCCTTGCCCGGAGCGCGAGTCCGGCGAAGACCGCGAGGGCCGCTCCGGCGCTCAGCGGGGCCGCCAGCGGGCCGGCTCCCTCGGGTACGTCGCCGAGCAGCGGGAACAGGATGGGCATCACCGTGGCCGCGATCAGCATGATGACGATCCCCGCGACCGTCGGGGTGATCACCCGGCGAAGCCAGGCGAGCCGGAAGGCGAGGCCGAACTGGAACAGGGAGGAAACGAGGACCAGAACCGCGAGCAGCGCCGGCCCTCCCTCCCGGAGGGCGGCGACCGAAATCGCGATGAAGGCGCCGGAGGTTCCCATGAGCAGGACATGCCCGGCCCCGAACCGGCCGACCCGATTCGCCTGCAGGATGGTGGAAAGACCGCACACCGTGAGCGCGGCGAAGACCGCCCAGGAGAGGTACGGCTCGCCCAGCCCCGCGGCGCGGATCACGATGGCGGGCGTGAGGACGATGCCGGCGATCTGCAGGATCGCCATCTGGAGACCGAGCCCGAAGGCGAGCGCCTCCGGCGGTCGTTCGTCCGGCTGGTAGCGGATCGAGGACGCCGGAGCGCCGCCGCCCGCAGGTTGTGCTGCTGTCACCTGCAAACTCCTCCTTGTGAAGACCCTTGAGAATGCGCTGGTTCGAAAGCCCGCTATCCGCCTTCGGATTCCGGTGTGTTTCCGGGGCCGGTCACTTCCAGCCCGGTGCGCAGATACAGGTTCCGGATCGGGTACGGGATCTCGATCCCGGCCTCGTCGTAGCGGCGGTGGAGCCGCTTGATGAAGGCGCTGGCGAGGTCGAACCGGTCGAGCGGCTTCTTCGCCTGCAGGATCGCGTCGAACGTGATCGCCGAGTCCCCGAATTCCTTCCAGCGGATGTGGCCCGCGAAACCGGGGACGCCGGCCTCGGTGCCGTCCTGGACTTCGCGGATCACCTCCCGCGCGATCCGATCCGCCTCTTCCAGGTCGGTGTCGTAGTGGACACCGACGCCGATGCTGAGCCGGACCCGGGGGTCGGGGGTGTGCAGGTTGGTCAGCACCGAATCCGCGAGCTGCGAGTTCGGGATGATCACGTGGTTGTCGAGCAGGGTTCGGAGGGTGGTCGTCCGCCAGCCGATGTCGGTCACGTAGCCCTCGACGCCCGCTTCGTTGACCCGCAGGAAGTCGCCCACCTTGAACTGCGCGGCGGCGACGAGCTGGATTCCGGCGAAGATGTTGCCAAGCGTCGGCTGGAGCGCGAGCGCAAGGGCCAGCGCCCCGACTCCCAGGGTCGCGAGCAGGGGCGCCACCGAGATCCCGAGCTGGTCGAGCACCACCAGGATGCCGACCGTGAGCGCCACCCCGACCAGGGTGTTGCGGAGGATGGAGACGCCCTGGTGGCCGAGCCGCTGCTGCCGCATGCGGAGGCTGGCGAGCCCGATGTCCACCCCGACCCGGATGGCGGCGAGCACGAGCACCACCTGCAAGCCCGTGGTCACGAGCGGCGCCACTACCTCCGATGGCGGCCGGATCGCCATCAGGACCCGCGTCGCGACCACTGCCAGCAACAGGGAGGGCACCAGGTGGAACCCCTCGGTGGCCAGCCAGTCGTCCCAATCGGTCTGGGTCTTTTCCGCCTTCTTGCGGAAGAAGGCGCGCGCGGCGCGCTCGATGACGAGCCCGGCGCCGAAGGCGACCACCAGGACCGCCGCGTAGAGGCTCAGCGCGACGAAGAGAGTGGACATCAGCTTGCCGAGGCGGCGGTCCACATGATCTCGAACAGGAGGTCCTTCGCACCGCTCAAACGATGGTCGCCGCCCTCGATCTCGACGAGTTCCGCGGCACTGCAGGATCCGGCGAAGTCCCGCGAGAGTTCCGGCGGGACCACCGCGTCCTCATTTCCGTGGATCAGGAGGGACGGAGTCTCGAGATCCGCGGCCAGCCGCTCCATCCCGTAGCCGTCTTCGTCCGCGACGATGCCCCAGCCGATTTCGAGGTCCCGGTCCCCCACGGGCACCGGCACGAACCCCCGGTTGGCCCAGTCCCGGCGAGCCTCGGCGGAGAGGCTGGCCGCGAAGCGCGCGGCCATCCCGAAGGCGGGAGCGATCGCGAAGACGCGGTGGATACCGCCGGGATGGAGCGCCGCGTACCACAGCGCCGTGATCCCGCCCATCGAGGACCCCACCAGAGCCACCGGCGCCGCGGGCGCCTCTTCCCGAAGGAAGGAAACGACCCGCCCGACGTCCTCGAGATTCCGGGTGAGCGAAAGACCGTGGCAATCACCCCCCGAGTCGCCGTGCCCCGTGAAGTCGAGGGACAGGAATCCGGGCCCGCGTCCGGCGAGGTGATCGCGGAACCGGAGTGCCTTCTCTCCCTTGCGGTCGGAGCCCAGCCCGTGGAGGAACACCCACACCGGCGCCGCGGCATCGGTTCCCGGGGTCCAGCTCAGGGCGAGCCGGGCGCGTCCCGGATCGTCGGGCTCGAGGAACTGCTCCTGGGCGGTCATGCGGGATTCCGGGCGCACATTCTGACGGATGCGGCCGTCGTTGAAGCCGCCTGCGACAATCCGGGCGGTCGTGACCCTCCCCTCCGACTTCCACTCGCGCGTTTCCGCCTGCCGGGCCTGCCCGCGCCTCGTGGCCCATCGGGAAGCGGTCGCACGCGAGCCGCCCCGGCGGTTTCACGGCTTCGAGTACTGGGCGCGGCCCGTCCCGTCATTTGGGGACGAAGGCTTCCGCCTGCTCATCGTGGGTCTCGCCCCGGCGGCCCACGGCGCGAACCGGACGGGCCGGATGTTCACCGGGGACCGGTCGGGGGAGTGGCTCTACGAGGCGCTCCACCGGTTCGGTTTCTCGTCGGCGCCCTACTCGCCGGATCCCGGCGACGGGCTCCGGCTGCTCGACACCCGAATCACCGCCGCGATCCACTGCGCTCCCCCCGGCAACCGCCCGACCGTCGAGGAACTCGCCGCCTGCCAACCGTTTCTCGAGGAGGAACTCCGCGAGGCGGCCAGGCTCCGGGTGGTTCTCGCACTCGGCTCGATTGCCTTCCGGAGCTTTCTCCGCACCTGGAAGGCGCTCGGCCGCGCGGTCCCGACGCCGCTCCCCCGCTTCGGCCACGGCGCCTTGACCCGGATCGCGCCCGGAACCCATCTGCTCGCCAGCTACCACCCCAGCCAGCAGAACACGTTCACCGGCCGGCTCACCCGGCCCATGTTCCACGAGGTCTTCGCGACCGCCCGGGAACTCTGCGCGGGGTGACGATGGAGCATCGGCCTCCGATCCGGATCGCGGTTTCGGGCTGCCTCCTCGGCGAGGAGGTGCGCTACGACGGCGGGCACCGCCGGAGCAGCTATGTGACCGGCGCACTCGGCGGCGCGTTCGAACTGGTCTCCGAGTGTCCGGAGGTCGGCATCGGTCTGGGGGTGCCGCGGCCGAAGATCCGGCTTGAGCGGAGCGGAGGCGCCGCCAGGCTGCTGGGTTCCCGGGATGAAGACCTGACCCCGCTCATGGACGACTATGCGCGGCAGGCCGCCACTCGGTTCGACGAGGCCCGCGTCGGCGGGGTCGTGCTGAAGTCCCGTTCACCGAGCTGCGGCATGGGCGACGTGAAGCTTCACGAGAGCGGCGCCGTGATCTCGGAGGACGGGACCGGGATCTTCGCGAGCCGCCTCGCGGCGGCGCTTCCCGAGGCGCCGCGGATCTCGGAAACGGATCTCGAGAGCCCCGCGCATCGGGACCACTGGCTGACCCGCGTCTTCGCACTCGCGGAGATCCGGGAACTCGCTGCGGGCTCGGCCGACGCCGCGAGGCTCTACGAGTTCCACGCGCGCTGGAAGATGGTGCTGATGGCGCACTCGGAAGGAACCGCCCGCCGGCTCGGCCGCTTTCTCGCCGCCACCCGGGACGCTCGGAACGGGCTGCCCCGCTACCGGGAGGAGTTCCTTGCCGGGCTCGCCGAACCGGCATCGGTGGGGACGCATCACAACGTCCTCCTCCACCTGGCCGGGCACCTGAAGAAGCCGCTCGACCCGGGAGCTCGGGAACGCCTGCAAAGCGAGATCGCCGCGTTCCTGGCGCGGGAGGTTTCCCTGGCGGCCGCGGTCCGTTCGCTCGCCGCCTGGGCGGCAAGACTGGGGGTGCAGAGCCTCGGGAACCAGGCGTACCTCGCCGAGCGCCCCAAATCCCTCGCCTACCGCGAAGGGATCTACCGCGACGAGCGGCCCGCGGGGCTCACCTCGGGGTCACCGGCCGGGCCGATCCTGCCGGTGGGGACGCCGGCCACCACCCGCCGGTAGAGGTCCTCGTACCGGGGCAGGACGATCTCCCGCGCGAAGTGGGTGATGGCCCGCGCCCGCCCGGCGCCGCCCATCGCCCGGCGCGCCGGCTCATCGGTCAGGAGCCGGACCGCTTCCGCGGCCATCCCCCGCACCTCACCGACCGGGAACAGCCGCCCGGCTTCGCCATCGGCGACCACTTCCGGGAGGCCGCCGATCGTGGTCGCGATCACCGGTACCCGGCTCACCATCGCCTCCAGCGCCGTCAGGCCGAAACTCTCCTGTTCACTCGGCAGCAGCAGGAGGTCCGCGCAGGCGAGGGGTCCCCGGATGTCGTCCTGCTGGCCGAGGAAAACGACGTCCGAAGTCAGCTCGAGTTCCCGCACGAGCTGCTGCGCGAAGAGCCGCTCCGGGCCTTCCCCGACCAGGACCAGCTTCGCGGGGAGCTGACGGCGGACCTCGGCGAAGACCCGTACCACGTCGCTGATGCGCTTCACCGGCCGGAAGTTCGAGATGTGCATCAGAATCCGTTCACCGTTCGGCGCCCAGGCCTCGCGGGCGTACCGCTCCGGACCGGGGGCCGGCAACTCGGTATCCACAAAGTTGGGAATGACCTCGACCGGCACGTGGGGAGCGAAGTCGCGCTGCGTGCGGTCGGCGAGATAGTCCGAAACCGCGGTGACGGCGTCGGAGCGCTCCAGTGCGAAGCGGATGACCCGGTGGAAGGACTTGTCCGCGCCGACCAGGGTGATGTCGGTGCCGTGGAGGGTGGTGACCACCCGGGTGCGGCCGCCGCCGATGATCTCGCGCGCCAGGAAGGCGCTCACCGCGTTGGGGACGGCGTAGTGGGCGTGGATGATGTCGAAGTCGCCGTCCTCGTCGGCCACCTCGGCCAGTTTGGTCGCAAGCCCCAGCGTGTAGGGCGGATAGCGGAACAGCGGGTAGGACGCGATCTCCACCTCGTGGATCCGCACGCCCGGGTGGAATCGGCGCAAGCGGAAGGGCACGGCGTAACTCACCACGTGGACGTCGTGTCCGGCGTCCGCCATCCCGATCGCCAGGTCGGAGGCGACCGCACCGCTCCCACCGTGGGTCGGGTAACAGACGATGGCGAGGCGCATCCGGGGCGCGGTTCCCTGACGGGGAACTGGTCAATTGTGTCCTCGTTCCCGGTCGGTGCGAGCGGAAAATTGCCATCGCGCCCGCCTTTTGCGAAACTAGCCGTTCTCAAACCACGATCAACGAAGGACAACGTCATGGATCCGCTGCTCAAGATCAGCCACCGGCCGGCCACCTGCGTTCCCCCGGAGGAAACGATCTGTGGAGCGGTGAAGGCGATGGTCAGGGACCGGACCGGAGCGGCCGCGGTCATGAACGCCGACGGCTCGCTCGCCGGGATCTTCACCGAGCGGGACCTGATGACCCGCGTGGTGGCAATGCACCGGGACCCCGAGACCACTCTCGTCGGAGACGCGATGACCACGGAGCCGGTCACCATCACCCCGGACACCTCGCTCGAGCAGGCTCTCGAGATCATGGTCACCAATCACTTCCGGCACCTCCCCATCGTGGACGGCGACGAAGTGGTCGGGATCGCGACCGTGCGCCGGGTGCTGAAGCACAAACTCGACGAGGAAAAGGAAGCACTCGAGTCCGTGGTCAGCTTCTTCACCGCCGACGGCATCGGGGGCTAGGGAGCGCCGGCTTCGGAGCGCCGGCCTCCGGCCGGCATCGCCCGCGCAGCGGGCGAACACCGCTCTACCGTGAGTGACCGAGCCTGAACGCTACGGCCGCGTCTGAAGCCGGCCCCGCCGGGTTCAGCGCGCCGCGGGTGGCCGCTTCTTCGAGAGCAGCCATCCGGCAATGAACAACGCCGCTCCCGCCCCGGTGAACACCAGCATCCGTCGCTCGGCATCGGCGCCGAAAAAGAGCGCGGCGGCGCCGGTCACCACGAGCATCCCCGCCATCATCAGCGTCCGGCCGGCGAAGTAACGGATCCAGGCGAGCGTCACCGCGGTGGGCAGCGGCTCCCGGCGGCGCTTCGGCGCGGCGGTCAAGTCAACTCCGTCCGAAACGCCGCTCGATGAAGGGCAGGTCGAGGCGCAGCACCGTGGGGCGGCCGTGCGGGCAGGTCGAGGGATTCGCCGTTGCCCAGAGCGAGGCGAGCACTTCGTCCATTCGGCCGGTCGTGAGGGTAACCCCGGCGGTCACCGCGGCATGGCAGGCGACCCGCGCCATGATCCGCGCGCGGGCGTCATGGGCGGCGGCGGCCGTGCATTCGCTCTCTTCGGAAGCGAGCGAGCGCATGAGGACGTCCAGTCCGCGGCCCACTCCCAGCGCTTCCGGCACGCCGCGGAGGATCCACGCGTCCCCCCCGAAGGGTTCGATGTCGAAGCCGGCAGCGGCCAGGCGCTCGTGCTCCTCCGCGAGCGCCGCCCGCTCCACGGGGGAGAGGTCGAGCGGCACGGGCTGCAGCAGTTCCTGGGTCCGGGACTCGCTCGACGCGTCCATCAACCGGTTGAAGATGACCCGTTCCTCGGCGGCGTGCTGGTCGATCACCAGCAGCTCCGAGCGCTCCTCGGCCAGGATGTAGGTGCGCCGGAACTGGCCGAGCACCTTCGGGGGCGTCGCCCCGAAGTCGAGATAGCTGGCCCGCACCGGCTCCTCCACCCGGTCCGCGCCGTAGAGCAGTTCGCCGACCCTGGCCCCGTCCCATCCCGCGGCCTGTCCTGTCCGCCTGCCGGCCGGGGCGGCCTCCCTCTCGATATCCCGGACATCGCCCGCGGACTTTCCCGTTCCCGCCGGGTGCTGTCCGACGCGCCCGTCCCCGGCGACTCCGAGGTCGACCCGCTTCGGGGATCCTTCGAGGCCCGCCCGAACGCCGCGGAAGACGGCGCCCCAGGCCGCTTCGGGGTCCGCGAACCGCACCTCCGCCTTCGCCGGATGCACGTTCACGTCCACGGCGTCCGGCGGCGCCTCGACGAACACGTAGGCCTTCGGCGTGCCGCTCAGGCTCGAGAGCCGGCGGTAGGCCTCGGTGACCGCGTGGAACAGGCGCCGGTCCTTGATGGGCCGTCCATTCAGGAACAGCAGCAGCCGTGAAGAAGCGCCGCGAGGCGCCATCGGCGGCGAGAGGAAGGCCCGGACGGTGAACGCCCCGGCCCGCGCCTCGATCGGAACGGCGTCCCGGGCCCAGCGCGGTTCCAGTTGCTGGAGGCGCTCCGCGGCGTCCCCCGTCGGCTCGAGGGCGAGCACCTTCCGGTCGCCACTCTGCAGATCGAAGCGGATCTGGGGCCAGCAGAGTGCGAGATTCGAGACCACCTGGACGATGTGCGAGGTTTCCGTCTTCTCCGACCGCAGGAACTTGCGCCGCGCCGGCGTGTTGAAGAACAGGTCGCGGACCTCGACGATGGTTCCAGGACGGGTGCCGGCCGGGCGGTCGGAGACCGTCGCACCGCCCTCGACCCCGATCTCCCAGCCGGAGTCGCCCTCCCTGCCGCGGGTCCGCAGCCGGAATCGGGAGACCGAGGCAATCGAAGGCAGCGCCTCCCCGCGGAAGCCGAGCGACCCGATGGAGGTCAGGTCGTCCACCGATTCGATCTTGCTGGTGGCGTGTCGCTCGATCGCCAGGCGCGCGTCCTCGGGCGTCATCCCCACCCCGTCGTCGCCCACCCGAATCTCGGTTCTCCCCCCGTCCCTGACGCGCACCGAGACCGCCGTAGCCCCCGCGTCGATCGAGTTCTCGACCAGTTCGCGGACCACCGCCGCCGGCCGCTCCACCACCTCCCCGGCGGCGATCTGGTTCGCCACCGCACTCGGCAGCCGACGAATCCGCCCCATCAGGTCGTCGTCAGGAACCTGCCATCATGGCGCGACGGCTTGGAACGCCGGTCTCCAGACCGGCACCGCGGTGCTCCGCACCGCGCACGGCGCAACCACCACCTACCCTCACGACGCTGACGCCTCGATCTGACTCAGGTCCCCGACCTCGCTGAACAGCGCATCCAGCCGGGCGAGCAGCGCCAGCCGGTTGGCGCGCACCGCGGGGTCCTCGGCCATCACCAGCACGTCATCGAAGAAAACGGCGATGGCGGGCGAGAGGGTGGCCAGCGCCTGAAAGGCCGGGAAGTACCGGGTCTCCGCGAAGCAGCGAAGGACCTCCGCCTCCACCCGCTCGAGCATGGCGTAGAGCCCCCCTTCCGCCGGCTCCTTCAGCAGGGCCGGATCGAGACCCGTTCCCCTTCCCTCCCGGACCTCGGGCGCGAGGATGCGCCGGACCCGCCGCGACGCCGCGGCCAGCGTGGCGTAGTCCCCGCTGCCCACGGCCCTTGCGAGATCGACGATCCGCTGCCGCGTGTCGGCGACCGGATGGGACCAGTCTCTGATCGCGAGCACGGCGTTCACCACTCCCTTCGGCGTTGACGGGCCGACGAAGGCGTGCGGGAGGCGGTCGTTCACGAAGGCCGCGAGCTTCCCGCAAACGACCGCCCGCGTCTCATCGTCGGGGCGATAGCCGTCGAGGGCGCGGCACAGCAGGGTTTCCGGCGAGGGCCAGCCGCTTCGAGGTCCCGGGTACTCCGCAGGAGCATCCCGCAACACCCGGATCAGGGAGAGCGCCGCCCGCCGCAGCGCGAACGGATCGCCCGAGCCCGACGGCTCCTCCCCGGCGAGGAAGAGCCCGGCGAGCGTGTCCGCCCGGTCGGCCAGCGACACCGCCGCTCCCTCCGGGTCACGGGGCAGGTCTCCGTCGAGCCCCGCGGGCCGGTAGTGGTCATAGACCGCCTTCCAGACCGCCTCCGGGGCCCCTTCTTCGCGAAGCAGCAGCCCCCCGACCAACCCCTGGAGCGACGCGAACTCCCCGACCAGATTCCCCGTCAGGTCGCATTTCGCCAGCCCGGCGGCCTGCGACGCCGCGGCGACATCCGCTCCGGTCGAATCGGCGATCCAGCCCGCCAGATCCTCCATCCGCCCGGCCTTTTCCCGAAAGCTCCCGAGCCGCTGATGGAAGACCACGCCGGCGAGGCGCGGCCGGGTCTCGGCGAGCGAGACCTTCCGGTCCTCATCCCAGAAGAACCGCGCATCCCGCAGCCGGGCCACCACAACCCGTTCGGCGCCGCGGCGGACGTGCCCCTCGGGATCGTCCGGCAGGTTGGTGACCGCGATGAAGGACGGACTCGTGGGAAACGGGAAGAACTTCTGGTGGTGAACCAGAACGGTGTCCCGGATCTCCTTCGGCAGCGAAAGGAACTCGTCGGGAAACCGGCCCAGAACCGCTCCGGGAACCTCCACCAGGTCCTTGTGCACGTCGGCCGCGCTCCCGACCTCGGCGGACTCTCCGGCCTCGGTCTCACAACGCCCGATCGCAGCGAGCAGGTGATCCTTCCGCTCCTCGCCGTCGAGCAACACGCACCGGCGCCGCAGGCCCGCGACGAGGCTCTCGAGCGAATCCACGGGAAACGGAGCGCCGGGGCTCTCCCCTTCCACCGCGGTCCGCGCCCGGTGGCCGTAGCTGTGGTTTCCGGCGACCACCGGCGCGCCGCCCGTCACCTCGATCCGGAAGGGGATGACCTGATCCCCGAACAGGGCCACGATCCAGCGGATGGGACGGGCGAAGGCGAACGGCTTCTCCCCGATGGACGCATCCCAGTTCATGGCCTTCGGGAGCGGCAGCGCGCGCAGCGCGTCCTCGAGAATGCCGGGCAGGATCCGGATCGCCGGCTCTCCGCGCACGACCTGGCGGATCCCCAGGTACTGGCCGCGCGGAGTCTCGACCGCCTGCAGGCGCTCTTCGAAGTTCCGTTCCTCGATTCCCTGACGGCGGGCGAAACCCGCGGCGGCCCGGCTCCAGCCGCCACCTTCATCCCTGGCGACCCGCCAGGGCGGACCCAGGACCTGTTGAACCTGATCCGGCTGGGATTCCGGAATCCCGGCGCCGTGGACCACGAGCCGGCGCGCGGTGCTGTGCGAGCCCATCGCTTGCGCGGTCAGCCGCTCCCGGTCGAGACCTTCGGCGACGGCCGTTTCGAACCCCCTCGCGAGACCTGCGACCCAGTCGGCGGGAATCTCCTCGCACCCGATCTCGATCAGGAGTTCCCGTCCGCTCATTGGTCGGCCAGGTAGCGGTGCGCGGCGGCCGTCGCCAGGCCGCGCACCGCGAGGATGCGGCGCGGACGGTCGCTGACGGAGACGGCCCCCCGCGAGTCGAGCAGATTGAAGAGATGGGAAGCCCGGAGGCATTGCTCGTAGCCGGGCAACACCAGTCCTTCCTCGATCAAGCGGGCGCCTTCGGCGATCGCCTCGTCGAAGTTGCGGCTCAGGACCGCGGTGTCCGCCGCCTCGAATGCGTAACGCGAGGATTGCCGCTCGTCGGCGAGCCGCACCGTGCGGTAGTCCACGCCGCGCGTCCATTCGAGGTCGTATACGTCCTCCACGTCCTGCAGGTACATGGCAAGGCGCTCCAACCCGTAGGTGATCTCCACCGAGATCGGAGCGAGTTCAAGGCCCCCGGCCTGCTGGAAGTAGGTGAACTGGCTGATCTCGAGTCCGTCGAGCACGACCTGCCACCCGACGCCCCATGCCCCGAGGGTGGGCGCGGCCCAGTTGTCCTCCTCGAAACGGAGATCGTGTTGGGAAGCGTCCACCCCGCACGCCGCGAGGCTCTCCAGGTAGCGGTCCTGAATGTCCTGGGGCGACGGCTTCAGGATGAGCTGGAGCTGGTGGTGCTTGTAGAGGCGGTTCGGGTTCTCGCCGTAACGCCCATCGGCGGGTCGGCGCGAGGGCTGGACGTACACCACCTTCCAGGGCGTTTCGCCAAGCACCCGGAAGAACGTCTCCGGATGCATGGTCCCGGCGCCCATCTCCATGTCGTACGGCTGCGCGACGACGGCTCCCTGGTCCGCCCAGTAGCGGGTCAGCCTCGCGATCAGGTCCTGAAAGGTCATCGCGCGGATGCTCCGACGGGATGGAGCACCGGTTTGAGCAATCCCTCGAGCGCGTGGCGGGCCGGCAGCGCGCGCTCGGCGTAACCCGCGGTGAGACGCCCGTGGAACCGAAAGAGTTCACGGACGGTCGCGGCGTTCGGCGCCGCGGCCGAGGGAGGTTCCGCCCAGAAGGTATCCAGCAGACCGAGCGCGCCGGCGGAGAGGCGGTCGGTCGGCTCTCCGTGCCCGGGAGCGCAGCGGGCGCAGGCATAGACCGGACCCGCGGCGAAGAACACTGCCCCGTCCTGCTCGAAGCCGGCTCCACAGGCGCAGCGCCCGGGCCGCGGGTAGAGCCCCGAAAGTCGCAGTAGCCACGCTTCGAAGTAGGCGACGACCAGGTCCGCGGAGAGGTCGTCGAGAAGCGCGTCCCGGCAGGCGCAAATCAGCCGGAAGAGTCTCGGATCGGCTTCCCGGTCCGGGGCGAAGGTGTCCACGAGCCGGGAAAGGTAGCCCAGCGCGGCGGCCCGTACGGGGTCACGGGCGAGCGGCAATGCGGAGGTCACGAGTTCACACCGGTCGAGGTGCACGAGTTCCCTGCCCTCGCGCTCGTACCAGCCCGCCTCCACCTCGTTCCCGATGTCGAGCGCGCCTCCGTACCGTGACCTGGGCTTCCGCGCGCCGCGCGCCCACGCCCGGACCTTCCCCTCCTCCCCGCTGAAGAGCACGCAGACCCGGTCCGCCTCGGCGACCGCGTAGGTGCGGAGGACGAACGCGCGGGATTGTCTGAGCGGCATGGGAAGCGGCGGGTCAGAGGCTAACCGGTGTTTTTCGCTATCGCGCGGAGGACCGCGCGGTTTCGCGGCCCTCCCGGGGCGCGATGCCGGCCGGAGGCCGGCGCTCCGAGCCGTCTCGCCTCAGAGGTACGTCAGGGCTGCCACCCCGATGCTCAGGAACAGCAGGAAGCCGGAGACGTCCGTCGCGGTGGTGACGAAGACCGAGGACGCGAGCGCCGGGTCCACCTTGAGCCACCGCAGGGTCAGCGGCATCAGGGTGCCCACCACCGCGGCCACCACCATGGTGCCGACCATGGCCAGCGCAAGGGCCAGTCCGATGCGGGGATCGCCCTTCCACACCCACGAGACCCCGGCGATCAGGACGCCGATCATCAGACCGTTGGCCGAACCCACCGCGAGTTCCTTGAAAAGGGCCTGGCGGCTGTTCTTCCAGCTCAGCTCCCCGAGCGCGATCCCGCGCACCATCACGGTCAGCGTCTGGTTGCCCGCGTTGCCGCCGAGCAACGGCACCATGGGCATGAACACCGCGAGGATCGCGAACCGGGCGATGTCCTCCTCGAACAGGCTGACCACCCAGGCCGCCACGAAGGCGGTCGCGAGGTTGACCGTGAGCCACGGGATGCGCATCCGGATGGAGCGGGACGCCTTGGTGAAGACGCTCTCGGAAACCCCGAGCCCGGCCATCCGGTACATGTCCTCGGTGGCCTCTTCCTTGATCACGTCGATGACGTCGTCCACCGTGATGACCCCGACCAGCTTCCCCTGCTGGTTCACCACCGGGACCGCGAGGATGTTGTAACTGGCCACCAGTTGCGCGACCTCTTCCTGGTCCATCTCGGTGCGCACCCGGAGCACGTCGGTGACCATGACCTCGGAGAGCGGGGCTTCCGGACGCCGCTGGAGGAGCTGGCGCAGGGAGAGGACTCCCACCAGGGTCCCGTGGCCGTCCACCACGTAGATGTAGAAGACCATCTCCACGTCGGGGGATTCCTGGAGGCGGGCAATGGTCTCGCCGATGGTGGCGTCCTCGGGGACCGAGAACACCTTCGGGCTCATGATCCGGCCGGCGGTCTCCTCCGGGTACTGGAGGAGGTCCTCGACGTCGGAGGCCTCGCGGGTCCGCATCCCCCGGAGCACCCGCTCGCGGAGTTCCTCCGGGAGTTCGCTCAGGAACTCGGCGGCGTCGTCGGGGTCGAGTTCCTGGAGAAGCTGGGAGATCTCGGCGGGCTCGAGCCGCGGCATCAGGTCGGCGGCGCGCTCAACCCCGAACTCTCCGAGCGCCGCGGCGGCGAGATTCAGATCCCGCTGGAAGACGACCCGGAACGTCTTCAGCCGGTAGGCCTCCGGCAGGTCGGCGAGAACCTGCGCCACATCCGCCGGATGCAGCTTCTCGAGGATGCGGTGTGCGTTAGCGAAGGCCCCCCGGGACACCAGTTTGCGCACCGTCTCCGCGAGCAGCGGGGTCTTGGTGAGAACCATGGCGGGTACCGGAAGGGCGCACCTCGACGGGGGCGGTTCTCCGGCTGGGTTCCGGAGGTTGGGCGGATTCGTCGAGCTGCATCAGGGGGCGGAGGGTACCACGGAGCGCGCCCCCTTCAGCGGGGTTTTCCGGCGTTTGCGCGTCTCGCTAGGCCCGGGACGCCTCGCCGGCGAGCGGGCAGACAGCCTCGACCTTCGCCGCGATGTCCCGCCCGATCGTGGCCAGCTGCGACGCGTCCAACCGGGCCTGGATTTGCTGGAACAGCTGGCGCTCCTCGGTGCGGATGTGGCCGTGAAGCACCTCTCCGAACCGCTTCAGGAGCGGGATACGCTCTTCGTCGGTCGCTTCGGCGATACGCCGAATGAGGTCTTCCATCGTCCGGTGCTCGGCGATGAGAACGTCCAGCAACGCGCCCGAGCGCAGGAAGGGCCGGACCGCCGGGAAGAGGACCTCCTCCTCGACGCGAAAGTGCCCGAGGAGTTCGCTCTCGGCGGCGCGGGCGACCTTCGCCGCAAGCTCCAGCGCCTTCTCCCGGGTGGGTTCCGCCTCCAGGCCCCGGTCGATGAAGACCGTGAGGGCCAGGCCGTGTTGGTGCTGGTGGGAGAGCGGGATCAGACTCGGATCCCGGTGCATGGGCTGCGGGGCCATGCCCGCACTTTAGTCGCAGTAGCCGGTCCTCGGTGAAAGCCTCCCGGCCGCCCGGCTGACGCGCCGGCCTGGAACGCCGGTCTGGAGACCGGCGCTCCAGGCCGGCGCGCCACGGGCGCTACCAGAGCCGGTGGACCGTGAGGCCCATCGTTCGGGCCGCTTCGTCGACCTTCCGGCCGAGCTCTTCCCGTCCCGTTTCGTCGAGCTGGCCACCGATCTGCCGGAAGAGTTCCACCTCCTCCATGCGGATGTGACGGCGAAGCGACGCTCCGAATTCCCGCAGCAGCGAGGCGCGCTCCCGGGGCGAGGAGTCCGCGAGCCGCCCGACCATCTCCTCCATGTTCCGGTGATGTGCGATCAACTCGTCGATCAACGGATCGGAGTCGAGTACCTCGCGCAGCGCGGGGAAAAGGGCGGTCTCCTCCACCTGAAAGTGCGGGAACAGCTCCTTTTCCGCAAATCCGGCCACTTTGCCCGCGATTTCCGCCAGTCTCTCGGGTGTCGGATCCACCTTGAGATAACGGTCGATGAGCACGGCCACCGCCAGCGCGTGCAGGTGATGCGCCGATAGCCGATCGATTCCGGGTGGCCGGGGCAGAGTCGAGGTCACGGCGCGAATTCTACGGGTCGAGCCGGCTTTGTCGGCGCCCTCATGCCCGGCGCTGCCGCGTACCGGACGAACCCCGGCCGAGGAGCAGCGCCAGCGAGGAGAGCGCGGCGCGATCCGGAACCCGGGTGGTCTTCATCCGCAGGTCCATCTCGGCAAGCTGCCGGAGCATGGCCCGGAGTTCCGCGGGACGGAAGCGGCGGGCCGCCCGCTCCAGATCGTCAGCGACCCGGCGCGGCACGCGCAGCGCCTCGGCGAGTGGTTCATCCCCCCGGTGGGCCTGCGCCAACTGGATCTGGGTGACGAGCCGGTACAGCAGGGCCATGAGCGCCTGCGGCGACTCTCCGTCCCGAAGGAGCGACTCAAGCGAAGAGAGCGCCGTCTCGGTCCGGCCCGCCTGCAGTGCATCGGTGAAACGAAAGCGGTCCTGGACGCTGCCCCCGCCGAGCACGTGCTCCATGTCGGAAAGGGTGACGTCCCCACCCTCGTCGCCACCGGCGTACACGGCGAGCTTCTCGATCTCGTTCACCTGCTGGCGCAGTTCCCGGCCGAAGCGCTCGAAGAGCAGTTCCGCGCCCTGCTCCGGCAGATTGAGGCCGCGCTCACGCGCGGTGCGGCGGATCCAGCGGGTCATGCGGGCTGGAGGCGGCGCGTCGCAATCGAGCACCAGCGCCCCTCCACCCGAGACCGCATCGCCGAGCGAAGCGGCCAGCGCCTTCCAGTCCTTGCGCCTCCGGTCGGGGTTCCGCTCCCACTCGAGAGCGATCACCGCCCGTCCCGGCGGTCGGTCGAGGAGTTCCAACACGACTCCGGCGAGCGCCGGGACGGCGGCAGGGGGCTGGGCGATCCGCAGGCCGTTCTCGATGAGAACGACGGGGGCGCCGCTGAACGAGACCGTCCGGGTGGCGCTCACCACCTGGTCGGCGTTCGCCGTCCGGCCGTCGAAGCGGCGCAGCCGGAACGGCGCCGGCGGCTCCCCGAGATGGTGGTCGGCCAGCCGGCGCAGTGTCTGCTGCCGAAGCCAGCCATCCGCGCCCGCGACGACGTAGAAGACGCCCGCCTCGGGCGCCGGCAGCCGGTCGGCAAGCTGCTCCGCCGGAACGGGCCCGAACGCGGCGAAGGTCTTCCCGAACCCGGTTTCGGCGAAGGCCACTAGAACCCCTCGAGAATCGCCACCAGCAGGGAATCCGCGAACGCGCTGGCGATCCGCGAAAACGCGAGCCCCTCCCGGTCGAAGGCGGCGTCCGGGTCGTCCCCGATCGAGAATTCGTCGCGCAGCGTGAACTCGTCCGACTCGAACAGCACGACGTCGTTGACGACGTCCGTGAACTCCACCGTGGCGCGCACGATGATGAGATACGTGGAGGCCGCTCCCGTCGCCGGGTCGAGCTGGGCCGGCGAGAAATCCACGCTCAGCACCGTGCCCTGCATGACCGCGTGCGCTCCCTCCTCGGTCTCCTGGACCTCGTAGCGTCCCCGCCGGTTGAACCCTTCGATGATCTGTTCCGTCATCCCCTCCTCGACCTCGGGGAAGGCGCTCTCGTTGTCGAAGGGAAGGATGGCCACCACCTGGATGTGACCCGGCAACCCGCCGCCGAGGCCGGCGAGCCGGTAGCCGCATCCCGCGAGGACGCCCAGCCACAAGAGCCCGAACAGGGCCGGGCGGATCCAGGCGCGGCGGGCGCGGATGTCCCGACCGGCGGAACGGATCACGGAGTTCACGACGGGCGGGCCGCCACGAAGTTCACGAGCCGGTCCGGCACCGTCACGATGCGGCGCACCTCGAGTCCCTCCAGATGGCGGCGGATGCCCGCATTCTCCCGCGCCTGGTCGACGAGCACCTCGCGTTCGAGGCCCGCGGGCACCTCGAGGCGGCCCCGGAGTTTCCCGTTCACCTGCAGCACGACGAGCACCTGCTCCTCGCGGGCGAGATCTTCGTCGCATTCGGGCCACGGGGTCTCCACAAGCATCGTCTCGCCTCCCAACCGCTCCCAGAGTTCCTCCGTGAGATGCGGCGCCATGGGGTTGAGGAGCGAGATCACCGTTTCCACCGCCTCGCGCACGGCCCGCCGGGAGGCGTCGCTGGCGGCCTCCGGAAGGCGATGCGAAAAAGCGGAGGTCAGTTCCATGACGGCGGCGATCGCGGTATTGGGGTGGATGCGTTCCTGGAGGTCCCGGGTGACCCGCCGGATCGTCTGATGGGTCTTGCGGCGGAGCGCGATGTCCTCGGGCGCGAAGTCCTCGTCCCCCACCGGTAGCGGGGTGGACGCCAGCCAGTCCGCGTCCCCGGGGATCATCCGTTCGAGCCGTCGCAGGAAGCGCGCCGGCCCGGAGAGACGGGCATCGGTCCAGTCCATCTCCTTTTCCGGAGGCGACTCGAAGAGGACGTAGAGGCGGATCGCGTCGGCCCCGTGCCGTTCCACCACCGCGTCCGGATCCACGATGTTGCCCTTGCTCTTGGACATCTTGGCGCCGTCCTTGATGACCATCCCCTGGCTCAGTTGGCGGACCACCGGTTCATCGGTGCCGGCCAGTCCGAGGTCGCGCATCATCTTGGTCCAGAACCGGCAGTAGATGAGGTGCAGGATGGCGTGCTCGACGCCGCCGATGTAGAGATCGATGGGGAACCAGGCGCGCGCCTTCTCCGCGTCGAAGGGCGCCCCGGCGTTTCGCGGATCGAGGTAGCGGTAGAAGTACCAGGACGAGTCCACGAAGGTGTCCATGGTGTCGGTCTCCCGGCGGGCGGCGGCCCCGCAGCGCGGGCAGTCCACCCGGAGCCAGGACTCGATCTTCGAGAGCACCGACCCTCCCATCCCCGTGATCTCGACGTCCCGCGGCAACTCCACCGGGAGGTCCTCCTCGGGCACCGGAACTTCGCCGCATGCCGCGCAATGGATCATCGGAATGGGCGTGCCCCAGTACCGCTGCCGGGAGATTCCCCAGTCGCGGAACCGCCAGGCGATCCGGGGCTCGCCGTAGCCGCCTTCGCGGGCGTGCTCCGCCATCGCGGTCTTCGCTTCCTCCGTGGGCAGGCCGCTGAACGGGCCGGAGTCCACCACGGTCCCGTAGTCCACGAAGGCGCCGTCCTCGTGGGCCGCCTCGCCGTCCGAATCGTTCGGGATGACGACGGTCCGGATCTCGATCCCGTACGTCTTCGCGAACTCGTAGTCCCGTTCGTCATGCGCGGGAACCGCCATGACGGCGCCGGTCCCGTACTCCATGAGCACGTAGTCGGCGACGAAGACCGGAATCTCTTCTCCCGAGAACGGGTTCAGCGCCTTGAAGCCGGTGTTCACCCCGGTCTTCCCGGTCTCGCCGGTCGGGTGGCTCTCGCCGGCGTGCGCGGCGGCGGCGGCGCGGACGTAGTCGGCGACTTCCGGGTTCCGGGCCGCGATGGCCTGGGCCGCCGCATGACGGGGAGCGAGCACCAGCGCGGTCGCGCCGTAGATCGTGTCCACCCGGGTGGTGAACACCGGGACGTCGCCCCCGTCTCCCAGCGCCGGGATCCGGAAACGGATCTCGGCGCCTTCCGAGCGCCCGATCCAGTTGCGCTGCAGCACCAGCACCTTGTGCGGCCAGCCGGGCATCCGCTCCATCTCGTCGAGCAGCTCGTCGGCGTAGTCGGTGATGCGCAGGAACCACTGGGGGAGTTCCCGCTCCTCGACCACCGCCTCGCAGCGCCAGCACGCTCCGGCCTCGACCTGTTCGTTGGCGAGCACCGTTTCACAACCCGGGCACCAGTTGACGGTGCCGTTCTTCCGGTAGGCGAGCCCGCGCTCCCACATCTTCAGGAAGAACCACTGGTTCCACCGGTAGTAGGACGGATCGCAGGTGGCGAACTCGCGCTCCCAGTCGTAGCTGAACCCGAGCCGCCGGAGCTGGCGCCGCATATGGTCGATGTTCTGGGTGGTCCAGTCGGCCGGGTGGGCTCCCCGCTGGAGCGCCGCGTTCTCGGCCGGCAGGCCGAGGGCGTCCCACCCGATGGGATGCATCACGGTGAAACCGTTGCGCCGGTAGAAGCGGGCGACGACGTCGCCGATCGAGTAGTTCCGCACGTGGCCCATGTGGATGCGTCCGGACGGATACGGCAGCATCTCGAGGCAGTAGTAGCGCGGCCCGTCCGGCAGGTCCGGCGTCCGGAAGGAGCCCTCCCGCTCCCAGCGTTCCTGCCACTTCGTTTCGACGCGTTCGTGGAAAGTGCTCATGGGTCGTCGGGCGCGGAGACTAGCAGCCGCCGAGCTGGATTCCCGGGCGTTCGGCGCGTGAGCCCGACCCTCTCCAGCGCCTTCCGCAGCATCGAGCCGGAAGGGATCCGATCGAGGTCCCGCGGGTGCACGAAACGGCCCTCGGGCGCGGTCCCGCCAGGGGCCGGGGACACGAGATCGGCTTCGAACGGAACCACCGCGATCCTCCGGTTCATCACCGTGTGACGGAACCCCGCCGCCTCGCGCGCGGGCTGCAGATGGATCCCGTAGCGCGAGGTCGTCTCCCGGACGAGCGCCGCTGCCGCGGCCTCATCGCTCCGGCACTCACCGCACGGCAGTTCGTACAGTCCCCGCATCGGACTCTCGCCACGGCGAAACACCAGAATCCGGCCCTCCCCGTCGCGCACGACGGCCACCGCAAGGCGCACGGAAACGGTGGGCGGCCCCGGCGGACGTTCGGGGAACTCCGTCTGCCGCCCCGCCACCCGCGACCAGCAGAACTCGCGGACCGGACAGCGGCCGCAGCGGGGAACGGCCGGGGTGCAGACCGTCGCGCCGAGTTCCATCAGCGCCTGGTTCCAGTCGCCCGGGTTCCGGGCGCCGTCCGCTTCCATCAGACGCTCGGCCAGCTCCCGGATACGGCCCTCGAAAGGCGTCCGCCCCCGAAACCCCTCGACCATGAACAGTCGGGACAAGACCCGGCGCGCGTTTCCGTCCACCGCGACGGCCGGTTCGCCGAAGGCGATCGAGGCGATCGCCGCCGCGGTGTAGTCACCGATCCCGGGAAGCCTTCGCAGCGACTCGGCGCTCCGGGGAATGGCCCGGCCCTCCGCGGCCAGTTGCCGCACCGCCCGGTGGAGCGCGCGGGCCCGGCCGTAGTAGCCGAGGCCCGCCCAGGCGGCCAGTACCTCGTCCTCGGAGGCCTCAGCCAGTGTCCCGGGATCGGGGAAGCGGGCGACGAAGTCCTCGTATCGCGGCAGCACGGCCTCCACGCGGGTCTGCTGGAGCATCACCTCCGACACCCAGACGCGCCAGGCGTCGGGAGATTCGCGAAATGGAAGCGGGCGCCGGTTCTTCCGGAACCAGCCGAGCAGGGTCCGCCGCAGGAGACGGAACGGGGAGGCTGGGGGAAGATCGGACATTTGGAGCCGGAGCGAGCCGCCTCTGGCCGGCGCTCCGAGCTAGAGCAGTTCGCGGGCGATCTGCTGGTAGTAGCCCACGGCGTCCACCAGGTCGCTCTTCAGCACGTGTTCGTGAGCCGTGTGCGCGTCGTGGATGCTGCCCGGCCCGATGAGCAGCGGCGTGCCCCAGGAGGGCATGAAAGGGATGTCGGTGGAATACGACATCGGGGCCACCTGGAAGCCGGGCAGTGTCCGGCAGAAGACGGCGTCGTTCTGGCCGACGTGTTCGAAACCGAGGTTGTCGTCGGCGGACAGGATCGCTTCGAGGCGGCGTCGCGCCGGTTCCGCCTCCCCGACGAGCCGCCAGTAGAGGGTGGCCTCGGCGGAAGGAGCGAGGACGTTCCCCGCGACCCCGCCCGAGATGACCCCCACGTTCAGGGTCGCCGGACCGAGCACGTCGCTCTTTCCCCAGTCGAGCGACTGGAGGTGGGCGATGGTCGCGAGCAGGCGATGGATCGCGGAGTCGCCCGCCTCGGGATAGGCGGAATGGGCCGCTTTTCCGCGTGCCCGGATCCGCACCCGGAGCGTGCCCTTGTGGCCGCTCGCCATGAGCCCTTCGGTGGGCTCGCCGCAGACGAGGTGGATCCCTTCCCCCGTGGCGCCGGGGCCGCGCGCTTCGAGGTGGATGGCTCCGGCGCTGTCCACCTCCTCCCCGACGGTGAAGGCCATCCCGAACCCGGAGATGCCGTCCTCGCGCAGCCGGCGGGCCGCAAAGAGCATCGCCGCCAGGATGCCCTTGGCGTCGCAGGAACCGCGCCCGGCGATGTGGGTCCCGGTCTCGCTCGAAGGGAAGAACGGCGGCACCGTGTCCAGGTGGGTGCAGTACCAGAGGCGCGTCGGGCCGTCCCCGGCGCGCGCGATCAGGTTCGGCCGGCCCGGGGCGGCCTCATCGAACTCGACGTCGAGTCCGATGGCCGCGAGATCGGAGCCGACGCGCTCGGCAACGGCCGCTTCATCGCCGGTTACCGAGGGGATATCCACGATCTCCCGCAGATACCGGAAGAGATCTTCCATGCGCGTCAGGACATCTCCGGATGCCGGAACAGCAGGGAGACGTTCGTGCCGCCGAACCCGAAGGAGTTGGAGAGCACGCTCCGCACCGTCGCGGCTCGGGCGGTGTTGGGGACGTTGTCCAGGTCGCAGTCGGGGTCGGGGGTCTCGTAGTTGATCGTCGGAGGAAGGGTCTGATGGCGGAGCGTGAGACAGGAAACGCCGGCCTCCAGTCCGCCGGCGCCGCCGAGCAGGTGCCCCGTCATGGACTTTGTGGAACTGACCGCGAGCCGGTCGGCGTGCTCGCCGAACACCTGCCGGATGGCCGCCGTTTCGATGCGGTCGTTCAGGGGCGTGGAGGTGCCGTGCGCGTTCACCGCGTCCACGTCTTCCGGCGAAGCGCCGGCCTCGGCGAGCGCCGCCCGCATCACCCGGACCGCGCCACCCCCGTCCTCCGCCGGCGCGGTGATGTGGTGGGCGTCGCCGCTCATGCCGTAGCCGAGCACCTCCGCGTAGAGCGGGGCGCCCCGCGCCAGCGCCTGTTCGCGCTCCTCCAGGATGAGGATGCCGGCTCCCTCGCCGACCACGAAGCCGTCCCGGTCCCGATCGAACGGGCGGGAGGCGCGCTCGGGCTCGTCGTTCCGCGTGGAGAGCGCCTTCATCGAGGCGAAGCCGCCGATGCACATCGGGGTGATCGTCGCCTCCGCCCCCCCGGCGACCATGACGTCGGCGTGGCCGTAGCGGACGAGGCGGAAAGCCTCTCCCACGGCGTGGGCGCCCGCGGAACACGCCGTCGCCATCGCCGAATTGGGTCCTCTGGCGCCCAACCGGATCGACACCCAACCGGCAGCCAGATTCACCACCATCGCCGGCACGAAGAAGGGAGAGATGCGGCGCGGCCCTTTCTCGAGCAGCTTGCGGTGCTCGCGCTCGATCGTCTCGAAACCGCCGATCCCCGAAGAGATGACCACCCCGACGCGATCGGGGTCGTCGAGCGGAGTCTCCAGCCCGGCATCTTCGGCCGCGAACAGCGAGGCCGCTAGCGCGTACTGGATGAAGGTGTCCATCTTGCGCGCGTCGCGCCGGTCCGCGTAGTCGAGCGGATCGAAGCCCTTGACTTCGCACGCGATGCGCGAAGAGAAGTCGGAGGCGTCGAAACGCGTGATGTGACCGGCGCCGGAACGGCCCGCGACCAGACCGTCCCAGGTCTCCCGGGTTCCGATGCCCAGGGGAGACACGAGGCCCACCCCCGTGACCACGACCCGACGCGTCGTCATCGCCGCTGCGGTCCGGGCGGCGCTGCCGGTTCGCGGGCGGTCAGGGCCCGGCGGTCCCGCAGGGGCAAGACCCGCGCTCCCTCAGTTGATGCGCTGCTCGATGAAAGCGACTGCATCGCCGACGGTCTGGATCCGCTCCGCCTGATCCTCCGAGATGTCAATCCCGAACTGCTCCTCGAGCGCCATCATCAACTCGACCATATCCAGCGAATCGGCGCTCAGGTCACCCACGAAGGTGGCCTCCGGCGTGACCTCGTCGGGGGATACGGAAAGCTGTTCACAGATGAGTTCCCGGACGCGCTCGTCCACCGGGAGCTCTTCCGGCTCCGGGGCGCCATCCGCTTCCCTGGCTTTGTCGGACATAGGTCTTACTCCTGTCTGTGCTCTTCCGCACCTGCCGGGTGATCCGGCGGCGGGGGCTAAAGCGCGAGTCCTCCGGTTACTTCGAGAACCGCGCCGGTGATGTAACTCGCCTCGGCCGAAGCGAGGAAGGCGACCGCGGCCGCCACTTCTTCCGGCGATCCGGAACGGCCCATGGCGATGGCGCTCCCGAGCTGGGACCGCGCCGCCTCGGGCAACTCCCTCGTCATGTCGGTTTCCACGAGCCCCGGGGCCACCGCGTTCACGGTGATGTTCCGGCGCGCCAGTTCCTTCGCCAGCGCCTTCGTGAAACCGACGATGCCGGCCTTCGAAGCCGCGTAGGCGGTCTGACCAGGATTGCCGCGGAGTCCCACGATGGAACTGAGGTTGACGATCCGACCGTAGCGAGCGCGCATCATAGGCCGGACGGCGGCCTGGCAGCAAGCGTGCAGGCCGTCCAGATTGGTCGCCATGACCTCGCGCCAGGCGTCCGCCGACTGCCGCGCAAGCAGGCCGTCGCGGGAAACTCCGGCGTTGTTGATCAGGATCTGCAACCCGCCGTTCGCGCTGGCCGCCGCCACGCAGCGTTTGACCGATTCGTGATCGGTGAGGTCGAGCCCCAGTCCCCGAACGCGGCCGCGGCCGGCGTCGAGTTCTTCGGCGGCGGCTTCCGCGCGGGACGCGTCGGTGCCGGTAAGGAACACCGCCGCCCCCTCATCGGCGAGCCGCGCGGCGATCGCGTGGCCGATCCCGCGAGTGCCCCCGGTCACGAGCGCGGTCTGCTCCTCGAACCGCATCCCACGGGGGTCCTGGGCCGCGGAAACCATCATGCGCTGGCCACAGGTTCCGGCAGGAACTCCTGAAGTCGTTCGACGCCGTCCGGATCGGACACTGCGAACGCGGAGGCATCCGGCAGCACCTTGCGGACCATTCCGGTCAGCACCCTGCCCTGACCGATCTCGACGAAAGCGCCGGCGCCCGCCGCCCCCATCCCCCGGAGCGTCTCCTCCCAGCGGACCGGCGAAGCCACCTGGCGGCGCAGCGCCTCCCGCGCCTGGGCGCCGGTACGGACAGGAGCCGCGTCCACGTTCGTCCAGAGAGGCGCCGCGAGGTCGCGGAAGGGGATGGCGTCGAGTTCCGCCGAAAGGCGTGCCGCCGCCGGTTCCATCAGCCGGGTGTGGAACGGCGCACTCACCGGGAGCGGGAGCACGCGCCGGGCGCCCCGCGCCTTCAGCTCCTCCCCGGCCGCGGACACCGCCGCGGTGTGGCCGCCGATGACCACCTGACCCCCGCCGTTGAAGTTCGCCGGTTCCACGAGGCCCTCGCCGCGGCCGGTCACCTCCGAAGCGACCTCCGCCACGGTCTCCGCGGACAGCCCGAGAACCGCGGCCATCGCGCCCTCCCCTTCGGGAACCGCCTCCTGCATGAACTCGGCGCGGCGCCTGGTGAGCCGCAACGCGTCCGCGAACGAAAGCCCTCCCAGCGCGACCAGCGCCGAGTACTCGCCCAGGCTGTGCCCGGCAGCCATGTCCGGGCCCGCTCCGCGCACCGCGGCCGCGCGCCAGGCCGCGTAGCTGACGGTGAGCATGGCGGGCTGGGTGTTCCGGGTGCGCCGGAGATCCTCCTCCGGTCCTTCGAAGCAGAGGGTCGAGAGCGATTCCCCGAGAACGTCGTCCGCCTCTTCGAAGACCGCCCGCGACTCCGGGAAGGCGTCGCGAAGCGCCCGGCCCATACCGGGCCGCTGCGAACCCTGGCCGGGGAAGAGGAAGGCGGTCCTGCTCACGCGTTGTCTACGTCAATGACTTTCTTGCCCTTGTAGTGGCCGCAGTGCGGGCAGACCACGTGGGGCCGGATGTGGCGGTTGCATTCGGTGCAGATCGAGAGGCCCGGCGGCTTCAGGCTGTCGTGCGAACGCCGGTTGTTCCGGCGTCCGCGGGAGTGCCGCCTCTTGGGTTGTGGCATTTCGGTTCTCCTGTCGGTTCACTGGGGAATGGTGTTGTCGGCCGGCCACCCGCCGGCGTGGGTCGCTGTCCGCGTTTATCCCGGGGTCTGCGTGAAGCCCGCCAGGTCGCGGAGGGCGCCGAGCCCGCTCCGTTCGGAACGGCCGGTATTCTCGTCACAGCCGCACCGGGGGTGGCGGTTGCGGTCGGCGCCGCAGGAACTGCAAAGGCCCAGACAGCCGGAGGAACACAGCGGTTTCACCGGCAGGGCCAGGTGAAGCTGCTCCCACACCGTCGCCGCCAGCTCGAGGCGATCCTCGTCGTAGAAGGACACGTTCATGTCGGAGGCCTCGAGGGCACGCTCACCGCCTCCGAGAGCAGCCGACTCGGCGACCCGCGGCAGGTACACGAGATCGAGCTCTTCGTCCACGGCAAGCGGAACGGGACCGAGGCAGCGGACGCATTCGAGCCGCAACTCTCCTCCGAGGCGCGCCCGCAGCCGGAAGCCGTCGCGCTCCAGCCGATCGAGGCGGCCGTGCAACCGGAGCCCGCCCACGATCTCGAACTCCGCTTCCGGGAATCCGAAGACCTCCCCCGCGGCGGAAACGGCGACGCGGGCGCCGTGCGAAGGCACCGCGGCCAGGTTGACGCTGAGGGCGGAGGGATCGTGAGGTGCGGACAAGGGCACCGCATTCTACCGTTTGGGCAGGTCCCCGCCGGGATGCGCCGGAGGGCGGCACGGACGCGCCGTACCGCGTAAAATCGCGGGCCATGCGTGGTTCGGCGCTGCCCTGGGTCCTGCTCGCCGTATCGGTGTCGCTCGGCGCCTGCAACACCGGGGCGCCTGTCGAGGAACCCGAGGTCCGGCCCTGGGAGTGGACCGAAGCGGAGTGGCGGGCCCCGATCGAGGCGGTCCGCGCCGGGCGCCGCCTGGCGCCCGCCGAGTGGCCGGGCGGGACCCGGGTCGCCGTCGCCCTGTCCTTCGACTTCGACAACGAAACGGTGTCGCTCCGGGACAACAACACCTCGGCGTCCGTTCTCTCCCGGGGGCAGTACGGGTCCAAGGCCGGGCTGCCACGGGTCCTGGACCTGCTGCGGAGGCACGGGATCCCCGCTTCGTTCTTCATCCCCGCGGTCAGCGCGCTCATCTACCAGGAGGACGTGGCCGAAATCGTCGCCGACGGACACGAGATCGGCGTCCACGGCTGGATCCACGAACGCAACTCCCTCATTCCCGGCGATGTGGAACGGGAACTCATCGAGCGCGCGGTCGACACCCTCACCGAACTGACGGGAACGCGTCCGGTCGGACTGCGCACGCCGTCGTGGGACTACAGCCCGAACACGCTGCAGATCGTCCGCGACCTCGGCTTCCTCTACGACTCCAGCCTGATGGCGGACGACTGGCCCTACGAGATCGTGGCGAACGGCGAGCCCACCGGCGTCGTGGAACTGCCGGTGGAGTGGATTCTGGACGACGCCCCCTATTTCGGTTTCAGCCGGTATTCGGCGCTGCGTCCGCACAGCACGCCCGACGACGTGCTGTCCATCTGGAAGGCCGAATTCGACATGGCGCACGCCGAGGGCGGCATGTTCCTGCTCACCATGCATCCCCACGTCATCGGCCACCGTTCCCGCATCGCCATGCTGGAGCGGCTGATCGAGCACATCAATGCCGCCGGCGACGTCTGGTACGCCACCCACGAGGACGTGGCCCGCTACGCCCTCGAAAACGCCGCAGGCCCGGACTGACCGGGCGTGCCCGTGGGGGGATGGGGCAGCTCAGTTTTCGCTTGTACAGCCCGGGATGGGCGGAGGAAACATCATGAAGACGCGATTTGCGCGCGCGGCATTCGTCGCGATCCTTGCCTGCGGACTCGCGGCGCCGACGGCCTTGGCGGCCGGCGAGTCGCTGCCGCCTGGCGCGGCGCCCACCGTGGAGCTGGAGGCCGAGATCCGCAGCGAGCTGGATTCGCTGCGTGAGCGGATCGAGGACCTCGAGGTCCTGCTGGCGACCCTCGTAGCCTCCCGCGACGCCGAAGCGCCACCGGCAACCGTGGAGCCCAGCCTGGCGCTCGCGGCCGCCGATGCCGGCGCGTCTGGAGGCTCCGGCCTGCCCGCTCCGCCGACACAGGACGCCGGCGCGGCGATGCCCGAGGGCGTCGCCAGTAGCGGCGGGCAGCCGCTTTCCGTCACCGGCCTGGTGGATACCTACTTCACCCACAACACGAACGACCCCGCCGACGGTTACAACACGCTGTACTACACCAACCCGAACGCCCGGGGGTTCGGCCTGAACCAGTTGAAGCTGGAGATCGAGACGGCAGGCGACGGCCCCTTCGGTTTCCGGTCCGACATCTGGTTCGGTTCCGGGGCGCGGCTCTTCCGCGAGGGACTCGAGCCGGGCCCGCTGGCCGACCTGTTGTACGTCCAGCAGGCCTACGGCTACTACCGGTTCGCGGGCGGCGCCCAGTTCGACATGGGCGCCTTCGGGACGATCGCCGGACTGGAGGTCGCCGAATCGCATCTGAACTGGAACTACACCCGCGGGATCCTGTGGGCCTGGAACGAGCCCTTCTCGCACGTCGGAGCGCGGCTGGGCGTGCCGCTCACCGACACCTTCACCGGAACCTTCATGCTGGTGAACGGCTTCGACAACGCCTGGGACCAGAACACCGGAAAGTCCTACGGCCTCCAGGGTTCGCTCGCTCCCAGCGACCGGCTCAACACCACGCTCACCTGGATCAACGGTCCCGAGAACGCCGGCACGAACGACGGCTGGCTCCGGGACCTGAGCTGGAACGCCTACGTCGGACTCACCGACCGGGTGGAGGCGATGGTGAACATGGACTACATCTCCGCGACGGACGAGATGGGGACGAGCGCGACCTCCTGGGGACTCGGCGGGTACCTCCGCTTCCATGTGAACGACCGGGTGCGGATCGCCGAGCGCTACGAGTTCATGAACGACCGCGAGGCGCGCTCCACCGGACTCGAGCAGATGCTCATGGAGAACACCGTGACGCTCGAGTTCCAGCCGGTCGTGGACGACCCCCGCTTCCTGGCCCGGCTCGAGTACCGGCGGGACTGGTCGGACGCCGACTTCTTCAGTTGCTCCGGCTGCGCGGAGGGACTCTCGAAGAGCCAGAACACCTTCACGATCGGGATGTCCTGGGTCTTCGGGCCGAAGTAAGGACCAAGGCGCTCTACCCGACCCCGGTCGGGCCACGAGCGGCGGTGGCGGCGACAAAGGCCGCCACCGCTCCGGCGATCTCGTCACGAACGTGGGCCGCGGTGCGGCCGGTGTTCGTGAGTACCGCTTTCGGCACCCGGAACCCGTGGTCGCCGCCTGCGATCCAGCACACCTCGGCGCGCGCGGCGGCGACCACCGGATTCAGCAGGGCCGGCGGCGCGAAGGGATCCCGGTCACCGCTCACGAAGAGGGTGGGGACGCCGATCCGCGGGAAGTGCTCCATCCGCTCGGGAGGGACCTCGGCCTTGCCCGGCGGTTTCAGCGGATAGGCGAGGAGCACCAGCCCCGCCAGCAGGCGGCGCGTTGCCGCGCTCTCATCCGCAACCAGGAGGGACGCCATCCTTCCGCCGAAGGAGCGCCCGCCGAGGAAGAGGGGGCCCCCGAACTCCCGCGCCGCCCAGTCCACCACCGCGGCGACGCAGGTGGTCGCACGGTCCGCCCGGTCGGGGCGTCTCCGGCCGGCTTCCGCGGCCGGCAGGTTGAAGCGGAGCGTCCGGACGTCTCGTTCCGCCAGGGACTCGGCGAGCGAGACGAGTCCCGGCGTGTCCCGGTTTCCGCCGGCGCCGTGGGTGAGCGCGAGGAGCGGGGCGGCGCCGGCGGCATTCGCCGGATCGTGAAGGGCAGCGCTGACCGTCCCCGAACCGCCGTCCGGCAAGCGAAGGATCACTGGGGGCCTAACGGTCGCCGGATCCGCCGATCCCCGGCAGCGTCCGCTTGCCGAGCGCCGACGCCACCAGCTCGACCGCGAGTTCGGCGGTCTGGTTGCGGATGTCGCGGATCGGATTCACCTCCGCCACCTCGAGCGACCGGAGTCCGCCGCTTTCCGCCACCGCCTCCATCAGGGTGTGCGCCTCGCGGTAGCTGAGTCCACCCCGTACGGGAGTCCCCACCCCGGGAGCGATCTCCGGATCGAGTCCGTCCATGTCGAGGCTGAGGTGCATCCCGTCGGTCCCGTCGAGCACGCGGGCGACCGCCTCGTCCACGACGGTCGCGAAGCCCCGGCGATCCACCTCTTCCATCGTATACACCCGTATCCCAAGGTCCTCCACCACCCCGGCCTCGGCCGGATCGACGCTCCGGACCCCGATCAGGGCGGCGTTTCGGGGTTCCAGCCTCCTGGCCCCCGCGGCGAAACCTCCCACCCGGGTAAGCGCTTCGGAACCCCGGCCGAACATTGCGGCCACCGGCATCCCGTGCAGGTTGCCGGTGGGGGTGGTCTCCGGGGTGTTCGCATCCGTGTGGGCATCCACCCACAGGAGCCCGAGACGTTGCTCGAGTGGGTAGCCGCCCCCGCGATGCGCGCATCCGGTCATGCCGGAAACCGTGCCGAGCGCGATGGAGTGATCGCCGCCGAGCACCACCGGGAGCCGGCCCGCCTCGCGATGACGGCGCACCTCGCGCGCCAGGTGCTCGAGGACACGGACGACCTCCTCGAGATAGCGGGCGTTCGGCTCGCCCGGCCCGGACAGCGTCTCGGCGAGGGGCGCCTCGACGTTCCCGGCATCTTCCACCACGGCTCCGAGCCGCTCCAGCCGCGACGCGATGCCCGCGCGGCGGATGGCGGAGGGCCCCATGTCCACCCCCCGGCACCCGGCGCCCAAATCCAGCGGCACACCTATCAGACTGATCGTTTTCTTCTCCATGGACGCATCCTACTGCGGGCCACGGCACGTACGGCTTGGAACGCCGGTCTCCAGACCGGCACCGCGGCGCGCCGCGCCGCGCCCGTCGCAAACCCCACACGGACGAGATGGCTCCAGTCTCGGCGTGGAGGTCAAGAGCGACGGTGGCGCCTACGGCTTGGAACGCCGGCTTCAGCCGGCACAGCCCGCCACCGGCGGGCGGAGCGGCGTCGAGCCGCCAAGCGGAAGGCGCGAGCGGCAGCAGCAACAGGTCTTCGGCGGGGCGGATGCCGCCCAAACGCGTCGACCCCCGCCGGTGGTGGGCGATGCAGGATTTGAACCTGCGACTTCTACCGTGTGAAGGTAGCACTCTCCCGCTGAGTTAATCGCCCGTTCCCGGGTGCCGCCGGCGCCTCCAAACCGAGGATGCGTTCCGGCGACGGAAGGCAGGGACGCTAGCAATCCGCCCCATTCCCGTCAACCCGAGCGAGGAGCTTCTCCGTCCGGCAAGGCCGCACGAGGACGCTCCCGACCTAAGGTGGACTTGATTGACTTAGTCCGCGACTAAGGCCACAATGTGCGGAGCGGTCCGGGTAGCTGACTCACCCGGCATCACTGGAGTCCACCGATGGATCAAGTCAACATCCACGCTGCCAAGACGCAGTTCTCGAAACTCATCGCACGGGTCCAGAACGGCGAGGAAATCCTCATCGCGAAGGCGGGCAAGCCGGTGGCCCGCCTCGTCCCCGCGAACCGGCGGGGGAGACGGGTTCCGGGAACGTCCCGACACCTCCTGACCATCCGTGAGGACTTCGACGATCCACTGCCGCCGGACATCATGAAGCACTTCGAGCCGTGAACTGCCTGCTGGACACCCACGCGTTCCTGTGGTGGATCGGACCCTATGAACGCCTCTCGCCCACGGCGCACCAGGCGGTGCTGGATGGGGACGTGTTTGTGAGCGTCGTCAGCGTCTGGGAACTGGCGATCAAGTCCAGGATCGGAAGCCTCAGGGTCGCGGACGATTTCTGCCAGCGCATCACCTCGGAACTCGTGGCCAACGACTTCCAGGTGTTGCCGGTAGAACTGGAGCACACCCTGGCTGTCCACGAACTATCCGATCATCCGGAACACAAGGATCCGTTCGACCGGCTACTGGCCGCCCAGTCGCTCGTCGAGAAGTTGCCGTTCGTGAGCCAGGACCGTGTCTTCGACGACTACGGAGTTGAGCGACTCTGGTAGGGGAGCGGCGCAAACGAACGAATCGGAAGTTAACGGCGGTCAGGCCAGGTCGACGATCACCGGAGCGTGGTCGGGCTTCTTGGTTCTACCTCTGTCTTCGTAGGGGCTGTGGACGATCTGTGCCGACTGAAGACGATCGCGGACGGTTTGATTTCCGAACACGAGGTCGAGCCGCAGGCCCTTGTCTTGACGGTAGAACTCTTTCGACCACCACCAACTGAATAGTCTCGCGTCCGGATTGCATTCGCGCACCAGATCGAACCAGCCTGCCTCCCGGAGCGACCGGATCCATGAGCGCTCATCGTCCCTGAAGCCGGGTTTCGACGTGTCTTCGCGCTTTCCGTGCCAGTGTCTCCAACCGTCCACTGGCTCGGGGGCGATGTTGAAGTCCCCACAGAGCACTGCGGGCATGTCTTTGTGCGCCGGCTCGCGAAGGTACTCGCCGAGCGCGTCAAGCCACCCGAGCTTCCGTTCGACGCCGGACTGCCCCTTGCCACTCGCAATCGGCACATAGACTGTGGTGAACGACAGTCCCGCAGTTTGGACGGTCAGCAGCCGGCGGCCGAGGTCCTCCTTCCCGGGAAGGCCCTTCGGCTTCACCTCCAGCGGGTGCCTGCTCAGAACCGCGACGCCGCACTGACCGGCTTGCCCATGGGAGGCGGCGTGATATCCCTCGGCTTGGGTTTTCGGCGCGTAGTTCTCCAGAAACTCGTCGTCGTTTGTCTTGGTTTCCTGCAGGCCGACGATGTCCGGCCGATTCTCTCGGAGCCAGCGCAGGAGGTCGTCCCAGCGCTGTTCGAGGCTATCGATGTTCCAGGTTGCGATTCTCATGTTGGCGAGACAGTAGAGCAGCGCCGGGTCAAATCCTGTCGCTCTTCAATGCGTCAGCTGGGTTTCGCGGAGAAATCTGCTGCCGGAGGGTTGGAGCCACGCCCCGCGCGGCGCGGAGCGCCGCGGTGCCGGTCTGGAGACCGGCGTTCCAAGCCGTTGTGCCATGAGAGTGGTTGGAGCCACGCCCCGCGCGGCGCGGAGCGCCGCGGTGCCGGTCTGGGGACCGGCGGTCCAAGCCGTTTGGCGAGGGGGGTGGGTGGGGGTGCG
>JAJEFG010000104.1 GCA_022820545.1 Acidobacteriota bacterium | reverse complement strand
TCGCGGGGGGCTGCGAGGCGTCCGCTGGGTCGGAGTCTCCTGGCCCCGGGGGGGCCTGCCGGTTTGCACCGCCGGTCTCCAGACCGGCACGCGCGGCGATCCGCGCCGCGCACGTCGTGACCCTACCCGGCCTCACGGCTTGTACGGGTGGGAACGCCAGACCCCGACCGGTGGCGCACACGGCCTGGAACGCCGACGTCTGGTCGGCACAGTGAGCTCTGTCAATGGGCACCGAAAATGTCCCACTTTTGGGCATCGAAAATGTCCCACTTTTTCGGGGCGGAGAGGAGTCGGCGGGGAGCTGTGTTGAGGGGGTCGGGAGGGTCTGTGTTGGGGGACGGCCGCGTCTGGCGCGGACGAAGGGAGTGGAGGGAGCGGAGCCACCAGAGCGAGCCGAGCACCGCGCGTGCCGGCTGAAGCCGGCGTTCCAAGCCGTCGGCGCGATGAGGAGGAGGACCGGGTGCGGTTTCGCGGCGCCGAGCGCCGCGATGCCGGCCGGAGGCCGGCGCTCCGAGCCTACGGCTGGAGGTGGCAGCGGCGGGGGCCGGCGGTGCCGTTGGTGAGGGAATCTCCGCAGCGGGTGGCGATGGCGTCCATGATGCGGGCCGCGGGTTCGTCGCTCTGGGGGACGACGATGATCCTTCGCTCGAGGGATTGGGTGCCGGAGGTCAGGCGGACGATGACGTCGTCGAACCGCTCGGGAAAGTGGGCCACCACGACGGCGCTGGGGGACCGGGCGTCGCGGGATTCCAGGATCTTCCGGAAGGCGGTTTCCATGGTCGAGGGGTCGCCATCGCTCCCGGACAGGACGAGGAAGGTGATCCGGTCCCGGGACTTGCTCAGGACGTCGGTCAGCCGGTCCGGCGCTTCGAGGTCGAGGACGTTGGCGGGCGTCCGTTCGCGGAGGAGGCGCGCCAGGTCGCGGGCCGTACCGCCCATCGCGACCACGTTGACCCGGTCGCCGCACTGCGGGAGCATGGAGAGGAAGAGGTCCGGCGACGCCGTGTCGCCGTGGTCGCAACCGATGTCCACCGCGTCGGGCGGGGGCCGCGGCGGCGGTGGCGGCGGAAGCGGCGCTTCGCGCGGCGCCACCGGCGCGGGGGGCGGGTCCTGGGGAGGGGGTGGGGGAAGCGGCGGTCGCCCGCACCCGGAGGCCGCCAGTCCGAGCCCGGCCGCTGCCAGCGCGGACAGCGCGAGGGCGGCAGTCGTTCTCCTCAAGCCCTGATCCTCCTTGTCGACCCACTAAGCGACGCGGGAAGGTATCGGGGTGCGCTTCCCGAATCAACGACCTGCGGTCCGGACGGAGCCCCGGCCCGCATCTCTTCCATTGCCTTGGCGTCCCCCGCGGCCTAAAATTGCGCGCGCGACCGGCGGGATGGTTCGTTGCCGCGTTGGTGATCCGGCGGCGCTGAGTCAGGGCCTTCCCCGCGCGGCGACTCCGGTGCGCCCTCCACCGAACCCGACCGGGTTCGGGATGCGCGCTATCCCCCAAAACCTGTTTCCCGAAGAGAGTTCATGACCGCCGAACCCCACCTGACGCCGCCCGAGGGCGGCCGCATCTCCATTCAGAACGGGCGACTTCAGGTCCCCGACAACCCCATCATTCCCTTCATCGAGGGCGACGGCACCGGGCGGGACATCTGGCGGGCCAGTGTCCGCGTGTTCGACGCGGCCGTCGAAAACGCCTACGGCGGGCGGCGGGCCATCCAGTGGCGCGAAGTGCTGGCCGGCGAGAAGGCGTTCAACGAGACGGGCGACTGGCTGCCCGAGGAGACGGTGAACACCTTCCGCGACTACCTGGTCGGGATCAAGGGACCGCTCACCACCCCGGTCGGCGGCGGCATCCGCTCGCTGAACGTCGCGCTCCGGCAGCTCCTCGACCTCTACGTGTGCCTGCGGCCGGTGAAGTGGTACGAGGGCGTGCCGAGCCCGGTGCACCGTCCCGACCAGGTGGACATGGTCATCTTCCGGGAGAACAGCGAGGACATCTACGCGGGCGTCGAGTACCGCGAAGGGACCGCGGAGGTCCGGAAGCTGATCGGCTTCCTGCGCGACGAGATGGGGGTCCGGAAAATCCGCTTTCCGGAGACCTCGGGCATCGGCATCAAGCCGGTCAGCCGCGAGGGCACCGAGCGCCTCGTGCGGGCGGCGATCCGCTACGCCCTCGACCAGGGACGGCGGAGCGTCACCCTCGTCCACAAGGGCAACATCATGAAGTTCACCGAGGGCGCCTTCCGCGACTGGGGCTACGGCCTCGCGGCGCGCGAGTTCCGGGCCGAGACGGTGAGCGAGCGCGAGAGCTGGATCCTGTCGAACCAGGAACACAACTCGGGGATCAGCACCGTGGACAACGCGAAGGCGATCGAGCCCGGCTACGACCTGATGCCGGAAGAGCGCCGGGCCGTGGTGCGCGGCGAGGTGGAGAGCTGCATCTCCGAACTCTGGGACTCGCACGGGGACGGCCAGTGGAAGGACCGGATCCTGGTCAAGGACACGATCGCCGACATCACCCTCCAGCAGGTCCTCACCCGGGCGAGCGCCTTCGACGTGATCGCCACCATGAACCTGAACGGGGACTACCTCTCGGACGCCCTCGCCGCCCAGATCGGCGGCATCGGCATCGCGCCCGGCGGGAACATCAACTACGACACCGGCCACGCCATCTTCGAGGCGACCCACGGCACGGCGCCCAAGTACGCCGACCAGGACAAGGTGAACCCGGGCTCGGTCATCCTCTCCGGGGTGATGATGTTCCGGTTCCTGCGCTGGAACGAGGCCGCCGACCTGATCGAGCGGTCCATGGAGGCGACGATCGCCCAGAAACGGGTGACCTACGACTTCCACCGGCTGATGGACGGCGCGACCAAACTCAAGACCTCGGAGTTCGCCGACGCGATCATCGGGAACATGGGCTGATCCGCGGAACCACCAGCCGGATGACCGCCAAAGGGGGTTGCCAATGCGACCGAAAGTGACCGTGGTCGGCGCCGGGAACGTCGGCGCCACCGCCGCCCAGCGGCTCGCCGACGCCGAACTCGCCGACGTCGTCCTGATCGACATCATCGACGGCATCCCCCAGGGGAAGGGCCTCGACATGCTGGAGGCCTGCCCGGTCACCGGCAGCGACGTCCAGGTGACCGGCACCTGCGACTACGCCGACACCGCGGGTTCCGACGTGGTGGTCATCACCGCCGGTCTGCCCCGGAAGGCCGGGATGAGCCGGGACGACCTGCTGCGGAAGAACCACGCGATCGTGAGCAGCGTCACCCGGCAGGCGATGGAGCACTCGCCGGACGCCATCCTGGTGGTGGTCTCGAACCCCCTCGACGCGATGGTGCAGACGGCGCTCCGCGCCAGCGGGCTGCCGAAGCACCGGGTGGTCGGCATGGCGGGCGTCCTCGATTCGGCGCGCATGCGGGCCTTCATCGCCCGGGAAGTGAACGTCTCGGTGGAGAACATCCACGCCTTCGTGCTCGGCGGGCACGGGGACGACATGGTGCCGCTCCCGCGCTACTCGACGGTCGCCGGGATCCCCCTGCCGGACTTCATGCCGCAGGAGGCGATCGACCGGATCGTCGAGCGCACCCGGAAGGGCGGCGGCGAGATCGTGGCCTACCTGAAGACGGGATCGGCCTACTACGCCCCCTCGGCGGCCATCGTGGAGATGGTGGACGCGATCCTCAAGGACAAGAAGAAGATCCTCCCCTGCGCGGCCTATCTCGAGGGCGAGTACGGCGTGGACGGCCTCTACCTCGGGGTCCCGGTGAAGCTCGGCCGCGCGGGCGTCGAGGGCGTCGTCCAGATCGAGCTGACGCCGGACGAGCAGGCCGCGCTCGACCGCTCGGCGGCCGCGGTCCGCGAGCTCACCGAGAAGATCGGGGTCTAGGGCGTCCGTGAACCTCCACGAGCACCAGGCGAAGGCGCTCCTCGCCGCGTACGGCGTCCCCATCCCGCGCGGCAAGGTCGCGTTCAGCGTGGACGAGGCGGTCGCCGCCGCTTCCGAACTGGGCCTCCCGGTGGTGGTGAAGGCCCAGATCCACGCCGGCGGACGCGGCAAGGCCGGCGGGGTGCGCCTCGCCCGCACCGAAGACGAAGTGCGCGCCGCCGCGGACGCGATCCTGGGCGCCACCCTGGTGACGAAGCAGACCGGGCCCGAGGGGCGGCTCGTGCGGCGCCTCCTGGTCGAGGAGGGCGTCGCCATCGCCCGCGAGCTCTACGTCAGCTTCATCATCGACCGCTCGAGCGGCCGTCCGATGTGCATCGCGAGCGGCGCCGGCGGCATGGACATCGAGGAGGTGGCGGCGGAGACCCCCGAGAAGATCCTCACCGTGACGGTGGACCCGGCCATGGGGATGCAGCCCTTCCAGGCCCGCCGGCTCGCCTTCGGGCTCGGTTTCGAGGGGCAGGTCTTCCGGAACGGGACGAAGTTCCTCACCGCGCTCTACCGCGCCTTCGAGGGACTCGACGCCAGCCAGGTCGAGATCAACCCGATGCTGGTGACCGAGGGCGGCGACGTGCTCGCGCTCGACGCCAAGGTCTCGGTGGACGACAGCGCGCTCTTCCGCCAGCCGAAGGTGGCCGCGCTCCGCGACATCCACGAGGAGTCGCCGCTCGAGGTCGAGGCGAGCAGGCACCGCCTCAGCTACATCAAGCTCGACGGTTCGGTGGGCTGCATGGTGAACGGCGCCGGGCTGGCGATGGCCACCATGGACATCGTGAAGCTGGCGGGGGCGTCCCCCGCGAACTTCCTCGACGTCGGCGGCGGCGCCAGCGCGGAGCAGATCGAAAACGCCTTCCGCATCCTCTCCTCGGACCCCGAGGTGCGGGTGGTGCTGATCAACATCTTCGGCGGCATCCTCCGCTGCGACCGGCTCGCCAAGGGGCTGATCGCCGCCGTCCGGAAGCTCGGGGTGACGCTGCCCATCGTGATCCGCATGGAGGGGACGAACGTGGAACTCGCCCGCCGGATGCTCGAGGAGTCGGGGCTCGACTTCACCACCGCGGACGGAATGCGCGACGCCGCCGAGCAGGTGGTGAAGCGCCTGGCGGGCCAGGAGGCGGCATGAGCGTCCTGGTCGGCAACGGGACCCGCCTCGTCGTCCAGGGGATCACCGGACGGGAGGGCGCCTTCCATGCCGAGGCCTGCCGCGACTACGGCACCAACCTGGTCGCCGGCGTGGTGCCGGGGAAGGGAGGCCAGACCGCGGTCGGCGTCCCGGTCTTCGACACGGTGGCCGAGGCGGTGGAGAAGACCCGGGCGAACGTCGGGTTCGTCCTGGTTCCGCCCCCGTTCTGCGCCGACGCCTACGCGGAGGCGGTGGACGCGGGGCTCGACCTCGTGGTGAGCATCACCGAAGGCGTTCCGACCCGCGACATGGTGCGGGTCATGCGGACGGTCCCGCCCGGCGGCACGCGCATCCTCGGCCCGAACTGTCCCGGCGTCATCTCGCCCGGCAAGGCCAAGGTCGGCATCATGCCCGGGTTCATCCACAAGGAGGGCCACGTCGGGGTCGTCTCCCGGAGCGGGACGCTGACCTACGAGGCGGTCCACCAGCTCTCCGAGCGCGGCATCGGCCAGAGCACCTGCGTGGGGATCGGCGGCGACCCGGTGATCGGCACCAACTTCGTGGACGTGCTCGAACTCTTCGCCGCCGACGACGACACCGGGGCGGTGATCCTCATCGGCGAGATCGGCGGCGGCGCCGAGGAAGAGGCGGCCGATTTCATCCGCCGCGAGCTGAGGAAGCCGGTGGTCGCCTTCATCGCCGGCCAGACCGCTCCGCCGGGACGGCGGATGGGGCACGCCGGCGCCATCGTGATGGGCGGGCAGGGGACCGCGGCGGGCAAGATGGAGGCGCTCCGTTCGGCCGGCTGCACCGTCGTCGAGAGCCCCGCCGAGATGGGCGCCGCCATGGAAGCCCGGCTCCGGGGATAGCAGGAACGACAGATGCGAACGTTTTCCATCGTGAAGCCCGACGCGGTGGCCGCCGGGCACACCGGGGCCATCCTCCAGGCCCTCGAGGCGGCGGGCTTCCGCATCGTCGCCATGCGGATGGTCCGGATGACGAAGGCCGAGGCCGAGGGCTTCTACGCCGTCCACCGCGAGCGGCCCTTCTTCTCGAGCCTCACCGACTTCATGTCCTCGGGTCCGGCGGTCGTCATGGCGCTCGAGCGGGACGACGCCATCGGCGAGCTGCGCCGCCTGATGGGGGCCACGAACCCGGCGGACGCCGCTCCCGGCACCATCCGGGCGCGCTTCGCCTCCTCGATCGAGCGGAACGCGATCCACGGGTCCGACGCCCCGGAGACCGCGGCCTTCGAACTCGGGTACTTTTTCCCGGGCGTCGCGCTGATCTGACCCCGCCGCGGGAGGAACCCGAAACTGCCGAGCATCAAACCGGACCACTGGATCCGCCGGATGGCGCGCGAGCACCGGCTCATCGATCCCTTCGTGGACCACCAGGTGGGGCAGGGGGTCATCTCCTACGGACTCTCGGCCTACGGCTACGACATCCGGGTCTCGGACGAGTTCAAGATCTTCACGAACGTCCACACGGCGATCGTGGACCCGAAGAACTTCGACGAGAAGAGCTTCGTGGACTACAAGGGCGAGGTGTGCGTGATCCCGCCCAACTCCTTCGCGCTCTCGAACACCGTCGAGAACTTCCGGATGCCCCGGAACGTCTACGGCATCTGCATCGGCAAGTCCACCTACGCCCGCTGCGGGATCATCATCAACGTCACCGGGTTCGACGCCGAGTGGGAGGGGAACGCCACCCTCGAGATCTCGAACACCACCCCGCTCCCCTGCCGGATCTACGCGGGCGAGGGGATCGCCCAGGTGCTCTTCTTCGAGAGCGACGAGGACTGCGAGGTCAGCTACCGGGACAAGAAGGGGAAGTACCAGGGCCAGGAGCACATCACCCTGCCCACGATCCTCGGACGTCCCTCCGAACCCTGACGTGGAGTTGATCGCGGGCGCCGCCCTCCGGCGCCGCCTGCACGACGATCCCCCGCTCCTGACGGGCCTCGTGGACCCGGAGACGCAGATCCAGATGAACGGCGTGGACCTCACCCTCGCCGAGGTGAGCCGCTTCGGCGCGGGCCCGGGCCGCGTGGACTTCGACAACTCGACCCGCCGCATCCCGTCGCCGGAGCCGCTCGCGCCGGACCGGGACGGCGTCTACCGGCTCGCCGCCGGCCCCTGGTGGGTGCGCTACAACGAGGTCGTCAACATCCCGCCGGACGTGTTCGCCATCGGCCGGACCCGGTCCTCGCTGCTCCGGAGCGGCGCGGCGATCGGCACCGCGCTCTGGGACTCGGGCTACCGCGGCCGCAGCGGCTCCCTGCTCACCGTGCACCACCCGGACGGGCTGGAGCTGGTGCAGGACGCCCGCATCCTCCAGCTCGTCTTCTTCCAGCTCGCCGCCCCCGCCGACCGCACCTACGCGGGCGCCTACCAGGACGAGTAGCGCGCCGGCCTGGAACGCCGCCGGTCTCCAGACCGGCGCCGCGGCGCTCCGCGCCGCGCACGTCGCGACTCCGCCCAGCCTCAGGCTCCTGACGGAGGCGGCATGACGGTTGCATTTTCGGGGATACAGGCCACAATCCGATGCAGCAGTCCATGACCCTCCTCGTTTCGATCGTCCTTTCCGTTGTGCTGGCGGCTCCGGCTCCCGCCCAGCCGCGCTCCGACACGCTCCTGAGAGACGAGATCGCGGCCGCGATCGAGGCGGCCAACCTGCCGATCGGGCTCTTCGAGGTGGACGTGCGCGACGGCGTGGCGGTCCTCTCCGGCGAGGTGCTGAACGAGACCACGCAGTCGCGGGTGGTGGAGATCGCCCTCTTCGTGGACGGGGTCACGGCCGTCGAGACCGACATCACGGTCCTCGAACCGGAGGACCTCGCGGACCCGGAGGAAGACGCAGGCGATCCGGAAGCCGCCGACGCCCCTGCGGACGAGGCGGCAGCCGCTCCGCCGCCGCCCCCCGAGGGGTTCGTGGCCCGCCCGGATGACGCGGTCCGGGCCGACGTGGCCCGGGAGATCGAGCGCGCGGACCTCGAGGGGAACGATCCCCGGGTCAGCGTGAACGGCGGCGTCGTGCGCCTGACCGGCCAGGTGGTCAGCGCCTGGGAGTGGCGCGACGTCGTCGAACGGGCGGAGTCGGTCCCGGGAGTGCTCGCGGTGGACGCGGACCTCGAGGTCGCGGAGCCCGAGAGCATGGAGGACCTCGTCGACGGGATCCGCAGCGCCGTGCTCCGCTACTCCTACTACACGGTCTTCGACGACATCAACTTCGGCATGGAAGAGCCGTACGTGATCATCCTCCGGGGCGCGGTCACCGAGCCCTTCAAGAAGACGGAGATCGAGAAGCGGGTCGCCCAGGTCTTCGGCGTGAAGCGCGTGGACAACCAGATCGAGGTCCTGCCGCTCTCCCCCAACGACCAGGACCTCCGCCGCGCCCTCTTCTACCGGATCTACCGCGACCCCCGCTTCTCGGACCGCGCCAACCAGATCAATCCCCCCATCCACATCGTGGTGTCACGGGGCGTGGTGGCCCTCACGGGCGTGGTGCGGAGCGCCATCGAGTCGCGGATCCTGGAGTCCATCGCCCGCAGCACCCCGGGCGTCTTCCGCGTCATCAACCGCCTCGAGCACTGAGCGGGGGGACCGGCGAGAGAGAACCGTCCGGCAGGTCGGCGTCACACCGTGCGCGGTGCGGAGCACCGCGGCGCCGGTCTGGAGGCCGCTACCGCGAGAACCGGCCGGCGTTCCAGGCCGTCAGGTCGGGTTGGGTGGTTCGGGGACCGTCGCCCGGGCCCGCTTGGGGGGCAGGGCGCTCCAGAGCAGCTTCTTGCGCAGCACCCGGAAGTAGTTCGTTTCCGGAAGGCTGAGGAGCTGGACCCGGATGTCCGACTTGCGGACCTTGAGCACGTCGCCGGGCAGCAGGGGATGGCTCGCCTGGCCGTCGAAGGTCACGTGCACCTGGCGGCGGCGCCCCCGGAGCGTCAGGGTCAGGTCCTCGGTGTCCGGGAAGACGACCGGCCGCTGGGTCAGCGTCAGCGGCACGATGGGGGCGAGGACGATCGCCTCCACCGCGGGATGGACCACCGGTCCGCCGGCGCCGACGTTGTAGGCGGTGGACCCGGTGGGGGTGGCGACGATGACGCCGTCGCCGAGCACCGTGGCGACGAAGCCGTGCGCGGTGGTGATCCGCACCTCGATCACCCGGGCGATGGAGCTGCCGGTGATCACCACGTCGTTCACCGACATCGCCTCGACCAGCGTCTCGCCGTCGCGGAGGAGCGAGGTCTCGAGCGTGGTCCGCTCGTCGATCACCCCCTCGCCGTCGAGGATCTTCTCGAGCTCCGGATAGAGCTGGTCGAGCGGAGCGTTGGTCAGGAAGCCGAGACTCCCGAGGTTCACCCCGAAGATCGGGACCTGCCGTTCACCCATCGCCCGGGCGACCGACAGCAGCGTGCCGTCGCCCCCGAGGACCAGCACGAGGTCCCGGTCGCGGCCGATCGCCTCGAAGGGCGCCGAGGCCCCGCTCCAGTCGATGGCCTCGGCGAGTTTCTCCTCGAGCGTGACGACGGCGCCCCGGCTCTCGAGCCAGCCGGCGAGCCCGCGGGCGGTGGCGGGCGCCTCGGGCGCGGCGATCTTGGCGGCGATCCCGACCCGGAAGACGCCCCCCTCCGGAGGGACGAAACGCCGGGCGTTCGACATCGGCGCCCCGCGGCGGGAACGGGCGTTCTTGCGCGCGGGACCGTTTCGGGGCATCAGGCGGTACGACGGAGGATGCGGCCGGTGAGGGCGTCCAGAAGACGCATCCCGGCGGAATTTACGGGCGGACCGGGTTCCTTGCCCACCGCGGCCAGCAGTTCGCGGGCCCTCTCCGCCCGCCGGGCGGCCTCCGCGCGGGCGCCCGCGAGCCCGTGGATCGCGGGATAGGTGGCCTTCCCCGCGGCGCGGTCCTTGCCGGCGGACTTGCCGAGCCGGGCGCTCGTCTGCTCCTCGTCGAGCAGGTCGTCCACGATCTGGAACACGAGCCCGAGTTCGCGGCCGAAGGCGGCGAGGGCGTCCGCCTGCCGGACGCTGCCCCCTCCGGCAAGCGCGCCCAGCGCGAGCGAAGCGGAGATGAGCGCCCCGGTCTTCCCGCGGTGGATCGTCTCGAGACCCCGGGCGTCGGGCGTCCGGGTCTCGGCTTCCATGTCGAGCACCTGTCCGCCCACCATGCCCGCGGGGCCGGCCGCCGCCGCCAGGCGCGCGACGCAGCCGAGCCGCACCTCCGGCGGCGCCTCGCTGCCGGCGATGGTCTCGAACGCCAGGGTGTGGAGCGCATCGCCCGCGAGGACGGCGATCGCCTCCCCGTAGCGGACGTGCACCGTCGGTTGCCCCCGCCGCAGGTCGTCGTCGTCCATGCACGGCAGGTCGTCGTGGATCAGCGAGTAGGTGTGGATCATCTCGAGCGCCGCCGCGGCGGGCAGGGCGCTTCCGCGCTCCCCGCCGACCGCGATCGCCGACGCCATCGCCAGGGCCGGCCGGATCCGCTTCCCGCCGCCGAGCACCGCGTAGCGCATGGCGCCCGCGAGCGTCGCCGCCGGGCCGGTCTCGGGGGGGAGCACGCGGTCCAGGAACGCGTTCACGTCCCGGGCGCAGCCGGAGAGGAACTCGCCGAGGTCCACTTCGGCCGACGTCGCGGGATGGACGGCTTCAGGCGGCGGCATCCGAATCCGGGTCCGTTTCGCGCGCGGCCGCCGCCACCGCTTCCTGGGCCCCGTCGAGGATGGCCTCGCAGCGGGCCGCGAGGCGCTGCGCCTCCCGGTGCAGCTCGATGACGCGGGCCAGCGGGAGATCGTCCGCCTCCAGCGCGTTCACGACCGCCGCGAGGCGGTCCCGCACCTTCTCGTAGGGCTCGGCGGCGTCCTCGCCCTCGGGGGCGGCGTCCTTGCCGGTCTCGGCGGTGGCCTTCCGCGCCGCCTCCACGATGGCCTCGAGCCGTCCATGCATCGAAGCCGCGCGGGCGTGGAGCTGCAGGCGCTCCTCCAGCGGGACGGATGCATCCTCGAGCCTGCGGCTCACCTGCTCCAGTTGGGCTTCCAGCGACTCGAAGGTCGCCTCGGGTGGCGGGGCGGGGTCGCCGGCTTCGCTCATGACTCGTTTCCTTCGGAATTCTGTCGCGCGGGACCCGGGTCCGCCGCATCGGGCGGCAACCGCACCTCCTCGACGGCGGCCCCGAGTTCTCCTTCGCCGAGGAGCAGCCGCAGGCGGTCCCCGACCTGCACGCGGCGGCTGGAAGCGAGCGCGCGCCCCGCGGAATCGAGCGCCAGGCTGTAGCCGCGCTGCAGGACGACCCGCGGATCGAGGTCTCCGAGCTTCCGGCCCACCGCCCCGGCGGCGAAGGCGCGGCGCTCGAGCGACCTCCGGACCGCGGCGCCCTGGCGCGCGCGCTGGGCGGCCAGCGCGGCGCGCTCCGACGCGACGAGGCGGTGGAGCGGTTCCGGCGAGACCCGGCGCCGGGCCGTCTCGAGCCGCGCCTCCGGGCCGCGAAGCAGGGGCAGGCCGGCCAGGCGCTCGCGGAGACGGCCCAACTGGGCGGCCTGCTCGGCGAGCCGCCGGGCCGGATGGTTCAGGTCGAGTCGTTTCCGCGCGTCGCCGAGCCGGATCTCGCGGCTCCGGATTGCGTCCCGGGCGGCCTCGAGCGCCGTGGACCGGTCCCGCCCGCGGCCGCGCCGTTCCGCTTCGAGCCACGCGGGGAGCGCCGCCGTCGCCCGGTGGGTCCGGAAGGCCGCCACCCGGCCCTCCGCCGCCCGGAGGGCGCGCCGCACGGTGGCCTCCGAGGCTCCCCGGCGCGCCTCGATCTCCCGGACCAGGTCCTCCCGCAGGGGGAGGATGTCGCGGGCGGCCGCCGAGGGAGTGCTGGAGCGGAGGTCCGCGGCGCGGTCGAGCAGCGGACGGTTCGCCTCGTGGCCGATCGCGCTCACGAGCGGCACCGGACAGGCGGCGGCCGCGCGCACCACGAGCTCGTCGCTGAAGGAGAGGAGGTCTTCCACCGAACCACCGCCCCGGGCCACCACGATGACGTCGAGCGGCTGGCGGCCCAGCGCCCGGATCCCGGCGGCCAGCGCCCCCGGCGCCCCGGGTCCCTGCACCGGGGCGTGGTGTTCGCGGATCGCGACGCCGGGGAACCGCCTGCGGGCCGTCCGCGTGAAATCGACCGACGCGTCGCTGCCGGCGGCCGTCAGCAGGCCGATCCGGAGCGGCAGAAAGGGGAGCGCGCGCTTTCGCGCCGGATCGAACAGCCCCTCGCGTTCGAGACGCGCCTCCCGTTCCTGGAGCTCCTGGAGCAGCGCGCCGATCCCGGCCTTCTCGAGGCGCTGGACCTGGAACTGGTAGACGCTCTTGCCGTCGTAGGCGCGCAGCCGGCCGAAGGCGCGGATCCGGTCCCCGGGCTCGGGAACGAACGCGAAGCCCCGGGCGTCGCTGGCCCAGGCCATGGCCTCGAGGACGACCCGCTCCTCGCGGAAGGTCAGGTAGAGGTGGCCGCTCGCCGGCCGGCCCACCTGGGAGAGTTCCCCCTCGATCCAGAAGCTCCGCGGGAAGCCGTCCTCCAGCACTTCCCGGATCCGGGTGCTGATCTCCCGGACCGAATACGGGGACGCGGACGACCCCGGGCGGACGGCGGGAGCCGTCTCGATCCGGGGCTCCGTCGCCGGCGGCGGGACCGGCGGCGCCGGCGAGGGGGGCGCTCCGAAGAGCGAGCGGCGGGTCATGGTCCTCCGGATGCTATTCCGGCGGAAGCGCCGGAGGTGGCCTAGCTACGTCCGCGGCGGCGGGCGCGGCGCTCCGCCTCGGCGGCTTTCCGCTCGGCGCGCTGCTGCTTGCGAAGCTCGCGGGCGGCTTCCTTCTCGCGCTCCCGGACGGCGTTCATGGTCCGGGAGAGCAGGCGGGTGATCGCCGATTGCGCCTGGCCGCTCGTTCCTTCCTTCTCCGTCATGTACTCCACGACGAGCCACTTGCGGATGCGGGAGCGGCGCTTCTCCTCTTCCCGGCTGATGGTCTTCATCTCGTGCCGGAGGTGGAGCCGCTTGAGCGCGTGGGCGAGGCTGAAGACCGTCCCCTCGCGTTCCTGGGCGGTGATGAGGTCGAGGCGCTCGGAGGCGTCGTCGATGGTCGGCTCGAAGTCCGAACCGAGGACCTCCTCGATCACTCCCGGAGAGTCCCCGGCGTGGCGGATGCCCCGGCTGGCCGCCTGCGCGACCGGCACCAGGATCCGGTTCCCGGTCGAGGAGTCCTGCGGGTTCAGTTCGAGGAGATCGAGACCGGTCTGGGCGTCGTGGATCACCTCCCCGACGTCGCAGTGGCCGATCTGCGGATAGAAGACGAAATCCCCGAGTTCGAACACGCCCGGCACCGGGGCCGGCGGGTCTCCGCCGTCGTCTGAATCCCCGTCGGAGAACTCTTCCTCGGACAGCTCTTCCGCCGACAGTTCTTCCTCGGACGGGGGTTCCATGAGGTCGGCTCCCCCTTCCTGCGCGGCCGTCAATTTCGTGGGGGAGACTGGTTTCTCAGGTCGGAAAGCGCCGGAAGATGCAAGGAATCGGCGACTCTATCACGGAGAAGCCGCCCCGAATCCGCCCGCGGCGGCGCGGCGGGCGGCCTCAGTTGCAGGCCCTGAGCGCCGCGTCGTAGTCCGGCTCTTCCTTGATCTCCGGAACGAGCTGGGAATGCCGGACCCTGCCGTCGCCGTCGACGACGACCACCGCGCGCGCCAGCAGGCCGTTCAGCGGCCCCTCGGTGATCCGCACGCCGTAGGCGTCGCCGAACGAAACGTCGCGCATCTCGGACGCGCAGCTCACCGCCTCGATGTTCTCGGCAGCGCAGAAACGTCCGTGCGCGAAAGGCAGGTCGCGGGAGACGCACAGGACCGACACGCCCTCGAGGGCCGCGGCTTCCTCGTTGAAGCGGCGGACCGAAGCCGCGCAAACCGGCGTGTCCACGCTCGGGAAGATGTTCAGGATCAGCCGCTGCCCGGCGTAGTCGCCGAGCGAGATGTCACCGAGATCGCCGCCGGTCAGCGTGAAATCGGGAGCGGCGTCTCCGGCCGCGGGCAGGTCGCCCGAGATGGCGAACGGGGTGCCGCCGAGCGTGACGGTAGCCATGAAACGTCTCCTCCTTGGGAATACGCAAGCCCCCGAAATCACGGGGAGAACATCCCTGGATTCCGGGGGCCATCCGGTAACGGGGTGCAAGCGGAACGGGCCGCTTCCGACCGGGTAGGATAGCCCGTCCCCGCGGAGCGCCTGTCCCATGAAGATCACCGTTTCCCGTCCCGTCGCCGGCCGCCTGTTCGTGCTGGGCCTCGCCTGGAGCCTCGCCGCCTGCTCCTCCCCGCCGGCCGGCGAGGAGATGCCGGCGGAAGAAGAGACCGCCGAGCCCGAGGCGGCCGGGAACGGGGGGCCGTCCTGGAACCGGGTCGCTTCGCTGCTGGCCGACGGGCAGGTCGTCTTCGGGATCTTCTCGGGAGAGCAGACCCCGGAAACGGCGATGGAGATGGCGCAGCAGGAGCTGGCCGACTTCATCTTCTACTCCCTCGAGCGGGGGCCCTTCGACCTTCCCACGATGTCCGCCTACCAGGAGGCGCTGTCGCCTCCCGGCGCGCGCGGGTCCGCCAACCCGCACCCGGTCCTGCTCCGCATTCCACCGATCCGGGACGGGATGGACGAGGCGGCGGAGCGGACGGCGGCCGGGCTCGACGCCGGGGCCTACGGGATCGTCTTCCCGCACGTGGAGACCGCTGACGAAGCCCGGCACGCGGTGGCCTCGATGACCCTGGCGGGCGCCGGCGGGTTCCGCGGGGACGCGGACCCCGAAGCGGCGCGGGTGTTCGGCGTCTCGCCGGAGGACTACGCGGCGCGCGCCGGCGTGTGGCCGCTCGATCCGGCGGGCGAGCTGCTCAGCTTCCTGCTCATCGAGGACGTCATCGGCATCGAGAACGCGCTCGAAATCACGAGCGTCCCCGGGATCAGCATCGTCTCGCCGGGTCCCGGCGACCTGCGGCGCGCCTACGACGGCGACATGGAGGCGGTGGAGGGAGCGATCCAGACCGTCCTGGCCGCCTGCCTCGAGGCCGGCGTCCCCTGCGGGATCACCGCGGGCCCGGACGACATCGCCATGCGGATCGAGCAGGGATTCCGCGTCTTCATCGTGACTTCGCCGGAGGCGCTCGCCGTCGGCCACGCGGCCGCGGGCCGCTGAGGCCTCCTCGCGGAGAGGACCACAACCAGAACCGAAGGGAAGGCCAATGTCCCAAACGACCAAGGCGGCGCTCCTCGAGCGGGACGCCGAACACCTGATCCACCCGGTCCACTCGGGCGCGGCCACCGCCGCCGGCCACGTCTGGGTCCGCGGCGAGGGCGCCCGCCTCTTCGATGCCGACGGCCGGGACTACGTGGACGCCCTCTCGGGACTCTGGAACGTCTTCATCGGACACGGCCGCCCGGAACTCGCCGACGCGGCCGCGGCGCAGATGCGGCAACTGGCCTATGCGTCCGGATACGCGGGAAGCTCCAACGCCCAGGCCATCGCGCTCGCCGAGACCCTGGCCGAGCTTGCCTACCCGAGCATCAACCGGTTCTTCCTGACCTCGGGCGGGGGCGAGTCCACCGACTCGAGCATCAAGACCGCCCGCTACTTCTGGAAGGTCCGCGGCAAGCCCGAGAAGACCAAGGTCATCTCCCGCATCTGGGGCTACCACGGCGTGACGCTCGCGGCCATGTGCGCCACCGGAATGAGCGTCTATTGGCCCATGTTCGAGCCCCGGATGCCGGGCTTCCGGCACATCAGCTCGCCGTATCCCTACTTCTACGACCCGCCGCCGGGAAAGACCCGGGGAGAGGCCGCCGCCGACGAGCTCGAGACGGCGATCCTCGAAGAAGGGCCCGACACCGTCGCGATGTTCATCGCCGAGCCGGTCCAGGGCGCGGGCGGGGTGATCGTCCCCACCGACGACTACTTCCCGCGGATCCGCGAGATCTGCGACCGCTACGACGTCCTGCTCGTGTCGGATGAGGTCATCACCGGATTCGGCCGCACGGGAACCATGTTCGGCCTGAACCACTGGGGCATCGAGCCCGACATCATGCAGTTCGCGAAGGCCATCACCTCGGGCCACATCCCGCTCGGCGGGATCGGCCTCTCGGACCGGGTGGCGGCGACCCTCGACGAGGGCGATCCGATCTGGATGCACGCCTACACCTACAGCGCGCACCCGGTCTCCTGCGCGGTCGCGCTCGAGAACCTCCGCATCATCCGCGAGGAGGGCCTCGTGGAGATGGCCGGCGAGAAGGGCGCCGAGCTGATCCGCAACCTGGAACAGGCCTGCGGCGGCCACCCGAACGTCGGCGAGGTGCGCGGCAAGGGACTGATGGCAGCCGTCGAAGTGGTGGCGGACCGGGAGACGCGGGAACTCTTCCCGGCTTCGGAGAAGGTGGGCCCCCGCCTCCTGAAGGCGATCGACGAGCGCGGCGTCTTCAGCCGCCTCCGCGGCGACGTCTTCGTCTGCGCGCCCCCGGTCTGCTCGACGTCCGCCGACCTGGCACAGATCGCCGACGCGGTCGCGGGCGCCCTCGAAGAGGTACTCGGCTAACGGACGGGGTGGCAGCGCCGGCGTTCCCAGCCGGCGGCGCCATCACACGCGTCCGCGGACGACGGGAGGAACCCCTGCGTCCGGGACCCCACCGCCACTCGGGGTGTGCTCAGTCCGCGGAACCCGGCAGCAGACGGAAGCCTTCACGCTGGAAATCGGCGTCCAGCGACAGGACTTCACTGATCCCGCGCTGCCGCATCAGTTCGAAGCTGACACAGTCCACGAAGGACAGGCGCCGGCGGTCGGCCGTCAGGAACGCGGAGGTTGCCGCCGCGTGGACCTGGTCGGTCGTGAACACGGTTTCCACCAGCGGGAGGAAGCGCGCGACCAGCACGCGTACCGCTTGCATGCCGACGCGGCGCTGCAGCAGTGCGAACGACTCGACCAAGACGTAGTTGGAAGTGACCAGCGGGCGGTCTGCCGCAACGACTCCCCTCCACGCGTTCGCCACGTCGTCGTGTCGGCGCTGCGCCCGATCCAGCATCGCCAGGAACGCCGAGGTGTCCACGAACACGCTCAATCGTCGAAGTCCTCCGCCAGGTAGCGATCGTGGTCTTCCGCGAGGTCGGGAATCCCGGAATCGAAGGCCCCCAGCATCTCCTCGGCGAGCCGCACCCGCTCTTCCCGGGCCGGCGCGGCATCCCGCGCGAGAAAGCGGGTAACCGATTCGCGAACCAGATCGGATATGGATCTCCCCCGCGCCCGGGATGCCTCCTTGAGTGCGGCCGCCTGTTCGCCCGTGAACTGAACCTGCATTCGAATCATGCCATCATGATACTGAATCTGATGGCATGACACCCCCAGATGCTCCCTCCAGGACGCACCTTCAGCGTCGTCGGCGTCAGACGACCTCCACCACGTAGCGCTCCCGCAGCAGCCGCCAGGCCGACGCCGCGAACGCGGTCAGGGGGATCGCCAGCAGGGTCCCGGTGAACCCGCCGAGCGCGCTGCCCCAGAACAGCACCGCGACGATGATCGCCATCCAGTGGAGCCCCGTCTGGTCGCCCATGATCCTGGGCGTGAGGATCCAGCCCTCGATCAACTGCACCGCGACCAGCACCCCGGCGACGAGCGCGGCGAGCAGGAGCCCCCCGTCCGGCTGGATCCAGGCGAGCGGCACCGCGACGGCGAACCCGACGGCGGTCCCCAGGTAGGGAATGATGGTCAGGACCCCCAGTCCCAGTCCGATCACGAAGCCGTAGTCGAGCCCGATCGCCGTGAATCCGATCGCGACGAGCAGGCCCTGGAGGAACGCCACCACGAGCTGGGCCCGGAAGAACACGATCAGGATCTGCACGAAGTCGCGGGTGAGCCGGACCACCGTGTCGCGGGTCCGCGGCTTCAGGAAGGGCAGCATCCGGGCGGTGTCCGTGGGCGGCGGCTCCCACAGCAGGAAGAACCCGAAGTAGAGGGGGAGGACCGCCCACGAAAGCAGCGTCCCGACGCCGCGCAGGATCCCCGCGCTCGCCGCCACCGCCTGTTCCCCGACCCGGGCGAGCCCCTGGAGGAGGGCGGCCTGCTGGCTCAGCACGAAGTCCCGGATCTGCTGTCCCATCGGGTGGTTCTCGAAGAAGTCCACGAAGCCGGGGATCCCGGCCACGATCCAGGCGTAGGCGTTTTCGAGGTAGGTCGGCGCCCGCTGGGCCAGGTCCCCGAGCTGGGTCACCAGCAGGCCGCCGAACACCACGGCGAACGCGGCGAGCGCCACGGTCACCGACAGATAGACGGCGATGAGCGCCGCCCAGGCGGGCAGGCGGCAGCGCTTCCGGAACGCGTGGAACCAGGGCTTGAAGACGAGCGCCGCGAGTCCCCCCACCGCAAGGGGAAGCAGCACGTGGGAGAACGCGGAGACGAACCGGTAGAGGAGCCAGACGACGCCGCAGACGGCGCCGAGGAGGACCGCCGAGGAGAGGACGACGAGGGCCGCGGCCCGTGGGTCGCCCGAACCGGACCGCTCCGGCGGTTCGTTCGTCACCGGCTCGCTAGTAACGGTACGTCTCCGGTTTGAACGGCCCGTCCACCGGAACGTCGATGTACTCGGCCTGCTGCGGGGTCAGCCGCGTCAGCCGCGCTCCCAGCTTGTCCAGATGGAGCCGCGCGACCTCCTCGTCGAGGTGTTTCGGCAGCACGTGGACGCCGAGCGCATAGCGCTCCGGCCGCTGGTGGAGCTCCAGTTGCGCGAGCACCTGGTTCGCGAAGCTCGAACTCATCACGAAACTGGGATGGCCCGTCGCGTTCCCGAGGTTCAGCAGCCGGCCCTCCGAGAGCACGAGGATCTGCCGGCCGTCCGGGAAGACCCAGGCGTCCACCTGGGGCTTGATGTTCTGCTGCCGGATCCCCGGCTCCGCCGCGAGCCCGGCCATGTCGATCTCGTTGTCGAAGTGGCCGACGTTCCCGACGATGGCGTTCCGCTTCATCCGCCGCAGGTGTTCCACGCCGATCACCCGGACGTTCCCGGTCGCGGTGATGAAGACGTCCGCCTCCTCGACGACGTCTTCCAGCCGGACGACCTGGTACCCGTCCATGAGCGCCTGGAGCGCGCAGATCGGGTCCACCTCGGTCACTACCACCCGGCATTTCTGGCCGGCGAGGGACTGCGCGGCGCCCTTGCCGACCTCCCCGTAACCGAGTACCACGGCCTGCTTGCCGCTGAGCATCACGTCGGTGGCCCGCATCAGGCCGTCCACCAGCGAGTGGCGGATCCCGTAGACGTTGTCGAACTTGCTCTTGGTGACGGAGTCGTTCACGTTGATGGCCGGGAACAGCAGCGACCCTTCGCGGTGCATGCGCGCCAGCCGGTGGACGCCGGTGGTGGTCTCCTCGGTGACGCCCGCGATGCCGGCGGCGAGCTCGCCGAACCAGCCGGGCCGTTCCTCGGCGGCGGCCGCCAGCAGCGCGTAGATGACCCCGAGTTCCTCGTTCTCCGCGGACTCGGGCGCCGGAACCGACCCGGCGCGCTCGCACTCGACGCCCTTGTGCACCAGCAGGGTGGCGTCCCCGCCGTCGTCGAGGATGAGGTTCGGCCCGCGCCCGTCCGGCCAGTCGAACGCCTGCGCCGTGCACCACCAGTACTCGGCGAGCGTCTCGCCCTTCCAGGCGAATACCGCCGGCCCCCGCAGGTCGTCGGCGCTCCCGCCGCGTCCGGCCACCACCGCGGCGGCGGCGTGGTCCTGGGTCGAGTAGATGTTGCAGCTCGCCCAGCGCACCTCGGCGCCGAGATCGAGCAGGGTCTCGATGAGGACGGCGGTCTGGATCGTCATGTGAAGCGATCCGGTGATCCGGGCGCCGGCGAGCGGCCGGGACGCGGCAAAGCGCTCCCGAATCGCCATCAGGCCCGGCATCTCGTGCTCCGCGAGTTCGATCTCGCGCCGTCCGAAGGCGATCGTCTCCGGCGAGAGGTCGGCCACCCGGTGGGACACCCCCCCGAAGAGCGGAAGGCCGGTGTTCAGGAAGTTTCGGGTCGGAGCGGCAGTCTGGGGCACGGAGTGCGGGTCCTTTGGGGAGAGTGGCTGCTAGGCGCGCCGCCGGCCGCTGCCGAGGAAGGACGTGAACCCGAACCCTCCGGCGAGGGCCAGACCGGCGGTGACGATCTGGGCGCCGGTCGGTGCGAAGTAGACGCCGTTCATGGTCTGGAAGGGCCAGAGCCCCGCCGTCGCTCCCAGCAGCAGACCGAAGAGCGCGCCGAGGGTTGCCTGCGGATGGGCGCCGAGGAAGTATCGCACGAGCCGGGCGGCAGCGGCGATGCCGAGCGCAATGCCGAAGAAGAACGGCAGGACGCCCCAGACGGCCGCGAGAATGGCGGACGGATCCCACGGATTCGGGCCGAGGGTGTCCGCCAGCCGGTCCGCGGCGTTCAGGAACGGCAGGTACATCCCCATCAGGAGCAGCAGGGTGCTGCCGCTGATTCCGGGCAGCACCATGGCGAACGCGGCGACCGCTCCGGCCCCGAAGAACGCCGGCGCCGATGCCGCGAGTCCGGCGTCGGCCGGCGCCCCCCGGCCCGCCAGCAGGATCGGGAGCACGACGGCGGCCGCCCCCGCCACCGCTCCCGCCAAAAAGGCCGGGCCGGGGCGCGACGCCATCCGCCAGAGGAGGGGAGCGCCGCCGAGCGTGAGCCCGAGGAAGAGCGCGAAGAACAGGACCGGCCAGGCGATGAAGGCGTCGCGGGCGGCGCCGGCGACGCCGAAGACCGCGACGAGCGCCGCTCCGACGGTGACCGCGAGGCGGGTCACCGAGGCGCGGCGGAGGCGTCCCGAGGTGATCTCCGCAACCGCGCCCACGAGCTCGGGGTAGACCCCGGCCGCCAGGATCATGGTGCCGGCGCTCACCCCCGGGACGAGGCTGGCGAGCCCCGCGAGGACTCCGGCGACGGCGCAGCGCGCGAGGGAAGCCGTCCGGCGCGGGGGCAGGCCGCCTTGCTCGCTCACTCCGTCAGTGTACGGAGGCCGGCAGCCTCTCCGGTGCGCTCCGGCCGGTGGTCAAGCCACAATTGGAGCGTGTTCGCAGTTCGCGATCTGGAGATTCCGGGCCTCCCGCCGCTTTCCTTCGAGGTGCCGCCGGGAGGCGTGCTGGCGGTCTCGGGTCCGTCCGGATCGGGCAAGACCCGGCTGCTCCGGGTGCTCGCGGACCTCGATCCCCACCGGGGGAGCGTCCGGTGGCGCGAGCGGTCGTGCGCCGCGGTCCCGGCGCCCGAGTGGCGCCGGCGGGTCGGACTGCTCCCCGCGGAGCCACGCTTCTGGCGCCCCTCCGTCGGCCAGCACTTTCCGGAGGACGGGGACTCCCTCGCCGGGGAGCTCGCCGGGCTCCGGCTCGACCCGGAGGTCCGAAATGCCGACCCCGCGCTGCTCTCCACCGGGGAGCGGTCCCGGCTGGCGCTCCTGCGGCTGCTCCTGAACGCCCCCGAGGTCCTTCTCCTCGACGAACCCACCGCCAACCTCGACCAGAGCAACCGGGCGCTCGTCATCGACAGGATCGACCGGTACCGGAAGGAGCGGGACGCTCCGGTGGTGTGGGTTTCCCACCTTCCCGAGGTCGTGGCGGCGGCGGACCGGGTGCTGCTCCTTCCGGAAGGCGAGGTCTCGAGCCTTCCCGATCCGGATCGGGCCTCGGTGGAGACCCCGGCGTGATCCCCCTCAGCTACTGGGATCTCGTCGCCGCCGCGGCGGCGGTGGTGCTGCTCGCTCTGGCGAACCGGATGGCGGGACTCGGCGTCTCCCGCCAGCTCCTCTGGCTGGCCGCGCGGGGATCGGCGCAACTCCTGCTGCTCGGGCTCGTGCTGCGCTTCGTGCTCGGGACGAGCCACCCGGTGATCGTCGGGCTGATGGCGCTCTTCATGCTCGGGGTCGCGGCGCGGGAGGTGAGGATCCGCCAGGCGCGGCCGCTGGCCGGACGCTGGGGGTACCTCGCCGGGGCCCTGGCGATGTTCCTCTCTTCCTTCCTGTTCACCGTCTTCGCGCTCGCGGCGGTGCTCGGCCCCGATCCCTGGTGGGCGCCCCGGTTCTCCATCCCGCTGCTCGGCATGCTGCTCGGGAACACGATGAACGGGGTGTCGCTCTCCACCGAACGGCTCACGGAAGCGGTGGTCCGCAGCCGCGAGGTGATCGAGCAGCGGCTGGCTCTCGGGCAAACGCGGGAAGCGGCGGTGTCCGACATCGCCCGGGAGAGCGTGCGCGCCGGGCTGATCCCGATCTTCAACGCGATGGCGGCCGCCGGGGTGGTGAGCCTGCCCGGAATGATGACCGGGCAGATCCTCGCCGGCGCCTCGGTGGACCAGGCCGTCCGCTACCAGATCCTGATCCTGCTGCTGATCGCGGCGGGCACCGGTTTCGGAGTGCTGGCCGTCGTGCGGGTGGTGTCCCGGCGGCTCTTCGACGACCGGCACCGGCTGCGTCTCGACCGTCTGGCCGCCTGAAATCAACGGCGGCGGGACGCGCCTCCTATGGGATACTGCCCGGCTTCCGGAGGAGTCTTCCGCATGTCTCGAAACCGTCTGTCCATCCTGTTGCTCGCGCTTCTCGCCGCCTGCGCCGTCGCCTTGCCGCTGGCTGCCCAGGACGAAATCCCCTATCCCGTCCCCGACCGCACCGACGGCGAGGGTCCCTGGGACCGGGTGATCCTGCGCGGGCCCATCGTGATCGACGGCACCGGGGCGCCCCCGTACGGCCCGGTGGACATCATTGTCGAGGGGAACATCATCCGCTCGATCCACAACGTGGGCACCGGGGTGACCCCGATCCACGAGGAGGACCGGCCGGTGGCGCAGCCGGGCGACGAGGAGATCGACCTCCACGGGCACTACATCCTGCCCGGGTTCCTGGACATGCACCTCCACCAGCACTACGAGGGAGCGGGGCAGCGCGTCCCCACCGAGTACGTCCACAAGCTGTGGATGGCGCACGGGATCGCCACCGGCGCCGACGTCGGCAACTTCAACACCCGCTGGCTCCTGCACCACGCGGAGCGTTCCTGGAACAACGAGATCACCTCGCCCCGGATCCAGTCCTTCGTGGTCTTCGGACGCGACGGCGAGGAGCCGGTGACCAATCCGGACGCGGCCCGCCGCTGGGTCCAGTGGGTCAAGGAGCAGGGCGCCGACGGGATCAAGTTCTTCGGCGCCGCGCCGCGCATCTTCCGGGCCGCTCTCGACGAGGCGGGGAAGCAGGGCCTCCTCTCCACCACGCACCACGCCCAGCTCGACGTCGTGGGCATGAACGCGCTCGACACCGCGCGCGCCGGGCTCACCTCCATGACCCACTGGTACGGCCTGCCGGAGGCCCTGTTCGTGGACAAGACGATCCAGCACTACCCGTTCGACTACAACTACAACAACGAGTACCACCGGTTCACCCAGGCGGGCCGGCTGTGGGCGCAGGCCGCGCCGCCCTTCTCCGAGAAGTGGAACGAGGTCATGAACGAGCTGCTGGAACTCGATTTCACCATCCACCCGACCTGGGTGGCCTACATCGCCACCCGGGACCTCATGCGCCAGCAGCGGAACGAGTGGCATTCCGTGTACACCCACCCGAACCTCTGGGAGTTCTACCGCCCGAGCGCCATCAACCACGCCTCCTACTTCTTCGACTGGACCACCCAGGTGGAGCTGAACTGGAAGGAGAACTACCGGCTCTGGATGGCCTTCGTGAACGAGTTCAAGAACCGGGGGGGCCGCGTCGTGGTGGGGAGCGATTCCGGCTACACGTTCAACCTCTACGGGTTCGGCTTCGTGCAGGAGCTGGAGCTCTTCCAGGAGGCCGGGTTCCACCCGCTCGAGGTGATCAAGGCCGCGACGCTCGACGGAGCCGAGTACCTCGGGCTCGGTGAGCAGCTCGGGAGCATCGAGGAGGAGAAGATCGCCGACTTCGTGATCCTCGAGGAGAACCCGCTCCACAACCTGAAGGTGCTCTACGGCACCGGCACGGTCCGCCTGAACCACGCCACCGCCCGCACCGAGCGCATCGGCTCCATCAAGTACCTGATGAAGGACGGCATCCTCTACGACACCCGCAAGCTCCTCTCCGACGTGCGCGAGACGGTCCGCGCCGCCCGCGCCGAGCAGGGTCTCCCACCCCCACCGATCCCCCTCTTCCTCGAGGACGACCCCGACCACGAGTACCCCAAGCCCACGAAGCGCTAGGCCGTAGCGGCGCACCTCGGAGCGCCGGCTTCCAGCCGGCATCGCGACCGCAGGTCGCGAAACCGCAGACCGCCGCCAGTCCGAGAAGGCGCCCCCGGCCTGGAACGCCGGGTTCCCGAGCTACGAGGAATGGATGCCGGCTGGCGCCGACTTCCCTCCCTCGTGCTCAAGGGGTCTCCGCAGAGCTCTCGCTCTGCTCCGGAAACAGCCGGCACGCGGGCCGCAGGCCCGTAGAGCGCGGCGCTGATCCGCCGGATGGGGAAGTCCGCTGATCGCGCCACCCTCCGTTCGGGGCGTCACGTCCGCAATGGGCAAACCGCTTGCTTGCCCTGCGGATGGCTCGTTCGAGGGGGCCGAGGCTCATCACGGCAATACGGGCTTCTGTTAGTATGTAGTTATGGCAATACAGAAAATGACGTTCAGTCTGGATACCCTGACGGCCGCTCGTATCGGGGCCCTGTCAGAACGGCTCGGGAAACCCAAGAGCGCGATCGTCCGGGAAGCGGTCTCGGTTTATGCACAGACGACGGGCAAAGTCACGGAAGCCGAGCGTGTCGAGCGGGTTCGGGTGTTCCGGGAGTTCCTTGCCCGCGTCCCTCCCCGGCCTGCTGAGGAAGTCGAAGCGGAACTGCGGGAACTGCGGCTCGCACGACGAAGTGGTGGCCGTCAAACTCCCATCGAGTCGTGATCGTCCTGGACACTTCCGTCCTGGTCGCGCACGTCAGGCCCTCGGTGGGTGCGTCTGGACCACTGCTGGCGCTTCTGGAATCCGATGAGGCCGTGCGCGTTCCGGCGCTCGCGATGTACGAGTGGTGGCGTGGACCACGGCGAGATGACGAACTCGACATCCAGCAAAGGCTCTTTCCTCCGGCTCAGTTCCTGACTTTCGGTGCGACGCAGGCGCGGATGGCGGCCGACCTCTATCGGATGGTCGGTCGCGCTCGCGGCCGGGATACGGACATTGCCATCGCGGCTTGCGCGCTGATCGCGAAGGCGGACCTGTGGACTCTGAACGAGAAGGACTTCAACGATATCCCCGGACTCCGGCTGTACCAGCCCTTCCTGCAGTGACTTGCCGCGAGCGGGGGCGGAGCGGAGGGTTACGAAATCAGGGACGCGGCAGGTACTTCTTCGGGTACATCGCCACCACCGTGTAGTGCGGATCCACCACGTTCCCGATCCGCGCCTTGCCCACCTGCGACAGAAGCTGCAGCGCCTCCCAGCGGTCGAGGCCGTAGTCGTCCTCGAGCCAGAAGATGATCTCGGTGTGGGCGATCCGGAAGGCGTCCATCAGCGGCCGCACCGAGCCCGCGACCATGAGGTATTCGTCGTTCTCGATCCGGGGCCAGGCGATGGCCTTGCCCTTGATCAGGTCGAACTCGAAGGTCACCTCCGCCGTGGTCTCGAGTCCGGTGCCGGTGATCTCGCCCTCGCCCTGGAGCGCGTGGACGTCGCCGAAGTAGAAGTAGGCGCCCGGCTCGAAGACCGGCAGGTAGACGGTCACCCCCTCGCGGATTTCCGGGGTGTCCATGTTGCCGCCGAAGTTCCCCGGGGCGGCATTCCAGATGACCTCGCCCCGGTCCGGAGCGACCGCCATCCGCCCGATCATCGGCTCGAGCTCGACGGTCACCGGGTCCTTGCCGCTCGCCGGCAGCTCGAGGGTGCCCGTGTTCGCCTCGAGGTCCAGCTTCCACTCGAAGCGGCGCGCGGGCACCGGCTCGTGGAGCATGGCGGTCTGGGGCGTCATGGTGAGGGCCGCGAACCCGGTCGAGGTTCCCGAGAACGCCCGGTCCTGGTTGAGTTCCAGCCGCACCACGCGGATGGCGAGCGTGTCGCCGCGCTCGCTCCCCTCGATGTAGATGGGGCCGACCTCGCCCGCGAGATGCCGGTCCTCCTCGGGCATGAAGGCCGCGCCCATGGTCTCGCTGATCAGCGTGTCCCCGGGCGCGATCCGCAGCACCGGCTCCCGGACCGCGAAGCTCTGGTAGCCGCGTTCCGGGATGAAGGTGTGGGTCTGTCCCTGCCCGGCGGCCAGGCAGGGAGCCAGCAGGAACCACGCGAGCGGGGCGATCCCACGAAGACGGCGAGGCAGGGTAGGGGAGTCGGTGCGCATGGCACCGATTCTATGGAGAAGGAGCGGGGTGCGGGCGCCGGCTGCGGCAGGAGCCGGATCCCGGGTGCCGGCTGATTCCCGCGCGAGACGGTCCGCCGGCGGGCTCGTGCCCTGGCTCGGTGCGCACTACGACGAAGACAGAACTCTCGCGGGATCAACCCGCGCCGCTTCTCGTGCCGGAATCCAGCACGCGATGGCCGCCACCCCGAGGATTCCAACCGCCGCCATGCCGAGCGTTCCGGCATCGGTTCCGGTGACGCCCCAGAGATACGCCTCCAGCAGGCCCGAAAGGACCACGGCGCCCACGAGCCCGAAGCCGATTCCGATCGCCACCGGCGTCAGGCCGCGAACGACGATCAGTCGCAGCACCGCATCGCCGTTCGCTCCTACGGCCATGCGGATCCCGATCTCGCGGCGCCGGACCCGGACGGCCTGGGCTAGCGTGCTGTAGACGCCGACCACGGTGAGGATGAGCGCGAGAGCGCCGAAGAGCGAGACGAGGATGGTCCCGAACCGTTCCCGGGCCAGCGAATCGGCGACCGTTTCGCTCAGCGGGAAGACCCGGGGGCCGGGCAGCGCGGGATCCACCGTGAGGATCGCCTCTCTGAAACCGCGCTCGATCCGCTCCAGCGGCTGGCTGCTCCGAACCACGAACACGGGCAGCGTGGGACGGATGCCCGCGATCACGTCGGGCGCCTGCGCTTGCGGCAGGTACAGCGTGCGACGGACGGCGGTCCGGAACGACACGTCCTGAACATCGGCGGCGACCCCGACGATCACGATTCCCGGTCCTTTCAGGGACGGATAGCGATACACGTTGCCTCGCCGTCCGAGGTCGATCCGCTGTCCGATCGCGTCGCCTCCCGGAAAGTACCTGCGTGCGAACGTTTCATTCACGATGGCGACCGGGACCGCGCCCCGGACATCCATCGCGGTGAAGGATCGCCCCCGGATCAACGGAATGGCCAATGTCCGGAAGTAGCCCGGGGTAACGGTCCGCAGCTCGACGGAGCCACCGAATTCACCTCGCCCCGCGATCGAAATCGGGAAGTTCAGGCCCCGTTCGAACGGAAGACTGCTCGCGCCCGCGACGATGCCGGCGCCCCCGGCGCGGACGGCTTCGATCACTCCCCGAGCGAACCGCTCGAGTCGCTCGGAGGTGTCGTACGTGGGCGGCCGGATCGGCAGTTGCACCGCTACGAGGGCGTTGGGATCGAAACCCGGGTCGACCTGTCTGAGGTTCGACCAGGTGGTGAAGAGCAGGCCGGCGCCCACGAGCAGGATCATCGAGAGCGCCGCTTGTCCTGACACCAGCGCCTCCTGCAACCGGCCCGACCCGGTCGTGGTCCGGGAATCCCGGCGCAGCGCTTTCCACGGTCCGCCGCGAACCCCGGGCCACGCGCCGATCAGGCCCACCGCGACGGAAGCGGCCAGCGAGATGCCGATGGCAAACACCCCGACTCTCCAGTCGACCGCGATCGCCCCAGTGAGCGGGAGCCGGACCGGCGCCAACACCACGAGCGCGCCCGCTCCCCAGACCGCGAACACCGCTCCGATGGCTCCCGCGGCGGAAGCCACCACGAGAGCCTCCACCACGCCGAGCCGGATGATCCGGCCCTCCGTGGCTCCGAGGGCGTTGTGGATCGCCAGCTCCCGGCGGCGCCGAAGCGCCCTGGCGAGGAACAGGCTCCCCACATTGGCGCACGCGATCAGGAGGACGGCGGCGACCGCGCCCATCAGGATCCAGATCGCGTTCGCCGTTCGCCCGGCGTACAGCTCGCCGAAGGACCCGAGCATCATGCCGGGTTCGGGTTCGCCGGCCTGCTGCGGATACGCCGCCTTGAATCCGTGATTGAGCCAGACCACCTCGGTCCGGGCGTCACGCATCGCGACGCCAACGTCAAGCCTCGCGAGAGTCGTCCAGTTCTGGGCTTCATCTTCCGGGTCGACGAACACCTCGGTGGGGATGACGATCTCCACGGGTCTCGCCACGTAGGGGAAGGTGAAGCCCTCGGGAAGGAGTCCCACGACGGCGTAGCGCTCTTCCTCAACCCTGACCGAGACGCGGCCGGACACATCCACCGACTCGCCGAAGTGCATCCGCCAGAAGTCCGGAGATACCAGCGCAACCGGGGGTCCTCCAGAGCGGTGCTCTTCTGCCGAAAAGGCGCGGCCCACGGTGGGCGGCGTGCCGAGGACGCGGAAGAAGCCATCCGTTACGCGGAGACCCTGAGCGCCGGTGACTTCGCCGGGCTCGCCCACGCGTCCGAAGAACGGTTGCCAACTCCCGATCGCCACGAAGGAGCTGGTGTGTTCCCGCCAGTAGGCGAACTTGGCCGAGCTCAGACTCGGGGACACGGTGTCACCGTGGTTCCACGCCAGACTCACGATCCGCTGGCCGTCCGGAAACGGCACGGGCCGCAGCAACATGGCGCTGAGCACGCTGAAGATCGCGATCGTGGCTCCGATCCCCATGGCGAGGACCGCCACGGCGACGAGGGCGAACCCGGGATTCCTGCTCAGCGACTTCAGCGAATGGCGGACATCCTCGAGCAACTCGCGCGTTCGGACGAACCCGGGCGCATCCCGGGCCTCCGCGCGCAACGACTCCCGGGAACCGAACGCGATGCGGGCTTGACGCCGGGCCTCCCGGGGATCCAGCCCCTGCTCCCGGAGCTGTCCTTCGAGCAGTTCGAGGTGGAGTTCCATCTCCTGGGCGAGTTCGCGCTCCGCCCGCCGGCCGCGGAGCAGCAGCCCGAGCCGGCGAACGAATGCCGGAAGATGCAACGCCTAAACGCCGTCCAGCACTCGCTGGACCGCCGCGGCGAAGTCGACCCACTCGTCCCGTTCCGCCTCGAGCTGCCGCCGTCCGGCGGCGGTGAGCGAGTAGAACCGCGCTCTCCGTCCCGCCTCGGACACCGCCACCTTCGCGCTGATCCGGCCGGCCGCTTCGAGCCGGCGGAGCGCGGGATAGATGGAACCCTGTCCGACCTCGAGCACCCTTTCCGACAGGATCCCGAGCCGCTGCGCGATCGCCCAGCCGTGCATCGGGCCGCCGGCGAGCGACGAGAGGATCAGCAGGTCCAGGTGGCCGTGGAGCCGGTCGTTGGCCGGTGTCATCGATGCTGATTATGATAATCGACAACAAACATCCCATACTTTCCGGGTGACCGGGTGACCGCATGGCGACCCTCGACTGGCTGATCATCGCCGCCTACCTCGGGGCGGTGGGGGGACTCGCCGCCTGGGTCTTCTCGAGGCGCCAGGACACGCCGGACGACTACTTCCTGGCCAACCGCAACCTCGGGTGGTTCATCGTCGGGGCCTCGATCTTCGCGTCGAACATCGGCTCCGAGCACCTGGTCGGCCTCGCGGGGTCGGGCGCCACCGACGGGGTCGCCCTGGCGCACTACGAGCTGCACGCGTGGTGCCTGCTCGTGCTCGCCTGGGTGTTCGTCCCGCTCTTCGTGCGGTCGCGCGTCTACACCATGCCCGAGTTCCTGGAGCGCCGTTTCTCGCCCGCCGCGCGCTGGGTGCTCTCGCTGATCTCGCTGGTGAGCTACGTGCTGACCAAGATCGCGGTGGGGATCTTCGCGGGCGGGGTGGTCTTCGCGACGCTGCTCCCGGACGTGCAACTGCAACTCGGCCCGTGGCTCCTGAACAGCTTCTGGGTGGGGTCCCTGGTCGTGATCGTGCTCACCGGGATCTACACCGTCGCGGGCGGAATGCGCGCCGTCGCCTACACCGAGGCGCTCCAGACGCTCGTGCTGGTGGTGGGCTCGGGCCTCCTGACGTGGTTCGGACTCTCGGCGCTCGGAGGCTGGGGAGGACTCCGGGAAGCCCTCGACCCCGATCTCTTCAACCTCTGGAAGCCGATCATTCCGGAGGGGATGGACGGGACCTGGGCGCCGGTGCTGGAGCCGAACCGGATCGCGTGGTACTTCAACGGCAACTTCCCGTGGCCGGGAATGCTCCTGTGTGCGCCGATCATCGGCCTCTGGTACTGGTGCACCGACCAGTACATCGTGCAGCGCGCTCTCGGCGCCCGGAACGAGACCGAAGCCCGCCGCGGGAGCATCTTCGCCGGGTTGCTCAAGCTGCTGCCGGTCTTCATCTTCATCATCCCGGGGATGATCGCGCTGGCGCTGGCCCGCACGGGGGAATACGGCGCGCTCAATCAGATGGTCGACGCGGACGGGAACGTGATTCCCGGGGCCGCGCAGGCGGCCTTCCCTCTGCTCGTGACCAGCATTCTGCCGGTGGGTGTGCGAGGGCTGGTGGTTGCGGGACTCCTGGCGGCCCTGATGAGTTCGCTGGCAGGTGTCTTCAACGCCTCGTCCACGCTCTTCACGATGGACCTCTACCAGAAGTGGCGCCCGCGGGCCTCGAAGCAGCGCCTGGTCTGGGTGGGGCGGGTGGCCACCTCGACGATGGTCCTCATTGGTCTGCTGTGGATCCCGGTGATCCAGGGATCGCGGGGCCTCTACCAGTACCTGCAGGGTGTCCAGGGGTACCTGGCGCCGCCGATCTTCACGGTCTTCTTCCTCGGGGTCTTCATGAAGCGCGCGAACGCCAGGGGATGCCTCGCCGCGCTGGTCGTCGGGTTCCTGCTGGGGGTGTTCCGGCTGGCCGTCGACACGCCGGTGTCCATGGGGATGGAGGGCTTCGAGGCCGGGTACCCCCCGGGATCGTTCCTGTGGATCGTCAACAACATCTACTTCCAGTACTACAGCCTCTTCATCTTCGCCGTCTCGGTGGTGGTCATGGTCACGGTCAGCTCCCTGAGCGAGCCGCCGTCGTCCGCACGGATCTCGGGGCTGACCTATGCCACGGTGACCGGCGAGCAGCGGGCGCGGTCGCGCGCGAGCTGGGACCGGCGGGACGTGCTGGGGTCCGCCGTAGTGCTCGTCATGATCCTCATGGCCTACCTGTACTTCCGCGGTTGAACGAGGCGTGACGGACTGAGCTGGACCGGAAGAGGAGGGCCGGCACCCAGGCGGGAACGGATGGATCCGCCGGGCACGAAAACTCAGGACGGCGGCCGTGAGCGGCCGTCCGGCGGTGGCCGGGCGGGCCGCGTCTTTCCCTACGAGGGCGGAAAGCCGCGAGGCATCCAGTCCGGCAGCTCCGAGATCGAGTCCCGAGCTGCCTCGGAGGTAGGCACGCCCCACGCCTCGAAGAACGGGCCCAGATTGCGGCCGACCGTCCGCGAGAAGCGAACGAGCCACTGGTCGCGTTTCTCGGCGTCAGTCCTGGGTCGTTCGTCAGGCGGCAGTTCCAGGTAGGTTTCGAAGACTTGGCGGTAGGCGTCCCAGCCGAAGGCCTCCTGCATCTGCGCGTACATGACAAGGGCGAGCATTGGCTCGCGCTTCCACTGGTCGAAGTTCGGGTTGGTGAAGTCATAGCGCGCCATCAGCTCCGCCCGGGACCTGTGGGTGCCTTTCCATTGACTGGTCACCGGAATCCCCACCAGCCGTTCATAGACGTAGAGCGTGAACAGGTTGACGGTCACTTCGAGCGTGTCGAAGGTCCAGTCGTAGTTCTGGTGGTTGTGGCCCACTTCGTGGAAGAAGCCCCAGTTCCCCTCCGAGCGCAAATGCCTGGCGTTCACCAGGTTCGCCTGCTGGTCGAGGTGGGCCATGATGGGATAGCCCGCGTGCATGTAGCCCACGGAAATCTGCCGGTCCACGACGAATCGTTCCGGGCTCTCGCGTAGATCGGACCATGCCGCCAACTCCGCCGCCAGGTCGAGGATCCGGTCCCAGGTTTCCGCAACCGCGGTCGGGTCATCGAGTCGGCGCACCTCCCGGGCGTCCGTCGTGACGATCATGTTCCGCCCGGCGATCTCGGCCCACGGCGCCGGGGCATCGCGGATTTCATCGCGCCAGGCACCCGGGTCCGTTTCGCCCAGCACGAACAGGGGCGCCGCCACCGCGCCGCTGATCTGGACGTCGATGCGCCCGAGGTCGCCGCGATAAGGGACCTCGATGTAGATCAGACCGCCGAAAGCATTGGCGGCCAGGGTCGTTGGCGTGGAGACGGGGAACCGGCGGGTGATCTCCGGCATGCGGGTCCACTCGGGCCGCCCCCAGATGCCGTCGCTGTGGGCCCCGATCCGCACGGCGTAGCCGCCCGCCGCGGCTGCTGAAGCCGGCATCGTGACGGTGATCCGTTCGCCCGGCGCTGCGTAAAGACCCGTGGAGTGCCAGCGCGGCACGCGGGTGTCCACGGAAACCGTGCGGGTAATCCGCGGCGCGCCGGCCGGTACCCGGCCCGGAAAGTCTGCCGCCGCTGGGTGCGCCCGAACCGATTCGGCAGGAGCGCGCCGATGCTCGATCACGAAGAGGGTGCTGAGCAAACGGTGGATCAAGTTGGTTCCGCCCACCGGTCGCTCGGCGGAAGGCCAACCTTGCTCCAGATCCGCGTTCTCGGTGACCGCGGCCAGCCGCGGCCGGAACAATGTGTCATCGGGAGGCAGACAGCCGGTGGCGCGCGTTACGCTGTGAACGGCTTGGGCGATCTCGGACTCGTCCCGCGGTGGCGGGTTCCCGGCCAGGTGTGCTTCGATGGCATCGAGGGCCACACCGGCGTGAGTCAGTGCAGGCGGCGGCCCGTCGACCGCGTAACGGCCGCCGGCCGCCCCGGCCAGGTAGTCGCTGGACCACTGGATCCCGAACGGCGCAAGCAGCCGATTCCCGGCGTAGTCGGTAACGAGGTCGAGATCCAGATGTCGGTGGGCCCAATCCCAACCGTTGGCGGCCGTCACCAGACCGCCCCCATTCCGCAGGAACGCGGCGAGCGTTTCGATCTCGCGCGGCGTCTGATCGCCCGGGATCACGGCGGCGACATCCACCTGTCCCAGGGACTCCGGCGTCAGGGCGATCACGGCGGCCGGGAGGCCGGCGGCGTTCAGCCAGCCGTGCAGTCGGGGAGCGCCCACGACGCCAATGCGTGCCGTACCTGCGCCTCCCGCGGCCCACGCGAACGCGTTCACCAACAGGCGCGCGGTATCGGCAGTATCGATCACCTGGGGGTACAAGTAGAGTTCCTGACCGAAGGCGACGATCCGGCCCGACTGCCACGAGCCCGCAGCGACGACCGGGGCAGGGACACCATCCTCCCCGCCGGCGGCTGGCGGCGAACCGGCGATCACCGGGAAGGCCTCCGGGCCATACACGCACAACGGCCCCAGGCCGTCCGGCGAGGCCACCTCGGAAACGCCGTCGAGCAAGAAGGTGACATCGTCCACATCAGATGACTGAACCGGCAGGTCCGCCGGAGCCGTGGGGGAAGGCGTGGAGGGCGTGATCGGCGATGGGGATGAAGGAGCCCCCGGCGACCCGCCGTCACCTCCACAGGCTGCCAGGAGGAGGAATGCACACCCGAACGGGAGCAATGGCATCCGCAATCGGTGAGCGCCCCTCCCAAGGGTCCGGCGCGACCCGCGGCCGCTACCGCTTCGGGATCGTCCCGGTCTGGCTCGTCGGATGTCCCGCGGTCGGGCCTCTTCGTGATTCGACCGATTCCGTGGGAGTCCCGGGCGCAACGGGGAACTCCCCGATCCGCTGCGCCGGTCGCGGTAGCGCGTGCGATTTGTTGCACATGTAACCATGTGCCGGACGATAAGAGTTGTATCGTGATATATACGTGATAAATCTCTGTATTGAGTGACAACTACGCGAGTTTGCCGCTATGTCACGCATCGCACACGCGAGGCTGGACGGAGGAGGCCGCATTCCGCTGGCTGGGACCGACCGGCCGCTCATCGCCTCGCCCGCGGCAACGTTGAGCGCCAACGCCGGCAGGCGCCGGCGCCAGGGACGGACGCGCTGTCCCCACCCGTCAGCGCGCGAGCGAGAACGGCTGGATCCGCCAGAAGTGAGCACGGTAGCTGAAGACCGTGAAGGCGATGCGGTCCCCCAGCGGTGACCACGCGGGCTGGGTCTTGTGGGTCGGGTCCGACGTGACCTGTTCCGCTTCGCCGCCGCCCACCGGCACCCGGAAGATCTGGAAGAAGCCGTCCGGGGCCCGGTCCACGTAGGCCGCCCAGGCGCCGTCGGGGGACACCCCGATCCCGGAGTGGATCTGGTCGGAGCCGAACTCGTGGAAGCGGGTCGGCTCGCCGCCGGTGCGGGGCACCGTCCAGAGACTCTTCCGGCCGACCGCCGCCGCCGACTCGAAGAGCAGCGTGTCCCCCGCGTCCGCCCACTCCGCCTGGATCACGTCCTCCGAGAAGTCTTCGAGCGGCACCTGAACCTGGGGCTCCGTGATCTCGCCGGTTTCCTGGTCCACCCCGATCACGTAGAGCCCCCCGTGCCGGGCGCCGGTCTCGTCGCGCCGGTAGCTGGTGAAGACCACGAAGCGGCCGTCGGGGGACCAGCGCGCCCAGCCGGTCTCGTGGCCGTCGACGCTGATCTGGTGGGCTCCCGTGCCGTCGGCAGCCATCAGCCAGATGTCGTCGGACTCCTCGTGGGTGTGGAAGACGATCCAGCGCCCGTTCGGGGACCACTGCATGCCCTGGTCCTCGGAGTAGGACTGCCGCACGACGCGCCGGGGTTCCGGGTGCGGCGCCTCGACGTTCACCGGGACCGTGCCGAGGTGCTGGGCGATGTCGGGGTAGTGGATGTCGTCGGTCACGTGCCTCCAACTCCCGAAGGTGAAGGCGATCTCGCTGCCGTCGGGGCTCCAGGTCGGCGTCTCGGACTGGAAGGCGGTCAGCGGTTCGGAAGGGCCTCCCTCCGCCGGGGCCGTGGCGAGGAAGACGCGGTAGTCCTGGCTCTTGAAGACGAGCTCGCCGCCGGCGCCCACCGACGGGGAGTAAGCGTCCCGCGCGAACCCGGAGAGGCGGGTGCGGCGGCCGCCGCTCACCCGGCGCATCCAGAGGTCGAGGAAACCGCCCTCACCGGGGACGCCGTAGATCACCCACTCGCCGTCGGGTGAGAAGGCGATGCGCCCGTAGGCCTCCTGATCGTCGAAGAGTGGCTCGGGCGCCGAGCAGGGGAGGTGCAGCCGCTGGTGCCCGCCGGTGCGCCTGAGGCAGGCGATGCGCCCGTCGGGGGACCAGGCGGGAAAGGACAGGCGCTCGCCGCTGGCCTGCGGCGCGGCGTTCACGCCCGCGGCGTCGATGACCCAGAGGGTCGAAAGGCCGTCCGCCCGGGTCACGCCGGCGATGGCCGATCCGTCCGCCGACCAGCTCAACTCGACCAGCGAGCCGGTTGGCGGCTCGGCGTCCGGCGCGCGGTCGGGCCACAGCGGACTGCGGCTGCCGTCGGCCCGGTCGTAGATCCACCATTCCTGGCGGCTCCGGTCGAAGACGTTCTCGTGCACCAGCACCCGGCGGCTGTCCGGCAGCCAGGTGAGGTAGCGGATGGATGCCGTCCCGGGGCCGATCCGCTGGACGGCGCCGCCCTCTGCCGGGGCAAAGCGGATCTGGCCGCGTTCCAGGGTGGCGAGCCAGTTTCCGTCGGGGGATATCGCTCCCACCGGGTCGCGGTAGGCGACGGGGCCGGCCTGGTCGGCGGTCGCCAGGTAGTGGAGCGGCGGCAGCGTGCCGCGCTCCGGGGCGTCGGAGCCACAGGCGCCCGACAGGAGAGCGCAAGCCCAACCGAGGTGACGAATCCCGCGCATGGGGGAATCGTATGGGGGACGGGCGGAGATACCCTTTCTCCGAGGGAGGTCCTCACCATGGCGACCACCAAAGGCCAGAGTTCGGCGCAGGCGCCGCGCTCCTCCCACCCCGCGGGCGGGCTCACCCGCCGGCAAGTGCTCGCCGGAGCCGGCGCGGCGGCGCTGGCGTCCGGCGGCCTGCGGGCCGACGCGCGGGCACCGACAGGCGCGCCTGCAGCGCAGGCGGGAACGGTCGTCTTCACGAACACCACCGTCGCGAACCCGGACGCCGTCCAGGACGACGTGGCGCTCGCGGTCCAGGATGGCCGGATCGCGGCGATCGGGCCCACGGATGCGGTCCTCGCCGACTATCCGAACACGGAACGTTACGACGGCCGCCACCGGGCCCTGGTCCCGGGCCTCGTCAACACCCACGCCCACATGCGGGCGGTGATCGCGCGCGGCTTCAACGAGGACTTCGGCTTCCCGAACACCGCGAACCTCGCGCTCTCGCCCGCCGGCCTCCTCGAGGGCGAGGAAGGCAACCTCATGGTGCAGGTCGCGGCGCTCGAGGCCATCCGCACCGGGACCACGACCATCGTCGAGTACACCGGAAACGTCCACCGTCAGGCGGCGGTGCTTGCCGATTCGGGACTCCGCTGCGTCTTCGCCGAAGGGATCCGCGACGCCGAGAACGTGCCCGGCCCGGTGTCCACGCGGGCGATCGCCGAGGCGGTCAGCGAGACCCCCCGCTTCTCGGAGCGGCTCCTCGACGAGGGGATGCAGCGCATCAGCGATCTCTTCGACGAATGGCATGGGGAGCGGAACGGCCGTATCTCGGTGTTCCCGGCGGCAGGGCTCGCCGAGACCTCGTCGCCCCAACTGCTACAGGCGGTGCGCGATTTCGCCGAGACCCATGATCTCGGGTACACGATCCACCTGAACCAGAGCCGCGCCGAGTACGAGTTCATGGTCCTGCACCACGGGCTTCGTCCGACGACGTACCTGGACCGGCACGGCTTCCTCGGGCCCCGGCTCTTCGCGGCGCACGCCCGCTACGTGAATCACGAGGAGGTCATGCTGCTCGGCAGGTCCGGGACGATCATCGCGCACCAGGCGGGGATGGCCTCGAACCGCGGCATCAGCCCGCCCATCCCGGAGCTGCGGGCGGCCGGCTGTCCCATCGCCCTCGGCACCGACAACAACACGAACGATGTCTTCGAGGTGATGCGGATCGCCATGCTGACCGAGCGGATCCGGCGGAACCGCGACGGCGACGAGGTCCCGGGCCTCGCGCCCCAGCCGGAAGACGTGCTCGCGGATGCGACCCAGGGGGGTGCGCAGGCCGTCAACCAGGCCGACGACCTCGGCACGCTGGAAGTCGGGAAAAAGGCCGACCTCCTGGTGGTGAACACGCTCCGGGCCCACCTGGTGCCGGCGGGGCGGTTCATCTCGGCGCTCGTGCACAGCGGACACCCGGGCGACATCGAGTCGGTCATGGTGGACGGCCAGTTCGTAATGCGGGACCGCACGGTCCTCACCATGGACGAGGAGAACCTCCTCCGGGAAGCCGACGCGGTCGGCCGCCGGATCTGGGGTCAGGTGCTGGAGGCGAGTCCGCTCAACGTGCCGCGGCTGCCGCGTCCGGGCTGATCGGGGCCGGCGGCTGCCGCGCGCTCTTTAGGCGGCATTCGCCCGGCGCCGCGCCTGTGCGAGATCCCACGCCGCCTGGCGTCGCATCCAGAAGTCCGCCGTGCTCCACCCCTGGCGCTCCAGAGCCAGCGCCATCGTGGCCGAGATGGCCGCGCGTCCGTTCAGGAGGCGGGACAGGGTGGGCCGCGAGCAGCCAAGCAGCCGCGCGGCGTCGGTGACGGTCAGGCCGCTCGCTGCGATGCACTCGAAGCGAACGGTTTCTCCGGGATGGGGAGGATTCACCATCGGACTCATTGTCGTTCTCCCTTAGTGGTAGTCCACCAGATCAATATCCACTGCATCGCCTGCAACAAAACGGAAGACGATTCGCAAGTTGCCGCTCACCCGGACACTCCACTGTCCGGTCCGATCTCCCTTGAGAGGGTGCAACCGGTACCCCGGAAGGTCGAGCTCGCCCGGCCGCTGCGCGACCTCGAGGTCGGCCAGTATCCGACGGATGCGCGGCACGAGATCCTGCGGTAGTCCACGCGTTCGGTCGCGCTCGTAGAGCGCCCGCAGTCCCTTGTGGGCGAATCGCATCGCGTGGACTGTAACGCGTTACGGCACAGTTTACGTGGCGGTGATCCAGCCGGATTGGTACGTGAGCGGCTGTCGCTCCATCGCAGCGGCCCCGCGGGCCGCGTGCCGGCCGCAGGCCAGCGGCCCGGGACCTCTCAGCCGCCCGGCCGGTTGGCGACGATCGCGACGTGGGCGCCGTCCGGGCTGACGGCCAGACGGGTGATGCCCTCGACGCCGAGGTCCGAGAAGTCGGCGATCTCCGTCCAGTCCGAGCCCTCCGACCACGAGAACAGGCGCGAGCCGTCGCCCATCAGGATCTCGCCCCCAGGCGTCCACGCGTAGTCCTCGCGTCCCGGCAGCGTCCGGGTGATTCGCACCGTGGTTCCCGCGGCGGGGTCGAGGCGTTCGAGCCACCACTCCTCGTCCGAGACCTTGCGTACGAAGGAGATCTCCTCCGTCCCCGGAATCCGGTGGATGGACCGGCCCGGGTTCTCGGCGACGGTCCGGATCTCCCCGCTCAGCGCGTCCCCGACCTGGAGGGTGGCCGGGTCGCCGAGGATGAACATCGCGACGACCTGCCCGTTGGCCCACGCGAAATACCCCACCGGCTCGGCGGTGGCGAAGATCGGCCCCACCGGTTCGCCGGAGAGGTCGTAGCGCCAGAGGTACTGTTTGCCGCGGAGTTCGTGGATGGAGGAGAAGGCCTCCTGTCCGGGGATCTGGAGCGCCGAGAACTCGCTCGCCTCCGTGTGGGTCAATTGCACCCCGGCTCCGGCGCCGCCGGAGGTCACCGCCAGGCGCATGATTTCGGTCTGGCGCCGCTCGAGCGCGGTCGTGAAGAGGATGGCCGAACCGTCGAGGAGGAAGCTGGGCTGGTTGTCGTACCCGTCGCGGTCGGTCGCCTGCTCAAGGCCGGAAACGGAAAGCGCGCCGCCGTCACGGACGAGGGTCCCCAGCCAGATGTCGGTGGCGGGTACGCCGGTGGCCGTCGGCACGTAGTCGGCGGGCGCCGGTCCGATCTCGGGGATCGGTCCGTCGCGGGGTTCGGCCGGGAAGGGGTCCGCCGCCCGGGTCTCCGCGGTCGGCGTTTCCTCCCGGTCGCCCGCGGCGCAGCTCGCCAGGGCGAATCCGGCGAGCAGCAGACCGGCGCCGCCGAGATGGGGGATTGCGCGCATCGTGGGAATCGTATGCGGGTGGGGGACGGGTGATGGCGCCGTGAGGCTGGGTGGGGCTACGACGTGCGCGGTGCAGAGCACCGCGGTGCCGGTCTGGAGACCGGCGTTCCAAGCCGTAGGCGCGCTCGTGGCTCGTCGGCTCTACGCGCTTGCGGCCCTGCAGGCCGCGTGCCGGCTGAAGCCGGCGTTCCAAGCCGGCGGTGCTAGTTCTTGGCTACCAGGCGGGAGAGGCGGGACTTGGTGCGGGCGGCGGCGTTGCGGTGGATGACCCGGCGGCCCGCCATGCGGTCGAGCAGGGCGATGGTGCGGGGAAGCTGCTCCTGGCTCGTGTCCTTGTCGCCGGCTGCGACGGCGGCGCGGAGCTGCTTGATTGCCGTGCGCAGACGGCTTCGGTGATGCCGGTTGCGAAGGCGCTGCTCCTCGTTCTGGCGGACGCGCTTCTTCGCGGACTTGCTGTGGGCCATGGGTTCTCCGAACCTGGGTGGTGGTCAGGTAGGCGGTTTCGCGGCCTGCGGCCGCGATGCCGGCCAGAGGCCGGCGCTCCGATTGCGTAACTCGCGGTGGGAAACGGCATTGTACCATCGCGCGCCCGGTCGGGGCCGGGGTGGAAGGAGGGGGCGCGGTGTTCCACTGGCTGGACCGTTATTTCGAGATCGAGGCGCGGGGGAGCACGCCCCGGCGCGAGATGCTGGCCGGGGCCACGACGTGGCTGACGCTCGCCTACATCGTCCTGGTCAACCCCGTCGTGCTGGGGGCGGCCGGGATGGACAGCGGCGCGGTGATGGTGGCCACCTGCGTCGGCGCGGCGCTCGCCACCGCGTCCGCGGGCATCTTCGCGCGCCTGCCGGTCGCCCTCGCGCCGGGCATGGGGCTCAACTTCTTCTTCGCCTTCACCCTCTGCGGGGCCGCGGCGGCGGGAGGCTTCGGCCTGACCTGGCAGCAGGCGCTCGCCGCCACCTTCATCGCCGGCGCCCTCTTCCTGGCCAGCGCGCTGTTCAAGGTCCGCTCGAAGCTCATGGACATGGTTCCGGAGCCGCTCCGGCACGGGATCGTGGCCGGGATCGGGCTGATGATCGCGGTGATCGGACTCCGGTGGGCCGGCCTCCTCGTGGCCACCCCGAGCATCTACATCGGGCCGGGCGACATCGGGGCCCGCCCCGTGCAGGTTGCGCTCGTCGGCGTGGCGGTCACCGCCATCCTGGTGGTTCGGCGGATCCCGGGAGCCCTGCTCATCGGCGCCGCCGCGTCGGGGACGCTCAGCCTGGCCTTCGGCCTCACCGAGTTCACCGGGGTGGTGGCGGCGCCGCCTTCGATCGCCCCCACCTTCCTCGCGGTGGACTTCGGCGGCCTCTTCGCGGCGCCGACCTGGATCTTCGCGGTAGTGGTGCTGCTGATCGTGGACATGTTCGACACCATCGGCACCCTGCTCGGGGTCACGAGCCGCGCCGGGCTGATGAAGGACGGCCGGCTCCCCCGGGCGGAAGCGGCCTTCGCCTCCGACGCCGGCGGCACCATGGCCGGCAGCCTCCTCGGCACCTCCACCATCACCACCTACATCGAGAGCGCCGCGGGCGTCGCCGCGGGCGGCAGGACCGGACTCACGGCGCTGACCACCGCCGGCCTCCTCCTCGCGTCGATGTTCTTCCATCCGCTGCTGTCGGTCATCGGCGGCGTGCCCTTCGCCGACGGCGTCACCCTCTATCCCGTCGCGGCGCCGATCCTGATCCTGATCGGGATCTTCATGATGCCGGAGATCGCGAAGGTGCCCTGGGACCGGCCGGCCGCCGCCATCCCGGCGTTCTTCGTGGTCGTGGGCATGCCGCTCACCACCAGCATCACGAACGGGATCGGCGCCGGCTTCATCGCCTGGTCGGCGCTCCACCTGCTTTCCGGGAAGGGCAGGGAGGTCTCGCCGGTCACCCACGCCCTCGCCGGGCTGTTCGTACTCCTGTTCCTGCTCGAGTAGCTAACGCTCCACGTCGCGCACGGCCGCGGCCTCCGGCGCCAGGTGGATGGAGCCGCCGAAGGTGCTGACGCTGATCTGCGGCCCGCCCGAGCCGTGGCGGCCCTCCAGGCTGCGGCTGTCGCGCTCCGCCTCGAACTCCAGCTCACTCCGGATTTCGCCCGAGTAGGTGGTGGCGGCGACCGTGAAGCCGGCGAGGGACCCGAGTCCGAGCAGGACCGCGCCCGAGTGGGTCTGGAACTCGTACCAGCCGTCGGGCTGCAGGGCGCCGGTCACCCGGATCGGCGCCGTCAGGGTCATGAAGCTCCCGCGATGGGCCCGGACGTCGGCGAGGGTCACGTTTCCACTGACCGTCTCCGCCCGCAGATCGTCCGCCTCCAGGTCCCGGATCTCGATGGGGCCGCTCACGCTGCGGAGGAGGAAGTCGCCGTCCGGAGCGCCGATTCCGGCGACCGTGATCGGCGCGGTGAACGTCCGCACCTCCAGGGAAGCCCCGTCGGGCAGCCAGACTTCGAGATCCACCGACACGGGGGGGATGCGCCGGGGCGGCCGGACCTCGGTGACGGGTGGGGACTCTCTCCGGTCCCCGGAAGCCCGGTTCCGGTCAGGGCGAGGCCGATTCGGCCCGATGTGGATGCGCCGTCCGCGCCGGCGCAGGTCGAGATTCACCGCTTCGAAGATGCGTTCCGCCTCCTCGGCCGGGAGTTCCGCCTCGAGCCGCTTCACGCCGATCACGCGGAGCGTCGAGTCCTCGCCGGGGTCGGTGCCGTGCACTTCCACGTGCCCGGCGAAGTTCATGATCGAGACCCGGGCGTTCCGCGGAATCTCCACCGCGTGCTCCACCCGCTCCGTCAGGGGCTGCGCGAGCGCCATCTGGGAACCGGCAAGGAACAACGCCGCCGCCGGTGCGGCGCAGCGGGAGAGTCCCTGCCCGACCGGACATCGCGTCGGATTCGGGGTAGTCATCATCACAGTTCACTCCTTGGCGGACCCGCCCATTCCGCGCTCTTGCAGTCGCCGCGGCCCATCGTGTGCTTCCTCAACCCGTGTCGGGGCGTCCGCGCCCCGAAATGGCGTCAATCCGATCCTGGGCCGTTTCGCTGTCGCCGCGTTCCATGTCCCGCATGAGCATCAGGGTGTTGTGGAACAGGTCCAGCTTTCGGCGCAGACTTTCAAACAGGGTTTCCTGGGCTTCTTCGTCGTCGGGGGCGGCGGCGGCGCGCCGCCGGCTGTCGGCGATCGCGGCGTCCAGCGCCTGCCGCTCCCGCTCCATCGCCGCATGCAGGTCCCCGAATCCCTCGGGGTCCGCGGAGCGGAGCGCCGATTCCAGATCCCCGATCGCCTCTTCGTAGAGCGCTTCGGCTTCGGTGAGCGGATCGGCCGCCTCCGGGGGAGCGGGCGCTTCCCCGGCCCACGGCCGCAGGATCAGCAGAACTGCCGCGATCCCCAGGAGGGCTGGCCAGAGCCACCGTGCCGGCCGCATGACGCCCCGGAAGCCTAGCGCCGCCGGCGGGCCGTGAACCCTCGGCGCGAGGGTCGTCGAAACACTGACCGGTGTTTACGCTCGGCCCCTATCCGGGGTTCCGCAGCCACACCACGATCCAGGTGATCACGACCGCGACCGCCGCGAACAGCACCGTCCAACCGATGGAAGCCCGGAAGGCGAAGCTCTCGCGCCGCCGCGGCGGGGCGCCCGGCGCCGCCAGCCGGCGCGCCGTGGCTTCCAGCCGGACCACCGTTTCACCGCGGAGGGCCTGGGCGAGGGGACCGGTGGCGGCGAGTGCCCGCGTGATGGCCGCAACCACCCGGGCAAAGGGGACTCGATAGAGCCAATCCGTATCGAGGGCCAGGGCGGGAGACGGTACGAGCGTCTTTCGCGCCAGGTAGAACACGAACCCCGTGGCGACCAGCAGTTGCATCGCCGAGACGACGTGGTCCAGCGTGTAGGGCGCATACGTAGCCGCGTAGGGCAGCCGGCTGTAGAGCAGATCCGGGAACACGCCGTAGAGGAGGCAGAGACCGCCGCCGATTCCCATCGCCGCAAGCAGGTTCGTCGGCAGGGGCCGCACCCGGACCCCCCGCCGTTCCCCGAAGAAGGCGAACCAGGGCAATTTCAGCCCGACCGAGAGGAACGTGCCGACCGCCGCGAGCACCAGGAGCAGTTCCGTCCAGAGGAGGTGTTCCTCGGCGGCGGCGCTGACGATCATGGACTTGCTGATGAAGCCGTTGAACAGCGGAGCGCCCGAGATCGAGAGCGCGCCAACCCCGTACATGACGACCGCGAAGCGCATCCCGCGGGAGATCCCGCCGAGGTCCGACAGGCGTCGGAGGCCGGTGGCCTCGATGGCCGCTCCGGCGCCCATGAACAGGAGCGCCTTGTAGAGAATGTGGGAGAACGCGTGCGACGCGGCGCCGTTGAGGGCGAGTTGGGTGCCGATGCCCACGGCGGTCACCATGTATCCGACCTGGCTCACGATGTGGTACGAGAGGAGGCGTCGGATGTCGTTCTCGATGACCGCGAAGACGACGCCGTAGAGCGTCATCGCGGCGCCGAGCGGCACCAGGATCTCGGTCCCGGGAAAGAGCCGCAGGAGGGCGTAGACCGCGGTCTTGGTGGTGAAGGCCGACAGGAAGACGGAGCCCGAGGTCGAGGCTTCCGGATAGGCGTCGGTCAGCCAGGCGTGGAGCGGCGGGATCGCGGCGTTGGTGGCGACCGCGCCCAGGATCAGCCAGAACGGAGGGGATCCGGACACCAGCCCACCGAGCGAGGTTTCGCCCCCGCCGGCCAGGTGGAGCGCGATCCCGGCGAACAGCAGCGCTCCACCGGCGGCGTGGACGAGGAGGTAGCGCATGCCCGCCCGCCGCGCTCCGGCGGTGCCTCCCTGCCAGATCAGCGCCAGGGACGACAGCGCCATCGCCTCCCAGAACACGAAGAAGGTGATCCAGTCGCCCGCCAGCACGGTGGCGATCGCGGAACCGGCGTAGAGCAGCGCCGCCACCGTTTCCCCGGCGCGCATCCGGTGCGACCCGTAGAGGAAGCCGAGGAGCGCCACGATGGCGAAGACGAGCGCAAAGAGCAGGCTCAGCCGGTCCGCGTGGAACCACACGAGCCGGAATCCCGCGACGCTGGTCTCCAGGGTGCCTTCCACCCCGCGCAGCAGCGCGAGCAGCGCTCCCAGCGCCACGATGACGCCGACCGGCGTCCCGGGCATGCGCCGCCGGTTTGCGAACACGACGAGGACGCCCGTGAAGAGCCAGAAAGCGGGATGGAGGAAGAGGGCGCTCACGGCTGGCGGGTCCCGTCGTAGTAGTTCTCCGGGCGCGAGAGGAGCCGCTTCAGGATCCGTTTCGCGAACCACACGAGGATTCCCGCCCCCAGAGCCCCCAGGGCGAGGTCCCCGAGGGGAACGCTGTTCCAGATTCCGCCGTGGTGTTCCGCTCCGGACAGGAATCCCAGCACGTCAAGCGCGGCCAGGGCCGCGATGACGCCGCCCAGGCCGGCCGCCATCCGCCGCCTCACGGCAGACCCCCGGTGAGGAACTCGGGAGCGTGCTCCGCGACGCTCCGCGCCGCCGACTCCGCCAGGAACCAGAAGCGGGCGCCGGCGTCGGGAGCGAGCCCCAGGACGATGGCCGCCAGCGCGGCGAAGACCGGCGGCGCCACCAGCCATGGTGACGGCTCCCGGACGCGGCGGTCGTCGCCCGGCTCGAAGACCGCGATCCGGAGGATCGGCAGGTAGTAGGCCAGGTTGAGCAGCCCGCTCACCACGAGGAGCGCCACCACCCAGACCTGGTGGTCGTCGAGCGCGCCGAGCGCCAGGTTCCACTTGCTGATGAATCCGGGAAGCAGGGGCATTCCCGCCATCCCGAGCGCGCCGACCGCGAAAGCGGCGAAGGTGAACGGCATCGCGCGGCCGAGCCCGGACAATTGCGAGATGTGTTCCCTGCCGGTGGCGGCATAGACCGAACCGGCGCAGAAGAACAGGGTGATCTTCAGGAACCCGTGGGCGACGATGTGGAATGCCGCCCCCGCGAGCGCGAGCGGGGTGCCGATGGCGCCGCCGAGCACGATGTAGCTGAGCTGGCTGACGGTCGAGTAGGCGAGCCGGCGCTTGAAGTGGTCCTCGCCCAGCGCCCGCAGCGAGGCCATCAGGATGGTCCCCGCGGCGAGCAGGGCGAGCGGCAGGCTGAGCCCGAGGTCGTGCATCAGGTCGGGACCGAAGACCCAGCCGGTCAGCCGCAGCACTCCGAACGCTCCCGCCTTGACCACCGCGACCGCATGCAGCAGGGCGCTCACCGGGGTGGGCGCCACCATGGCCGCGGGAAGCCAGCCGTGGAGGGGAAAGACCGCAGCCTTGGAGCCCACCCCGACCAGGAGAAGCACGAAGAGGACCCGCAGGACGCCGTCGGACGCGGCGCCGGCGAGAAAACCCCCCGGCGTGAACTGGGCGCCGGGCGCCAGCATGCCTACCCAGACGACGGCGCCCAACAGCAGTTGCCCCGCGATCAGCGTGTAGGCGAGGTAGGAACGTCCGGAGCCGAACACGCCGGAGGTCCGCTTGTGCACCACCAGCGGCCAGGTCGTGAGCGTGAGCACCTCGTAGGCGATCAGGAAGGTCAGCAGGTTGGCGGCGAGCGCGACGCCCGCGGCGGCGGCCACCGCGGCCGCGAAGGCCGCGAAGTAACCGGTCTGGTGCTTGAGCCCCAGGCTGCGGAGGTACCCCACCGAATAGCTCGAGGTGGCGAGCCAGAGGATCGAGGAGAGCGTCAGGAAGAGGAGGCCCAGCGGGTCGGCCCGGAACTGGAGGGGCATTCCGGGCAGCAGGGGCAGGGCCGGACTGACGTGGGCGGCGCCGGCAAGAGCGGCCGGAAGCATGGAGAGCGCGGCGCCGAGCTGCACCGCTCCCGCCAGGAACGTCCAGCCCTCCCGGAGCGCGGGCCGCCGGCCGCTGAGCAGGATCGGCAGCACAGCGGCCAGCCCGGCCCCGACGGCGAGGAGCGGGCGAAGGGAGACGATCTCGGTCAAGGCGCTTCAGCGGCGATGCGGGCGGTTCCGGTCTCCCAGTCCGGGAGTACGTGGCGTTCGAACGGGCGCGCGAAGATCCCGGTCAGCAGTATCAGGACGGCGAGCCCGACGACCGGAAGGGCGAGCGGCCGGGGGAGGACGGGGCCGGCCGGCTCTCCTGAGGAGGCTCGGTCGGGCGCTTCAGCCGGCGCCCGGAACCAGACCGCCTCCAGGACGCGCAGGAAGTAGACGGTGGCCAGCAGGCTGGAGAGGATGATCGCCGCGAAGGACGCGATGCCCTCAGGTCCTCCGGCCGCGATGGAAGCGGAGAGCAGGTAGTACTTCGAGAAGAACCCGGCGGCCGGCGGAATGCCGATCAAGGAGAGCGCGGCCACCGTCAGGGCCGCGAAGGTCCAGGGCGCCCGGGCGCCGAGCCCGGCCCAACGCTCCACGTCGTCGCCGCCCCCGCGCGCGCGGACCCCGCCGGCTCCGAAGAAGAGGCATCCCTTGGCGAGGGCGTGCGCCGCCATGTGGAAGAGAGCGCCGGTGATGGCGAGCGCGGACCCCATCCCCACCCCGATGAGGATCATCCCCATCGCCGAGATGCTCGACCAGGCGAGCATGCGGGTCACCGCGCGCTGGGCCACCGCCAGGACCCCGCCGGCCACGACTCCCGCCACCCCGAGCCAGATCATGACTTCGAGCACCACCGCCCCCGCCTCGGTCCCGGCCAGCACCTCGCCGAGCAGCCGGAGGAGCGCGTAGGCGCTGACCTTGGCCATGACCGCGGCGATGAACCCCGCCGCGGGCGTCGGGGTGTACACGTAGGTGTCCGGCAACCAGCCGTGGAGAGGGAAGAGGGCCGCCTTGATGGAGAGACCCACGGCGATCAGGACCACCGCGACGGTGAGCGCCGCGTCCGCTTCCACTGAAGGCAGCCGCGAAGCGAGGTCGTCCATGTTCAGCGTGCCGGTGAGCGCGTACAGGAAGCCGACCCCGAACAGGTAGAGCGAGCCGGCGGCGGTCCCGGCCAGCAGGTAGCGGAAGGCCGCCACCGTCGACCGGCCTCCTCCCGAGGCGACCAGGGTGTAGGCGGCGAGCGACGAGATCTCGAGAAAGACGAAGAGGTTGAAGACGTCCCGGGTCGCCACGATGCCGAGGAGACCCGCGACGAGCAGCAGGAGGGCGCCGCGCAGCAGACCCTCGCGGAGCGGCGTCGAGCCCCGTGCCGCCCCGTCTTCGTTCGAGCCGAACGCCTGCGCGAAGGAGGCGAAGCACGCCATCCCGGAGACCAGCACCGCCATGAGCGTGCTCAGACCGTCGAGCCACAGCTCGATCCCCCAGGGGCCGGGCCAGCCGCCCAGCGCGTAGCGAATCGGACCGCCGGCCGCCACCGACCCGAAGAGGGCGAGCGCCGCCGCCAGGATCGCAACGTGAAGCGCCAGGGCGGGGACGCGGGTGGTGCGGCGGGACAGGGCCGCCAGGAGCGGCAGGAAGGCGGCTCCGGCCAGCGGGAGCGCGACCAGCAGGCCCGGGAGGACGTCTCGCACCGGTCTGGGGCCCGCCGCTAGCGGAGCCTGTCGAGCAGCCGCCGCTCGTTGAGCGTCTCGAACCGGCTGCGGATGCGGACGAGCAGACCGAGCGCGAGGCCGGTGCTCGAAACGGCAACCACGATCGCGGTGAGCATCAGCGTGTGAGGCAGGGGGTTCATGAAATCCGCCGCCTGCGGAGTTCCGCCCTCGCCGAGGATGGGCACCGTCGCTCCGTCCTTGAACGCGAGGGACACGAAAAAGACGATGACGGCGACCTGCATGACGTTCATCGCGAGCAGCTTGCGGAGGAGATTCGGAAGCAGCGCCATGCCGCCGATCCCGAGCGCGAAGAGCGCCGCGGCGAAGGCGTAGGTGGTCATTCCCGAGGGCCTCGTTCGCTTCCGAGCGGAACCCCGTTCTCCCGCATGCCGATGCTGATCGTGTCGAACAGGAGGCTCACCGTGCCGCCGACGGTCAGAAAGACCGCGGCCTCGATGCCGAGGGTGGCGAGTTCCCTCACGTGGGCCGGGTCGCTTCCGAGCGGCAGCGTTCCGTAGTTCAGGAACTCTCCCCCGAACGCCATCGCCGCGAGACCGATGCCGACGTACGCGAGGATGCCAACGGAGGCGAGGACCAGCGATCCGCGGAGGCTGAGCCCGAAGGTGGGGACGTCGGAACCCGGTCGGGGCGAGGCATCCGCGGGGCCCCAGACGAGCCGCATCATGATGAGGCCGGACCCGAACAGGACACCGCCCTGGAAACCCCCTCCCGGGCTGTAGTGTCCGTGGATCAGGACGTACACCGCGAACAGCAGGACCACCGGGACCAGGGTCCGGGTGGCGGCATCGAGGACGATGCTTCCGAACCGATTGGACATGCCGGCAACCGGCAGGTCACGCCGGGCGCCGCCGGAGGCGAGGATGACCAGACAACCCAACCCCGCCGCGAAGATGACCGCCGCCTCGCCCAGCGTGTCGTAGCCGCGGTAGTCCGCCAGCACGGCCGTCACCATGTTGGCGGCGCCGGTTTCGGCGGCGCCCTCCTCGATGAAGCGGGGAGAGAGGTGGGTGGAGGCCGGGGAGGCCGGGTCGCCGAATTCCGGTAGCTCCGTCATGCCCACCACGAGCCCGAGGAAGAGCGCCGGGAACGCGGCGGCTCCCAGCACCCGTCGCAGCCGGGGCGCCCGTTCCCCGCCGGCCGGACGGGGTGGCGTCGAGCCCATCAGTCGAATCTCCGGCCCGTGCGGAACGCCGTCGAGACGAACAGGATCGTGGTCAGGGCCCCACCGACGCACGCTTCGGTGAAGGCGACGTCCGGGGCTCCCATGAGGGCGAACCAGGTAGCCGTCAGGAAGCTGAAGACCCCGAAGAGCGCGGCGGCGGTCAGCAGGTCCTTCACGGCGAGCGCGCACCCGGCGGAGATCAGCATCACGGCGAGCAGGCCGATGCTGACGAGGTGGCCCTCGGTCATCAGCGGTCTCCCACCGGTCCGGACGACGGGTCCCCTCGCCAGACCTCCACGTCGGTCTTCCGGGCGGCCCGCGCCAGCGCGTGGGTCGCCGTGGGGTTGGCGAGAAACACCAGGAACAGCACGAGCACCAGCTTGACGGTGACCGCCGGGTCCCACGCCAGCACCGCGAGACCGAGCAGGCTGAGCGACAGTCCGGCGGTCTCGCACTTCCCGATCGCGTGGAGCCGGGTGAAGAAATCGGGCAGGCGAAGGATCCCGATGACGGCGGTCAGGATGAAGAACAGTCCCGCAGCCAGCAGGAGGGCGCCGATCCCCTCGACGAGGGTGAGCGAGGCGATCACGACGGGGAGGATTCCTCGAAGTACTTGGCCAGCACGAGGGCCCCCAGGAATCCGATCGTGGCGTAGGCGAGCGCGAGGTCGGTGAACATCTCGGGCTGCCCCGAGAGCTCGCCGGCGACGACCAGCAGGATCAGGGTCTTGGTCCCGATGAGGGCGACTCCGGAGAGCCGGTCCCAGAGGGTCGGGCCGCGGACGACCCGGACGAACGAACCCCCGATGGCGACGAAGATGCCGCCGGCGAAGGCAGTGAGCAGCCAGGACATCAACGTTCGGGGCTGTGGAAGACCGCCCGCACCCGGTCGGCCATCGGTCCGCCGTCGCTGCCGAGGTGCGCCGCGCTCTCCGGGTCGATCGCGTGCACCACCATCCCCTCGTCATCGCAATCCACGGTCACGGTGCCGGGAGTCAGGGTGATGGAGTGGGCGAGGGTCAGGCGGGCTATGGGGTGGGGGAGGTCGTCGGCAATCCGCACCATCCGGGGAGCGATGGGAAGCCGGGGACTCAGGATCACCCTGGCGACGTGAATCGCCGACCGGAAGATCTGCACCCCCAGCCACATCCCGTAGGTGAGGAAGTGGCGCCACCGCAGCGGCGCTCGTCCGAACTCGTCCGCCGGCATCGGCTGCGGACGCGCCCGGTAGAGCCTGCCGGTGGCGAGCGCCACCGCCACGGCGGACAGGAGGCCCAGCACGAGATGGAAGGCGCCGAGCTTTCCGGAGAGGGCGACCCAGAAACCGAAGAGCAGTCCGGCCGCTACGGCCACCGGAAGGACCGGCCGGCGCTGATCCGATGTTCCGGCCAAGTGAGGTGTCCGCTATGCGAGCGCGGCTACTTGTAGTAGTTGACCCCGATCATCGCCTGCTGCGTCCGGAACGAGAAGTCCTTCGAGGACCAGATGCGGTACTCCGCGCGCGCTGACAGGTAGGAGAAGACATAGACCTCGAAGCCGACCGCGAGGTGGGCGGTGGGCGCGTAGGTGGTGTGCTCGAGGGTGACTTCGTTTCCGATCGGGACCCGGATCCGGAAGGACCCCGACTGATCGTCTCCGGGATCGGTCGTCTCGTAGATGAAGTCCTCGCGCAGCTCGTCCCGTCTCACGATCCCCCCGCCGGCGACGAAGTACACCTGGAAGGGCTGGCGTCTTCCGAGGTGGTACACGAGGGATCCGTCCAGGTGGTAACGGTTGGTCCGGAACTGGTACGCCGGTTCCGCGATGACGTCTTCGACCGCCTCGTTGGTGGCCGTGTAGCGCCGGTTGGAGCGCCCGAAGAAGACCCCGGTGGCGATGGAGATGTTCTCGGTAGCGCGGAAGGACGCCGTACCTCCGAGTCCCGCGCCCCGGCCGGGACTCAGCTCGGGACGCGCGAAGAACTGGAGTCCGGCCCCGGCGAACAGCCGGAACTTGTGGTCCTGAGCCGCTGCCGGAGTCCCCGCGAGCGGTACGAAGGCGAAGGTCGCGAGGACCAGCGCCGCGAGCCGGCCGGTCCTCGCGACCGGCGGGGGAAGGTCTGCCGGCGCGTTCAAATCGCGGCAAATGCTACTCCACGCGCGCGCCATGGCGCGCCGGCCTGGAACGCCGGTCTCCAGACCGGCACCGCGGTGC
>JAJEFG010000095.1 GCA_022820545.1 Acidobacteriota bacterium | reverse complement strand
AAGGTGGGGCCCCGGCTCGTTTCAGACGGCGCGCAGCCGTGCCCGGTTCGGATCGCGCCACTGGAACCAGCTGCCGCGTGCGTTTCGCGGCCTGCGGCCGCGATGCCGGCCAGAGGCCGGCGCTCCGAACTCAGACCGTTTCCGCCGTTTTCATGTCCGGCGGGGTGTGCAGGAGGACCGATCATGGGGGTTTCTCCCGGTGGGGGGGCGCCGCGCGTGCCGGTCTGAAGACCGGCGGTCCCCCTACCCGCCGGCCGTGAGCCCGAAGCGCTCGCCCCAGGTCTCGCGGACGTGGGCGAGGATTCGCGTGCCCTCCTCCGTCGCCGCGGCCGGCGACGCGAGGAAATCGCTCGCCTCCTTGCGGGCGAGGCGGAGGAACTCGGCGTCTCGCACGATGTCGGCCACCCGGAACGGGGGGATGCCCGACTGCCGGGTGCCGAGGAAGTCCCCGGGACCCCGGATGGCGAGGTCCTCTTCGGCGATCCGGAAGCCGTCGGTGGTCGCCTCCAGCACCTGGAGGCGGCGGAGCGCGGACTCGGTCGGCTTCCCGCCCACCACCAGGATCGCCGTCGCGGGGTCGGAGCCCCGCCCCACCCGGCCCCGGAGCTGGTGGAGCTGCGCGAGGCCGAAGCGCTCGGCATGCTCCACGACCATCACCGTGGCGTTCGGCACGTCCACCCCCACCTCGATCACGGTGGTGGCGACCAGCACGTCGAGTTCCCCGGAGGCGAACGCGCTCATCACCGCCTCGCGGCGCGCCGCGGGGACCCGGCCGTGGACGAAGTCCACCCGCAGGCCGCGGAAGGGCCCCTCGGACAGTTCCCGGAAGCGGGCTTCGACCCCCGCGCCGGGAAGTTCCTCCGACTCCTCGATCAGCGGACAGACGTAGAACGCCTGGCGGCCCTTCCGCACCTCCTCGCGGACCCGCGCGTACACCTCGGGCAGGCCGGCCGAATCGCGGATCAGGGTGCTCACCGGCTGCCGTCCGGGGGGGAGTTCGCGGAGTTCCGACAGGTCGAGGTCCCCGTGGAGGGCCATGGTCAGGGTGCGCGGGATCGGTGTCGCCGTCATCACGAGCAGGTCGGCGCCCCCGCCTCGTTCCACGAGTGTGCGGCGCTGCGCGACCCCGAAGCGGTGCTGCTCGTCCACGATGGCGAAGCCGAGATCCCGGAACCGGGCGCCGTCCTGGATCAGCGAGTGGGTGCCGACCACGAACTGCGCCCAGCCGCTCGCCACCGCCTGCAGCGTGTCGCGGCGCTCCGCGGCCGCGAGCCCCGCGGTGAGCAGCGCGACCCGGATGCGGTGCGGTTCGAGAAGCGCCCGGATCGTCGCGAAGTGCTGTTCGGCGAGGACTTCGGTGGGGGCCATGAGCGCCACCTGCGCCCCGTGATGGATGACGATGAGCGCCGCGATGACCGCCACGATCGTCTTCCCGGAACCCACGTCGCCCTGGAGCAGCCGCCGCATGGCGAGCGGGGACTGGAACTCCTCCGCGATCGTGGCGAGGGCGTCCCGCTGCGACGAGGTGAGGCGAAAGGGCAGCACCCGGCGGACGAGGTCCCGCAGGTCGTCGTCCACGGTGAAGGTGTGCCGGCCCGGCCGGTCCACCCGGTCCTGCCGGCGGCGCATCCGGAGTCCGAGGGCGAAGACGAAGAACTCCTCCAGGATGAGCCGCTGGTGGGCGCTCGATCGCCGGCGCCCGAACTCGGCGAGCGAAGCCCCGTCCGGAGGGAAGTGAACCGCTTCGAGCGCCTCTCGCCGGGAGGGCAGCCCCATCCGCCCGACCAGTTCTTCGGGGAGCTGACCGGGCCCCACCGCGGCGCCGCCCTCGAGCAATCGATGGAGGGTGGTGCGCAGCAGCCGCGGCGTCAGGAAACCCACCCGTTCGTAGATGGGCACGATCCGGCCGGCATGGGCGCCGGGTCCGGAATCCCCGGAAGCGGGCCCCGCGGGTGCGCCGCCGGCGTCCGGGAGGCCCGGCAGCGAGCCGGCGGCGGACGCTTCCCGCGCTCCGGTCACCAGCTCGTAGCCGGGATTCGCGAACTCGGGGACCGCTCCGGCGAAGGGCTTCTTCACCTTTCCGAACAGCAGCACCCGCTGTCCGGGCTGCAGGAGCTGTTTCAGGTGGACCTGGTTGAACCAGGTCGCCTTCACCGGGCCGCTCGCGTCGTGCCCGCGCAACTCGACGATGCGCAGGTTGCGCCGCCGGGTGGGGCGGACGTTGAGCGAAGCGATCAGGACCTCCGTCGCGGCGGAGTCGCCGTGGGCGAGTTCGGCGACCGGACGGTGAGCGCTCCGGTCCTCGTAGCGGAAGGGCAGCCGCAGCAGCAGGTCGCCGGCCCGGACGATCCCGACCTCGGCGAGCGCGGCCGCCCGGCGCGGCCCCACGCCGGGAAGGAACTGGACCTCGGTGTCCGGCGTGATTCCGGGCAAGGTTGCCTTGGCGGGGAGCCCCTCAGGGAGAGGCGGGCAGGAGCAGGACTTCCCCCGCCCTGAGTTCGATCCCGGCGAGTCCCGTGGGAAGGGGGAACGGCTCCCCTGCGAGGATGGGGCCGCGAACCCGTTCGCGTCCGGCCTCGGAGAGGCCGACCAGTCCTCCCAGCACGGCCTGGGCGATGACGTCCGGCGGCAGTTCCATCCCGGCGACGGTGCCCCGCAGGATCGTGACCGTTCCCGAACCTCCGGCGCCCTGCACTTCGACGGCGAGGTCCACGGGTTGCGGCGGGGTGCCCGGCGGCGGAGCGAACGGGCCGAGCACCGCGCCCAGCCGTTCCGCGTCCACCCGCCCGGTGAGCTGTACCTCGCCCGGGAGTAGCCGGACATGGACGCCCGTCAGGCCCGCCTGCTCCGTCAGGAAGGCGGTGAGCTGGACGGATCCGAGGAGCGCGTTCACCTCGGCCTCGGAGAGCAGGACCGGTTCGGGAAATCCGGACCGGATCTGGAAGATCTTGAGCCAGGCGGCGCCCTCGAGCGGGTCGCCGGGCGGCGCCGGGGACTGCTGGCCGGGGGCGGCGGTCCCGAGGAGCGGAGCCGCGGCGAGGAGCAGGAGGAGCGGGCGCAAGGACGGGGGAATTCTAGGCAACGCGCTGCGCGGAGGCTATGACAGATGTTCCTCAATCATGCTACATTTGCGCTCAGCCGAAATCCCGTGCCCAAGACCGAAACGATCCGCGCCCGGATCGAACCTGAACTCAAGAGCCAGGCGGAAGCCCTGTTCTCCCAGCTCGGGTTGTCCGCCACCCAAGCGATCAGATTGTTCTACAAGCAGGCGACGCTCCAGCGGGGCCTCCCCTTCGCGGTGAGGCTCCCGAATGCGGAGACGCGCGAAGCCCTCAGGCAGGCTCGAGAACAAGAGGATCTAACCGAATACGAGAGTCTGGAGGACCTGAAGGCCGCGCACCACTGATTCGTGCGGCTACTCACGACGAAGCGACGGCGTTTCCCAGTGTAGGCGCCGTAAGGGCGAGTGAGGTTGCGACGTGCGCGGCGCGGAGCGCCGCGGTGCCGGTCTGGAGACCGGCGTTCCAAGCCGTACGCGTCGTGACGATGGGTGAGGTTGCGGCGTTTGCGGAACTAGGAAGATCCGAGGAACGCGCGTTCTACGCCTTCGAGCGCGGCCGGGTCGTCGGCGGCGCCGTGGATCCAGGTCACGTCCCGCTCGGCGCGGAACCAGGTGAGCTGGCGCTTCGCGTAGCGCCGGGTGGCGATCACCACCCGCTCTTCCGCGGCACGGAGGCGAGCCGGGAGATCGCGTGAGGCCGGCTGCTCGGCGAGCGCGCCCAGCACCTCGCGGTAGCCGATCGCGAGCCGGCCCGGCCATTCGCCCGGGTAGCGGCCGGCGAGGTCCCGGACCTCCTCGGCCAGGCCGGCGGCGAACATGCTCCGGACCCGGCGGGCGATTCGGGCTTCGAGGAGGTTGCGGGGCGGGTCGAGGCCGGCGATCCGCCACTCCGCCTCCGGGAGCGCGGGACGGCGGGTCGCCTGCAGACGGGAGATGGGCTCCCCGGCGGCCAGCGCCACCTCGAGAGCACGGACGCGGCGCACCCGGTCGTTCGGATGCACCCGGCGGTGCACGGCGGGATCGAGGCGCGCGAGGAGCCGTTCCATCCAGCGGGGGCCGGAGGGCCGGCGATACATCGCCTCGAGCCTCGCCCGGAGGCGCGGGTCGGGGTCGGGTCCCTCGAAGATTCCGTCCCGCAGCGCCCGGAAGTAGAGGCCGCTGCCGCCCACGACGAGCGGGACCGCGCCGCGCCGCCAGACGTCCCGCACCGCGGCGGCCGCAAGCTCCGCGTAGCGGCCGGCGGTGCACGGGTCGTCGGGGTCGAGCGCGTCGAGGAGGTGGTGGGGCCGGCGGGCGCGCATCTCCGGCGCCGGTTTCCCGGAACCGATGTCGAGGCGCCGGTAGATCTGGAAGGCGTCGCAGGAGATGATCTCGACCGGGAACGGGAGCGAGTCCGCGACTTCGAGCGCGAGGTCCGACTTCCCGCTGGCGGTCGGCCCGACGAGGGCCAGGACGAGCGGTCGGGGGCCGGCCTCCGGGGACGAGTTACCCAAGACGGCGGAGGAGGGCGATCAGCAGCAGGACGAGGACGAGCACGCCGCCGGCGCGCAACTGACCCGGCGAGAAGGCGAACCCGGCCCGCCAGCTCACGGGGCCGGCCGGATCTCGGTCCCCGGGTAGTAGTGGGCCAGGATCTCCCGGTAGCCGGCACCCGCGGCGGCCATGCCGTAGGCCCCCGCCTGGCAGAGGCCGAGACCGTGGCCCCAGCCCCGTCCGGAGAACCACCACTCGGTGATACCGCCGTCCTCGTCACGCCGGGGTTCGGCCCGGAAGAGGTTCTCGGCGAGCCCCAGCAGGCGCCGGATGCGCAGCCCCCGCAGTTCGAGGCTCCCCTCGGTCCCGACGATCTCGAGGCGGACGATCCGGCCCGAGGCGCCGTACTCCAGCGGTTCGAGGGCGACGATCCGGCCGATGGGCTTCACTTCGTTCACCGCGGCCGAGAGATCGGCGTTGTTCTTCGGAACGAACCACGAGCTCTGCCGGGAGAAGCGGTCCTCCGCGTCCCCGAGGTCTTCCAGGACCAGTAGCTCAAAGGGGACGGGTTCGTCCGCCGCCGGCCCGGCGGCGGCGTGGTAGCGCACGAAGTCCCCAACGCGGAGCCGCAGCGCTCCGGTGGGCACCGCGAGCGGCGGCGGATCGTCGCGCCCCGGGGTGCGGGTGGGGCGGATCTCCCGGAAGAGGTGGGCGCCGCCGCGTGACTCGAGCCGGATCCTCCGCGGCTCTCCGGGCGCGATCTCGCCCTCCTCGTCCTCGATGTTGATCCGGACCCAGCCGCCCTCGACCGCGACCTCCCGGATCTGGCCGCGCCGGAAGAGGGTTCCGTCCCGGCGGAGCAGCGCCGCCGCGACCCCGATGACTTCCCGCCGGCTTACCGTCCGCACCGGGTCGAGCCCCCGTTCGCTCGGATCGAGCAGACCCTCGGCGAGCAACCGGCCGAGCGCCGGATCCCCCTCGCGGGCCAGCTCGCCGCCGTCCGGGCCGGGACCGAGCGCCGGAGTTCCCGGCTCGCGGCAGCGGATCGCCTCCGCCAGCCGGCCGAGACCGCCGAGCGACAACTCGCCCCCGGGAACGTCGCCCGGATCGCACGAAGACAGTCCGAGCCACCGGATCACCGCCGCGAGCACCCCCGCCGCTTCTTCCCCGGTTGCCGGCAAGGGCAGCCCGGCTCCGTTCCAGCCGGAGACCGGCGCCCCCGCGAGCCGGACGAGCGCCATGTCCAGCGGACCGTCCGCCGGCGCGCCTTCCAGCCGGACCCCGCCGGCCTCCCGGATGCAGGCCCGGGCCACCAGGTAGGGGGTCGGGTTCGAGAAGACGTTCTCGGCGTTCTCGGTGTGACCCCCGCAGGCGGCGGTGTAGAGCGCGTCGATGAGCCGGCCGTCGTGGAAGACCGCTTCGCCGGCGGTCTCCCGGATGGCGGCGGTGGAGAGCGGGTGCTCGGCCGCCACCCCGCCGTAGACCTGGCAGGCCGGCCCGCTGCAGAGATCGTAGCCGCGGCGGAGGTAGGCGTCCCGCGGGGTGAGGGCGTAGGTGCGGGCCGCGAGGGCCTGCGCCTTCAGGGCCTCGATCTCCGGAAAGAGATCGGGCGGCAACTCGCGCGGCACCACGCCGAAGAGGTACTCCTCGAGATCCGTCCGGTTGACGACGGTCACGCCGTCCCCGCTGCGGAACACCGTGAACGAACCACGGTACGGGCTCCCTTCCCATTCGAGGAACCCGCCCGCCGGGGGCTCGGCGGTCAGGGACACCCCGGCGGAGAAACGGATCGGCGAACCGCCGAAGGGGCGGACCACGAGGGCCTCACCCACTGGAGCCGGAATCCGGAAGGTCCCGGCCTCGGGGAAGCCGGCGTCCCGCAGGCCCTGAACGTCCACTCCGGGGCCCGGCGACAGGACGGCGAGATAGCGGCCGGTCTCGGGATCGCGCCGGAGGCGGACCTCGGGACCGTCGGGACGCTCCTCGCGGAAGGCCTCGGCGACTTCGCGGGCCCGGGCCTCGCCCGCGAAGGACCCCAGCGCGAGGACGGATTCCCCGGCCCCGGTTTCGGGCGAGATGAGCGCATCGGTCGTCTCGATCGCGAGTTCGCCGGCGCGCAGGACGAAGGGGGCTGCGGCTGAAATCCGGGCCGCCGGGACGGCGTCGGCGAGGCCGATCCGGATCTCGCGGGGGGCGGGGGCCTGGGCGGCGGCGGGGGTGGATGTGAGGATCGCCAGACAGAGCAGATGGAGCGCCGCGGGAGAGGTCTGGCGTTGCGCCGTGCGCGGCGCGGAGCGCCGCGCGTGCCGGTCTGGAGACCGGCGTTCCAAGCCGTACCCGTGGCGAGGGGGAATGGCGTTGCGACGTGCGCGGCGCGGGGCGCCGCGCGTGCCGGTCTGGAGACCGGCGCTCCCGTCCGGCACGTCCTCAGCGCAACGCCAGGCCGTCAGTCCTGGGTGGAGAACAGGTCGTAGGGCTGTTCGTTGTACCAAAAGACCAGCATGATCTCGAAGTCGGCGCCGGGGTAGTCGTCCGGAAGCGGCAGCAACTGGGCGCCCCGGAGCGCCCCGACCGCGGCGTTGTCGAAACCCGGCACCCCCGAGGGGACCACGACCTGCAGCCAGGCGATCTCGCCGCTCCGCAGGACGCTGATGGCGATCGCCACGTGTCCCCGGTCGTAGCTGGCCGCGTAGGGGATGTACCAGTTGCGGCGCACCTCCGCGATCAGCCGGCTGATCCAGGGCACCAGGTTGGCGCCCCGGTCGTCGTAGTAGAGGGTGTTGTTGCGGTTCGAGACGAGTCCGCCCTCGGGATTCCGGAACCGCTTCCCCTCGAGGAAGCGCCAGATGTCGGTGGGCGCGCCCTGCCGGCGGCGCTCGGCCTCCGCCTGCGCCCGGGCCTCGCGCATCGCGAGTTCGTTGCCGAGCCGCCGTACGTCGGCGGCCGGGTCGTTGATGAGCCGGCGGAAGGCCTCCTCGTCGAACCGGAGCGGCGGATCCTCCGTGGCCGAGCCCGGGACCTCGGGCGCCGGTTCACCGGGCGCGTCCGCCGCTTCCTCGATCGCCGGAATCTCGGCGAGCAGCTCCGGTTCCGGCTCGTCGGCGCTCGCGCTCGCGTCGTCCTCGGCGGTCGGTTCGTCTCCCATCTCGTGATCGATGTAGAACTCCTCGTCCTCGCCCTCGGAAAACGGCAGGTCGTTCTGGAAGCCGGTGCTGGGGACCGCGATCTGCGCCTCCGGAATGACGAGTCCCCCCGCCGGCGGGGGTGGCGGCGCCGCCGCCTGGGCTTCCGGAGCCTCGGGAACCGCTTCCTCCGGCGGCGGGACGGGAGGCAGCGGCTCGACCAGCGCTTCGAGCGGCGCCGGCTCGTCGAGCGGGGGCGCCTCGAAGGCGTAGAGGAGGGGCTCCTCCTCGGGTTCGGCGGCGCCCGGCTCCGCCGCCACGGGAACGAACCCGCCCACGAACAGCAACAGCAGCAACAGGTGGAATCCGGCCGAGGCGGCAGCGACGGCCGCGCGCCGCCGGACGGAGACGCCGGTGAGGTCGTCGAGGGTTCCGCCCCGGCTCAGGCCGGTGAATAGCCGGCCGGCGTGGGCCGGACCGGGACCCGGGCCGCGGGCGCCGGGAGGAATGCCGGAGCGCGAACGGCGGAAGGGAGGCACTGCGGCGGGCCGGCGGGCGGCCTTCCCTTCCCTGGCGGACGAGGTCCTGGCGCGTTCTTCGGGGTCGATCAGTCCGAGCCCCTGGAAGTCGGAACTCATCGCTCCGGGCCCCCGGCCTCCACCCGGAACTCCAGGGCCGCCTGGACGGCCGCCTGCCCGTCCACCGAAGCCACCGCGTCGAAACGCCGCAGCCCTCCCTCCGGGGCGGCCGGCGTGACCCGGAACTCGAGAGTCTCCCCGGGACTGACGCGGCGGCGGAACCTCACGAGGGGCGCCGATGCAAGCCTCGCGCCGGGCGGCAGCGAACGGCGGGCGCACTCCGCGAGCGCTTCCACCATGAAAACGCCCGGAACGACGGGCATCGCCGGGAAGTGCCCGGCGAAGAACGGCTCGTCCGCGGGGACGTGCCGGCGCCCGGTGACGCGCCCGGCGGCATCAGGCCCCTCGATCTCGTCGAGGAGGGGCGGGGCCCCTTCCAGGCTCGTCATCCCGGGCCCGCGGACGGCGGGCGGCTTACCGCTCCGCGCCGTCCTCGCCTTCGCCGCCGCCGCCCAGCGCGTTGAACCGCTCGATCACCTCGGCCGAGATGTCGAGCGCCGGATCCATGATGAAGGTGAGTCCCGGGGTCACGCGGAGGATCAACTGGATGTTCTGCTCGCGGGCCACCTCCTCCACGACCGGTCCGAGGTCCGCCTCGAGGGCGCCGAATCCGGTGGTCTGCTTCTCGTTGAACTCGCGCTGCTGGTCCTCGAGCCAGCGCTGCAGGTCGGTGTTCTTGCGCTCGATGTCGCGGGTCAGGTCGGCGCGCGCCTCCGCGGAGAGCAGTTGCGACTGGGCCCGGTTGTTCAGGTCGCGAAGCTCCTGTTCACGCGTCTGCCGCCCGCGCAGGATCTCTTCCTGCAGCGTCTGCAACTCGGCGAACATCGCCTGCCCCCGGGCGGATTCCTGGGCGACGCGGTCGATGTCGATGACCGCCACCCGGGTGGGCTCGGCGGTCTGGGCGGCAAGGACGGAAGGAGCGGCCAGCAACAACCCGATCAGCGCCACTCCCGGGAAGCCGCCCCGGAGGCGGCGGACAAGACGATTCATGACGTTGGTCAACTCCCTGAAACTCTGCTCGGACCCGCTCTTCGATCGGGGGAACGCGGCGCTTTCCCGCGGCCGCTAGAAAGTGGTTCCGATCCCGAAGACGAAGGCCGTGGGCCGATGGTAGTAGTCTCGATGGGGATTGTAGGCGAAGATGAGGCGGAACGGCACGTTCAGCATGGGGATGAACACCCGCATCTCGATGCCCGTCGAGGTCCGGAAATCCTGGAGCATGGAGAAGCTCCAGTTGTCCTCCTCGGCGAAGGCGTTCCCCGCGTCGAAGAACAGGATGGCGCGGAGCGGCCCGGCCAGCGGGATCGCGTACTCGGCGTTGAACAGCAGCATCTTGTCGCCGCCGAGGAGCTGGCCGCGCGCGTTCCGCGGGCCCACCGAGCGGATGTAGTAGCCGCGGATCTGGTACTCGCCGCCGAGGAAGAAGCGGTTGTAGTAGGGGACGCCGGTCTGTTCGACGTCGAAGATGTCGATCTCCTCGCCCTCCGGCGGATCGACCCCGCCGTAGCCGTGCAGGTAGCTGCCCATGACCCGCATGCCGAGCGAGGTGTTGCCGATCACCCGCATGTGGTGCACGAACTCCAGGGTCGGCTTGTAGTAGTGGACGTTGCCGCCGAGGCGGCCGCCGGCAATGTCGAACGATCCCGTCAGTTTCCGTCCCGTGCTCGGGAAGATCGGGTGGTCCACGGTGTTGTAGACGTAGGTCGGGCTGATCTTGCTCTCCCGGAAGTTGCCGGACAGCCCGTAGAAGCGCGGGTCGAGATAGGTCGAGTTGTAGTAGAGGTCGTAGAGGTTGAGGACGATGTCGGGGTCCGGCTCGCTCACCGTGATGACCGAGTAGCCGTAGTTCAGGAAGGCCCGCGACCAGCGGCCGAGCGGCACGCCGAAGACGATGCGTCCCCCGATGTCGCCGCGCGTGAACTCGCGCAGCTTCAGGACCCGGCTGAACACGTCGAAGCCGAGCGTGATCGGCTTGTCCATGAAGTAGGGGTCGGTGATCGCGATCTGGTAGTTCTGGGTGCGGCTGCCGGTCTGGACCGTGAAGTTCGCGGTCTCGCCGCGTCCGAGGAAGTTCGTGGTCCCGAAGGACGCGTTCACGAACAGGCCCTCGAGCCCGGAGACGCCGGCGCCGAAGGTGAGCTGGTTGCGGTTCTCCTCGACCACGTCGAGCGTGATGTCGAGCTTCGTCTCGTCGGCCGGACTGGGTTCGATGACCGGCTGCTCGATGGGCCGGAAGTAGCCGAGCTGATTGATCCGCTGGATGGAGGCCTTGAGCAGTTCCATGTTCATGATGTCCTGCTCGTTCAGCCACATCTCGCGGCGGATGACGCGGTCCTTGGTGGTGGAGTTCCCCCGGAACTCGATGCGGTTCACGAGGAACTGGTCCTCTTCCGCGAGGTTGATGACCACGTCCACGATCTTTTCCTCGGGACGCCGGTGCCAGGTCGGGAACCCGGTGAACTGCACGTAGCCGCGGGCGCCGTAGAGCTCGCGGAGCGATTCGAGCGCGTCGTTGACCTTCGACTCGTCGTAGACCTCGCCGGCCTGGATCGGGAAGAACGCCCGGACGAAATCGGCCGGGAACACTTCGGCGCCCTCGACCGTGACCTCGCCCACCCGGTACTGCTCCCCCTCGACGACCGGGATCGTGACGTCCATCCAGCGCTTCTGGCGCTTCCAGAAGAGGAACTGCCGCGAATAGCCGTCCTCGTACTCGAACTGCGGGGGACCGAAGGAGACGTCGAGGTAGCCCTGCTTGAGGTACTCCTGCCGGACGGCCTCGATGTCCTCGGCGTACTGCTCCTCGGTGTAGGTGGACCCCCCGAGCAGCGCCCCGAGGGCGTGGCTCTCCCGGGTCTTCTTCATCGCCCAGCGCAGCGGCCACTCGTCGAGCGCCTCGATGCCCTCGAAATGGATCCGGCGGATCCGGATCTGCTGCTCGTCGTTGATGTTGAAGACGACCCTGACCCCGGTGTCGTCTTCCGTGATCTGGCTTGCGACCGCGCCCTCGGTACGGCCCTTGTCCACGAGCATCTCCTCGATGATCTCGCGAGCCCGGACCACCTTGTCGGGGTCGTAGGGAGCTCCCACCCCGATCACCGAGTCCTCTTCCTCGAGCTTTTCGAGGATGTCGTCGTCGTCGAGTTCCTCGGAGCCGACGAACTCCAGCGTGACGACCCGGGGACGCTCGTGGACCACGAACACCACCAGCTTGCCGCCCCGGGGCCCGTCCCGCAGCTCGAGCCGCATGTCGTCGGCGAAACCGGTGTTCCAGAGCGTCCGGAACTCCGCGCGCAGCGCTTCACGGTCCACCGGGTCCCCGGGCTGCACGGTCAGGTGCGCCAGCCAGGCGTCGGCCGCGATCAGGTCGTTGCCCTCGATGACGACGGCTTCGACCGTCTCGGTCGCCTGGATCGCCGCCGGCGGCGGAACGGGAGCGGGCTCGTTCGCCCACGCGGCGCCGGCGAGTCCGGCCGCTACCGCCCCGGTCAATACCACCTTATGGAGTCGCGTCATCCGGCCACCGCCTCCTCGACGGGTTCCTCCGCCTCCTCGAGGAGCCCCGGTCCGCCCCGGCGCACCACGAGTTCCCCGTCCCGCAGAATGATCTCCACCGGGTCGCCGGGGCCCACCGTGCCGGTGAGCACCGCCTCCGACAGGGGATCCTCGACATGTTTCTGGAGGGCGCGACGCAGGGGCCGTGCCCCGTAGGAACGGTCCCGCAGCGTCTCCCGAACGAGGAACTCCTCCGCCTCCGGCGACAGTTCGACCGTGAGCCCCCGGTCGCCGAGCTCGCGGTTCATGCGGCCGATGAGGCGCCGCAGGATCTCGGTGAGGTCCTCCTCGGTCAGCATGTCGAAGATCACCACCGCATCGAGCCGGTTGATGAACTCGGGGCTGAAGGTCTTCTTGACCTCGCCCTGGATCAGTTCGCGCATGGCCCGTTTCCGGTGCCCGGCCTCCGCGGAGGCGAACCCGAGCGAGGCCTGCTTCTGGATGTGGCGGGCGCCCAGGTTGGAGGTCATGATGATGATCGAGTTCCGGAAGTCCACCGTGTTTCCGAGCCCGTCGGTGAGCCGGCCGTCCTCGAAGACCTGGAGCAGGAGGTTCCAGACGTCGGGATGCGCCTTTTCGAACTCGTCGAGGAGCAGCACCGAGTAGGGGTTGCGGCGGACGCGCTCGGTGAGGTGCCCGCCCTCCTCGTGACCCACGTAACCCGGCGGCGAACCGATGAAACGGGAGACCGAGTGCCGCTCCATGTACTCACTCATGTCGAAACGCAGCAGGGAGGCTTCCGTTCCCAGCAGGAACTCGGCGAGCGAACGCGCCACCTCGGTCTTCCCGACCCCGGAGGGGCCCAGGAAGAGGAACACCCCGCCGGGCCGTTCCGGGTTCTTGAGCCCGGCGCGGGCGCGGCGGATGGCGCGCGCCACCGTGGCGACCGCCTCGCCCTGGCCCACGATGCGCTCGTGAAGCACGTTCTCGATGCGGAGCAGCTTCTGGCTCTCCTCTTCCTCGATCGAGCCGAGGGGGATGCCGGTCCAGTGCGCCACCACCTCGTCCACGTCGCGCCGGGTGACCTGCGGCGGCTCGCCGTCCCGGGCCTTCCAGCGGCCTTCCACGAGCGCCAGGCTCTCGCGTTCGGCGTTCTCCTGGTCCTGGGCGAGCGAGGCGCGCTCGAGGTCGTCGTTGTCGAGCGCCTGGTCCTTCCGCTTGCGGATGTCCTGGATGCGCTTCCGGATCTCGGCGAACTCCTGCGAGTACTGGTTGTCGCGCAGCTTGACCCGCGATCCGGCCTCGTCGAGGAGGTCCACCGACTTGTCGGGCAGGAAGCGGTCGGTGATGTAGCGCTGGGCCTGCCGCACCGCGGCGTCGATGGCTTCCTCCGTGTAGCGGACGTGGTGGTAGCGCTCGTAGCGCTCCTGGACGCCCTGCAGGATGACGAGGGTCTCGTCATCGCTCGGCGGCTTGACGACGACTCCCTGGAAACGGCGCTCGAGGCTGCGGTCGCGCTCGATGTGACGCCGGAACTCGGCCGGGGTGGTGGCGCCGATGCACTGGATGCCGTCGCGGGAGAGCGCCGGCTTCAGGATGTTGGCGGCGTCGAGCGACCCCTCGGCGGACCCGGCCCCCACCAGGGTGTGGAGCTCGTCCACGAACACGATGAACTGGGGAGACTCCTCGAGTTCCTTGATGATGGCCTTCAGCCGTTCCTCGAACTGGCCGCGGTACTTGGTGCCGGCGACCACGAGCGAGATGTCCAGCGAGACGATCCGCCGGTCGGCGAGGAAGATGGGGCAGTCGCCGGCGGCGATCCGGCTGGCGAGCCCCTCGACGATGGCGGTCTTCCCGATGCCCGGCTCGCCGATGAGGACGGGGTTGTTCTTGGTGCGGCGGCAGAGGACCTGGATCACCCGGTCCAGTTCCTCCGTCCGGCCGATCAGCGGGTCGAGGGCCCCGTCGGTCGCCGCCTGGGTGAGGTCCCGCGAGAACTCGGCGAGGAGCGGCGTCTCGCGGGCCCGCGAGCTCGACTTCCGCCGTCCGTGATCGAGCGCGATCGCCTCGCGGACCGCCGGCGCCCGCACCCCCTGCCGGGCCAGGATCGCGGCGGCGGCGGACCCCGGCTCGCGGAGCACCCCGAGCAGCAGGTGCTCGGTCCCCACGCTCTCGTGGTTCATCCGGTCCGCTTCCTCGCGGGCGTGCTCCAGGACCCGCTTGGACTCGGCCGAGAGCGGAATCCCCACCGAAGTCGAGACGGTGTCCCGCAGCAGGACGTGGCTCTGCACGTCGCTCCGCACCCGCTCGAGCGAGATGTGGAGCCGGCCGGCGACGGCCGCGGGAAGCTCGCGGAGCAGACCGAGGAGCAGGTGTTCGGGCTCGATGGCGTCGCCGCCGAGCTGCGACGCCTCGTGCCGCGCGAAGTAGATCGCCCGCTTGGCGCGCTCCGTGTATCGCTCGAACAAGATGGCTTCCCGGGAAGGTTCGCAATTTAGCAGGCGGCCTGGAACGCCGGGCAGTTCTCCCGGTGGGGCCCTCCAGACCGGCGCCGCGGCGCTCCGCGCCGCGCACGTTGCAACTCCACCCACCGTCGGGGCGTGCACGGCCTGGAACGCCGGCCGGTTCTGTTGTTCGCGCCAGCGGGCTACGTCCCCCCGTGCAGGACCCCCGCCTCCATCCGGAACGTCCGGTCGCAACTCGCGGCGACCTGGGAACTGTGCGACGCGATGACCGCGGTGAGCCCGTAGGTCGCGTGGAGGCCGGCGAGGAGTTCGAGCAACTGGCCGCTGGCCGCATCGTCGAGGTTCCCCGTCGGCTCGTCGGCGATGAGCAGCGCCGGGTCCCCGGAGAGCGCCCGGGCCACCGCGACCCGCTGCTGTTCGCCCCCGCTCAGCTCTTCCGGACGGTGGTGGAGCCGCTCCGCGAGGCCCAGTTCGCCGAGGAGCCGGGCGGCGCGGTCTTCGGCCGGTCCCCGGGGAACCCGGCGGATGCGCAGCGGGAGCGAAGCGTTCTCCATCGCGGTCAGTTCGGGCAGGAGCCGGTGGTGCTGGAACACGAAACCCACCTGCCGGTTGCGGAACGCCGCGGCCTCCCGCTCGGACAGCCGCGCCACCTCCTCGCCGGCCAAGCGGAGCGAGCCCGCGTCGGGCTGGTCGAGCGCCCCGAGGACGTGGAGCAGCGTGGTCTTCCCCACCCCGCTCGCCCCGGTGATCGCCACCATCTCGCCCTGCCGGACCTCGAGGTCGAGCCCCCGGAGCACCGTGATGCGTCCGGCGCCGGTCCCGAACGCCTTGTCGAGCCCCCGGGCTTCGAGTGCGGCCGCCTGCGTCACTGGAACCTCAGGGCGTCGGTGACCACCAGCGACGCCGCCCGGCGCGCGGGGTACAGGGTGGCGAGGAAACAGACGAGGGGAGCGAAGACACAGACCAGCGCCACGTCGCCCGGAAGAAGGGTGAAGGGCACCGCGGTGATCTGGTACACGTCCTCGGGGATCCGGATGCGGCCGTCGAGGATCCGGCAGGCGGTGATCCCGAGCACCGCCCCGAGTCCGGTCCCCACCGTACCGATCACGGCGCCCTGCGCCATGAAGAGCGCCATGACGCTCCGCCGGGTGGCTCCCATGGACCTGAGGATCGCGATGTCCCGGGTCTTCTCCGTCACCGTGACGATCTGGCCGGCGACGATGTTGAGCGCCGCCACTCCCACGATGAAGCTCACGAAGAGCGTGGTCGCCAGCTTCTCGAGCCAGAAGGCCGAGAACAGGGTGGTGTTCAGGTCGATCCAGTTGAGCGCCGAGTATCCGGGACCGAGGGCCTCCAGAACGCGCTCTTCCCGTTCCCGAACCTCGAACATGTCGGTGATCCGCGCCTCCACCTGGCTCGCCTCGCCGCCCCGGCCGGTGAGCCGCTGCGCCTCCCCGAGCGGGATGAGCGCATAGGCGTTGTCGTAGTTGTAAAGGCCCAGCCGGAAGGACCCCGCCACCCGGAAACGCCGGGTGGTGGGCACCGTGCCGAGCGGGGTCAACTGGCCGCCCGGCACCATGAGGCGGATCGTCTCCCCCACGCCGACCCCGAGGCCGAGAGCCAGCTCCTCGCCGAGGAGCACCGGAGGCGGCTCCCCCGGGACCGTCGCTTCGAGGTCGGCGAACCGCCCCGCGGTCATCCGGGACGCGAACTCGGTGACGTCGGGCTCCCGCGCCGGGTCCACCCCCTTGAGCGTGACGAGCGCGTCCCGCCGGCCGAGCGCGATCGCCTTGCCGTAGAGCACCGGCGCGGCGCCCTCGACGTCCGGCAGCGCCTCGATCGCCTCGGCGACCTCGGCGTAGTCGGTGAAGCCGTCGGCGGAGAGGCTGAACACCGTGAGATGGGAGAGCGCCCCGAGGATGCGCGCCCGGAGTTCGCCCTGGAAGCCCGTCATGATGGCGAGCGCGACCAGCAGGATCGCGACCCCCAGCACCACCCCCAGCGCCGAGATCGCGGAGATCACCGAGATGAACAGGCCCCGCTTGCGGAGCATCAGGTAGCGGCCGGCGATCTGGAGCTCGAACGGCAGGGAGGCGAGCCGGCCCCGCGGGGGTCGCTCGCTCTCTTTGGGACTCACCGTCCTTCCCGGGGGCGCAGGTGCGGAAAGAGGATCACGTCGCGGATCGCCGGGGAGTTCGTGAGCAGCATGGCGACCCGGTCCACGCCGACCCCGCAGCCGCCGGTCGGCGGCAACCCGTGGCGGAGGGCCTCGATGTAGTCCCAGTCCATGGCGTGGTCCTCGCCCGCCTGGCGCTTCGCCATCTGCTCGCCGAAGCGGGCCGCCTGCTCATCGGGGTCGTTCAGCTCCGAGAACCCGTTCGCGATCTCGAGACCGCCGGCGAAGAGTTCGAACCGCTCCGTGATCCCCGGTTCCTCCGGGCTCGCCTTCGAGAGCGGGGAAACCTCGACCGGATAGCCGGTCACGAAGGTGGGCTGGACGAGGCGGCGCTCGGCGAGGGCCTCGAAGAGGCTGAGCAGCAGCTTGCCGGCGCTCTCGTCGGGGGGCAACGGGAGATCGAGCCGCCGGTGCGCCTCCGCGAGCGGCGGAGCCGACCGCAGGTCGTCATCCTCGAGCGGCACCCCCTGTTCCTTGAGCGCCGCCCCGGTGACCTCCAGCAGGGAGACCCGGGCGAAGGGCTTCTCGAAGCGGATCTCGTCGTCCCCGAAGACCGCCGGTTCGCCGCGGAGCACCGCCCGCGCCGCCGCGATCACCAGGCGCTCGGTGATCTCCATCATGTCGGCGCAGTCGCTGAACGCCCGGTAGAACTCCAGCATGGTGAACTCGGGGTTGTGGCGGGTGGAGAGTCCCTCGTTCCGGAAGTTGCGGTTGATCTCGTAGACCCGCGGGAACCCGCCCACCACCAGCCGCTTCAGGTAGAGCTCGGGCGCCACCCGCAGGTAGAGGTCGATGCCGAGCGCCCGGTGCCGGGTCTGGAACGGCCGGGCCGCGGCGCCGGTGGCGAGCGGCTGGAGCATCGGGGTCTCGACCTCGAGGAAACCCTCGCCGTCCATGAAGCGGCGCATCGCGGACACCATCGCCGCCCGGCTCCGGAACACTTCGCGGGTGCGCGCGTTCCCGAGGAGATCGAGGTAGCGCTGCCGGTAGCGGGTGTCGCGATCGGCGAGGCCGTGCCACTTCTCGGGGAGCGGCAGCAGGGCCTTCGCGAGGAAGACCAGCGAGTCGGCCCGCACGGTGAGTTCGTCGGTCCGGGTCCGGAACATGGGCCCGGTCACGCCCACCCAGTCCCCGAGGTCGAGCGCCTTCGAGACCGCGAAGTCGCGCTCGGTGAGCACGTCGCGCCGCACGTGGACCTGGAGCGTTCCGGGTCCCTCGGAGAGCCGCAGGAACGCGGCCTTCCCGAACGACCGGATGGCGACGATCCGGCCACCGACCCGCACCGTCCGCTCCTCCTCCGGGATCGCTTCGAGCCCCGGCCCGTCGAGATCGCCGAACGCCTCCGTCGCCGCTTCCAGGGTGTGGGAGGCGGCGTACCGGCTCGGCCAGGCGGGAACCCCGAGGCCCTCGATCTCGGCCAGCTTCCGGCGGCGGTCCCGCTCGTCCCGGTGCATGGCCGGGTCGCGGTCCGGGGGGTTGTCGCTCATGAGGCCCCGGAGCCGGCGGCCTGCGGCGCGGCGGCCTCCTCCGTCTTGCCGAGGCGCTTCACGACCCCGTCGAGCACCGCGTGGACGAAGGAGGTGGAGTCCTCGCCGGCGTAGCGGCGGGCGACCTCGATGGCCTCGCTCAGCACCACCCGGGGCGGCGCGCTCGCGGTCAGCAGCTCGGCAACCGCCACCCGCAGCACGCTCCGCTCCACGCGGCCCATGTTCTCCTTCCAGAACGGCTTGGTGGTCTCGTCGAGGCAGCGGTCGATCTCCTCGATCCGCTCCCAGGCGGCGTTCGCGAGCGTCTCGGCGAACTCCAGGTGCGCGTCGCTGGCGCGGGTGAGGTGCCGCACGCCGGCCACGGTGGCGGGCGGCGACCCCGGGTTCGCGTCCCACGAGGAGAGCATCTGGGCGGCGAGTTCGCGGCCCCGGCGGCGCTGGCGGGCGGTCCGCGGGTCCACGTCAGCCTCCCCGGGACGCGGCAACCGGGCCGAGGTCGAGGCCGGGCCGTTCTCCGAGCCGCCGGCGGGCGCGCAGCAGACCGGCGACCGCCCGCGCCGCGTCCTCCCCGCGATTTCCCCGGGCGCCCCCGGAACGGGCGTCGGCCTGTGCGGCGCTGTCCACGGTGAGGACCGCGTTGCCCACCGGAATCCGGGTGCGGACGCCGATCTCCAGGAGTCGGGCGGTCACCGCTTCCGCGAGGTGCCGGTCGTGGGAGGTCTCCCCCTTCACGATCGAGGCGCAGGCGACGATGCCGTCCACGCGCCCGGAGTCCGCCAGCCAGCCGGCCAGCTGGGCGACCTCGAAGGCGGCCGGCGCCGGATGGCGGGAGACGTCGGCCCCCTCTCCCCGGAGCCAGCGCTCGGCGGCGGCGGCGAGGCGGGCCGAGGGCTCGTCCCGTTCCGAGAGCACGATGCCGACGTGAACGCCCGCCAGCGGGCCGGTTTCCGCGCGTGCGCCGTCCCGCCCGGGCGCCGGATCAGGCGCCACGGAACCGCGCCGGGCGCTTCTCCAGGAACGCGCCCGTGCCCTCCCGCATGTCGTCGCTGCCGGCGAGCGATGCAAAGAGCGACGCCTCGGACAGCAGGCCGTCCTCGAGGCCCGAGAGCCCCGCGTCCACCGCGAGGAGCGCGTTGCGCACCGCCAGCGGCCCGTTCGCGAGCACCCGGTCGAGGAGCGCCGCCGCCCCTTCCACGGCGTCCTCGTGGACCGCGTCCACGAGGCCCGCCGCGAGCGCCTCCCCGCTCCCCACCGGGTCCCCGGTGAGGATCATGCGGAGCGCCCGGCCCCGGCCGATCAGGCGGGGGAGCCGCTGGGTGCCGCCGTAACCGGGGATGACGCCGAGCTTCACCTCCGGCAGCCCGAGCCTCGCCTTCGGGCCGGCCACCCGGAGGTGGCAGGCGAGCGCGAGTTCGAGTCCGCCGCCGAGGGCGTAGCCCCCGATCGCGGCGACCACCGGCTTCCCGGTCCCTTCGATGAGGCGCATGACCTCCTGGCCGCGGCGCGCGAACTGAAACGCCGCTTCGGGGGTGAGGTCGCGAAGCTCGGAGATGTCCGCCCCGGCGACGAAGGCGCGGTCACCGGCGCCGGTGAGGACGATGCCGTCCAGCTCCGGTTCCGCCCGGAGTTCCTCGAAGGTGGCGGCGAGGGCCTCCACCAGATCCCGGTTCAGGGCGTTGAGCGCCTTCGGCCGGTTCACGGTGACGAGGGCGTAGGCGTGCCCCTTCGCCGTCTCCCGGCGTTCGGTGAGAAGCGCGCCGCGCTCCGTCACGCCGAGGCTCCGTTGCCGGCGGCGTTCCCGGCCGCCTCGACCACCATGGCGATCCCCTGGCCGCCGCCGATGCAGGCGGTGGCGAGGCCGTAGCGGCCGGCCGAACGCCGCAGTTCCAGCAGCAGGGTGAGCAGCAGTCGCGTCCCGGTCGCGCCGAGCGGATGTCCGAGGGCGATCGCGCCGCCGTTCACGTTGACGCGCTCGCGGTCGAGGCCGAGTTCACGCTCGACGGCGAGGTACTGGGGGGCGAACGCCTCGTTCACCTCGATCCGGTCCATGTCCTCGAGTTCGAGCCCCGCCGCCTGGAGCGCCGCCCGGCTGGCGGGCACCGGCCCGAGCCCCATGACCTCGGGAGGGACGCCGGCGGTGGCCCAGGAGACGATGCGGCCGAGCGGAGATCCGTCCCGCACCGCGGCGGTGTCCTCGCCCGCCACCACGAAGGCGGCGCCGCCGTCCACGATGCCGCTCGCGTTCCCGGCGGTGACCAGCCCGTCCTTCCGGAAGGCGGGACGGAGCCGTGCGAGGCCCTCGCGCGTCGTCTGCGGCCGCCGGTGGCCGTCCTCGGACACCACGTGCTCGCCCTTCCGGGTCTTCACGGTGACGGGAACGATCTCCTCCGCGTGCGACCCGGCCCGGTAGGCCCGCTCCGCCGTCGCCTGGCTGCGGAGGGCGTACTCGTCGGAGTCCTCGCGGGTGACCCCGGTCCGCTCGGCCACGTTCTCCGCGGTGTCGGACATGGAGAGCCCGCAGCGCCCGTCCGTGAGCGCGGCCACCAGGCTGTCCTCGAGCTTGCCGTGGCCGAGCCGGAGCCCCGCGCGCGCCCCCCGCACCACGAAGGGCGCCTGGCTCATGGACTCCATCCCGCCGGCAAGGACGACCTCCGCCTCACCCGCGAGCATCTGGTGCGCCGCGGAGATCACCGCCTGGATCCCCGAACCGCAGAGCCGGTTCACGGTCAGCGCCGGCACGGAGTCGGGCACCCCGGCGCCGAGACCGACGTGGCGGGCGCCGTAGATCGCGTCCGCCGTGGTCTGCTGGGCGTTCCCCATGACCACGTGGTCCACCTGGTCCGGTTCCACACCCGAGCGGTCGAGCGCGCCCTTCGCCGCCTCCGCGCCCAGCTCGATCGCGCTGAGGCCCGCGAGGTCCCCGAGGAAGGGCGTCATGGGGGTCCGCGCCCCCGCCACGAACCAGATTCCCGCCGCCGGAGCGGCGGCGTTTCTGGGCGGGCTCATGGCGGACGAAAGGGTATCGCGGGACTACGGCCCGCAGCGTCGGTTCAGGCCGGCACAGCGGGCCCTAGGCCCTCGAAGTGCGTGGAGCTGAGCTGCCGCGGGCTCCGCCGGTCTGGAGCTCCAGCTTCTGGCCGGAATCCGCGGCGCTCGGCGCGACGCACGTCGTGACTCCACCTTGAAAACCTGGCTCCGGTCTCGGCATGGAGTTCCAGAGCCTGGCTGGCACGTACGACCCTTCTGGGGGAAAGGACTCGCCGCCGCGAGGGTCTAACCACGAGAACCCTCAGATGCGGAATGGATCGTCGGCGATTCGGTCGTCCGCGCGGCCGTTGTTCAGCGTTCTTCCACCCGCGAGACGTAGGCCCGGAGGACAGCATTCATGTGGGTCTGGTAGCGCGGTCCCCGCGCCCGGAACCACTCCAGCACATCTTTGTCAACGCGCAGCGAGATGGCCCGCTTCGGCGGCGGCACCACGACTGCCTGGCTCCAAAAGTCCGCTGGAAGATCCTGTAGCTCAGGAGGCGAAGTGCGCTCGATCTCTCCTTCCGACATGCGCCGGAGACGATCGAGGTCAGCGCTACCGCGGCTCGGGACCTTGGGTTGGATCGGTCTTTCTTCCGTAGGTCTGGCGCTCATTCGCGTTACTCCTTCTGGCAGAAATGATGCGGCGCACGACGCTCCCCTGAAGGGGGCGATCGGTGTACACGACGGTCAAGTGGACTCCGTCGGCGAGGCCAATGGCGACCATTCGTATTTCTCCATAGTCGCGCCGACGATCCTCCGTCTCGACGGTGTCGCCTCCGAATATCTGGGACGCGAACTCGAAATCAAACCCGCGCTCCCGGAGTGTGGCGTCATTTTTTTCGGGATCCCATGAGAACTGCACCGTGAGACATACAAAAGTATATACACACCTGGGTTCGACCTTCTTCCTCGGCGCGTAAGCCATCCCGCGCGGGACGACCTGTATGGAGGGCGGCGTGTGCGGCAGTTCGCATCGTGAGGATGGGTGGGGTTACGACGTGCGCGGCGCCGAGCACCGCGCGTGCCGGCTGAAGCCGGCGGTCCAAGCCGGGGACGCCATCTCCGCGCTTGAGCTGCACGCCCGGGTGGGGGCCCACCTCGGCGGGGTGCTGTCGCGACGTGCGCGGTGCGGAGCACCGCGGTGCCGGTCTGGAGACCGGCGTTCCTATAGGTTTCTCACTGCCCATTTGGGCGAACACAAACTGCTTCGCGCAGTGGCCAATCCGCCGGGAGCACCTTGGCGTTCCATGTGCCCGAGAGCACCTTGCTTGGACTAGTGCC
>JAJEFG010000005.1 GCA_022820545.1 Acidobacteriota bacterium | reverse complement strand
GCGCGGTGCGGAGCACCGGGGTGCAGGTCAGTGACCGGCGTTCCAAGCCTTACGGGTCGTGTGGGGGATGTGGTCACGACGTGCGCGGTGCGGAGCACCGCGCGTGCCGGCTGAAGCCGGCGTTCCAAGCCGGTTCAGTCGCCTGAGCCGCCGCTCCGCATCGCGCGCCAGACCTTCTCCGGGGTGAGCGGCGTGTCCAGGTGTTCCACCCCGAACGGACGGAGCGCGTCCATCACTGCGTTGCAGACGGCTGGGGTTGAGCCGATGGTGGCGGCCTCGCCGATGCCCTTCACGCCGAGGGGGTTCACGGGGGTCGGGGTGACGGTGCGGTGGAGCTCGTACTTCGGCAGCATGTCGGCGCGGGGGACGGCGTATTCGAGGAACGTCGGGGTGAGGAGATTCCCGTCGGCGTCGTAGACCGCGTCCTCGTAGAGCGCCTGGGCGATGCCTTGGGCGAGTCCGCCGTGGACCTGGCCCTCGGCGAGCAGCGGGTTGATGACCCGGCCGCAGTCGTCCACCGAGATGTAGCGGAGGATCTCGGTCGCGCCGGTGTCGGGGTCGATCTCCACGGCGCAGAGGTGGGTTCCGAAGGGGAAGGTCTCGCCGGGCGGTTTGAAGTCCACGTCAGCGGTGAGGTCCGCCGCGCTTCCCTCGGGCGCCTCGGCCGAATAGGCGAACGCGGCGATTTCGGACCACCCGACCGCCCGCGCGGGTGAGCCGGCCACGAAGAAACGGCCGTCCTCGAAGCGGATGTCCTCGGTCGCCGCCTCGAGGAGCCTCGCGGCGAGCGCTTTCGCCCGCTCGCGCACCGTTTCGGCGTTGTTGAAAATGGCCGCGCCGCCCACCGGGGCGCTGCGGCTGCCGAAGGTGCCGATCCCGCGCGGACACTCGTCTGTGTCGCCGTGGAGCACGGTGACGTCGTCCAGGTCAACCCCGAGCTGATCGGCGGCGATCTGCGCCCAGGCGGTCTCGTGTCCCTGCCCGTGCGGGGACGTCCCGCTGCGCACCGTGACCGCGCCGTCGGGCTCCACGGTGACGCCGCCGGCCTCCCACGGCCCGAAGCCGCAGATCTCGACGTAGCAGGCCAACCCGATGCCGAGCGGTTTCCCGCCCTCGGCGCGCCGCCGGGCCTGCTCGGCGCGGAGCCCGGCGTAGTCGCCGGCCTCGAGCGCCTTGTCGAGCGCCCTCTCGTATTCGCCGCTGTCGTAGGTGAGGCCGGTCGCCGTCCGGTAGGGGAACTTGTGCGGCGGGATCAGGTTGCGGCGGCGGATCTCCGCGGGATCGATGCCGAGCCGGCCGGCCAGCACGTCGAGCGCCCGCTCGATCAGGTAGGTGGCCTCCGGGCGGCCGGAGCCGCGGTAGGGCTCGTTCGGCGCGGTGTTCGTGAAGGCGCCGGTCGCGTGGGCGTGGGCGGTGGCGACGTCGTAGGGCCCCACGATCATCGCCCCGGTGAGCGACGGGGTGGTGGGCCCGGGCCGGCTGAAGTAGGCGCCCGAGTCGTAGAGGACGTCCACGTCGCAGTGGCGCACCCGCCCGTCGCGCTCGGCCGCGACGTCCAGGGTCACGAACAGGTTGCGGCCGTGGGTGGTGGTCTGGAAGTCCTCGGTGCGGGTCGCGAACCAGCGCACCGGCCGGCCGAGCTTCAGCGCCAGCCAGGGGACCAGCACTTCCTCGGCGTAGAGGTTGGCCTTGGCGCCGAACCCGCCGCCGACCTCGGGGGCGATGGTCCGGAGGCGCTCCTCCGGGATCCCCAGGATGCGCGCCACGCTCGACTTGACGCGGTGCGCGGACTGCGTGGAGGTCCACATGGTCACCCGGTCGCCGTCCACCCGGGCCGCGACCGCCCGCGCCTCCATGGCGCTCGGGATGAGCCGCTGGATCCGGAAATCGAGCGAGAGCTCGACCTCGCCTTGCGCCGCCTCGGGCGCGCCGTCGGGGTGGAGCTCCCAGACGAACGCCCGATTCCCCTCCGCCTCGTCGTAGAGCGGCTCGGCGCCCTCGGCCCGCGCTGCCCGGGAGTCGCCGGCGCCGGGGAGGTCCCGGTAGTCCACGTCCACCAGCGCGGCGGCGTCGGCCGCCTGCGCGGCGGTCTCCGCCACCACGGCGACCACCGGGTCGCCGACGGTGAGCACCTTCTTGTCGGCGAGCGCCCAGCGGGCGGGGATGTGAAGCTCGGTGAACGCGCCGCCGTCGGGGGCCTTGGCCACCGGGAAGGGCCGCTTCAGCGTCGGGAGGATGTCCGCCGCGGTGAACACGCCGGCGACTCCCGGCGCGGCGGCGGCTTCCTCGGTCTCGATCGACACGATCTCCGCGTGCGGATACGGGCTCCGCACCACCGCGAGATGGAGCGCGCCGGGGAGCGGGATGTCCGGGGTGTATTGCGCCTGGCCGGTGACCAGCCGGGGATCCTCCCGCCTGCGGACCCGTTCGCCGATGGTCTGGGTTCTGATGGCCAAGAGTGCGCTGTCCGAAGGGGCCGCGATTCTAACGACCGGACCCCGTGTGACGCCGTAATAACGTTCCCCGGGAGGGCGTATTCGTCAGCACGGCCCGCTCTTCCGACGCACCCGTATGTCTTCCGAACCCCTCTCGACCGCGCCGCTCGCGCGCCTCTCCGGCGTCAGCCATCGCTACGGGGACGTTCTCGCGCTCGACCGGCTCGATCTCGAAGTCCGTGAGGGCGACGTGCTCACCGTGCTCGGGCCGAACGGCGCCGGCAAGACCACGGCGGTCAGCCTGCTGCTCGGGACGCTGAACCTCCAGACCGGCGCGGCGCGGGTCTTCGGGAGCGCCCCGGACGCCGCCGAAGTCCGTCTCCGGCGCGGCGCGATGCTGCAGGTCTCGGGCGTTCCCGAGACGCTCACCGTCGGGGAGCACCTGGCGCTCTTCCGCGCCTACTACCCGTCCCCCCTGCCGACCGCACGGCTCCTCGAAATGGCGGGGCTCCAGGAACTCCGCGACCGGCGCTTCGGGAAGCTCTCCGGGGGGCAGAAGCAGCGGGTCATGTTCGCGCTGGCGCTCGCCGGCGACCCCGAGCTGGTCTTCCTCGACGAGCCGACCGCGGGGCTGGACCTGGACGGCCGGCGGCGCCTCTGGGACGAGATCCGCGGGCTCAAGGCGGCCGGCCGGACCGCGGTCCTCACCACGCACTATCTCGAGGAGGCGGACGCGCTCGCCGACCGGATCGCGGTGATCCACCGGGGGCGGCTGATCGCCGAGGGAACCCCGGAGGAGATCAAGTCCCGCACCGCGGGGCGGGTGGTCCGCTGCGTGACGACGATCTCCCCCGAGACGGCGCGGTCCTTTCCGGAAGCCGCCGGCGTGGAGACGAAGGGGCAACACCTGGAGGTCGTGACCGCGGAACCGGAAGCGGTGCTCCGGAGGATGTTCGCGCTCGACCCGGAACTCGGTGACCTGACGGTGGTCGGCGTCGGACTCGAGGAGGCGTTCCTCGCGCTCACCGGCGACGGCGCCGGGCCGGAGGGGGAGCTCTGAGTGGCAGTCAACACGGCGCGCCGCGGCCTCCTCTGGCACGTCCGCATCGCGCTCCTCGAGACGCGGTTCCAGTTCCTGAGCTCGCTGCGCCTCCCCGCGTTTGCCGTCCCGACGCTGCTCTTCCCGCTCTTCTTCTATCTCTTCTTCGCGGTGGTGTTCCAGGCGGGCGGCCCGTCGCTGACGGCGCCGACCTACATGCTCGCGACCTACGGCGTCTTCGGCATCTTCGCCCCGTCGATCTTCGGTTTCGGGGTCGGCCTCGCGCAGGAGCGGGATTCGGGCGCGCTCCTGCTGAAGCGGACCACGCCCATGCCCACCTTCGCCTACCTGTTCGCCCGGGTCGGCACGGCGGCCATCTTCGGGGCCGTCGTGGTGCTCTTGCTGTTCCTCCTCGCCGGATACGCCGCCGGGGTCGAGCTGCACCGCTGGCAGTGGTTCGCCCTCGCCGGCGCGATCCTCGCCGGGGTGCTGCCGCTCAGCGCCCTCGGCCTCGCCATCGGCGCCTGGGCGAAGCAGCAGGCGGCGGTGGCGGTGGTGAACCTGGTGTTCATCGCCATGTCGGTGCTCTCCGGCCTGTGGTTCCCGATCTCCATGCTCCCCGGGTTCCTGCAGGACTTCGCGAACGTCCTCCCGGCCTACCACCTCGGCCAACTGGCGCTCAAGACGATCGATCTGGATCTGGGTCGGCCCCTGTGGTTCCACCTCGTGCTGGTGGGCGGACAGACGGCGCTCTGTCTCGCGGTAGCCGCAGCCGGGTTCCGGCGGTTCTCCGGGCGGTGAACGACGTGACCGGCGCCGAGCGTTCCCCATGGCGCCGCGACCCCTGGATCGCGCTGGGCGCGGCCACCGTGTTCGCCTGCATCCTGATGGTCCTTCCGGCGCCGGAACCGGCGGACCCGCCCGGCGGCCCGCTGCCGGAGACGAACTTCGCGGTGGTGGACGTGACCGTGTTCGACGGGGAGGAGTTCCGGCCGCATCGGGACGTCTGGGTCGAGGACGGCCGCATCCGCGCGGCCGGACAGCGGCTTGCGCTGCCCGACGGCCTGCCCCGGGTGGACGGCCGCGGCTACACGCTGCTTCCGGGCCTGATCGACGCCCATACCCACACCTACGGGATGGTGCTGAACGACTCCCTGCGCTTCGGCGTGACCACGGTGTTCGACCAGTTCACGATGCCTTCCCTCGCCGCCCAGAAGCGGCCGGCCCGCGAGCGGCTGGCCCGTACCGGCGAGTCCGACCTGTTCTCCGCCGGGAACCTTGCGACCGCGCCCGGGGGACACGGCACCCAGTTCGGGGTGCCGGTCGAGACGCTGACGAGTCCCGGGGAGGCGCCCGCCTTCGTTGCGGCGCGGAAGGAGGAGGGCGCCGACTGGATCAAGATCGTCTGGGAGGACGGCGGCACCTTCGGCGCGGACATCCCGACGCTCGACCGGGAGACGATCGCCGCGGTCATCGAGGCCGCCCACGCCGAGGAGCTGCTCGCGGTCATTCACGCCAGCAGGCTCGAACACAGCCTCGCCGCCCTCGAGATGGGTATCGACGGGTTCGTTCATGTCTGGGGCGACGAAGTGATCTCGGAAGAGGACGCGGTCCGTTTCGCGGAAGCCGGGGTGTTCGTGATCCCGACGCTCTCGGTGCGGGTCGCGGCGGCGGGGGAGTCCATGGGGCCGGAGCTTCTGGAAACGACGGAGCCGGAGTACGTTTCGCCGATGCAGCGCCAGACGCTGACGCAGACGTTTCCCCGGCCGGTCGGAACCAGCGAGGCGGCCGTCGAGAGCGTCCGCCGGCTTCACGCGGCGGGCGTGCGGATCCTCGCGGGAACCGACGCTCCGAACCCGGGGACGGGCTTCGGCATCTCCATGCACGGGGAGCTGCGGCTGCTGGAGCGCGCCGGACTGAGCGCGGCGGAGGCGCTGGCGGCGGCGACCGGGGTTGCCGCCGATGCCTTCGGGGTCGAGGATCGGGGCCGGCTCGCGCGCGGCCGGATCGCGGACCTGCTGCTGGTGGCCGGGGACCTGGAGAGCGACCTGAGCCGGACCACAGCGATCGCGGGCGTCTGGAAGGACGGGTTCCCGGTGGAGGCCGCGTGGGCGACGCCGCAGGAGCCGCAGTGAGCCGGCGTCTTCTTCGCGCCGCGTGCCTTTGCGTCGCGCCGCTGCCCGCGTTCGCCCAGACTCCCGCGCCGTCGCTGCTGGCCATCGAGAGCGCCTACTACGCGGGCGAGCCGGAAGCTGGCCGCGAGGCGCTCGAAGCGCTCGGCGAGACCGACGAGGTCACCCGCGCCTGGGCGCTCTGGCGCGTCGCCGGCACGCACCGGATTCGCGAGGTGAACCGGCAGACGAAGCGGCGGCACGAACGGATCCGGAAGCCCCTGCTGGAAGAGGCCGAGGCGCTGCTGAAGGCCCGCATCGAGGCCGACCCGAACGACGTCGAGGCGCACCTCGTCCTGTCGCAGGTCTACCAGGCGCGGATCACCGGGATGATGTCCGGGATGCGCTTCGGCCGGCGGTCCGGCGAGACGCTGGACCGGGCGCTCGAACTCGGGCCCGGCGACCCGCGCGCCCTCTACCTGAAGGGGGTCAACCAGCTCATGGCGCCGGGCCCGTTCGGGAACCGGGAGGAGGCGCGCCGCAACCTGGAGGCGGCGGTGGCGCGCTTCGCGGAGAGCGCGCCTCCGGGCGTTTTCTGGTGGGGCGAGCCGGAGGCCTACGCCTTCCTCGGTCTGTCCTACGCGCGGGAGAACGAGAGCGACCAGGCCCGCGCGGCGTACGAACGGGCGCTGGAGCTGGAGCCCGGATTCGACTGGGTCCGCGAGCGCCTGCTCCCCGACCTGGAGAGCCCGTAGGGGGAAAGCGCACCGGCTGGGAACCCAGCCTTCAGCACGCCTCGGTGACGCAGCGGCTTGGAACGCCGACCTCTGGTCGGCACAGCGGGCCGGAGGCCCGCGGACGACGTGCCGCTATCCGCCTTGGGCGACCAAGGCCCGGGCACATCCCGCCTGTTGAGTTGCACAGAGGGAAGAGCCCCATCGGGCACGTCAGCGCGGCGCCGTGCGCGGAGCGGAGCACCGCGCGTGCCGACCGGAGGTCGGCGTTCCCAGCCGGCGGCGCCATCACGGCTGTTGTCCGACCCGCACCGCTAGCGCTACATGTTGCCGGAGGACCGGCTAGTGCTACATGTAGCAGGCCAGCCGGCTCCGCCAGTGCTGCATGTTCTTCCCGGAGGCCGCGCTAGTGCTACATGTAGCAGGCCAGCCGGCTCCGCCAGTGCTACATGTTCTTCCCGGAGGCCGCGCTAGTGCTACATGTAGCAGGCCAGCCGGCTCCGCTACTGCTACATGTTCCTCCCGGAGGCCGCGCTAGTGCTACATGTAGCAGGCCAGCCGGCTCCACCAGTGCTACATGTTCTTCCCGGAGGGGGCGCTAGTGCTGCATGTAGCCGGCCAGCCGGCTCCGCCAGTGCTACATGTTCTTCCCGGAGGGGGCGCTAGTGCTACATGTAGCCGGCCAGCCGGCTCCGCTACTGCTACATGTTCTTCCCGGAGGCCGCGCTAGTGCTACATGTAGCAGGCCAGCCGGCTCCGCTACCGCTACATGTTCCTCCCGCAGGATCGGCTACTGCGACATGTAGCTGGCCGGCGGACTCCGCTACTGCTACACGTCGCTTTCGGAGGATCGGCTGGTGCGACATGTAGCCGCCGAGAAAACTCCCCCGTGGGTCTGGTAGTTTCGGTTCCCCCCTGGAGGCCCCACATGAAACTCCGCACGTCCCGCAGAACGTTCCTCGGCGCCACCGCCGCCGGCCTCGCCGGCGCCGCGCTCCCCGCATCCCGCGCGGCCGCCGCGCCCGACGCGGCGGAACGCCAGCGCCTCATCGAACTCGCCCACTTCGGCAAGAAGGCGTCGGCCGAGGGCGCGGGCGGGATGGCGATCACCTCGCACCCGCTCGCGACCCGCGCCGCCATCGACATCCTGAAGCGCGGCGGGAACGCCTGCGACGCGGCGCTCGCGGCCTCGATCACCCAGACCGTGGTCGAGCCGCACATGACCACCATCACCGGCTGCCTGTCGCAGATGTACTTCGACCAGGCGACCGGCGACACCACCTACGTCAACGGCAACGTGAATGCGCCGATGGCGCCGCTTCCGGGTTACGGCCGCCACGACCTGGCCGGCGGGCGCGGGGTCGCGGTGCCGGGCTGGTGGGGCGGCTTCGAGGCGGCCCACGACCGCCACGGCTCGCTTCCGCGGAAGGACCTGATGGCCGACGCGATCGCCTACGCCCGGGACGGGTTCGAGATGCACCCGTTCCTCTGGGGCGAGGTCTTCATCCAGTCCGACAAGATCGGGAAGACAGCCGTGGGCCGCGACATCTTCTTCGACGGGAACGCCATCCCCCGCCCCGGCGCGACGCTCTACCAGAAGCAGGCCGCCGACACCCTGGAGCGGCTCGCCGAGGAAGGCAACGACTACTTCTACCGGGGCGACTTCGCGAAGGAGGTCTGCGAGGTGGTCCAGGCGCACGGCGGTGTCCTCACCCCTGAGGACTTCGAGCTCTGGGAGCCGCGCTGGCAGGAGCCGGCGTGGGGTTCCTACCGGGATCTCCGGATCGCCGGCTCCCCGCCGCCCGACAACGGCGGCACGCACATCATCGAGATGCTCCACATGCTGGAGTTCCTCGACCTGGAGGGCCTTGGGCCGCCGACCGAGTCGGCCGAGAGCCTGCTGCAGATGGTCCGGATCAGCCACCTGGTGTACACCGAGGGCGGCCGGCAGAACGATCCGGAGAGTCACCCGCTGCCGCTCGAGACGATCCTCTCCAAGGACTACGCGAAGATGCGTTTCGACCTGCTCCAGATGGGGCACCCGGTCGCCGACGCGTCCGAGCCGCCCCCGCCGGCGGGCAGCAACCACGTGACGGTGGTGGACGCCGCCGGCAACGTCTCGACCATCCTGCATTCGTGCATGTCCTACCCGTGGAGCAACGGCCTCTTCGCCGGCGGGGTGAGCATCTGCGCGGCGGGCGCCCATTTCTTCCGGGTCATGCCGAAGCCCGGCCACCGGATCTCGGCCTACGTGGCGCCGAACATCATCTTCCGGGGCAACCGGCCGGTCATGGCGTCGGGGTCGCCGAGCGTCAGCCTGCTGCAGAACGTCCTGCAGAACAGCCTGAACGTGCTGCAGTTCGGGGTGCCGGTCGGAGACTCCGTGAACCGGCCGCGGTTCGGCGGGCCCTCGCTGACCGTTCCGGGCGCGGTGCTGATCGAGGCGGACTTCCCGGAGAAGATCCGGGAGAAGGTCGCCGCGCGCGGCGTCAACTTCGACATCGTGAACCCCTGGAACTGGCACCACGGCTCGTTCGAGGGCATCCACATCGGCGAGGACGGGGTGCGGCGCGCCTGCGGGGATCCGCGCCGGTGCAGCATGGCGGAGGCGACGGCATGACGCGGTTTGTGGGAACGCCGGTCTTCAGACCGGCACCGTCCGCCGCAGGCGGACGAAATGACGGCACGGCGCATCTGGTCTTCCTGCTTTTCGCGGCGCTCCTCTTGGGTACGACCGCCGCCGCACAGGACACGGTGCTCCGCTGCGGAGCGATCTTCGACGGCGACGCGATGGGCGCCGGCGGGGACATCGTCGTGCGCGACGGCCGGATCGTCACCGGACCGCCGGATTCCGGCGACGTGGTGGACCTGTCGGGTTACACGTGCCTCCCGGGGCTGATCGACCTGCACGCGCACCTCACCATCAACCCGGAGACGCTCACCACGCTGGACATGTACCGGTCCAGCGCGGCGCGGGCGCTCGACGCGCTCGCGAACGCCCGGAAGATGCTGGACGCCGGGTTCACGACGCTGCGCACCCCCGGTGAGTTCGACGGCTACTACGCCACCATCGACCTCAGGAACGCCATCAACCGCGGCCAGCACGTCGGGCCGCGCCTCCTCATCGCGCCGCACGCGATTTCGGCCACCGGCGGCCACGGGGACTTCAACAACCTGATGGCGGATCTCCACATCGAGACGCCCACCCGGATCGCCGACGGCCCGGAGGGACTGCGCCTCGAGATCCGGCGCGAGTTCAAGTACGGCGCCGACTGGATCAAGCTGATGATGACCGGCGGGGTCATGTCGGCGGGCGACGACCCGAACGTCAGCACCTACACGCTCGAGGAGGTCACCGCCGCCGTCGAGGAGGTCCACCGCCACAACAAGAAGATCACCGTCCACGCCCACGGCGCGCCCGGGATCAACACGGCGCTCCGCGCCGGGGTGGACTCGGTGGAGCACGCGACGCTCGTGGATGCGGAGGGAATCCGGCTCTTCAAGGAGCGCGGCGTCCCGATGGTGCCCACCCTCTACGTCATGAACTACATCCTCGAGGAGGGCGAAGCCATCGGCTTCCCGCAGGAGAGCATCGAGAAGGCCCGCGGCCTAGTCGCGGAGCGCGACCGCCGGATGGGAATCGCGTTCGAGCAGGGGGTGCCGGTCGCGTTCGGCTCGGACACGATCTTCCCGCACGAGACCGCGGCCCGCGAGTTCGCGGTGATGGTGGGGATCGGGTTGAGTCCGACGAATGCGCTCCGCTCAGCGATGACCGTCGCGGCCCGGACGCTCGGTCTGGAAGACGAGATCGGCCGGATCGCGGACGGTTACGCGGCCGATGTGATCGCGGTGGAGGGGGATCCCCTCGAGAACATCCGGGTGATGGAGGACGTCCGGTTCGTGATGCGGGACGGACGGATCGTGAAGGCTCCGTAGGGAGAGGGCGCGCCGGCCTTCAGGCCGGCACCGCCCGCCGCAGGCGGGCGAGGGCAGGAATCCCATCGAGACCGACGGCGCCACCGTCCGGCAGGCGGGAGACGGATCTTCTGGGTGAAGCACATCTGGATACCATCCCTCCACCAATCGCAACTTCGACGCTGTCAGGACACCGGCCGGTCAACAGTCCTTCAGCTTTTGGCTGCGCATTCGCACCAAGCCGAGTTTCCGGGGAGAACTGCTTCCTCAGGAGGTCACCGAGTGGCTCCATCTGACACCCAAGTCAAGACCATCGACGGACGGGCACGCACGGTCGGCAGACACTTATACATGCCGACATATCAAAACCACGTAAGCTGGAGTCATGGGCCATGAGGCCCTGGGTGGGAAGATGCGACCGTTGGGCCTGGGAGCGCCGGAACGCGTACTCCCGTGTGTCGGTCAGGCTGGTTGGTACCGCTGGACTGCGACCTCGCTTGCGCGGGCGCGCATGGAGGCAGCATCGTGCCAGGCCTGCATCTTGAGCAGCATGTCCATCTGGACGCCGAACGCTTTCTCGAGACGAAGCGCCATTTCCGGCGAGAGCGCGGCGTTGCCGTTCAATAGTGCCGAGAGCGTCGCCCGGCGGACGCGGAGGATTTCCGCGGCCGCGGTGACGCTGAGGCGCAGTTCCTCAAGGATCTCCGTCCGGATGAAATCGCCCGGATGGGAAGGTGTCATGTTGACCCTGATGCTCTGGGCAGCCATCAATGGTAGTCCTCCAAGTGCAGGCGTTCGAGGTAGCCATCGACTTCTTCGAACGTAATCCGCCAATTGCCGGAGACCGACACGCTCCATGTACCCCGCCGGTCCCCCACGAGCCGATGTACTCGCCAACCACCGGGCGCGTTGTGGATGAAGTCTTCCATGTCGGAGGCCAAGAGCAGAACCGTCAGGATGCGCCGGATTCGGCCCGCCAGCTCAGATGGAAGAAACCGGGGTGTGTCGTCCTCGAGGAGACGGCGCAATCCTCGATGACGGACCGAACGAACGATCAAGACGAATGTGTACGGTAGCACCGATCACTTGAGGGCGCCAAGTGACCGTCCAACGCCGGCACCGGTTCGCGTCGCGAGCGCCGTTTCACGGTGCTGCGCGACGCCGACCCGAGGTCGGCTCGGGGGTGGCGCGATGTTGCCGGGCGGGCGTCAGCCCGCCATCCCCTGCAGCATCGCCACGATCTCCTTCTCCACCTGCTGGATATCGGCCTCAATCTCCTCCAGCGGACGCGGCGGGCGGTACTCGTAGAAGTACCGGTTGAAGTTGATCTCGTAGCCGACGAGCCCGACCTTCCCGTCCTGGGGATCCCGGCGTTCGGTGTTGATCCAGGCGTCGGGCACGTGCGGCTTCACCTCCCGCTCGAAGAACGCCTCGACGTCCTCCAGTAGCGGCACGTTCTCGGTGTCGCGGAGGTCGGGATCGGGCTCGGGCCGGCCGTCCTTGTCCCGGCAGATCGCCGCCGCCTCGTGGCGCTCGGAGAGCGCGGAGAGGATCGCCTTCCGGATCGGGGCGGCGAGCTTCAGCTTCGCCTCTCCGGCGGCCGCGGAAAGCGCTGCCTCGAAATCCGCCCGGTCCCGGAAGAGCTCGTCCGGCAGGCCCTGGAGCAGCGCCCGGATTGCGGCTTGCTGCTTGCGGCCCGCGGCCTCGTCCTTCTCCTTGGCCTCGCCCCGCTTGCGCGAGACCGCCAGGTTCGCGAACGCCCGCTGCTCTTCGAGCCGCGCGATCCGCCCCGGGCTCGCCTGGAAGTTCAGCCGGAGGGGGCGTTCCACCGTGATCTTGCGGAAACCGAAATGGGTCGTCGGATAGATGCGGCTGACGACGGTCCCGCGCCCCTCGTCGTCCTCGCCGGCTGGATCGGTGGCCTCGTCCTCGAACTCGGCCAGAAGCCGGAGGATGTCCTCCTTCCGCTCGAAGGGGATCTCGCGTCGCTTGTCGCCCAGGCTCTTGCGGAGCTGGCGCCAGAACGAACTGGCGTTGATGAGCTGGACTTTCCCCTGCCGCTCGGGCCGTTTCCGGTTGGTGAGCACCCAGACGTAGGTCGCGATGCCGGTGTTATAGAAGAGCTGCTCGGGCAGCGCGATCAGCGCCTCCAGCAGATCGTGTTCGAGAATGAAGCGCCGGATCTCGCTCTCGCCGCTGCCGGCGTCGCCGGTGAAGAGCGGCGAGCCATTCATGATGATGGCGACCCGCGAGCCGCCCTGGCCGGGCTCCTTCTGGTGCGCCAGCATGTGTAGCAGGAAGAGAAGCTGGCCGTCGCTGATCCGCGGCAGACCCGGCCCGAACCGGCCGGCGGCGCCCCGGTCGTGCTCGGTGCGCACCGCGTCCTGGTCGCGCTTCCAGTCCTTGCCGTAGGGGGGATTGGCGATCAGGTAGTCGAAGTTGTCGTTCGCGTGGCGGTCGCCCGAGAGCGTGCTCCCGAAGAAGACATGCTCGGCGTCGCGGCCGTCGGCCGATTTCATGAAGAGGTCCGACTTGCAGATGGCGTAGGTTTCGGGGTTCACCTCTTGGCCGAACAGATGGATGTCGGCGTCGGGGTTCACGGCCTCGGCAAGGACCTCGCCGTCGCGCGTCTCGCCGGCGACGATGTGCTCCTGGGCGATCGTGAGCATGCCGCCGGAGCCGCAGCACGGGTCGTAGACGCTCCGCACGATGCCCTTCGCGCCCAGGCGGTCTTCGTCCCCGGCCAGCAGCAGGTCCACCATGAGATGGACCACGTCGCGGGGGGTGAAGTGCTCGCCGGGGTTCTCGTTCAGCGCCTCGTTGAACTTCCGGATGAGCTCCTCGA
>JAJEFG010000083.1 GCA_022820545.1 Acidobacteriota bacterium | reverse complement strand
TTCCCGAGGGTTTGGTGCTTGACCTTTCCGTTTTCCCGGAAGGTTCGTCGCAGGAGGTGGGATTGGTAGGTCTTGCCTTTGTAGTGCCGTTTCGTTGTGGCTACATGGACGGCGAGATTCCTGCGCGGCATCGCGCCAAATGTAGGCCATTGATCGAAGCAAGTCAATATCGCTTAGTGGCTACACCGAACAACATGGAAACGCCGTAAACCCATGACTCGCCGTCACTTGGTCCCGTTCAGGCCCCGAAACTTCCGGCTAATGCCCTACCGGCCTTACCAGCTACTTCCGAACATTAGGAGCTTCCGATTTCGAAAGTCAAACGTGACGACGGCGACGTAACTCGTGGACCCCAAAGGGCTTGTGTCCTCTCGCGTTCTCACTGCGCCCCCCGTGAAAAGGAGAGTTTTCAGCTCCGCCGGCCAGTCGGAAACGCGACACCGGGTTGCGCCTCCGCGGGGGTTCCCGCTTCCTTTCGCTCGCGCGCAGCTCGCGGGTCGGACTCACCCCGTCAGCTTTGCCGCTCGCGCCCGGCCTCTGCTATGTTGCGGACGGGCAATGTCCCGGGGATCCTCGCGGATGCGGCGCTTGGTTTTGGTCCTTCTGTTGTCGGCGGCCGCCGCATCGCGCGCCGCGCCGGCGCAGGAACTCGCTCCCGACCACCGCCGGTGGGTGGACGAGGAGGTGACCTACATCATCACCGAGCGGGAACGGGACGTGTTCCTCGCGCTGGACACGGCGGACGAGCGCGACCGGTTCATCGAGGCGTTCTGGCGCAAGCGCGATCCGGTCCCGGGTACGCCCGTCAACGAGTTCCGCGAGGAGCACTACCGCCGGCTGGAGCACGCCAACCGTGAACTCCGCGGCGAAGCGTTCTCGCCCGGTTGGAGGACGGACCGGGGCCGGATGCACATCATCCTGGGCCCACCCCGCAGCATCGAGACTTTCGACAACTACAACCAGCTCTACACGAGCCAGCTCTGGTTCTACCACGGCGACCCAGACCGCAACCTGCCGGCGTTCTTCTACCTGCTCTTCTTCAAGCGGCAGGACGCGGTCCAGTATCGGCTCTTCATTCCGGGCGCGGACGTTCCGGGAGACCTGCTGCGGGGCCCGGCGCGCTCGTTTCCCGAGCAGAACATGGAGCAGCTCCTCCGGATCTCGCCGGAGCTCGCGCGGGCCGCGCTCGCCGTGGACGCGTCGGAAGCCGTCGACATCATGGGCGGTTATGTCGGCCTCGGGTCCGAGGCCGCCATGGCGCGCATCGAGGCGTCGCCGAAGTTCGCGATCCGCACCGACTATCTCGACGCCTGGGAACGCTACGGCCGCCGGGTATCGGCGGAGTACTCGTTCAACTTCGTGCCCAGCGAGGGCAGTTTTGCGGTGCTGGTCGGCCCGGACCGCGCTTCCTACCTCCACTTGAGCATCGAGCTCGACCTCGAGGACCTGCCCATGGACACGAACCGCGACGGATCGCGGTCGTTCACGACGCTCGACGCCAGCCTCGAAGTGCGGGACCGGGAGGGCCGCCTGATCCTCACGGACGAGAGGGAGGCCTTCGTCCAGGTGACGAAGGCGCAGTTGGACGCGATCCGGGGTTCGACGTTCGCCTACCAGGACGGCGTCCCGCTGGCGCCGGGCGACTACGAGGTGATGCTCATCCTCCGCAATCGGGTGTCCCGTCAGTACACGGTGGCGGAGCACTCGGTCCGCGTAAGCGATCCTCCGGCCGGCCGGCCGGCGCTGAGCGACCTGGTGCTCGGCTTTCGCACCGAGGCGATGCCGGACGGCCCGGGAGCGTTCAAGACGTTCCAGGCCGGGGCGACCCGGGTCCACCCGGCCGCCCGCGGCGCCTTCGCGTCCGGCGAGACGGTGCACGGCGTCTTCCAGTTGCTCGCCGCCGACCCCTCGCACGAACTGCACTTCGCCGTGCTCCGCGGGGACGAGGTGGTGGCGGAGCGCGTCCGCGACGTCCTCGGCACGGAGCCTCCCTTCATCGAAGAGCAGTTCAGCCTCGACGGCGTGGCAGCGGACCGGTACGAACTCCGGGTCCGCCTCCAGGACGGCGGCGGGAGCGTGCTGGCCGAAGAGAGCGCGCCGTTCTCGGTCTCGCCGCGGGCGAGCATTCCGCGGGCGGGCCTGTTCGCCCGCCGGAGCTTCGACGTCACGCGGCGCGCTCTGGTGGCGGTCGTCCTCGGCGACCAGCACTGGGCGATGGAGGACTTCGCCGCGGCGGAACGGCTCTTCGAGCGGGCCGTCGCGGCGGCGGACCCGGAAGTCCCGCAGGCGCAGTGGAAGCTCGCCGCCTCGTACCTTCGCTCCGGGAAGGCCGAATCGGCCCTGCGCCTCCTCCTGCCGCTGCAGTTCGAGCACGCCGACCGCTACGAGGTGGTCGTCGGCCTCGGCCTCGGCTTCTATCTGCGGGGCAACCTGAAGGCGGCCGTCCCGCACCTGGCGAAGGCCGTCTCGCTGAGGCCGCCGCAACCCGGCATTCTCAACGCGCTGGGCGACGCCTACGTTCGGTTGGGAGACAGGGCGAGAGCCCGCGAAGTCTTCGAACGCTCGGTCGCCATCGACCCCGAACAACCCGACATTCACGAGCGTCTCGCCGAACTCGAACCCGGCAATCCGCCCTGACCCGACTGTGGAGGTTCGCTCTATGCATCGAAACCCTGACTGGCGCCTGTCGCTGATTCTCGCCGGCGCGCTGGTCGCGGCGTCCGGGGCCCTCGCACAACCGCAGCGAGACACCTACCCGGCGTCGCGGCACGGCGGGAACTACATGCACAACTTCTATTTCCCGCCGGCGCCGAGTTCGACTCCCTGGGCGCCCGACTGGTCGCCCGACGGGGAGTGGATCGCGGTGGCCATGAGCGGGTCCATCTGGAAGGTCCATCCGCAGACGGGACAGGCCTGGGAGCTGACCTACAACGAGAAGTACCACTCGCTGCCGGACATCTCCCCCGACGGAAACTGGCTCGTGTACACCGCGGACGACGGGGGGACGACGATCCAGCTCGAGGTCCTGAACCTCGAAACGGGCGAGAGCCACGCTCTCACCGACGACGATCAGGTGTACGTCGATCCCGTGTTCTCCCCGGACGGCAGCCGGATCGCCTACGTGTCCACGAAGCCCAACGGCTACTTCAATGTGTACGTGCGGGCGTTCGAGAACGGGCAGTGGGCGGGAGACGAGGTCGCCATCACGAAGGACAACAACTACGGCAACAACCGGCTCTACTTCGGTCCCTGGGACATGGCGATCACCCCCGCCTGGCTTCCGGGAAGCGGTGAACTGCTGATCGTCTCCAACCGGGGCGTGCCGCTCGGCTCGGGGAACGTACTCCGGATTCCGGCGGAGGAGGACGGGATCCTCCGGGGCGAGACGGTGCTGTCCGAGCAGACGCTTTACCGGACGCGGCCGGACGTTTCCCTCGACGGTAGGCGGTTCATCTACTCATCGACCTCGGGAGCGGCGGACCAGTTCACCAACCTGTACGTGCAGCCGACGAACGGCGGCGAGCCCTACAAGATGACGTTCCTGGACCACGACGCCTTCCATCCCCGCTTCTCGCCGGACGGCGAGTGGATCGCCTACATCTCGAACCGGGAAGGGCTGCCGCAGCTCGCGCTGCTCGAGACCTACGGCGGCCGGCAGCTCACCGTCCACATCACGGACCGGCGCTGGCGGCGCCCGATGGGCGTGCTCTCGGTCCGGACCACGGTGGCGGGGTCGGGCGAGGTGAGCGGCTCGCGCGTGCACCTGACCGCGTCCGACGGCAAGTTCTACGCGCCGGCCGACGCCTACGCGCGGGTCAGCGGCGTGGACGATCCGATGTTCCATCACACCGGCGCGTTCCGGGTGGAGGTGCCCGCCGGCAGCCTCACGATGGACCTCGTCAAGGGTTTCGAGTTCTGGCCGGTGCGGGAGCAGGTCGAGATCGAGGCCGGGGAAGTGACCCAGCTCACGGTCGAGTTCCAGCCGATGACGGACATGGCGGCCAAGGGCTGGTACAGCGGCTCGACCCACGTGCACATGAACTACGGGGGGAACCTGCACAACACCCTGGAGAACCTGATGATGATGTCGGAGGCCGAGGACCAGGACATCGTCCTCGAGCAGGTCGCCAACAAGGACAACCGGATCCTCGACTACCAGTTCTTCGTCCCCGGCGGGGGAGCGCATCCGCTGTCGACGAAGGACCGCGTGCTGGTCGTCGGGCAGGAGTACCGGCCCCCGTTCTACGGGCACGTCTTCATGTTCGGCATGAGGGACCATCTCATCTCGCCCTACACGACGGGCTACGAGGGCACCGCGATCGAGAGCCTCTATCCCAGCAACACGGACATGTTCCGGAAGGCCAAGGCGCAGGGCGCCACCGTCGGCTACGTGCACGCGTTCGGCGGCAATGCCGACCCGCTCGAGGGCACCCTCGGCGGCGGCAAGGGCTACATGGTGGACGCCGCGCTCGGGACGACGGACGCGGTGGAATGGTCCAACGCGGGCCGGGCAGGCTTTCATCCGTGGTACGCGACGCTGAACAACGGACTGCGGACCACCGCGGTCGGCGGGGAAGACTCGATCAGCAACCTGCACCGGAGCAAGCTCGTCGGCTCGGTCCGAACCTACGTGTACACCGGGGGCAAGGGGCTGACCATGGAGGCGTGGCTCGAAGGGCTCCGGAACGGCAACGCGTTCGTCAGCACCGGGCCGCTCGTCGAGCTCACCGTGAACGGCCGGATCCCCGGCGAGGAGGTGGAGCTCGCCGCGAGCGGCACGGTGGAGCTCCAGGGCAGGGTGCGCAGCATCACGCCGCTCGACCGGGCGTTCGTCGTCTTCAACGGCGAGATCGTCGAGGAGATTCCGTTCGCGGGAGAGCGCCGGGAACTCGATCTGTCCCGCTCCTACCCGGTGGACCGCAGCGGCTGGTTCCACCTGCGGGTCGAGGGCAGGAACGAGGAGCGCTTTCCGCTGGATGCGAACTTCGCGCAAGGGTTCACCAACCCGGTGTGGGTGACGGTGGCGGGACAGCCGGTCCGCAACCGGGCGTCGGCCGAGTACTCCATCCAGTGGATCGACAAGCTCCGGGCCATGGCGGAGGAATGGCCCGGGTGGCGCTCGGAGCGCGAGCGGGCGCACGTCTTCGCCCAGTTCGACGAGGCCCGCGCGATCTACGAGGGCTTCCTGGCGGACGCCGGCGACGGGGGATCGAACCAGGGTTCGCGAATTCGGGCGGCACGGCGGATCGGCCAAGCGCGGTGATGCCGTCGCCGGACTGGAGCCTCCACCGGGAGAAACCCTCATGATCGGGTTTCCGGCATACCCCGCCGGGCCCGCAAAAGGCGGGAACGGCTCGAGTTCGGAGCGCCGGCCTCCGGCCGGCATCGCGGCCGCAGGCCGCGAAACGCACGCCGGAGCCGATTCCGATGGCGTGATCCCAACCAGGAACGGCGACGCGCCGCCCGAAACGAACCGAACGTGCGCCCCGCTTTCGGGAGAGGAGCGCCACCACCGCGGGTTTCGCGCTCCCGCGCGATGCCGGCCGGAGGCCGGCGCTCCGAGGCGACGCCGCCACTGCGGTGAGCGTACCGGTCAGACGGTGTTTTCGCAGCAACTGGCGCGCCGCGTGCGCCGCCAGGCTCCGCCAAGCTCCTAGAATCCCCGCCCCGATCCATGTCCGAAGCCCGTCACCCCTACGCCGCCTTCCTCCACGAGGTGGAGAGTCCCGCCCGTTACGGCGGCGGCGAGCGCTTCCAGGTGGTGAAGGAGTCCGACGAGGGGATCGCGTCGCGGATGGCCTTCTGCTTCCCCGACGTCTACGACATCGGGATGAGCCACCTCGGCACCAAGATCCTCTACAAGGTGGTGAACGACCAGCCGGATCTCGCGCTCGAACGGGTCTTCTGCCCCTGGCCGGACATGGAGGCGAAGCTTCGCGAGCGGAGGCTGCCGCTCATCAGCCTCGAGACGCGCCGCCCGCTCGCGGAGTTCGACATCGTGGGCTTCTCGCTCCAGTACGAACTCACCTTCACGAACGTCCTCAACATGCTGGAGCTCGGCGGGATCCCGATCCGGAGTCACGACCGGGAGCCGGAGCACCCGCTGGTCATCGCCGGAGGGCCGGTGGCGACCCAGCCCGAGCCGATGGCCCCCTTCATCGACGGCTTCCTCATCGGGGACGCCGAGGAGCGGCTGCCGGAACTCATGCGCGAGCACGCGCGGCTCCGGGAGGAAGGAGTCGAGGACCGCGAGGAGATGCTCGTGCGGCTGCAGGCCGGAGGTGGCCTCTACTGCCCGGCGCTCTACGACCGCGACGTGTGTCCGCGGTCCGGACTCGCCTACGTCTCGCGGGCGCGGCGCCCGGAGGCCCCGCTCCGCACCGAGCGCGCCTTCCTCGACGACGTGAACCGCTTCCCGTTCCCGGACGACTCGCCGGTTCCCGCCGCCGAGGCGATCTTCGACCGCACCGCGGTGGAGATCGCGCGCGGTTGCACCGAGGGCTGCCGCTTCTGCCAGGCGGGCATGATTTACCGCCCGGTCCGGGAACGGGACCCCAAGGCGATCGTGGACACGGTGGTCTCGGCGGTGGAGAAGGGCGGCTATGACGAGGCCTCGCTCACCTCGCTCTCCACCGCCGACTACTCCTGCGTGGCGCCCCTCATCAAGGAGGTCATGAAGGAGCTCGTCCCGCGCCGGGTCTCGCTCGGCATCTCGAGTCTCCGCGCCTACGGGCTACCGGAGGAGGTCCTCGACGACATCTCGCAGGTGAAGGCGACCGGCCTCACCTTCGCCCCCGAGGCCGGTTCGCAGCGGATGCGCGACGTCGTCAACAAGAACGTCAGCGAGCAGGACATCTACGAGACCTGCCGGCGGGTCTTCTCGCGGGGATGGGACCGGGCCAAGCTCTATTTCATGATCGGGCTGCCGACCGAGGAGGACGAAGACGTCCTAGGCATCGCCGACATGGGCCGGCAGGCGCGCCACATCGGCGACCGCGAGGCCAAGCGGCGGGTCCGGATCACGGTCGCGGTCTCGAGCCACGTCCCCAAGCCGCACACGCCCTTCCAGTGGTGCGCCCAGGACTCGATGGCCGAGATCGAGCGGAAACAGGAGCTCCTTCACGAACGGGCGCGGCAGGACGGCTTCCGGCTCCGCACCCACGACCGGCGGGTGAGCCACCTCGAGGGGATCCTGGCGCGGGGCGACATCCGGACGGCGCGGCTCGTGGAGATCGCCTTCCGGCTCGGCGCCCGGTTCGACGGGTGGGACGAACAGCTCCGCTGGGAGCTCTGGGAAGAAGCCCTCGAACGCTGGGAGTCCGAAGCTGGCGTCGTTCGCGGCGACTATCTCGGCACGATCCCGGTGGACGGCCGGCTTCCCTGGGAGCACGTGGACGTCGGACTCGCGGACGGCTTCCTGCTCCGCGAGTACCGGCGGTCGCTCAAGGACCGCGCCTCGCCGCCGTGCGGGAAGCCGGTCTCGATGCAGGTCCACCACACGAACGCCGCCGACGCCCGGGCCGACGAGCGCAGGCTGGTCTGCTACCACTGCGGCGTCGCCTGCGACCTCGACGGCATGCGGACCGAGCGGATCGAGTTCCTGGAGAGCCTGGGCGCCGAGGAACCGCGGAGCGCCGAAGAAGTCCTGCTCCCGGTGGTTGCCGCCGCGGCGCCGCCCGCGTCCCCGGCCGGCTCCCGCCGTCCGGCGCCTCCCGTCCGCACCTTCCAGGGCGAGCCGGTGGTCTACCGGGCGCGTTTCGACAAGTTCGGCCCCATGGCGCTCCGGGGTCACGGCGAGTTGATCCGCATCCTCCCGCGGGTGCTCCGCCGCGCCGGCCTCCCCATCCGCTTCAGCGAGGGCTTCTCGCCCCGCCCGAAGCTCAGTTTCGGTCCCGCTCTCCCGCTCGGCGTGCAGTCGCTCGGCGAGTTCTGCGAGTTCGCGCTGACCGAGGAGCTGCCGGAAACCCGGGTCCTGGAGGCGCTGCGGGGGGCTTCCGAGGAAGGGCTGCGGTTCACGGAACTGGCCCGCGTCCATCCGGGCGAGCCCAGGCTCTCCCGCTGGATCGCGGCGCTCCGCTACGCCGTCCTGCTCGCCGCCGATCTTGAGCCGGCGAGCGTCGAGGCCCGCCTGCAGGCGTTCTCGGGCGCTGACTCCTGGCCCGTCGAGCTGACCCGCCGCGTGAAGGCGAAATCGCGGCGCCGCGGTCCGCGGGCGCCCGCCGGGCCGGCCGAACGCACGGTGGAGGTGAACCTCCGGGACTTCGTGGACGATGTCCGCCTCGCCCCCGCCGGCGCCGAGGCGGCGCTCCTCGGCTGCTCCGCCGACCGGCTCACCCTCCGGTTCCGGATGGTGCTGGCCGGAGGCGGTTCGACGCCGCGTCCCGGCGAGATCACCCGGGCGCTCGCCGGCTTCGAGGCGGTGAACACCGAGATCGTGCGGACCGCCTGCGAGCCGGCGGCGCCGGTTCCCGTCGTCCAGGACCTCCCGCGGCCCACGAGCGCCCGACCGGGTTGAAGATCGAGAGATCGGTGGCTACGTCCCCGATCCGCCCGTTTGCTTCGACAGGGCGGTGAGCAGCGAACCGCAGATTCCTCTGATCGTATCGGCGAGCCGCCGTCGGTACTGGGGATCTCCGACGGTGCGAACGGCCACGTCGCGTGGCACGAAGCGCTGCAAGGTGGCGCGAAAACCCTCGGACTCGGTGAGCGCGTCGCTGCGCTCAGCCGTGAGCCGCAGCGCATCGGGCATACGGGCGCCCAGTCCGCGGACCTCGACCTTGTCGGCGGCCCGGACCGCGAGGCTGTCGACATCGGCATCCAGCCGCTCCGTGATCCAGGCGATGTCCCATACGTCGCGATGTCGCGGGTTGTCACGCGTCAGCACGGACATGGGGTACGCAACCATCTTGTCGGTGCAGATGTCCGCCATGGATGCCGCCCGAATCGGGAAGGTAGCGAAGTCGTCCGCCAGCAGAGCGTGGCGCTGCCGAACCGGGAGCGGCGCGACATCCGGTGGCGCCTCCCGGCCGTCGATCTCGAGCTTGATGCGCTGCACGCCGAGGCGCGAGTCCCGGTCGGCCGGGCGGGTGACGATCCGCGCCACCCAGCGGCTTACCGAACGCGTTCTGCCATCCACGTGCGCCGGTGGCGCCACGGTTACTTCAAGGCCGTAGCGTTGCTCGACCCGCGCCCGCAACACGTTCTCGATGTCCGCCAGCAACACGGGATCGAACGCGCTTCCGCCGGAGAAGTCCAGGTCTTCGCTGAAGCGCAGCCCGCCGTGACAGAGGCGCAGGCACGTCCCACCCTTGAACGCCAGGCGCCGCAGGTGTCCCGCCTGATGCATGGCGCGCAGTATCTCGACGTGCAGGAGTTCCTTCTCGATCACCGGGAGGCAGGCCGCCAGCCCCGGCTCATCGCGCACGATCCGGTCGGCGATGGCGACGAAGTCACGCATGGGCGGACTCCGGACCCGATCGTCCCCAATCGGCCAGCACCTCGGCGTGAATGTCGTGATCCACCAGATGAAGGTTCCCTGGGCGCACGCGAGCGAGATCCTCGTACGCCATCTCCGGGGTGGCGAACCGCAGCCCCAGCCGGTCGTCGAAAACGGTGTTCGCAAGGATTTCCGGTGCTGAGCGACTGGTGTGGCAGAACTCCAGGTCGCCGAAAGGTGAGCGATGCTCTCCGCCGTTCCCGGTGGTGGCCACGATGGTGACCATGGGAACCTGGCTGATGGACCCGAACTCGGCGAGAGCCGACTCGTAGCTTACGTAGCACAGGTGACCGGGGCGCAGATGCCGGGCGACCATCCCGAGTCCCCGGCGCCCCGGGTGCGGCGCGGCCCCGTTCCGGTAAACCCCGCGGGCCAGGCGTTCCACAAGGCCGAGTTCGATCAATCTCCGCAGCCCGGTATTGAAGGCATGGTCTCCATCCCCGGCGAAGAGCGTACGGAGCCCCTGCCGGTCAATGATCGGAAACCTGCGCCCCGCACCGAGCACGAGAACCCGAACCGCCTCGGACAGTGACATGGATCGAACTCCGACATGCGATGGCGTCTGGAAGCTCTGTTTTCCAGAACTAGTAATAGAAGACACTATTACTGTAACAGTCCACGGCTGCGTTGGTTCGCCTGGCGCGCTGCTACGTCACTTTCCTTGAAAATCCATTCTGGATTTCGTGATTTTCAAGGAATATCGCGTGGTGATGGTTGCCCGTCCCGCGGCGATCCGGCGAGATCTCGAAACTTCCCGAGCGCCCGGAGTTCGTGACCGGCCAGGCGCCGGGGCCGAGCCTTAGTACTCGGCCTAGCCTAGGCTCACACAGTTGCCTCTCGAACGCATGGCCTGTCGAAACTCCGAACGGCTGGGATAGGGACCCAGGCAAGTCGGAGCGAGTCCACCTCCGGTCGGGTTTGCGTTGCGCTGGAGGGTTACGCCGATAAGGGCCGTAGTATTGGCGGCATGAGAGGAAGGTTCATGTTCTCGCACCTAGTCTCAACCGTTCGTCTGAGCTTCCGTCAGACCTGTAGCTCCTGAGTTGAAATCGATCTGGAGTGCCTAAGAAGAAGAGCAAGGGCGGAGGGGGTGAAGCCCTGACGCTCATTTGCCTTGCCTTTGTCATCGCTACGCTACTCGCGTTCGGGTGGCTCGTAGTTGTCTGGCTCTATCGTGAAGTCGCATACCGGGGCACGAGCGATGATCCGAGGAGCGCCATGCGCTTATCGGCCCTTGAAGCCTCGATGCTGGAGGAAATGAGGCACGAGCTAGAACAAGTGCGCGAAGAGACCGACTCAATACTCAGGCGCGGCGATGCGGTGCCGAGACGGAAAGACGGGTATTTCTATGAGCGCGGCCGGGGTCGGGAACTCAACGTACGTTTGAGGGACAGAGTCAACCGGGGAAGGCATTTGGAGGAGCGTATTTCGGAGATTGAATCGGCTCCCCGAGAGCGCTTCGCAATCTGGAGCGAACGTAGATCGAAGTTGTCCGGAATCAGGTTGGCGATCGCATGGTTCGCACTCGCCATGGTTGTCTTCCTGGTTTGGCAGCCTTGGTGGATGGTGTTCGGGTTAATACCACTCGGATTCCTCCTGGAGTTCTTTACTCCGGATGGACTCCAAAGCTGGAAGGAATGGCAGCTTCTAGCCTATACAGCGTCTGTCTGGGCAACGTGGTTTTCGTTCGGTGTGTACCACTTGCGGCGGTATTCCGTGGCACGGTCACACAGGCAACTCCTCGACGATGGCCCAGAGAGAGAATCATGGATCAAGTCCGCCCAGCAGCGGTTATCGCAGGTATTGCGGTGATGGTGAGTTCAACGCGAGACCAGAGATGAGTGCCGATTCTGCGCAGCCCTCTGTGTCAATGTCGGTGAGACCATTGCCCCACCAGAGATTAGAGAGGGCGGGGAGGCCAGGAACTGGTGATGAATGCGAAGCGAGAGGAGGTGGGCGTCGAGTCGTCGGCCCCGGAGCGAGCCCGGAGGGCGAGCGGAGAGGGCGACGACTCGACGCCGAAGCTTCCCGACCCCGAGGTTCCCTCGCGGCCGCGCCGGCGCGTGTTCAGCGCGGCCTACAAACGGCGGGTTCTCGAGGAAACGGACCGGCTGCGGGAGCCCGGACAGATCGGCGCCTACCTGCGGCGTGAGGGGCTGTATTCCTCGAGTCTCTGCCGCTGGCGCGCCCAGCGCGACCGAGGCCCGCTCGACGCGCTGGCACCCCGGAGGCGCGGCCCCCAGCCCTCGCCTCGGTCCGCCGAGCGCACCCGGATCGCCGAACTCGAACGCCAAAACGAAGAGCTCCGCACCCGGCTCCGGCAGGCGGATCTGATCATCGAGGTCCAAAAAAAAGTTGCCGCGCTGCTGGACGGGGACGCGGCGCCGCCGAGGAACGAGCCCAGCTCATGAACGCCGTCCCGGGGCTCGCCTCCGCAGTCGGCACCCGGAGGGCCTGTGACGCGCTCGGCGTCAGCCGCGCCACCTGGTATCGAGCCCAAAAGCCCCGGCCCGCCCCCCGATCCCGACCTCGCCCGCCGCTCGCGCTCCAGCCGGAGGAGGTCGAGGCCGCCCTCGCCGTGCTCCATTCACCGCGCTTCGCGGATCGCGCGCCCCGCGCCATCTTCGCCACCCTGCTCGAAGAAAACCGCTACCTGGGCTCGGTCAGCACCCTCTACCGCCCGCTGGCCGCCCGCGGCGAGTCCCAGGAGCGCCGCGCTCAGCGCCGCTACCCCCGCTACGCACGCCCCGAACTCCTGGCCACCACCCCCAACCAGCTCTGGTCCTGGGACATCACCACCCTGAAGGGGCCCGCCAAGTGGGTCCACTTCCTCCTCTACGTCATCCTCGACGTCTTCAGCCGCTGCGTCGTCGGTTGGACCGTGGCCCACCGGGAGTCCGCGGAACTGGCCAACCGGCTCATCGACCAGACCTGCCACCGACACCAGATCCCCCCAGGCCAGCTCACCCTCCACGCCGATCGCGGCTCCTCCATGAAGTCCAAGCCCGTCGCCCTGCTCCTCGCCGACCTCGGCGTCACCAAGACCCACTCCCGGCCTCACGTCTCCAACGACAACCCCTACTCCGAAGCCCAGTTCAGAACCCTCAAATGCCGACCCGAGTTCCCCGAGCGGTTCGGCTCCATCGAAGACGCCCGCGCCTTCTGCCAGGCCTTCTTCCACTGGTACAACCACGAACACCGGCACTCCGGTATCGCCCTGTTCACCCCCGCCGATGTCCACCGCGGGCTCATCGAGCCCCGCCTGCGAGCCCGACAGACAACACTCGACGCCGCCTTCCGAGAACAGCCCAACCGCTTCAAGGGCGTCCCGCCCGTCGCGAAACGACCCCCCAGCCGCAGTCTGGATCAACCCGCCGCTACTCAGCCCCGAAACGCCGGATAACCCAGCCACTGCTCCCTAAATGCAGAACCAAGTGGTCTCATTCTCATTGACACCTTCCGGGATGGGTCCTGTGGGACCAGAGAGCTGCGATAGACGCGATCGTGGTGTGCGCTGTGTCTATTAGGTTCTGGCGAAGAATCAGGATCTTTCCCGGCGTCACGCTGAACATCAGCAAGACCGGGTTTTCGCTCAGCTTCGGAATCCGCGGTGCTCATTGGACGGTCGGGCGGGGGCGTCGTACGGGAAGTCTCGGCATTCCGGGAACGGGGTTGTTCTATCGGAAGGACTCTCGTTCGCGTAGCAAAAAGAGCGATGACGAAGACGTCGAGAGCAGGGACAGTCTCTGGGACGACTTCAAATGAGAAACGGACCTTCCCTGTTCGGAGAGCACCGGGTGGCCAGTGCGGAGGGGCGGTCGACGCTTGGTGCACGGAGTCAACTGGAGCCGGCGAGTGCTTGTTCCGAGTTCTTCCGCGCTCGAACGAGCAAATGAGCGTCAGCGCGTTAGCGAAAGACACGAAGCGACAGAAGCCGGACTAGGTCGTTTGAGGGGCACGACCCGAAGGGCTATGGGTGGCTGTGGTCTAGGCGCAATGACTTGTCCCGTTTGGGGACTAACCGGACGCCAAGTCTTGGAGGACGCCGCAAGTCCGGTATAGAAGGATAAAAACGCCGACCACCACCAAGAGCACGATGAATAGCAGACCGAACACCAAGGGCCTCACCGTTTTCTTTACCACAACTAGGACCTCTTTGGTTTCCCGGACAGTCCCGGCCGCCTCTGTGCCAACTTCCCGGACTGCGCCGGCCGTTCCGCTGCCGACGTCCCGGACCGCGCCGGCCGCTCCGCTACCGACATCGCGGACCGCGCCGGCCGCCCCACTGCCGACGTCCCGGACCGCGCCGGCCGCCCCACTGCCAACGTCCCGGACTGCACCGGCCGTCCCACTCGCAACGTCCCGAACGGCACCGACCGCTCCGCTCGCTACGTCCCGGACCGCACCGGCCGCTCCACCGCCAACCTCGCGGACCACGCCGCCGGCCTTACTGCCAACGTCCCGGACCGCACCGGCGGCTCGGCCGCCAACGTCCCGGACCACGCCGCCCGCCTTACCGGCGATTCCGCGGTCGGCGCCACCCGTCGTACCGACAGTCCCCTTTGTCGTCTTGCCTAGCGAGTTTCTGAGCCTGTCTAACATTTGCGCCCTCGCCTTCGCCCCAGACTAGTGAAGAGCAGAAGGATTCACATTGTAAGGTGACAACGTGAAACACCCACGGTAGAAAGGGGGTCCGGCGAGGGACTGGATCAGGCCGAATCTGAGGTCGGGTCCCGGGCCCAGAGAAGGCGTTTCGGTGCCGCGGCCCCCGATCGCGCAGGCCTCGCAGCGGCCAATCTCCCTGCCTACTCCGGCAGGGCTGGGCTGCGGCTAGTACTCCCCGAAGATCCGCCGGATCTCGGCGGGATCGGAGGTCTGCGTCAGCGCCAGCCGGAGCAGCGTGCGCGCCTTCCCGGGCGGCAGGTTGTCGCCGGGGATGATGCCGGAGTCGCGGAGCGCCGCCGTCTCCGGCACCCGCCCGCCGCGCGTGGCCGAGGTGGCGACGACCACGATCCCCTGGTCCCGGGCGCGCCGCAGCGCCTCGAGTTGCCCGCCGGACAGGCCGGCCGCCCCGTCCACCACGAGGCCCTTCGCTCCCGCCGCCACCGCCGCGTCGATCAGCCGGCCCGGGGCGTCGGGAACCGCCGCCACGATCTCGACCGCGGGCAGCGATTCCGGGAGCGCCGCAAGCTCGAACTCCGAGCCGTGGGTATGCCGCCGGGTCGGCTCGGTGAAGAACCGGACGACGTCGGGGTCCGCGACGCCGATCGGCCCGAGATCGACGCTCCCGAAACCGTCCATGCGGTAGAAGTTGGTCCGCCGCGCGTCCCGGGCCGCGTGGACTTCCTGATTCGCGACCACCAGCACTCCCTTCCCGGCAGCGGCGGGATCCGCGGCCACCCGGACCGCGTCGTAGAGATTGAGCGGGCCGTCGCCGCTCACCGCGCTCCAGGGACGCTGGGCGGCGACCAGGACGACCGGTTTCCGGGTCGGCAGGACGAGGTTCAGGAAGAAAGCCGTGTCCGCGACCCCGGCGGCCCCGTGCGTGACGACCACCCCGTCCACCGCGGACTCTTCCGCGAGGTGCCGCAGACGGTTCGCGAGCTCGAACCAGTGCTCCGGGGCCGCACTTCCGTCAGGGCGCGAAAACGCTCGCAGATCCTCCGTCGCGATCCGGGCCGCGAGCCCGAGATCCGGCAGGTCGCGGGTCCAGGTCTCGGGGGCGAAGGTTTCCCCACCGGACGCGCAGCCCACCCGCTCGAGGGACGTTTCGCAGCTCGTGGCGATCTCTCCGCCCACGGACACCAGCACGACGCGCGGCAGGTCGATTCCGGGTGGCGGCAGCGGCGGGATTTCCTGCGCGGCCGCGGTGGCGCCGGCGAGGAGGGCCGCGGCCGCGGTTGCGAATGCCCTCTCAGTACTCATTGAAGATCCGCTGCAGCTCCCTGGCGTCGGTCGTCCGGGTAAGGGCGAGACGAAGCAGGATGCGCGCCTTCTGCGGATGGAGGTTGTCGGCGGTGATCTCGCTCCGCGCCGCGGTGCGATCGCTCAGCACGACGCGGCCGGACCCCTTGCGGCTGCCCTGCACCACGACCACGCCGGCGGCCTGCGCCTCCAGCACCGCGTTCCGGTAGGCCGGCGATCCGTCGGCCAGGACGATGCCCCTCGCGCCCTCCTTCACCAGCGCGTCGATGGGCGCGCGGGAAGCCTCCTGGTACCCGTAGACGACGTCCACCTGGGGGAGTTCCTCGATCCCGTCGAGGTCGAACTCGGTGTCGGCGGTGTGGCGGGTGACCGGCGAGCGGTAGAGCACCACCCGGTCGGCGTCGGCGAAACCGAGGGGGCCCACGTCGGGAGAAACGAACGTCTCGATGTGGTAGGTGTGCCGCTTGGTCACGAAACGCGCCGAGTGGATCGTGTCGTTGAGCAGCACCAGGACGCCCTTCCCGGCGGCCTCGGGGGTGAGCACGGTGCGGACGGCGCCCAGGAAGTTGAGCGGCCCGTCCCGGCTGACCGCCGTCCAGGGCCGCATCGAGCCGATGACGACGATGGGTTTCGTGGTCCTGACGGTGAGGTGGAGGAAATAGGCCGTCTCCTCGAGCGTCGTGGTTCCGTGGGTGACGATCGCGCCCGCCACTTCCGGTCTCGCGAGCTCCTCCGCGAGCTGGCGGGCGAGCGGCACCCCCTGTTCGGCGCCCATCCGGGTGCTGCTGACCGCCGAGATCGCCTCCACCTCGATGCGCGCGAGGCGCGAAGCCTCGGGCACGGCCTCGACGATCGTCTGGCCGTCGATGCGCCCCTCGCGGTACTCCGCGAGCTTCAGGCGGTCCCTGCCGAGGCTCTGGATGGTGCCGCCGGTGGTGAAGAGCTTGACCACCGGCAGCTCCTGCGTCTCGGCGGCGGCGGGCAGCAGGAAGGCTGCAAGGGCCGCCGCTCGGATACCGGGCACGAATCGGCTCGCCGTTACAGGTTCGGACGGCGGGTGTGGTAATCCGTCGCGTCCTGGAGCGCCTTCGCGGCGAGCAGGAGCCGTTCCTCGCCGTAGACCTGTCCCAGCAGGGCGATCCCGGTGGGCGTCCCGTCCGGGTCGAAGCCGTTCGGCACGGTCACCACCGGATTCCCGGTCATGCTGGTGAGCGCGTTGATCGCGCGCCACGGGGACACGACGGCGTCGAGGCCCTCCATGATGCCGGCCAGTTCCTCCATGAACAGGTAGCGGATCCGGTTGGCCTGCAGCCACTCGACCGCCGGCACCAGGTGCGACGCGCGCAGCTCGCCGCGGTGCCCCTGCCGCACCAGGTTCTCGTCCTGCCGGTTCCGCTTGAACTCGTCGAAACCGGTGGAGCGCTCGACGTACTCGATGAAGTAGATCAGCCGGTCGCGCGGGATCTCCACGGGTTTCAGGTCGTAGCCGAGCGAGCGGAGGGTGTCGAGCGTCCGGCGGGCGTGCTCGAGGTTCTCGGGGTCGTTCTCCGACTCGAGCTGCTCGAACGCGGACTCGAAGTAGCCGAGCCGGAGCTCGCTCGCCGAAGCCGCCCCGTCCCAGTTGAAGGGAACCCCCTGGACGCACGCGAGGTCCTGGCCGTCGGGGCCGGCGATGGCGTGCAGGATGAGCGCGCCGTCCTCCACGCCGCGCGTCATGGGTCCGATCTTGTCCAGCGAGAACCCCGCCGCCATCACCCCGGTGCGGGGGATCCGGCCGAAGGTCGGGCGGAGGCCGACGACGCCGCAGCGGATCGAGGGGGAGAGGATGGACCCGCCGGTGTCGGTCCCGATCGCGAACCCCACGAGCCCACCGCCGGCCGCCGACCCCGAGCCGGCGGACGATCCGCTCGAGCCTTCCTCCGGATTCCACGGGTTGTTGGTGCGCCCGCCGAACCAGTTGTGGCCGAACGCCAGTTCCCCGGTCGTGAGCTTGGCGACCAGCACTGCGCCCGCCGCGTCGAGGCGTTCCACGACGGCGGCGTCCGTGTCGATGACCTGGTCCTCGAACACCCCGGCGCCCCAGGTGGTCGGGTAGCCGCGCACCGCGATGATGTCCTTGGCGCCCCACGGGATGCCGTGGAGCGGGCCGCGGTAGTTGCCGGCGGCGATCTCCTCGTCGGCCTCCCGGGCCTGCTGGCGCGCCCGGTCCGCGGTCAGGTTCACGACGCAGTTGAGGACCGGGTTCAGCCGCTCGAGCCGGGACAGGTACATCTCGGTCAACTCGGCGGAGCTCACCTGCCGGGTCTCGACGAGGCGGGCCAGGTGGGTCATCGGCCAGGACGCGGCCTCTTCCAGGTCCGCGGGGCGCGACACCTCGGGGGCCGCCCCCTGACGCATCTCTCGCTCGAAGCGGTCGAACGTCATCCCGGGGACCGCGGGGTTGAAATACAGGGGCGACGGCACCGAGTTGTCGATGCGCCGCGCCCGCATGTCCTGGTAGTGGCCGAAGTTCTTCTCGACTTCGTCCACCATCAGTTCGTACTCCTCGTCGGTGAACTCGAGCCCGGCGAGCGCGGCGGCCTCCTTCATCATGCCGATGTTCAGGCCCTCGGCCCCGGACTCCTGCATCCGGGCCCAGAGGACGCCGGGGAACAGCGTGGTTCCCAGTCCCGCCCCCGAGAAACAGGCGAGGAACTTCCTCCGTGCGTGTTCGCTGCGGTTGGTCCGATTCATCACGCCACCTCGATTCGCCAGTGTATCGGGGCGGGGGATTGCGCTTCGGTAGCATCGCCGCCGTGACGACCATCCTTCCCCGCACCGCTATCTCCGTCGGCCTCTGCCTTGCCGCCGCCTCCCTGGCTCCCGCTGCAGCGGCGGCCCAGGACGCCGAACTCCACGCGCTCTTCGACGCGTTCATGGACTTCCGCCGTCAGGAAGAGCCCCGTTTCGCGGCCTCGCTTGCCGGCGTTTCGCCGGCCACGCTCGGGTCCACGACCGAGGGCGACATCGAGCGGCGGGCGGACGCGATGAGCGGGTTTCGGGACCGGCTGCTGGAGATCCCCCGGGACCGGCTCTCGGACGAGGATCTCGTGCACCGGGACATCTTCGAGGCGATGCTCGCCGAGCGGATCGGCGAGGTGCGGTTCGGCGGCCATTTCCTGCCCATCAACGCCGATTCGGGATTCCACATCGGGATGGCTCGCCTGCCGAACTCGCTGCCGCTTCAGGCGGTGGCGGACTACGACGCCTACGTCGCGCTCCTCCGGGACATTCCCCGGTACTTCGAGGAGCACATCGCCCTCATGCGGCGCGGCATGGAACTCGGGATCACGGTGCCCCGCGTGGTGCTCGAGGGGTATGAGGTCACGATCGCGAGCCACGTCGTGGAGAACCCGGAGGAGAGCGTCTTCTACGCGCCCTTCGCGTCCTTCCCGGAGCGAATCCCCGACGCGGAGCGGACCCGGCTGCGCGCCGCTGGCGCGGAAGCGATCCTTGCCGGCGCGGTGGCGGCCTACCGGACCTTCCTCGACTTCTTCGAGAACGAGTACCGGCCCGCCGCGCGGACCACCATCGGCGCTTCGGACCTGCCGAACGGCCGCGAGTACTACGCGTTCCTGATCGGCAAGTTCACCACCCTCGACCGGACCGCGGAGGAGGTCCACCAGGTCGGACTCGGCGAAGTGGAGCGCATCCGGGCGGAGATGGAAGAGGCGATGGCGGCCACCGGATTCGAAGGGACCTTCGCGGAATTCCTGGACTTCCTCCGCACGGATTCCCGCTTCTACGTGGACACCCCGGAGGAATTGCTGCGCGAGGCGATGTGGATCGTGAAGCGCATGGACGGCGCGCTGCCGCGGCTCTTCGGCCGGCTGCCCCGCCAGCCCTACACGGTCGAGCCGGTCCCGGACGCCATCGCCCCCAAGTACACCGGCGGCCGCTACGTCGGCGCCGCGCTCACCTCGACCCAGCCCGGACGGTACTGGGTCAACACCTACCAGCTCGACAGCCGGCCGCTCTACACCCTGGAGTCGCTCTCGCTCCACGAGGCGGTCCCGGGACACCACCTGCAGAACGCCCTCGCCAAGGAGCTCGACCTGCCCGAGTTCCGGCGCTACTACGGGATCGGCGCCTACGGGGAAGGGTGGGGCCTCTATTCGGAGCGGCTCGGACTCGAGGTCGGGTTCTACGAAGACCCCTACAGCAACTTCGGACGGCTGACCTACGAGATGTGGCGCGCCTGCCGGCTGGTGGTGGACACCGGCATGCACGCGCTCGGCTGGACCCGCCAGGCGACGCTCGACTACCTCGCGGCGAACACCGCGCTCTCCATCCACGAGATCACCACCGAGACCGACCGTTACATCGCCTGGCCGGGGCAGGCGCTCGGCTACAAGATGGGAGAGCTCAAGATCCGCGAGCTGCGCGCCCTCGCCGAGACGGAACTGGGCGACGCCTTCGACATCCGCGCCTTCCACGACGCGGTGCTGCTGAACGGCCCGGTCACGCTCCCGGTGCTGGATACCGTCATCCGCCGCTGGATCGAGACGCAGCGCTGACCGCCCTCGTGGCGCCCGCCGGCCAGGAACGCCGGCTTCAGCCGGCACGCGCTGCGCTATGCAGCGAACAGGCACGATACTTCGTCAGAAAGTATGATGAACGGTGCCATAGTGAGGCTATCCGACACATTCGCCCCAATTCCCGAGAGATCTCGCACATGCCCACAATCCGGAAGACCATCACGTTGACCAACCAGCAGGACCAGTGGGTGAAGGCTCAGATCGCCGCGGGTCGGTTCACGAATGACAGTGAGTACATCCGTGACCTGATCCGGCGCGACCGTGAGCGTGATGCGTCGCTCCACATGGTCCGGGCCGCGATCCAGGAAGGGCTGGACAGCGGGCTGAGCGACCGGACGATCTCGCAGATTGCGGAGGAAGCCGAGGCGCGGCTTCGGCGTGATGGGCGCCTATAGGCTGACGCGTCGCGCAGCGGCCGATCTGGACGCAATCTTCGAATACACCGCCCTGAGGTTCGGGCTGGGGCAGGCACGGAGCTACTTCAACATGCTCCACGAGTGCTGTCGGCGCCTGGCAGGGAATCCGGGGTTGGGCCGAAGCGCCGAATCTCTTGCCCCCGGCCTGCGGCCCGCTGTGCCGGCTGAAGCCGGCGTTCCAAGCCGGTGGCGCCACCCTGCCGGCTTGGAGGTTGGCTGTTCCTAGCCCGAAATCCTTCTTCCGGGCGTCCAGGGGGCGCCCGCCGCCTCGAGGTCCGCTTCGAGCTGGGCCAGGGTTTCGTCCACCAGGGTCCGGAGTTCGCCCCGGAGTGTTTCGAACTCTTCCGCGGCGATGCGGAGGCTCTCGCGCTGGGTCTGCGTGGGGGTCTGCCGGGTGTCCCAGTGGCCGCCGGCGATCCCTCCGACCCGGCCCCGGATGGAGGGCGCGGCCGGATGGTTGCGTGACTGCCGCGCGGGGTCGCCGTTCAGCCGGACTTCGAGGTCGGAAAGCGTCCGCAGGATGGTGTCCATCCGTCCGTAGAGCGCCTCCTCCGCCCGCGGCGTCTCGTTCAGGGCCGCCCGCAGGTGCCGCAGCCGCTCCCGGACCCGGCGGGCCTCGGCCGCCGCCCCGTGAATCTGCCGCAGGAGCGCCGCGGTCTCCTGCTGGAAGGCCGCCACCGCCGCCGGATCGACCCCCTCGGGCAGGTTCGGGACCGGCTTCACCCCGAACCGCTGCGGCTCGCCCAGACTCCGGGCCCCGTCCCGGGTGACCGCCACGAGCTGCGCCTGGTACTCCCCGGGCGCCGCGAGCGGCCCCTGCGGCGGCCGGACCCACGGCGGCGAGAATCCCGGCGCCGTCAGGTTCACCGGGTTGGGCGCCGGGCCGCGGAGGTCCCACGCCACCCGGTGGACGCCCTTCTCCGCCGAACCCGCGATCCGGCGCACCGGTTCCCCGTTCGCGTCCCGGATCACCACGAACACCGCCGGGTCCGCTTCGAGTTCCTCGATCCGCAGGGTGTCGAACCCGGGGAAGGGGATGTCGCCGCCTTGCTCGCGCGCCTCCTGCTCGCCGGCGCGCCGCTCCTCCTGCGCCGTCTGCAGGTCCTCGGCGAGGTAGTAGGTGAACACCGCGCCGAACGGCGGGTTGTCCGCCACGAAAGCGGTGCTGCCCTGCGTCGGGCGGCCCGGCGCCTGCGCCGGCACCGACGGCACGTACCACCACGCGTCGCGGAGCGGGAACAGCGCGGACTCACCCGAACGGACGACCGACGCCATGCTCCGCAGCGGTCCGTAGTCGTCCAGCACGTAGAACCCGCGCCCGAAGGTCGCCCCGACCAGGTCGTCGTCCCGCCGGTGCACCTTCAGGTCGCGGAACGAGATCGTCGGGGCGCCCTGCAGCTTCACCCAGTTCGTCCCGCCGTTCCACGAGACGTGCATCCCGAACTCGGCGCCCAGGAAGAGCAGGTCGGGGTCCTCGTGGTCCTGCTGGATCGCCCAGACGATGGTGCCGTCGGGCAGATCGCCCGCGATGGACTCCCAGGACGCGCCGCGGTCACGGCTCCGGTAGAGATAGGTCCGGAAGTCCCCCATCTTGTGGTTGTCGGCCACCACGAACACGGTGTCGGCGTCGTGCTGGGAGGCCTCGATGTCGTTGAAGAAGGAGAGCGCCGGCAGGTCCGGAATCGCCGCCGTGCGGGTCCAGTTGGCCCCGCCGTCGCCGCTCACGTGGACCAGGCCGTCGTCGCTCCCCGCGAACAGCACGCCCTCGGCGACCGGTGATTCGGACATCCCGGTCAGGGTCGCGTAGCGCGACATGGCGTTCGTGTCGTGGAGCGCGTCCACGCTCCAGATCCGGTCGTAGAAGGGGAGTTCGTAGCGGTTCCGGCCGGTGGTCAGGTCGCCGCTGACCGCGGTCCACGCCTGGCCCCGGTCCTCGCTGCGCCACACCCGCTGCGAGCCGAAGTACAGGCGGTCGGGGTTGTGCGGGCTGATGAAGATGGGGGAGTCCCAGTTCCAGCGCTCGGGCGGGTCTCCGGGGGCCGCAACGGGCCCGATGTGGAGGACTTCGCCGCTCCGCCGGTCCGCGCGGTACAGATTCCCCTGCTGGGTCATCAGGTACATGATGTTCTCGTCGCGGGGGTCGATCTCGACCCCGTAGCCGTCCGCTCCGAGCGGCACGTACCAGTCGCGGTTCCGCACGCCTTCCATGTTCAGGGTCCGGGAAGGCCCGTGGACCGTGCCCAGGTCCTGGGCCCCGCCGAGGATGTCGTAGAAGGGTTCGGCCTGGCTGAGCGCCACCTTGTAGAACTGGGAGATCGGCATGTTGGGGAAGTGCCGCCAGGTGATGCCGTCGTCGAAGGTCTCGTAGAG
>JAJEFG010000040.1 GCA_022820545.1 Acidobacteriota bacterium | reverse complement strand
ACAACGGCTTGGAACGCCGGTCTCCAGACCGGCACCGGGGTGCTCCCCACCCCCCCCCCCCAGAACCCCCCACCCCCACACGACACAAACGCCAGAAAACCCCGCCCCCGCGCGGCGATAGGTAAGTCCCCCCCCCCCCCCCACCCCACACCCCGGTTTGCACCGCCGGTCACCCCCCCGCCACCGCGGTGCTCCGCACCGCGCCCGCCCTGAACCCCACTCCGCCTCACGACACAACGGCCAGAAACGCCGGCCCCGGCTCGTCGATCGGTACGTCCCCCCTCACCCCACTCCCAGCGCCGCACCGCTCACCTCCACGAGCGCCCACAGGATGCCCGCGGTCCCGAGCGGCACGAACAGGTTGTCGCTCCCGAAGGGGCACACCGCCTCGATCCCGGCGGCCGCCGTCCCGGTCACCAGGCCGAAGGCGACCGCGGGATGCCAGGTGTAGCCCGCCATCGTGTTGAGCACCACGGCGATCACGACCCCGGTGACCAGGAACATCGCCATGCTCCCCTCCATGGTCCGCGAGTGGCCGAGGATGGTGTAGCGGCGGGTTCCGTAACGCTTCCCGAAGAACGCGGCGGCGGCGTCGCCGAGCGCCATCGTCAGGAGCCCGGCCACGGCGAGGAAAGCCTGGTCTCCGGGTTGCCCCGGCCGGAAGAAGACGGCGAGGAGCACCGCAAACGAGAAAGGGAAGAAAACGGTGCCCAGGTTTCCGGGGTCGGCGTCGAGCGGGGAGAGCCGGAACCGGTGGATCAGATAGTTCACCACCAGGAACGTGAGCGGCGGCACGACCGCTACCCGCCAGTCGGCGAACACCAACACCGTGGGGACCACCCACAGGCCCACGCCCACGTGGACGACCTTGCGGGCCGCGTCCGGAGAAACCCTGCCGGCGCGGCGGAGGAGTTCCGTGGCCAGCAGCAGCGCACCCACGGAGCCGTAGCTGAGCAGGAGGGCGGCCGGGTGGGACAGGGGCAGGGTCATCCGCTCGCGGTCCCCGGCGCCTGCCGGGCCCGTTCGTAGCTCGCCCAGTCGTCGAGGTCGAGCAGCTCCCGCTCGCTGGCCGGGACGACCACCACTTCCGGGCGGTGCCGCGCGAGGACGCGGCCGGCGCCCCGGTCCCGGCCTTCCGCGTCCGCCGCGCGCGTTCCGGACAGTTCCAGGACCTCCGGGAAGAGGCGCCGCCGGAGCACGACCGGGAGGCCCCAGGTCCCCGTCCGCGCCATCGCCGGGGTCGCCGGGACGACTGCGGCGGGGGGTTGCCGGGGTCCGGCGGCAGCGGCGACGAGTTCCTGGATGAGGCCGGCGGAGAGGAAGGGCTGGTCGAGCGGGGCCACGACGGCCCAGAAGATGTGCCGCTCGGCCGCGAGCGCCCGGATTCCGACCTGGAGGGAGGAGAGCATGCCCCGCTGGTAGGCGGGGTTGGGGACGGCGCGGACGGCGAGTCCGCGGAGTTCCGGAGCGACCTGACGGCGGGCATGGCCGAGCACCACGATCACGGGGGAGAGGCCGGCGGCCAGCAGGGTTTCCGCGGCGGCGCGGACCAGCGTCCGCCCCGAGCCGTCCGGATGGGGCAGGAGGGCCTTTACGCGGCGCATCCGCTTCGACTCGCCGGCGGCGAGCAGGATGCCGGCGGCGTTTCCCGGGCTTTCCCGAGCGGTCTGGGGGATGGCGAAAGTCCTCGGCGGCGAGTGTATTGCGGGAGATGTGCCGGGATCGCGCCCCCGTGGAGGCCGGAGAAACTTCGCGGTAGGCTGAGCGCGTGAAGCGGCTACTCCTGTTCGTTCCGTTGTTTGCGTTCCTGGCCTCCTGTGGAGGAGGCGTGTCGCCCACCACTCCTCCGCCGGCCCCACCGCGGCCGCCGCGTACGCTGACCGGTCTCGAGCCGTTCGCTCCCCGCACGGACATCCGCGTCGGGCAGAAGATCGGCCCCCTGGTCGCCTACGGCAACTACGACGACGGCACCACCGGCACCGTGAATGCCGTATGGACCTCGTCGGACCCGGACGTGGTCGCGATCGACGAGGAGGGCTTCGCGGAAGGCATCGGGGCGGGCACGGCGGTGTTGACCGGCACCTTCGAGGGCTTTTCCGTGGAACTGGACTTCGTGGTGGAAGATCCGATTCCACGGAGCACCCGGGACCGCCCGGACGACATCGGCGGCCCCCAGGTGCATTTCGTCTATGCGGTTCCGAGCGACTGGGAAGACCGGAACCGCGACCGTTTCGGGGAAATCGAGCGGTCCGTTCTGGGCATCCAGAACTGGCTCGCCCAGGAGATCGGGCAAACACTCCGCCTGGACACCTACCAGGGACGGCCGGACGTTTCGTTCCTGCGCCTTCCGTTCACCCACCAGGAGGGTGACGGCAGGGCGGCGGACGTCGTCGGCGACATTCTTCGTGCGGCGCACTCTCTGGACGTGCGGGGGGACAAGATCCTGGCGATCTACTACGAGGGCCGGGTTGCGGGAGCCTGCGGGAGCGCTCCGCTCTTCGGCGGGGGCGGAGCCGTCTACCTCGGGTGCACCGACGCGGAACTCGGCTTCGATGAGGAGACCATCTCCACCTTCGAGGTGGTGATGGTCCACGAGTTCTTCCACGTCTTCGGGGCGGTGGCGAGTTGCGCGCCGAATTACGTCGAGGGGTCTCACGTGAACGATGTGGAGAACGACCTGATGTTCGCGGGGGTGGACAGGAGCCCCCGAGGGGGAGAAACCCTCATCGATGTGGGACGCGACGACTACTACGGCCATGGGCGGCCGGACTGCCTGGACGTCAGCCGGAGCCGGTTCCTGGAGCGGGCGCCCGGAATCCCGGCCGGCTCGGGCACGGTGGAGGTGCGGCTGCCCGCGGGGGACTGGCCGCTCCGCTGCGCGCTGGAACGCTGAGGGGCCGCGCCGTTCAGGGCGGCGCGGGGACTGGCGACGGAGACAAGCCGACGCGCTGCGCCCCGTGTGCACACAACGACCACCGTCGTGCGCCGATTGTTCACGCTGATTTCACTCTACTCCTGAAAGACTGACCAGGCTGTTGGGCAGCAAGTCGTTGCGGGCAGCGAGAAACCCGAAGTGGACGAGGGTCTCCCGGAGATGGTCACGTCTCTCGGTAGAGCCGTCACCAACCGGAAGCTCCTGATTCGCCCGCTTCTTCTCCCTCTGCTGTGCGCTTTCCTCGCTTCGTGCGGCGGAGGTGTCTCGCCCTCTGCCCCGCCGCCGGCGGCGCCGCGGCCGCCCCGTCAATTGACCGGGCTCGAGCCGTTCGCGCCCCGCACGGAAATCCGGGTGGGGCAGCGGGTGGGACCGCTGATCGCGTACGGCAACTACGACGACGGCACCACTGGCACCGTCGTGGTCGAATGGACCTCCTCCGATCCGGCGGTCGTCGCCATCGGCGAAGATGACTTCGCCGAAGGGGTCGGCGTCGGGATGGCGGTGCTCACCGCCACCTTCGAGAGTTTTTCCGTGGAACTGGAGTTCACGGTAGAGGATCCGAACCCGAGGAGCACGCGGGATCGGCCGGACGACATCGGGGGCCCGCAGATTCACTTCGTCTATGCGGTACCGAGCGACCGGGAGGATCTGGACCGCGACCGGTTCGGCGAGATCGAGAACTCCGTGACCGCGATGCAGGGCTGGTTGCAGGACCGGACCGGACAGCGCTTCCGTGTTGACACGTACCAGGGACGCGTGGATGTTTCGTTTCTGCGGCTGTCGTTCACCCACCAGGAAGGGGACGGACTCGGGGCGTTCCTGATGGAACACCTGATGCAGGAAGCCTCCCGACTGGCGGTCCGGGGAGACAAGGTCCTCGGCTTCTACTACGAGGGCCGGGCGATCGGGGTGTGCGGTTCCGCGTGGTTTCAGCGCGGTGGCGCACATTACATCGACTGCGTCGGTTCCCCGCGGGTGGGCGTCGACGAGGCGACCTTTGGCGCTGCCGAGGCGACGATGGTCCATGAGCTGTTCCATGTGTTCGGCGCGGTGCCCCAGTGCGCGCCCAACGAGGGCAGGGGATTTCACGTCATCGACGAGCCAACGGATCTGATGTACGCGGGTGAGGGAAGGGTGGAACTGCTGCCCGAAGAGCGCGAGTATCAGGTGGATGTCGGCCGCAACGATTACTACGGCCACTGGCGTTCGGACTGCGTGGACATCAGCCGGAGCCGGTTTCTGGAGCTGGCGCCCGGGAGCGCGGCGCCGGTGGAGGTGCGCCTTGCTGCCGGGGATTGGCCGCTCCGCTGCGAACTGGAGCACTGAGGGTCGGAGCGCCGGCCTCCGGCCGGCATCGCGCGGGAGCGCGAAACTCGCGCTGTTGGCGTTGCGCTCAGCCGAAATCGGTGGCGGGCTGCCCCCAGGCTCCGGATAGTGCTTAGGAGGTAGCGGCGTGAGTTTCGCGGCCTGCGGCCGCGATGCCGGCCGGAGGCCGGCGCTCCGACTTAGTGCTCGCCCTGGCCTTCGACGACGAAGCCGAGGGTGAGGCCGCCGGGCCAGGGGTAGCCGAGCGCCCAGCCTTCGGCGTCGTCCTGGAAGATGGCGGGCTCGGTGATGCCTTCCCAGTTGGGCGCGAGGCTCATCACCGCCGGATGGCCGACGCCGGTGGCGGCGAAGCTCATGATGTTGAGGTCGTCCTGCCCCCACTCGACGTCCACCGTCATGTCCTCGGCGACCGGCACCAGCAGCACGAAGTCGAGGTGCACGGAGACGCCCATGTGGTTCCCGTCCTCGGGACGGATTCCATAGCGCATGGTGAAGACGTTGGGCTCGATGGGGTTGCCCTTGTAGTCGGACCAGGAGCCGTCGATCCGGACCACCCCGACCAGGGTCCCCACGCCGAGATCCGGGAAGGTCGCCGCCGGGTTCGGGTTGCTGCCCGTGGGCTGCTCGGCGCGAAGCCAGAAATCGAGATTGACGCCTGAACCGAGCGTCGCGCGGACGCCCTCGGCGCCCAGGACTGCCCGGATCTCGTCGGAGACACCCTCCGGCGGGGCGCCGTCGGCGGTCCCCAGGGTCGGCTGATCGGCCCCGAACGACAGGCCGGCGGCTAGCAGCCCGGCGGGCAGCAGATAGGCGAAACGCGGACGAACCTTCATGGCGCGGTAGCAGGGCCCGCCGTTAGCGGACGAAGGTGCCCAGGAAGGCGCTCCGCTTGAGCGGGCAGCTCCAGGTGGTGTCGAAGTCGTCGCCCCGGAACGCGTGCGCCTCGGTGTAGGCCGGCATCGCGTCCGCGATCTCCGTCAGCGGCGGGTAGTAGACGAACTCGCTGCCGCAGAGGTGATCCTTGTGGGTGATCGCCCGGGTCTTGATCTCCACCAGCTCGCCGGCGGTCAGCGCGGCGTGGCCCGGGGTGCTCTCGAAGTCCGCGGCCACCGGCGCGTCCCGGATGTTCCTGACGTTGTCGAGCAGCTCGCCGCCCATGTCGTGCGCGAGCTGGATGAGGGCGCTCCGCTGGTCCGCGTTTGCAGCCTCGTCCACGATCAGAACCGACTCCACCGGATACGGGTTGTCGTGCGGATCTCCCAGCGTGGCCTGCGCCTTCACGACGGCGACCACCGAGAGGCCGGAGAGCTCGACGCCCTCGTACATCCCCTCGGAGACGTTCCAGGCGAGCACGGCTTCCTCGCCGTCGAGGCCGACCTCGCTGTTGGCGTAGCAGTGACCCGCGTAGACGTCCGCGGTGCGGGCCTCGAGGTAGAGGCCGGTGAGCGAGGTGTCCGCCTCGCCGGGACTTTCTGCGAAGGCCGTGGCGGCGAAAGCCATTGCGCCCACCGCGAGGAACGCGGCTGCCAGCAGGAAACGGGAAATCTTCATGACGCTACCTCCGTCGGGTGACCGCGGTTCGGTACGGCCAGCCGAAGGCAAAAAGTCTAGCAGGGCTCGCGCCCCGGTTCATCCGGCTTTCAGGGAGGTTCGGGCTCCCTACCAGGCGCTCTCGAAACAGGACCGTCCGGAACCCTCGCTGCAGCGTTCCTTGTCGGCGACCCGTCCGTCGGGGCCGAGGCAGTTCATGGTGTGGGTACACCAGAAGTGGTCGTCGCCGGGGTGCCCGCCCGGGACGCTCGGGTCGTACTCCATGTCCATGTACATCGCCTTGGAGCGCAGACGGTGGCAGAGCGAGAAAGCGGCGCGTCCGGTAGCCCCGGGAATGGCGCTCTTCGGAGCGGTGGTCTTCGTGGCCATCGTCGTTCTCCTCACATGGCGGCGAGCGCGGCGCGTTTCACCGCGACCCGCGCGAGCTGGATCTTGTAGCCGTTGCCGGAGAGCGCGGCGGCGTCGGCCACCGCGGCGTCACCCGCGGCCTCGGCGCTCGCCTCGCTGATGCCGCCGGCCAGCGCGCCGGCCGCGGCGGCGCTCATCCACGGGGTGGGCGCCGCGTGGCCGAGCACCACCCGGGCGCCCCCGTCGGAGACGGCGACCGAAGCGGCGGCCAGCGGCCAGTCGAAGCCCTTCCGGTTCCGTATCTCGTAGGTGGCGTTGCTGCTCGAGCGCATCGGGATGGTGACCCCGGTCACGATCTCGGCGGCGCCGAGCGTGAACTCGCTCTCGTCGCTGGAAGCCGGGGTCCGGTAGAGGTCCTCGACTGCGACGGTGCGCTCGCCGTCCGGCCCGAGGACGGTCGCCGAGGCGCCCAGCGCGATCAGCGGCGGGGCGAGGCTCGACGGGTTCACGAAGACCGCGTCGCCCGCGTTCCCGAAGATCGCGTGATAGCGGTTGTCGCCCGTCTTCGCCATGGACTGGCCGTCGTGCATCGGCACCAGCCCGAAGCCCGCCCGGAAGTACCAGCAGCGGGGCCGCTGCAGGAGGTCGCCGCCGACCGTGCGCATGGAGAGCACCTGCCGGCTGCGGACCCCGGCGATGGCCTGGGCGACGGCCGGGAAGGACTCCCGGATGACCCGGTGCTCACCGAGCGGCCCCAGCCGGGTGGTGGCGCCGATGTGGAGTCCGCCGTCGGTCTCGTGCGCGCCGGTCAGATCCGGAATCGCCTTCAGGTTGACGAGACGCGACGGCGCCGCCGCGCCGTCCTTCATCAGGCTCAGCAGGTCGGTGCCTCCGGCGAGCGCTACCGCCCCCTCGGCCGACAGCAACCGGATCGCGTCCTCGGTGGTCCGGGGACTTGAGTATTCGAAGGCGCGCATCAGGCCATCCCTCCGTTGATTGCGGCGAGCACCCGCTCGGGGGTCATCGGCATCTCGTTGATCGGAACGCCGGTCGCGTTGGTCGCCGCGTTGGCGATCGCCGCTCCCGGAGCGATGACGGGGGGCTCACCGAGGCCGATCACGCCGCGTTCGTCGTAACCGGGTCCGGTCATCATGTGGACGATCATCTCGCCCACGTCCTCGATTCCGGCGAGCTTGTAGAACTCCATTTCGGCGTTCAGCATCTGGCCGGTGTGCGGATCGAAGACCCGCTCCTCCGTGAGCGCGTAGGTGACGCCCATGATGAGCGAGCCGTAGACCTGGCTCTCCGCGAGCTTCATGTCGAGGATGAGTCCGCAGTCCTGGACCGCGACCATCCGGTTGATGGAGACCACGCCGGTCTCCATGTCCACGCTGACGTCGGCCATCTGGATGCCGCCCACCCCGCTGTCGTTCAACTGACCCGGGCCGGGGTTGGCGCCGGTGGCGGACACCGGGTTCACCCCGATGAGGGCCGCCGCCTGCCGCCAGGGCATCGCGGCCATGGAGCCGTCCTTGAAGTGGAGCTGGCCGTTCCTGAGTTCCAGGTTGGCCATCTCGGTCCCGAGGCGCGGCGCGATCCGCTCGAACACGGCGTCCACCGCGTTGAGCGCCGCCCGGCGGGTGGCGCCGCTGACGCCTCCCACCGTGGTGCTGCCGCCCGAGGCCCCGGACGCCGGCAGGACGCTCCGCCCCATGGTCACCTTGACCTGCTCCACGGCGACTCCGAAGGTCTCGGCCAGCACCAGGGCGATGATGGTGCGGGTCCCGGTGCCGAGGTCCTGGCTCCCGATCCGGGCTTCCACCAGCCCGTCGCGGTACGCGAGCACCTCGCAGTTGCTCCGGTGGCCGCGGCCGCCCCAGGTGTGGAGCGCGAGGCCGAGCCCCGAGCGCACGGTGCCGGTCCCCGAGCCGCGCGGCCGCCAGCGGTCGCGCCAGCCCATCAGTTCGGCGCCCTTCTCGAGTTCCTCGACGTAGGTGCTCGCCCGCTCGCCGGTCTTCTCGATGTTCTTCAGGAAGAAGTCGAGCGGGTCCATCCCCGCCGCGTGGGCGAGGTCCTCGAGCGCCCGCATGGTGACGAGGCACGCCTGCGGATGTCTCGGGGCCCGCCAGGCCCGCGCCGGTCCGGTGTTCGTCGGCACCGACGTGTGCATGTGGGTCTGGTTGTCGAACGAGAAGACGTAGGGGAGCGGCGGGGAGTTGGCGCCCGCCGGTCCTCCCGAACCCCAGCTCTTCGAGTCCCAGGCCACCACGTTCCCGTCGGCGTCGGCGGCCGTCGAAACCTCGGCGTGGGTTGAGGGACGCGCGCCGGCGACGCTGACCTCCTGGTCCCGGTCGAGCATCAGCTTCACCGGCCGGCCGGTGTCCTTCGCGAGCTGGGCGCAGACGACGCCCCAGCGGTCCACGCTGAACTTGCTGCCGAAGCCGCCGCCCATGTACTGGGTCTCGACGTGGACGTTCGAGGCCGGGATGCCGATCTGCTCGCCGAGCTGCGAAGCGACGCCGGAAATCGCCTGGGTGGAGGCCCAGAGCGTGACCGTCTCCTCGTCCTGCCACTCGGCGACCTGGCCGTGGGACTCGAGCGAGCAGTGGGCGATCTGCGCCACGTGGTAGGCGCCGCTCGACTTCGTCGGGGCCGAGGCCATCGCGGCCGCCGGATCCCCGGTGGTCTCCGCCTGCGCGGGCTGGGCGTCCGGAGCCTCGTCCACCGCGCGCTCGTTCACGAAGTGCGACAGCACCTCGTATTCGATCTTCACGGCGGCCGCGCCGTCGCGGGCGACCTCTTCCGAGGTGGCGGCCACCGCCACGATCTCGTCGTGGGCCCACTGGATCTCGGTCCCCACGTCCTGGATGACGTGGACCCTGACCACCCCGTCCATCGCCTCCGCCGCCGAAGTGTCGATGGAGGTGATGCGCGCGTGGGCGTGCGGGCACTGGACCATGATCGCCCAGAGCATTCCGCGGCGGTTCACGTCGTAGGCGTACTTCGCCCGTCCGGTCGCCTTGACCGGGCCGTCAAGGCGGCTAATGTGTTTGCCGATGTGCAGGCGGTCGCCTGCGGCGGGCCAGACATACTCAGCCATTGGTGGTTCCTCCTCCGGCCGCCTGGGCGACGGCCGCCCGGATACCGGCGTAGGTGCCGCAGCGGCAGAGGTTGCCGCCGAGCTCCCGGTGGACGGTGTCCTGATCGGGATTCGGATGACGGTTCAGGAGCGCCGCGCTGGCGACCACGAAACCCGGCGTGCAGAAACCGCACTGCTGGGCGTCGTGGTCCACGAACGCCTGCTGGATGGGGTGCATGTCCGCGGGCGATCCGATGCCTTCAACGGTGGTGACCTCCGCGCCCTGCGCCTCGATCGCGAGCACCGAGCAGGCATAGACCGGGTCGCCGTTCAGGAGCACCGTGCAGGCGCCGCAGGTTCCGCGGTCGCAGACCTTCTTGGCGCCGGTCAGGTCGAGGTGGTTGCGGAGCGCGTCCAGCAGCGTGACCCTCGGTTCGAGGGTCGCCACGTAGGCCTTGCCGTTGATCTTGAAGGCCATGTCCACCGCGCCCGGCCCGGCGACCCCCGGCTCTCCCTGAGCCGCGGCGTCGTCGAGAATGCCGGACAGCAGGCCCGCCGAGGCGGCGCCGGCGGCGGCGCTTCCCCGCAGGAACTGGCGGCGGGAAAACGGTCCCCGGGCCTTCGTCTCGGCGCTCTCGACACCCGCTTCGGGTTGCTCGTCGCGAGGCGTTTTCGGATACCTGGTCTGGGCCATTGAAGTCCCTCCGGATCGAGTTTCCAAGGGGGCGACTATACCAGCGGGACGGCATTCGCCGGCGGTTACGATCCCGGGTATGCAGCGTGTTTCCCGGCCGCCGGACCGGCGCCCGAAGGATCCGGCGCCGATCGGGGATCTCCTCGGTCTCGTGTTCCCGAGCCGGGAGCAGGGGGCGATCCTGGACATCGAGTTCCTGAAGGCGCTCTGGGAACGGGCGGTTCCCGCGGGAATCGCGCGGCGCTCGGTTCCGGTGCGCGTCGAAAAGCGCGTGCTGACCATCGTCACCTCCGACCCGGCGACCCGGGCCGAGGCGCATCGGCGGAGGACGGAAATCGCGCGGCGCCTGGTGAGCGCCGCCGGGCTCCCCGAGGCCCGGCTGCGGGTCCGGATCGAACTCGGCGCGCCGGCGATCGCGGAGGACGCCTCCGGGCGGGAAAGGCGGGGGGAGTGACCGAGGCGAACGGGGGGCCGCCGGTCTGGATCTCCTCTGCGGTCCGCACCCCGATCGGGAAGCTGCTGGGCGGGCTCTCCCCGCTGCCCGCTCCGAAACTCGGGGCGCTGGTGGTCCGCGAGGCGGTGGAGCGCGCCGCGGCGCCTCCGGATGCGGTCGACGAGGTCATTCTCGGGAACGTGCTGACCGCCGGGCTCGGCCAGAACCCGGCCCGCCAGGCCGCGATCGGCGCCGGGCTGCCCGCCGGAGTCGGCGCCCTCACCATCAACAAGGTCTGCGGCTCGGGGCTGAAGGCGGTCATGCTCGCCCGCCAGGCGATCCTCGCCGGCGACGCCGACGTGGTGGTGGCGGGCGGGATGGAGTCCATGTCGAACGCCCCGCATCTCCTCTCGGGAATGCGGACGGGGTCGAAGATGGGCGACGGCAGCCTCGTGGACTCGATGGTGCACGACGGGCTGACCGACGCCTTCGAGGACATCCACATGGGCGAGACCGCCGAACGGGTGGCGGACCGCTACGGAGTGAGCCGCGAGGCGATGGACGCATACGCCGCCGAGAGCCAGCGGCGCGCCCATGCGGCCACCGAGGCCGGGCGTTTCGCCGCCGAGATCCTGCCCGTGGAGGTCCCGGCGCGGAGAGGGCCCGTGGTGGTCGAGCGTGACGAGAGCATCCGGCCGGATGCGACCGCGGAGTCGCTGGCGCGGCTCCGGCCGGTCTTTCGGAAGGATGGCCGGGTGACCGCCGGAAACGCCCCGGGGGTGAACGACGGGGCGTCCGCCCTGGTGATCGCCTCGGATGCGGCCGTGCGCCGGCACGGGCTGCCGCGGCTTGCGCGGATCACCGGCCAGGCGGTCTCGGGCCTCGAGCCCGGGTGGGTCATGATGACCCCGGTGCCCGCGGTCCGGAAACTGCTCGAACGCCTCGGCTGGAGCGTGGACGGGGTGGACCTCTTCGAGATCAACGAGGCGTTCGCCGCCCAGGCGGTGGCGGTGCGGTCCGAACTGGGACTCCCGGCGGACCGCACGAACGTGAACGGGGGCGCGGTCGCGCTCGGCCACCCGATCGGAGCGAGCGGCGCCCGCATCCTCACGACGCTGCTCTACCTGCTCCGCGAGCACGGCGTGGAGCGCGGCGTCGCGAGTCTCTGCCTGGGCGGCGGCAACGGGGTCGCCCTGGGAGTGGAACGTGCCTGAAACGGGAGCGCCGGGGCGGGTCCTGGTGGTGGGCGCCGGGACCATGGGGAACGGCATCGCCCAGGTCTTCGCCATTTCCGGCGTGGACGTGAACCTCGTGGACGTCCGGGAGGAGTTCACGGCGCGCGGCATGGCGACCATCGAGAAGAACCTGGGGCGCCAGGTGAAGCGGGAGACGGTGACCGAAGCGGAGGCGAAGGCCGCGTACGCGCGCATCCGGCCGGGCACCGATATGGGGCCCGCCGCCGACGCGGAGTTCGTGGTCGAGGCCATCGTCGAGAACGAGGCGAAGAAGCTCGCGCTCTACGGCGCGCTCGAGCCGCTGCTGCCGTCCCGGACGATCCTCGCGTCGAACACCTCCTCGATCTCGATCACCCGGCTCGGGGCAGCCTCCGGCCGCGCCGACCGCTTCATCGGCATGCACTTCATGAACCCGGTGCCGGTCATGGAGCTGGTGGAGGTGATCCGGGGGCTCGAGACCTCGGACGAGACGTTCGAGACCACCATGGAGCTGTCGCGGCGGCTGGGGAAGACGCCCTGCGCGGTCAACGACGCGCCCGGGTTCGTCTCCAACCGGGTCCTCATGCCGCTGATCAACGAGGCCGCGTTCGCGCTCATGGAGGGCGTGGGCAGCGCGGAGGACATCGACCGGATCATGAAGCTCGGCATGCGGCACCCCATGGGCCCGCTGGCGCTCGCCGATCTCATCGGCCTCGACGTGGTCCTCGACATCCTGCGGGTGCTGCAGGACGGGTTCGGGGATCCCCGCTACCGCCCGTGCCCGCTGCTCGTGAAGCTGGTGGACGGCGGCCGGCTCGGCCGCAAGACGGGCCGCGGCTTCCACGATTACGGCGGTTAAAGAGATTCTGGAGGTTCCCGGCGCCGGGGGTGGGACAGAATTTGGCTCAATTACGTCTTAGCCTCTAGAGAACTCGAAGCCGCGCCGCCGGCCCCGGGTCCGGGGCGCCCACATCCGACGAGGAGACCCCGCCAGCCATGTCGAGAGACACCAAGAGCATGTCGCCAGACGCCAGGAATCCAAGGAGCGCCGACCAGCGTTCCCGCGCCCTCGACATTGCCCTCGGGCAGATCGAAAAACAGCACGGCCGGGGAGCCATCATGCGCCTCGGTTCGTCCGCGATGGACGTGTCCGCAATCCCCACCGGGGTGATTTCGGTGGACGCGGCGCTCGGGGTGGGGGGCTTCCCCCGCGGCCGGGTGGTCGAGGTGTTCGGTCCGGAGTCCTCCGGGAAGACCACCCTGGCGCTCACCGTGGTGGCGTCGGCCCAGGCGCTCGGCGGGGTCGCCGCGTTCGTGGACGCCGAGCACGCCCTCGACCCGGAGTACTGCCGGGCGCTCGGGGTGAACACCGACGAGCTGCTCGTGTCCCAGCCCGACGACGGGGAACAGGCGCTCGAGATCACCGAGACGCTGGTGCGGAGCGGGTCGGTGGACGTCGTCGTGGTGGACTCGGTGGCGGCGCTCGTGCCGCGCGCCGAACTCGACGGCGAGATGGGCGACGCGCAGGTCGGCCTGCAGGCGCGGCTCATGTCGAAGGCGCTCCGCAAGCTCACCGGGATCGTCTCGAAGTCCTCCACCTGCCTCGTGTTCATCAACCAGCTCCGGGAGAAGATCGGGATCATGTTCGGCAACCCGGAGACGACGACGGGCGGGCGCGCGCTCAAGTTCTATTCGTCGGTACGGGTGGACATCCGGCGGATCGGCGCCCTCAAGGAGGGAGATGCGGTGATCGGAAACCGGACCCGGATCAAGGTGGTCAAGAACAAGGTGGCCCCTCCCTTCCGGCAGGCCGAGTTCGACGTCCGCTACGGAGAAGGGATCTCCCGGGCGGGAGATCTCATCGATCTCGCGGTGCGCGAGCGGATCATCGAGAAGAGCGGGGCCTGGTACTCCTACCAGGGCGAACAGATCGGACAGGGGCGGGAACGGACCCGCAGGACGCTGCTCGAGGACGAGCCGCTGATGGCCGAGGTGGAAGCCCGCGTCCGGAAGGCGCTCGGCCTGGGCGGCGAGGAAGACGGCGAGGAGGCGGAGCCGCAGGAAGCCTGAGCCTGTGCGAAACTACCGCGCCCGCGTGAGATGGCGGGGCCCGTAGCCGGGGTAGCTCAGACGGTAGAGCAGAGGACTGAAAATCCTTGTGTCGGCGGTTCAATTCCGCCCCCCGGCACCCAGGCCGGAGTGGACCCTTGACGGGGCCACGAGCCGGCCGGCGACGAACCTGCGGTTCGCCGCCATCTTTATTTCTTGTGACGCGTACGGCTTGGAACGCCGGTCTCCAGACCGGCACCGCGGCGCTCCGCGCCGCGCACGTCGTAACCCCACCCGGAAAGGCGGCTCCCATCTCGGCGTGGAGCGCGAAATCCGAGGTGCCGCAACGGCTTGGAACGCCGGTCTCCAGACCGGCACCGCGGCGCTCCGCGCCGCGCACGTCGTAACTCCACCCGGAAAGATGGCTCCCATCTCGGCGCGGCGCGCGACATCAGAGGTGACGCGTACGGCTTGGAACGCCGGTCTCCAGACCGGCACCGCAGCGCTCCGCGCCGCGCACGTCGTAACCCCACCCGGAAAGGCGGCTCCCATCTCGGCGCGGAGCGCGACATCAGAGGTGACGCGTACGGCTTGGACTCTCTACCTTTTTGCAAGGGGTGAGATCGGGTCTGGCAGGAGCCGGCCCGAGGCCATCACCAGGCAGCGTAGCCCTTGCGTTCCGCCCAGCGGCAAGGCGCTGCGCGCCTCCTCCGCTTCGCTCCGGCC
>JAJEFG010000087.1 GCA_022820545.1 Acidobacteriota bacterium | reverse complement strand
CCCGAACTCACCCCCGTCCAACAACGTTCCTTCGATCTTCTCGCCGTCTCTCATCGCATGTAGCCAGTAACGCTACATCACAGAATCCAGCAACTCCCCCAGTGTGAAGGAGTTATACGAAAACGCCGCTCGAAACTTCCGACTAGTGACCTGTCCCAGAACAATCGGGCGCCCAAACCGCCCAAAGGCGCGGCATCTGCCACAGCCGCGATCCGGCGGCCCGGTACGACCGCGCGCCCTACCGCCCGGGGGTTTCTTCGCGTACGCGCGCCAGGAGCGCCTCGACCAGCGCTGCGATCCATGCCTTCAGCGCCTTCTCGGTGGCCTGCTGAAGGTGAAAGCCGAACGCCTCTTCGGGCGCTTGGGGATTCATGCTCTGCAGCGTGAGCAGATCCCGCTCCGCCGCTCGCAGCATCGCGCCGGCGCACCTAAGGTCGCTCATAGACAACCCTGCCGTCACGAAGCGCTCTCGCCAGCACATGGTTCAGAGAGTCCCGCCAGTACTCCACGTCCGCTGTCGAATACACGAGGATGTCCGTCGGCACCGTGAAATCGGCCAGCGCCCGGTAGAGCCGCGCCATCTCCTTGACGCGGTCCCGTCCCGGCCCGAAGGGTTCTTCCTCCACCACGATCAGGTCGACGTCCGAGTCGCCCCGTGCCTCTCCCCGGCCACGCGACCCGAACAGAATGACCTGCTCCGGGTCGGCCTCCCGGACCAGGATCTCGACCATCTCGGCGATCAGGGCGTCGGTCACGGGCGGATGCCGCTCGGATGGGATCGTCTCGACTGATTTCATTGGAGTGGCCGCGCGGGCGAATGCCTCGGCCGACGATTCTACGGCGGGCGGCGTCATGCGACGGCCGGGCTTGGCAGGAACCTTGTTGTCCTTGTCAATCGACCCGCATAGGGAACGATTTACAAGGAATCTCTTCGACTGGAGTTCGAGCCATCGGTGCTGGTTTCGCGCTCCCGCGCGATGCCGGCCGGAGGCCGGCGCTCCGACGCTCCCGTGCCTACAACTTCGCGAGGAAGTCCTTCAGGAGGTCCAGGAACTCGTCGATGTGTTCGGCGTGGGTGCGGAAGATGCCGGGTGAGGGCCGGAGCCAGAACCGGTCGTTCAGGTAGGTGGCGGACACGAAGATGCGGCCGTCGGCGTGGAGGGCGCGGGTGAGCCGGCGGTTGAGGTCGTCCACCTCCTCGTCGGTTCGCCCCGGGGGCCGGTAGCGGAAGCACATGGTCGAGAGTTGGGGCTCGGGCCCGACCTCGATGTCCTCCCAGCGCCGCAGCTCGTCCTGGAGATAGCAGGCGAGCACCCATTTTTCCTCGAGCGCCGCCGCGAACGGTTCGGTGCCGTGAAGCAGCAGCGGCACGAGCAGGCGCATCCCGCGGAAGTGGCGGGTGAGTTCGATGGACCGCTCGGAGGGTGAGCTCTCTTTCTGGGGGGCGTCCACCAGGTAGGGCGCCTTCCAGCGGAAGGTCTCGAGGTGGGCCGCGTCGCGAACCACCACCGCGCCGCTGCCGTAGGGGAGGAAGAGGCTCTTGTGCGGATCGAGCACCACGGAGTCGGATCGCTCGATGCCGCGCATGACATCCCGCCGCGCCGGAACCAGCACGTAGAACCCCCCGTAGGCGGCGTCCACGTGGTGCCAGAGACCCTCGGCGCGCGCGATGTCGGACACGGCGTCCAGCGGATCCACCGCTCCCGTGTTCGTGGTCCCGGCGGTGCTCACCACGAGCCAGGGGATGAGCCCGTCGGCGCGGTCCTTCCGGATGTGGGCGGCCAGGGACTCCGGGGCCAGGCGGTAGTCCTCGTCCACCTCGATGATCCGGCAGGGGGCCTCTCCGACGCCCGCCAGGTGGACCGCCTTGCGGACCGAATAGTGCTCCTGGCTGGTGACGTAGACGGACGCCCGGGAAAAGTCCTCCGAGTGGAGCCCCTTCGCGTCGCGGGCAGCGATGATCGCGGTCAGCGCCGCGACGCTCCCGCCGGAGGTCAGTGTCCCGCCGGCCTCCTTCGGATAGCCGACGATCTCGGCGATCCACTCCACGAGCCGGTTCTCCACGCGCGCCGCTCCCGGCGAGGCCGGGAAGTAACCGGAGAAGGCGTTCCCCACCGCCGCCAGGTAGTCGCCGAGCGCCGACGCGTAGATCCCGCCGCCGGGCACGTAGCCGAGGTCGCGGGGCGACGCGGGGTTCAGGCCCTCCTGTTCCACCTCGCGCCGGATCAGGTCGAGGATCTCCGGGAACGGCTGGCCCTCCGGTCCGATCGGCAGGTCGGTGAGTTCGGACGACTCGCGGGGCGGGTACCAGGACGGCCCGGTCTTGAGAGCCTCGAGGAACTCCTCGGCGTGGCGGACGGTCGCCTCCGTGAGTTCGCGGCGGCCCTCCGCGTCCGGCTCGAGCGGCTCGGCGCGGCGCCGGAGCGCCTCGGCGCGTTCGCGGAGCGTGCTCGTCAGGACGCTCATCGGGCGGCGCCCTCCGGCATCGGCTCGGGCGCCGGCCCGTCGAACGCGGCCCCCGCCAGGTAGCCGGCGGCACTGGCGGCGGTGAGGCCGATTGCGTTCGGGATCAGCACCCCCGCAGGCGCGAGCGCCGGCGCGAGGAACCAGTCCCAGGCGAGGCTCAGATGGACCACCCACAGGACGACCCCGCACCCCATGGATGCCAGCGCCGCCGTGCGGCCGCCGCGCTTCCAGAACAACCCCGCCGTCAACGGCACGAAGAGCCCCACGAGGGTGAGTTCGTACGCGTCTTCGAGCAGGGAGTACGCACTGAAACCGCGGAACGCATAGAAGAGACTCGCCGCACCAACGATCAGTACCGAAAGGCGGCTCAACCGCAGGAGCCCTGCCCGGGGCAGGGAATGGCGGAGCAGGTTCTGCGCCAGTACGGACGCCGCCGATATTAGCGCGCTGTCCACACTGGAAAGGACCGCCGAAACCACCAGCAGGACGAGTCCCAGAGCGGCGAGGGGACTGAAGAGAATCCGTCCCAGCGTCGCCAGCATGTCCCCTTCGTGGCCGGGCAGCAGGAGGCGGCTGGCGAGCCCCAGCACCACCGGAATGGCGCCGAGCACGAGGTAGAGGCCGCCCGCGATCAGGCAGGCGCGGCGGGCCACCCGTTCCGTCCGCGAGGAGAACACCCGCTGAAGGACGTCCTGGCCCGGGATGTTGCCGAGCGCCCCGGCGACGAGAAGCCCCGACCAGGCGAGGAAGGCGGTCAGCTCGCCGGGAACCACGGCGAGCAAATCCGGAGGCGTCTCCCGCCCCAGCCGCGCGAGGCCCCCGGCGAGCGAACCGCCACCGAGTTCCGCCACCGCCGACACACCGAGCGCGAGGAGCGCCAGGACGACGATCACGCCCTGCACGGCGTCGGTCAGCGTCACTGACCACATTCCCCCGATCAGGGTGTAACCCACCGCGACCGCGGCGACGAGCGCCAGCCCCGCCCCCGCGGGGATGCCGAAGAGCTCGCCGAGGAGGGCGGCCAGCACCGAGAACTGGGCGGCGATCCAGCCGAAGAAGCTCGGCACCATGATCGCGGCGCAGGCGATCTCGGCGCGCCGGCCGAAGCGCCGGGCGAAGAAGTCCCCGAGCGTCAGGAGACCGGCGCGGCGCAGCTGAACCGCGTAGAACAGTCCCACCAGCAGGAGACAGATCCCGGGACCGATGGGTTCGAGCGCGGCCGCCGAGAGCCCCACCGCCCGCACCTCCTCCGCGGAGGCCAGCAGCGTGCCGGCCCCGAACCAGGTGGCCAGCAGGCTCAGCGAGGCGAGCGGGACGCCGAGGTTCCGCCCGGCCACCAGGTAGTCGGAGAAGTCGTGGATGCGCCGGCTGGCGACCCACGCCACCCCGAACAGGACGGCGGTGTAGAGGAGCAGTACCGCCGCGGAGAGAGTCGCCGGCAACGGCCGTCTCTCAGCCTGGCTGGTGCAGCCGCTCCACGGCCCGCGCCCGGTCGGCAGGATCGGAGCGGCCCCAGTACCCGCCGGCCAGCATCGCCACGAGGCTCACCGGGAGGGCCACCAGAATGGGCCCGAGCCCGATCCCGAATCGGGGGCCGAACAGCAGGACGAACGAGTAGGTCCCGACTCCGGCAACGAGCGCCGCGAGCCCGCCCAGGAGGTTCGCCCGCCGCCACCAGAGGCCGAAGACCACCGGCACGAACAGTCCCGCCGAGAGCAGTCCCACCCCGGCGGTGTAGAACTGGGTCAGCAGTTCCGGCGGCGACCACGCCCAGTAGAGCGCGGCGGCGCCGACCAGCCAGGTGGCCCCGAGGCGGGCAAAGGCCTGGGCGCGTTTGCTCTTCCGCCCCAGATAGCCGCCGAGCAGGTCATGGGCGACCGCCGAACTCACCGCCAGCAGGAAGGCGTCCGTGGTGGACATCACCGCGGCCAGGACCGCCGCCACCGCGAGCCCGCGGAAGAGGGGAGGGAAGTTCTCGCCGATGATGCGCAGGAAGACCTCGTCGGGATCGGTCAGCCCGGGGCACTCCAGGATGCCTACCGGGGCGATCAGGAGGATCGCGGAGAGGATCATCACGCCGTACATGACGGTCGCGAGATTGAGCGAGAGCCGGGCGCTCCGCGGGTCCCGGGCCGTGGCCACCCGCATCACGATGTGCGGGATCACCGGAATCGCGGAGGCCCAGATCACGAAGTAGTCGAGGTAGCCGGAGCCCCCGGCGGGGAGCTGTCCGAAGGCGGGCGAGGCGGCCGTCGCCGCCTGGAGGGAACCGAGCGGCGACCCCGCGTTCATGGCGAGGACGACGGCGGTGACCCCCATGAGCAGGAAGAGCAGCGCCCCCTGCATCACGTCCGTGACCGTCACCGCCACCATGCCCCCGAAGGACACGTAGAGGACGAAGACGACGGTCGCGACCGTGATCGCGGTGCCGTAGTCCACCCCGAGGAGCGCCTCGGCGGTGATGCCGGCGGCCTTCATCTGCGCCACCATGTAAACGGTCAGCGAGATCACGATGATCGTCGGGACCAGCGCCCGGACCAGCCCGTGGGGATACCGGAACACCATGAAGTCGGTGATCGTGAACTTGGCGAGGCGCCGGAGCGGCGCCGCGACCAGGATGGTGGCGAGCGGGAACCCCACCACCGCGCCGGCGAAGAGGGCGAGCGTCGCCGGAATGCCGCCCGAGTAGGCGAGGCCCAGCACGCCGACCAGCGAGCCGCCGCTCGCCAGGCTGGCCATGATCGCGAGGGCGTTGACCCCGGTCCCGACCGACCGGCCGGCGACCCAGTACTCGTCCGCCGAGCCGAGCACCCGGCGGGTGGCCAGCGCCCCGACCACCACGCAGACGAGCAGGTAGACGAGGACGAGCCAGCGTTCGATCATGGATCCGGCGCGGTGTCCTCCGGGCCGCCGGCGCCGGCCTCTTCGCTTCCCGACTCGCCGAGGACCAGCAGGAGCAGGATCGCCGGGGACCCGAGCAGCAGGAGCGCCATGAGCCAGCCGAACACGGCAACCCCGAGCACGGAGACTTCCCCGAACACCGGCAGGAAGGCCACCACCGAGAACGCGATCAGGGTGAAGAGGGCGACGCGCTCCCTCGGCGGCATCGGAAAGAAGGAGCGGTGTCTCACGGACGCGGGCGGAAAGTGTAGGAGACGATCATCGGTCGTCGGCCGGCGGCCGGCCGGGAAGAACTCCGAGGGACGCCCACGGACGGGGCGACACAGGGTCCCTCCCGGCGGCGCGTTCTCCCGCCTCGTATTCCGCCCACTTCCCCGGATAGTGGCGGCGCAGCCGGGCGAGCCGGGCTTCGTACTCCCGCCACTCGTAGGGCGCCGCCTCCGCGAGCGCCTCCCGGGCGGCGAATTCCCGGTGCTTCGCGTCCCGGTAGCGCCGCAGCTCCAGGGAGTCGCGGACCGCTTCGCGCTCCTTCCGCCGGGCGTCGAGCGCCCGGTCCACTCCCGCCCGCGCCGCGGGGCTCCGGCGAAGGTGCGGGTCCCGGGCGAGGGACTCGATCTGCTCCTCCAGGACCGAAAGCCGTGCGAGCGCGGCCTCGGCGCCGTTCCGCCAGGCCTCCTCCACCGCCTCGCGGGACGCCTGCCAACGGGCGGCGGCCTCCGGCGCCCCTCGCCGGAGGAGGAAACGGGCTTCGCCGAAGTCGGGAATCGTCACCAAAGATGCCGCTCGGTCCGCGTCCGGGGGCGTTTGCCATAGTAAGCCCCGCGGGTTTCCTTCGTATCATCGGGCGGGCGGTCCCCGCCGCCCCCGTCCTTGCGCGTCATCACCTGGAACCTGAATTCGATCCGGACGCGCCGGGCCCGCTTGCTCCGCCTGCTCGAGCGGCACGAGCCCGATGTCCTCTGTCTTCAGGAGCTTCGCGCTCCGGCGGAGACCTTCCCCTGGCTGGACGTCCAGGCGGCCGGATACCGCGCTGTGGTGCACGCGCAGGCCGCCCGGAACGGGGTCGCCGTACTGGCCCGCGAGTCCCCCGAGGTCCTCGAGCGGGGCCTTCCCGCCTGCCGGGCGCGGGACGAGGCGCGGCTCCTGGACGTCCGGGTGGCGGACCTCCGGGTCGTCACCGCGTACGTGCCGAACGGGAAGGCGGTGACCCGCGTCGAGGACTGGAACTACAAGCTCGAGTGGCTCGGGGCGCTTCGCGACCACCTCGCCGGGAGCGCGGACCCGGAAGAGCCGCTCGTTCTCTGCGGCGACTTCAACGTCGCGCCGAGCGACCGGGACTCGGCGACCGCCGATCCGGGAGGGGTGCTGTGCCACCCGGACGCCCGGGCGGCGCTCGCGGGCGTCATTGGGTGGGGGCTCACGGACGCGTACCGGGAGATCTACGCGGAAGGAGAGGAACCCGAGAAGGGCCTCTACACCTGGTGGGACTACACGCGCCTGGCCTTCGCGAAGAACATCGGCGCGCGGATCGACCACATCTACCTGACCGCTCCCCTCGCCGGCCGCATCGCCGCGGTGCGGGTGGACCGGGACGAGCGCCGGCAGCGAAAAGGGGAGGACATCCCCTCCGACCACGCGCCGGTGCTCGCCGACCTCGATCTCTGACCGGGACCGCTATACCAACTTGAGGCCGGGAATGTCCCCGAAGTCCTCTTCGTTCAGCGTCCAGAGCGCGCCTTCCTGAACGATCGCGCAGGCCGCGATCGCCAGATCCAACTGGCGGGCGCGCGCTCGGGGCACCTGACCGTAGAGATCGGCTGCCGTGCCTGCCGCTTCGGCGTCGAACGGCACGGCGGCGCTTCGGGGCAGCAGCGCCTCCTGGTCCCGCAGCTCGCCGAGGGTTCGCGGACCGCGCAGCCACTCGTGGAGCGTTGGCGCGGAGAGCGTCAGGCGATGCCCCTCCCTGACGAACTCGTGCAGGCGCGGAAGCGACTGGCGGTGGCCGGTCAGCGCGTCAACGAGCGCCGACGTGTCCAGATGGACGATCATGGTTCTCGCCGCCAGGCCCACTTTCGCAACTCGCGGATCTCCCGAAGCTCCGCCTCCACTTCCTCCTGAGGACGGGTCGGCGGAGAGTCCCGGATCCGCTCCAGCACTTCCAGCATCCGCAGCCGTTCCGCTTCGCTCAGCCGGTCCTTTCGGGCGGCGTAGTCGGCGACCGCTTCCCGAACGAACTGGCTCTGGGCGATTTCCAACTGGCGCGCGCCCGCCCGGATCCGGCGCACGGTGGCTTCGTCCAGCGAATACGTGACCTTTACCATAGTATGCCCATACTACCATAATCATGACTTGACAGCGGCTCCGCCTTGTTGCAAGGAGGCGCACTCGGGACTATCCTTTTCCAATTACGCCGGGGCGTACAAGGGGGCGGAAAGACCGGTCCCGCGACGCCCGGCGAAACGTCCCATGCGCCACCTTCCCACCGTCGCCGCGTGGTTTCTCGGCACGGCCGTGCTGCTGTCTCCGGCGGTCGCCTTCGCCGCCGAAACCGCCCCGTTCGAGTCTGCGGCGGCCCCGGTGGTTGCGGCGGTCCGGAACTGGATTCCGGACGGCTCCCCGGCGCTGCCCGGATCGGTGACCCGCGAGACCGCGGCCGCGCACAACGGGATGCTGCGGACCTACTGCATGGTCTGCCACAACGACCGGATGAAGACCGGCAACATGTCGCTGGCCGGTTTCGACGCCGGAGACGCGCCGGCGAATCCGGTCCTCGCGGAGAAGATGGTCTCGAAGCTCCGGCTCGGGATGATGCCGCCGCCCGGCGCCCGGCGTCCCCCCGAAGAGGCGCTGACGGAGGTCGCGGAGGCGCTCGAGACCCAGCTCGACGAGAGCGCGGCTGCGAATCCGAACCCCGGACGCCGTTCCTTCCAGCGCTTGAACCGGGCGGAATACACCGCGGCGATCCGCGACCTGCTGGACCTCCCGCTGGACGCCTCCAAGTACCTCCCGCAGGACACGATCAGCGCCAACTTCGACAACATCGCCGACGTCCAGTTGCTGTCGGCGACCCTCATGGACTCCTACCTGCGCGCCGCCAGCGACATCAGCCGGCTCGCGGTGGGTGATCCCGACGCCACCGCCGCCGAGTCGGGCTACCACGTGTCCCGCTGGGCCGCCCAGCTCGGCCAGGTCGAGGGCGCGCCCTACGGGACCCGGGGCGGCATCGTGGTGGACCACGTCTTCCCGGCGGACGGCGAGTACCGGTTCCGGGTGGCGTTCCATCACGAGACCACCGGCGCCATCGTGGGATCGGGATCGAGTGCGCTCCACACCCTGGACAAGCCGGAGCAGGTCGAGATCTCGATCGACGGGGAACGCGTCGCGCTCCTCGATCTCGACCGCTGGATGCACGTCTCCGATCCCGACGGCGTCAACCTGCGGTCCGAGCCCGTCTTCGTGCGGGGCGGGCCGCGCAAGGTGGCCGCCGTCTTCCTGAAGCACTACGAGGGGCCGGTCCTCGACATGATCTCCCCGCACGACTGGTCGCTCGCCAGCACGGCGACCTCGAGGACCTACGGGATCCACAACGTGCCGCACCTGCGGGACCTCTTCATCACCGGGCCCTTCGACGCCACGGGGGTGTCGGATACCCCGAGCCGCCGGGCGATCTTCACCTGCCGGCCGCTCGCGCCCGAGGAGGCGCGTCCGTGCGCGCAGGAGATCCTGTCCCGTCTCGGCCGTCTCGCGTACCGGCGGAACCTGACCGAGCGCAACCTGGACGCGCTGATGTCCCTCTACGACTCGGGCGCGGCGGCGGACGGCTTCGAGGAAGGGATCCGGATGGGCATCGAGGGGATGCTCGCGAGTCCCAACTTCGTGTTCCAGATCGAGGAGCCGCTGGACCCGCGGGAAGCCGAGTTCGGCTACCAGCTCAGCGACACCGACCTCGCGTCCCGGCTGTCCTTCTTCCTCTGGGGGACGATCCCGGACGGCGAACTCCTCGATGCGGCGGAGGCGGGCCAGTTGACGGATCCGGCGGGATTCGATGCGCAGGTCCGCCGGATGCTCGCGGACTCCCGCTCGGAGGCGCTCGCGAAGCGGTTCGCGCACCAGTGGTTCCGGCTGCAGGACCTCGACAAGATCAATCCGAACGTCCGGCTCTATCCGGACTTCTACCAGCAGTTGAAGTGGGCGATGGTGGAGGAGACGGAGCGCTTCTTCCACCACCTGGTGTCCGAGGACAAGAGCATTCTCGATCTGTTCACGGCCGACTACACGTTCGTGAACGGCCCGCTCGCGAAGCACTACCGCATGCAGGGGGTCGTCGGCCCCGAACACCGCCTCGTGAAGTATCAGGATCCGAACCGGCGCGGGATCTTCGCCCACGGAAGCATGCTGACGCTGACCTCGCATCCGTACCGGACCTCGGCGGTGCTGCGCGGGAAGTGGGTGATGGAAGTGCTGCTCGGGAGCCCGCCGCCGCCTCCGCCGCCGAACGTTCCGGACCTCGACACCGGCGAGTCCGGCGAAACGGTCCGCAAGCTCACCGCGCGGGAGGCCCTCGAGATCCATCGGGACAACCCGGCGTGCCGTTCGTGCCACCGGATGATGGACCCGATCGGCCTGGCGCTCGAGGCGTTCGACGTGACGGGCCGGCTGCGGGTGAAGGACGCGGGACAGGCCATCGATGCGTCCGGCGAGTTCTACGACGGCACCCCGATCCAGGACGTCGGCGACTTGCGCAACGCGCTGCTGAAGCGCCCGACCCCCCTGTTGCGGACGTTCACCGAGAACCTGATGGCGTACGCGCTGGGCCGGCGCGTGGAGTACTACGACCAGCCGCGGATCCGGGAGATCGTCCGGGACGCGGAGGCCTCGGACTACCGGATGTCCTCGTTCATCCTGGGGGTGGCGAAGAGTCCGGCGTTCCAGATGAAGGGCGGCGCGGCCGACGAGGTCGAGACCACCGTCGCCGGCGAACACTAGAGAACAACAGAGAAGACAGCCAATCGGACCGAAGGAGAAGACGATGAACTACCTGACCGGGAAGAGCCTGCCGCGGCGCACGTTCCTGCGCGGGGCCGGCGCGACGATCGCGTTGCCGTTCCTCGACGCCATGGTGCCGGCGAGCGTCATCGCGAAGCCGACCGAGGCGGATCCGACGCGGCTCGTGGCGGTGGAGATCGTTCATGGCGCCGCGGGAAGCAACAAGTACGGCCGCGAGCAGTTCCTGTGGTCTCCGGAGAAGGAGGGCACGGACTTCGATCTCTCGAAGGGCGCCCTCAGTCCGCTCGAGCCGGTCCGGGACTACGTCACGATCGTGAGTGACTGTGACAACGAGCCCGCGGAAGCAAAGACCGCGCGGGAGATCGGCGGGGACCACTTCCGCTCGAGCTCGACGTTCCTGACGGCGTCCCATCCGCGGCAGACGGAAGGCTCCGATGTGTTCGCGGGCACCTCGTTGGATCAGCTCTACGCACAGCGCTTCGGCCAGAACACGCCGATTCCCTCGATGCAGCTCTGCATCGAGACGGTGGACCAGGCGGGCGGGTGCGCCTACGGCTACGCGTGCGTCTATACGGACACGATCAGTTGGGCGTCGCCGACCGAGCCGCTGCCGATGACGCGGGACCCGCGGATCGTGTTCGACCAGTTGTTCGGCGCCGGCGGCACGCCGGAGGGCCGGGCGGCCCGGCAGCGGGCGCGCCAGAGCGTGCTGGACTTCATCGGGGACGAGGTCCGGGACCTGAAGGCGGCGCTGGATCCGCAGGACGTGCGGCGGATGGACCGGTACATGACCGACATCCGCGAGATGGAGCGGCGGATCGAGCGCATCGTGGAACGCAACACCAGCGGGGAACTCCGCGAGCTTCCCGACGCGCCGTCAGGGGTGCCGGACTCCTTCGACGAGCACGTGAAGATCATGTTCGACCTGCAGGCGCTCGCCTTCCAGTCGGACATGACCCGGGTGTTCAGCTTCAAGCTGGGCCGGGACGCCTCGAGCCGGGTGTATCCGGACAGCGGCGAGTCCAACGCCTTCCATCCGGCGTCGCACCACGGCAACGATGAGGAGCGGGTCGAGATCTTCGGCCGGATCAATCGGTACCACGTCAGCCTGATTCCGTACTTCATGGAGAAGCTGCGGAGCATCGAGGAAGAGGACCGGACGCTGCTCGACAAGACCATGATCCTGTATGGGTCCCCGATGGGCGATCCGAACATCCACAACCACAAGCGCGTCCCGTTCTTCGTGGCGGGAGGCGCGAACGGCGCCCTCGAGCACAACCTGCACCTGCGGGCCCAGCCGGGCACTCCGCTGGCGAACGTGATGCTGACGCTGCTCCACAAACTGGGGATGGATGACCTGGAGCGCTTCGGCAACAGCACGGGGACGTTCTCGCTGTCGCAGGCGGTCTAGGCAGCAAGGAGCTTCGCAAGAAGACATTGGAGACAAGAGAGGAACGAGCCATGAAGATTGGGAACCGATGGGTTGGTCTCGCAGCGCTGCTTTGCGCGCTCGGCCTTTTGGTGGGCTCCGGGTTCGCGGCCCTGGCGCCGGTACTCGATGCGGCGAAACGCGGTGACATCGAGTCCCTGAAAGCGGAGCTGCGCTCCGGCGCCGACGTCAACGCGGCGCAGGGCGACGGGTTCACGGCGCTCCACTGGGCGGCGAAGCTCGGGAACCGAGGCGTAGCCGAGGTGCTGATCGCCGCGGGTGCGGACATCAAGGCCACGACACGCATCGGGAGCCACATGCCGCTTCACGTGGCGGCGGCGGCCGGTCAGGCGGGAGTTGCCGAGGCCCTGCTGTTGGCGGGGGCTCCGGTGGCGGTGCCGACCAATACCGGCGCCCGCTCCATCCACTTCGCCGCGGCCTCCGGGGACCCGGAGACGGTCAGGGTCCTCGCCTCGCACGGCGCCGACGTGAACGCCGCCGAGCCGAATTGGGGTCAGACCCCGCTCATGTTCGCGGCCGCCACCGGCCGGACCGCGGCCGTCGAGACGCTGATGGAAGAGGGAGCCGACCCGGCGATCACGGCTGCCGTCCTGGACGTCGCGGCGCGCGCCGAGCAGGACCTCGCGGCGCGGCGGGCCCGGCAGGCCCGGATCGCCCGGGAGCGGGGCGGGGGAGCGGACGTCATCTACGACGAGCGCGAGCGCGACAAGCGCGCGAGGGAAGCCCAGCGGCGGGCCCGCGCCGCCGCCGCCAAGGCGGCCGCGGAGAAGGGCCGGACGGATGAAGGCCCGGCCACCGCGTCCGCCGCCGGTTCCGGCAAGACCGGATCCGCCGACCTCGCCGATCTGAAGAAGCCGACGGCCGAGGAGATTGCCGCGGAGAAGGACGAGCACGCCGCGGCCCACGGCCACCCCGAGGACGAGCTGGCCCGGGCCAAGGCCATCGAGGAGGCGCAGAAGCGCCGGGCGGCCCGCCAGCGGGACCGGAGCAACCGCCTCCAGCCGCTCCGCTACGCCGAGCTCGTGGGCACCCACGGCGGCCTGACGGCGCTGCTGCTGGCGGCCCGCGACGGTCATCTCGAGACCGCTCTCGCCCTGGTGGACGCCGGCGCCGACGTCAACCAGCGGGCGGAGGGACACCTCACCTCGCCCCTGCTGATGGCGGCGCTCAACGGTCACTACGACCTCGGCATGGGCCTGCTGGAGCGGGGCGCGGATCCGAACCTGAAGAACGTCTCGGGCGGGGCGCCGCTCTACGCGGCGATCAACTCCCGCTGGATTGCCCAGCCGTTCCATCCCCAGCCGGCGGATCACCTCCGGCAGGAGACCTCGCACATCGAGTTCATGGAGGCGCTCCTCGATGCCGGGGCCGACATCAACGCCCGGCTCGAGCGCAAGCAGTGGTACACCACCTACAACACCGACCAGCTCGGCGTGAACCGGGCCGGGGCGACGGCCTTCTGGCGCGCCGCCTACGCCCTCGACATCCCGGCGATGAAGATGCTCGTCGCCCGCGGCGCCGACCCGAACATCCCGACCATGAAGGTGCCGGAGCGGGTCCTCCGCCGCCTGACCGACTTGACGGCGGAGGAGCCCGAGGAAGATCCCTCGGGCCTTCCCGAGGTTCCCTACGGGGGCCCGGGGGTGTATCCGATCCACGCTGCCGCCGGTGTCGGCTACGGGCTCGGCCTGGCCGCGAACTCGCACCGCCACGCCCCCGACGCCTGGATGCCGGCGTTGAAGTACCTCGTGGAAGAGCTGGGCGCCGACCCGGCAGCCCGGGACCACAACGGCTACAGCGTGATCCACCACGCCGCCTCCCGGGGTGACAACGAGATGATCCTCTACCTCATCTCGAAGGGCGCCGACCCGCTGGTCGTCGCCCGGTCCGGGCAGACCACGGTGGACCTCGCCAACGGACCGGCCCAGCGGATCAACCCCTTCCCGGAGACCATCGCCCTCCTCGAAAGCTACGGGGCCAAGAACAACGACCGCTGCGTGGGTTGCTGAGGCATGACGATGGGAGTCGCCCCGATGGAAGCAGGAAAGGTCCCCCGGCCTTCGCTGATCCCGTTCCTGGTCGCCGGCGTGCTGGCGGCGTCGTTTGCGTCGTCCGCGGAGACGCCGACCCTCGCCACCGCGAGATCGTGGGAACCCGGGGCAGCGTCTGAAACGGCTCCGGCCGTCTCCCCGGAGAACGCGGCCGCCCACAACCGGATGCTGCGGACCTACTGCATGGTCTGCCACAACGACCGCATGAAGACCGGCAACATGACGCTCTCCGCCTTCGACGCCGGGAACGCGCCCGCCAGTCCCGAGCTCGCGGAGAAGATGGTCTCGAAGCTCCGGCTGGGGATGATGCCGCCGCCGGGTTCCCGCCGTCCCGCGGAGGAGGTGCTCACGGAGGTCGCGGGGTCGCTCGAGGCCCAGCTTGACGCGAGCGCCATGGCGGAACCGAATCCGGGACGCCGTTCCTTCCAGCGACTGAACCGGGCGGAGTACACGGCCGCGATCCGGGATCTGCTGGCGCTCGAATTGGACGCTGCGGAGTACCTCCCGCAGGACACCGTCAGCGCGAACTTCGACAACATCGCGGACGTGCAGTTGCTGTCCGCGACGCTCATGGACTCCTACCTGCGGGCGGCGAGCGAGATCAGCCGGCTCGCGGTGGGCGATCCCGACGCCGCCCCGGCCGAGACGAGCTACTTCGTCTCCCGCTGGGCCTCGCAGCGGCGCCAGGTCGAGGGAGCCCCTTACGGCACCCGGGGCGGGCTCGCCGTGGACCACACCTTCCCCGCGGACGGGAACTACGTCTTCCGGGTTTCCTTGCACCATGAGGTGTGCGGCCCCGTCGTCGGCACCGCCGTGGGGGCGCTGAACTCCGAAGAGAACCCCGAGCGGCTCGAGATCTCCATCGACGGCGAACGGGTCGCGCTGCTCTCGATCGATCCGTGGATGCACACCTCCGATCCGGATGGCGCCACGATGATCACCGAGCCGATCTTCGTGAAGGCCGGTCCGCGAAAGGTGGCGGCGGCGTTCCTGCGGCAGTTCGACGGCCCGACGCTGGATCTCGTTTCCCCGCACGAGTGGTCGCTCGCCAGCACCAACATTGCGCTCACCTACGGGATCCACAGCCTCCCGCACCTCCGCGACGTCCTGATTCGCGGTCCCTTCGACCCGACCGGCGTTTCGGAGACGCCGAGCCGGCAGGCGGTCTTCAGTTGCCGGCCTTTGTCGCCGGACGAGGCCCGCCCCTGCGCCGAGGCGATTCTCGGGCGCCTGGGAAGGCTCGCCTACCGGGGCAACCTCAGCGACGAGGGCCTGGGGGCTCTCATGGAGCTCTACGACGCGGGCGCTGAAACCGTCGGCTTCGAGGAGGGGATCCGGATGGGGGTCGAGGGAATCCTCGCGAGCCCCAACTTCGTGTTCCGGATCGAAGAGCCGCTCGACCCGCGGGAGGCGGAGTTCGGCTACCGGCTGACCGACACCGACCTGGCTTCCCGGCTGTCCTTCTTCCTGTGGGGGACGATCCCGGATGGCGAGTTGCTCGACGTTGCCGAGGCGGGGGATCTGTCGGCCCCTTCGGTCTTCGAGGCGCAGGTGCGCCGCATGCTCGCGGACCCGCGCTCGGAGGCGCTAGCGAAGCGGTTCGCGTACCAGTGGTTCCGGTTGCAGGATCTCCAGAAGATCAACCCCAACGTTCGTCTCTATCCGGACTTCCACCAGCAGTTGAAGACGGCGATGGTGGAGGAGACCGAGCGGTTCTTCCACCACCTGGTGTCGGAGGACAGGAGCGTTTTCGATCTGTTCACGGCCGACTACACGTTCGTGAACGAGCGCCTCGCGAAGCACTACGGCATGGTGGGAGTCACCGGACCGGAGCACCGGCTGGTCCGGTATCAGGACCCGAACCGGCGCGGGATCTTCGCCCACGGCAGCATGCTGACGCTGACGTCGCATCCCTATCGCACGTCGGCGGTGCTGCGCGGGAAGTGGGTCATGGAGGTGCTGCTCGGCAGTCCGCCGCCACCCCCGCCGCCGGACGTCCCCGACCTTGACGCGACCGCGGCGGCGGCGGACGGCCGCGAGCTGACCGCGCGCGAGCGGCTGGAGATCCACCGCGACAACCCGGCCTGCCGTTCCTGCCACCGGATGATGGATCCCATCGGCGTGGCGCTCGAGGCGTTCGACGTCACCGGCCGCGTGCGGGTCAAGGACGCCGGCCAGCCGATCGACGCCTCCGGCGAGTTCTACGACGGGACCCTGATCCAGAACATCGGGGACCTGCGCGACGCGCTCCTCAAGCGTCCGACGCCGCTGCTGCGGACGTTCACCGAGAATCTGATGGCGTACGCGCTGGGCCGCCGGGTGGAGTACTACGACCAGCCGCGGATCCGGGAGATCGTCCGGGAGGCGGAGGACTCCGACTACCGGATGTCAGCGTTCATTCTCGGGGTGGTGAACAGTCCGGCCTTCCAGATGAAGGGCGAGGTCGTCGAGGAGATCGAAACCACGGTCGCAGCGGAACACTGACACGCCGTGGCGGGGTTCTGAAGGGCGCCGCGCCTCCGGTCGGCCGGGCGTCCATGCGGACGCCCGGCCGGATCGTTTGTCGCTTGCGTCAGGCCGCTTGATTTTCTATCCTAGTCCGGTTAGCGGAGTGCGACGATCCCGTACCTTGGGGGCTCGTACACCCACAACGAAGACACCAGCTCCGCTGGTCGTGGAGACGGCCCGCGGGTCGCCCCTGACAGGGAAACAGGGGACAGGAGAAAGAGATGAACTACCTGACTGGTAAGAGCCTTCCCCGCCGGACGTTCCTCCGTGGCGCGGGAGCGACGATTGCATTGCCGTTCCTGGACGCGATGGTGCCGGCGAGCGTCCTCGCGAAGCCGACGGCGGACGATCCGACACGCCTGGTGGCGATCGAGATCGTGCACGGCGCCGCGGGCAGCAACAAGTACGGCCGTTCGCAGCATCTCTGGTCTCCGGAGAAGGAAGGGACGGACTTCGACCTCTCGAAGGGCGCGCTCAGCTCCCTCGAGCCGGTCCGGGACTACGTCACGATCGTGAGCGATTGCGACGTGGAGCCCGCCGAGGCGCGTACCGCGCGTGAGATCGGCGGCGACCACTTCCGTTCGAGCGCGGCGTTCCTGACCCAGTCGTATCCCAAGCAGACCGAGAGTTCGGATGTGTTTGCGGGCACCTCGTTCGATCAGATGTACGCCCAGCGCTTCGGCCAGGACACCCCGATTCCGTCCATGCAGCTCTGCATCGAGACGGTGGACCAGGCGGGCGGCTGCGCCTACGGCTACGCGTGCGTCTATACTGACACCATCAGTTGGGCATCGCCGACCGAGCCGCTGCCGATGACGCGC
>JAJEFG010000070.1 GCA_022820545.1 Acidobacteriota bacterium | reverse complement strand
GTTCCAGGCCGTTGCGTCCTGAGGGCGCGTGGGGTTGGGATGGGCGCGGCGCGGAGCGCCGCGGTGGCCGGCGGGGGTCCCGCGGTGCAAGCCGGTGCGGCCGGAGGGGGGGGGGGGGTGGGGCGGGCGCGGCGCGGCGCGCCGCGGTGCCGGTCTGGAGACCGGCGTTCCAGGCCTCAGCGTTCGCGTTCGGCGAGCTTTCTTTCGAGCTCGCGGAGGCGCTCTTCGGTTGCGGCGAGCCGCTCCTGGAGGGCCTCGTAGTCGAACTCGCTCATGCGTTCGCGGGCCGCCTCGATGGCTTCCCGCATGGCCTCCCTGGTTTCGTCGGTGATCGTGGAGGGAAGCTCGCGCAGCACCTCGAGGCCCTCGAGGTCGGGCATCTCGAAGTGGAACTCCTCGAGGTTCGGGCCATCCCCGCGGCCGAACCAGACGGCTCCCTCCCGCTCGGCGAGCGTGGCGGTCAGGGTCACCGGGGCCCCGTCGCGGATGACCTCCACCGAGACCTCCTCGTCCGCGTCGAACTGCGCCACCGAGCGCACCACGTCCCAGGAGTTCCCGGCCGGTTCGCCGGCAATACTGGTGATGACGTCACCCACCTCGAAACCGGCGGTGGCGGCGGGACTGTCTTCGGCCACGCGCGAGATCAGCGTCCCGGCGTCTTTCGGGGCGCCGTAGAACTCGCGCAGTTCTTCCGTGATGTCCACCAACTGGACTCCCAGGTAGCCGTGTCCCGACCGGCCCACGACCACGCGCGGCCTCACCGGGCCGCGGATCAGGATCTGGGGGGCGGGGGATTCCGCTGGGGCGGCGGCGAACGCCGGGGCCGGGGCGCGGACGGGCTGGGCCGGCTCCTGCGGCGCCGCGGCGGCGAGCGCCGGGACCGCGAGGGCGGCGGCAAGCGCGAGCGCGGCGGCGCGGAGGGATCTCGGGTTCACGGTCATCATCTTTTCTTCTCCTTGAACAGTGGGGTCAGCGGCGGGGGCGGGTCGAGGCGGGGACGACGAGGGAGGCGCCCGGCGGCCGGGCCGGACGGTCCAGGTAGGACTCGAGGTCGAGGAACAGGTCCACGTCCTCGTCGCCGCCGATCCGGAGGATGGGTCCTTCGGCGGAGTCGCCGCCGAGGCGGCGCATGGCGTCGAGTTCTTCGGCGAGCAGCCGGTATTCGCGGACGATCTCCTCGAACTCCTGGAGGTCGGGGTCCGCGGGGGCCGGCGCCTCCGCGATCACGGGCTCCCCGGTTCCGGCCCCGTTCCACACGGACCGGACGAGCAGCCCCGAGGCCACCAGCGCCGCCGCGGCCGCGGCGAGGAGCCAGGGGCGGAAGCGGCGGCGCCGCTCTTCGGCCCGCACCCGGGCCATGACGCCCTCGGCGAAGCCGGAGGGCGGCTCGGGGCGGGGGAGCGTGCGCAGCATCTCGCGGAGCTCGTCGTCGTTGGGTCTGCCAGCCATCAGGAAACTCCCTCGGTACAGCCTTCTTCGAACATGGGGGCGAGCAGCTCCCGCAGGCGCTGCCTGCCCCGGTGGGCGCGGGACTTCACCGTCCCCTCCTCGACGCCCAGCATCTCCGCGATCTCGCGGTAGGAGCGCCCCTCGACGTCACGGAGCAGCACCGCTTCCCGGAACACGAGCGGGAGGCGGGGCAGCGCGCTCTGGAGGGCGTCCCGCACCTCGGCCCGCCAGGTGGCCTCGTCGGGGCGGGCCTCCCGGCCGCGGACCGCGAGTTCCGTCGCGCCCGCCGGCGCTTCCTCGAGCGACAGGTGGGGCAGGCGCTGGTCGGGCCGGCGCTGCCGGCTCCGCACCAGATTCGCGGCGATGCGGAAGAGCCAGGATTCGAACTTGCCGGACTCCTGGTAGCGCCCGGAAGCGCGGTAGACCCGGACGAAGGTCTCCTGCGCGAGGTCGGCGGCGGCCGCCGGGTCCTCGACGAGGTTCCGGAAGTACCCGAAGAGCCGCCGCTCGTAGCGCCGGACCAGCGGCTCGAACGCGTCGAGGTCGCCCGCCTGGACCCGCGCCATCAGCGCGGCGTCGGAATCGAGCGCCGCCGCCCCCGGGCCGGAGGCGGCGAAGGGGATTGCCGGATTGGCGGGGTTCAGAGCGGCGTCAGCCATGCGCTTCGAGAAGACAAAACGCACGGACGCACGATCCGTTCCCGGAGGGGGGCCGGTGGAAGTGAGTCCTCGCGGTCCGCGCCGTGAGGATGCGTGAGGTTGCGACGTGCGCGGCGCGGAGCGCCGCGGTGCCGGTCTGGAGACCGGCGTTCCAAGCCGGCGGTTCCGGCGTGGTTATCCCGTCAGGGAGAGGCGAGGGTGGTCTGGTAGGCGACGCCGCCCCAGGCGAAGCGGAGCGTGCCGTTGCCGGCGGTGATCTCGAAGACGTCGCCGTCGCCGGAGGCCTCGGCTTCGTCGAGGGAGATCCGCGCCTGCTCCTGGTCCTCGATCTGGCCGTAGCCGCTGAGCATCGGCCAGGGCTCGGCGCGCATCGGCTCCGGCGCCTGGTCCCAGAGCTCGCCGAGCGCGATGCCCTGGTGCCGGTTCACCAGCAGCGACCAGCCGCCCGATTCCGGGACGTGGAGATAGAGGCTGTAGCGGCCCGCGGGCAGCGTCTCGCCGCCGATCTTCACCGCTCCCGAGGTCTCCAGGATCGTGACCTGGTTCTCGCCGGCCCGCCACACGCGGTCCTCCGGCAGCATGTTGAGCAGGTCGGGAAGCATGCGGCCGGCGAGGTCGGGGCGGCCGTAGTCGATCGTGACGGAGGCGCCGCCGACGTCGGTGCTCACCGCTCCGCGCGGAAGCGCGTCCTGGGCGGCGGCCGGAAGGGCAAGCGCCGCGGCGAGAACGGTGGCGAGAAGGGGGATTCGGGTCATCGGACGACTCCTTGGTTGGGCGAAAGACCGGAACCCTAGCCCGTAGGTTCAGCCATGAAGCATGGCGTACACCAGGAGGCCGGTCAGCGATGCGTAGAGCCAGACCGGGACCGTGACCCGGGCCCAGCGGCGGTGGAAGGCGAACCGGCGGGTCGCGGCGAACGCCACCGTCGTGAGGATGAGCGGCACGGACACCGCGGACGACAGGATGTGGGTGATCAGGAAGAAGAAGTAGACGGGACGCAGCATCCCGGTCCCCGGGTACGGGGTGTCTCCCTGGAAGTGGTGGTAGGTGAGATAGCCGGCGAGGAAGAGCGCCGCGGAGACGAGCGCCGCGATCTGGAGGGCGACGTGCAGCCGGCGCCGTCCGGCCCGGATCGAAACCACCCCCAGGGCGATGAGCGCGGTGGTGGTGGCGTTGAAGGCGGCGTTCACCGCCGGGAGCGCCGCCGTCCACTCGGGGACCGAGGCCGCCGGCGGGCGGAGGTAGAGCTGCCAGATGATGAAGGCGAAGACCGCCCCCCCGGCCGCGAAGGCGGTGCGGACGATGCGGCGGACGGAGTCTCGGTCGGCGTCGGTCACGGGCTGACGGAGGATAGTTTCTCGCCTTCGCCGGTCCATCGCGGCGGCTCGTGGCACCTCGAATGTTCATCAGGTGCGTGCCGTCCCAATCGAGAGACAATGGGCGCATTGGGGAGGCGCCGCGACCCCGGCCCGATCCCGGGCCGGGGTCGCTGGCGCTGCCGGTCCCCGACACGGGAGGTCAGGATGCTGGAAGAAGGCGGCGCCGGAGCCGAACGCGGGGGTTGGCGCGGAACCCTGCAGATCGTCGTCATCGTCATTGGGGTGCTGGTGGCCCTCTGGTTCGCCCGCGCGCCCCAGGGAGCGGCGCACACGGACGACCTGAGGCTCGCCGAGCCGGGGGCCCCGACCGTCAACGTCATCCGGCCGGCGCCGGAGGAGGCCGCCCGGAACGTCCGCACCACCGGCGCCGTCACGATCCTGGACGGGGTGCGGCTGTTCAGCCACAACCACGGTGAAGTGGTGTACGTGGCTCCCGCCCTCCGGAACGGCGGCTCCTTCGCGGCCGGCGAGACGCTGGTCCGGATCGATCAGCGCGACGCCATGAACCGTCTCGAGGCGGCCCGGGCGCGGGTGCGCTACGCCGAGGCCCGCCTGCTGCGCCAGGAGCAGAAGGCGGAGGCCGCCATCGAGGAGTTCCGCCGGGACAATCCCGGGGCGGAGCCGCCGCCGCTCGTCGCCCGGACGGCCAGGATCGCCGAGAAAGCGGCGGACCTGGACCGGGCGCGACTGGGGGTGGAGCAGTCGGAGATCGTCCTCTCCCGCACGGAGATCTCGGTTCCCTTCGACGGGCAGGTCGCGAGCGCCCGGGCCACGGTCGGCCAGGTCGTGGGGCGGGACACGCCGCTCGGACTGGTGTACCAGAACGGAGCGCTCCAGGTGGAGGCCCAGGTTTCCCAGGAAGAACTGGCGAGCCTCGAGCCGATCGTCGGCCGCCGCGCCACCGTGCGCGCCGGAGGACGGGAGTTCGCGGCGTCGGTGGACCGCGTCGCGGCCGTCGTGGACCGGGAGAGCCGGCTCGTCACCCTGTTCCTGGCGTTTCGCGGCAACCCCTCGAATCTCCCCCGGCCCGGCACCTTCGCCATCGTCGGCCTCGGAGGACCCGCCCTGGCGGACGTCTTCGCGCTTCCCGAGGCCGCCGAACAGCCCGGCGGCCACGTCTGGGTGGTGGACGGCGGCGCCCTGCAGTCCGTCACCCCGACGACGCTCGGGAGGACCGAAGCGGGCTGGCTGGTCGAAGCCTTCGATCCCCGGCAGGGCGTCGTGGTGGGGCGCGTCGTCGGAGCGCGGCCGGGACTCGCCGTCCGGGTCGCCGAGTAGCGGCCCCGGCGCGAGGTCAAGGGGATGGACACCATGAACCAAGCGGGCGAAGAGCGAGCGGCCTCCTCCGGGCCCGGTCCGGGCACCCCGCGGGGACCGGTCGCGTGGTTCGCGGGGAACCATGTCGCCGCCAACCTCCTCATGCTGCTGCTGCTGGGCGGCGGCCTGTTCGCCGCCTCCCGGCTCACCGTCGAGCGCGTGCCGCACTACGACCCGCGCTCGATCACGGTCGCGGTGCCCTTCCGGGGCGCGACCCCGGTGGAGGTCGAGGCGGACGTCACCGCGCGCGTCGAGGAGGCCGTGTCGGGCATTGTCGGCGTCGAGCGCGTGCTCGCGACTTCGAGCGAGGGGCGGAGCCAGGTCACGCTCGAACTGAAGCCGTTCGCGGACGCCGTGGACGTGCTGAACGCCACCCGGACGGCGGTGGAGCGCATCGAGAACTTCCCGCCGGCGCGGGCCGATCAGCCCGAAATCGTGCGGACCGAGGTGATCCGGTCGGTCCTCACCTTCGCGTTGACCTCGACGGAACTCGACGAGGACGGCCTGCGCGGCGCCGGTGAGGCGCTCCGGGGGGACCTCCTGGCCCTGCCCTCGGTGTCCTTCGTATCCCTGGCGGGGACGCGGGACCGCGAGATCCAGATCGAGCTGAGCGAGGAGGCGCTACGGCGCTACGGACTCACGATCGGCGAAGTGGTGCGCCGCATTCGCGGGTCCTCCGTCAACGCGACCGGCGGGGAGGTGCGGACGGATGCGGGCGACGTGGTGATCAGCACCCTCGCGAAACGGGAGACCGCGGACGAGTTCCGGGACATCGTCCTGCTCGCCCGCCCGGACGGCTCGCTCGTCCGGACCCGGGACGTGGCGACGGTCCGGGACGGCTTCGAGGAAGCGGAGGTAACCGCTCGGATCGACGGCCGGCCGGCCGTGTTCGTGCGCGTTCACGCGGGCGCCGGACAGCCCCCGCAGGAGGTCGCGGAAGAGGTCAAGGAGTTCCTCGACGGCTATGTCCCGCCGTCCGGCGCGGACATCGCGCTGTGGGACGACGAGACCCGGCTCATCGACTACCGGCTCTCGCGGATGTCGCGCAACGGGCTCTTCGGGGCCGTCCTCGTCTTCGTCGCGTTGCTCCTGATCTTCGACCTGAGGATGTCGCTCTGGGTCGCGGTGGGCATCCCCGTGGCCTTTCTGGGCTCGTTCCTGCTGTTCGGCGCCTTCGGCCTCACCATCAACGTTCTCACCCTGTTCGCGTTCTTCCTGGTGACCGGCATCGTGGTGGACGACGCGATCGTGGTCGGCGAGAGCATCGCCAGGCAGCGGGAGCGGGGCTATCGCGGCGCGGCGGCCTCGATTGCCGGAGTACGCGCGGTCGGGGGGCCGGTGCTCGTGGGAGGACTCACGACCATGGTGGCCTTCGCGGCCCTGCTCCCGCTCGAGGGCCCACTGGGACAGTTGTTCCGGGTGGTCCCGATCGCGGTCATCCTGGTCCTGCTGTTTTCGCTGGTGGAGGCTTTCTTCGTCCTGCCCGGACATCTCGCGGGAGACCGGCCCTGGAGCCGTTCGCCCCTGGCCGAAATCCAGGCACGGACACGCGGCGGCTTCGACGAGCTCATTCAGGGCAAGTTGGTACGGGCCATCGCCCGGGCGGTGCTCGCGCCGTTCACGGTGATCGCCGCGGTGGCCGCGGCGGTCGTGCTGACGGTGGTGCTCGTCGTCGTCGAGGCGGTCCCGATCAATCCGTTCCCCGCCAGCCTGGGCGCCGACCGCCTGACGGCGGAAATCACCATGCCCGCGGGAACCCCGGCCCGGACCACCGCGGCCGCGGCGGAACAGCTCGCCGGGGCCGCCCGGGCCGCGGATCAGGCGGTCGGCGGCGGCCAGATCGAATCCGTCGCGGTGCTCGTCGGGCAGCGGCTGCCCCAGCGGGCGATGGTGGGGACCCGGAACTACCCGAAAGGAACGCACCTGGCCACGGTGGAGGTCAAGTTCGCTCCCACGCCGCGCCCGGCGGACGAGCTGGACTTCCTGCGGTTCTGGCGGGCCCGGGCGGGCGTGATCCGGGGCGCGGAGCGGGTCCACTTCGTGACCAGCGCGGACCTGTTCTCTCCGAGCGTCTCGTACACCCTGGCGCACGACGATCTGGAGGTCGTCGCCCGTGCGGTGGACGAGTTGCGCGACGCCGCCCTCGACATCGAGGCCATGCGGGAGGTGCACGACACGCTCGCTCCCGGCGCCCGGCGCTACGACCTCCAGCTGAACGAGGCCGGCTTCCTGGCCGGACTGACGCCCCGCCTGCTGGCCAACCAGCTCCGGGACGCGTTCTTCGGCGCCGAGGCGCAGCGCATCCAGCGCGGGCCGGACGAGATCCGGGTCGTCGTCCGCTACCCGGCGGAACGCCGCCGCAGTCTGCGGGACCTGCTCGACGAGCGCATCTCCCTCGGCGAGCGGAAGGAAACCCCGCTTTCCACGGTCGCGAGCATCACCGAGACCCAGGACTACGCGACGCTGACGCGGCTCGACGGGCGCCGCGCGGCCACGGTCACCGCCTTCTACGACCCGGAGATCGAAAGCGGCCTCCGGGTGCGGCGGGCCGTGGGCAGGGACATCCTCCCGGCGCTTGTCGACCGCCACCCGGGGCTCGAGGTGGTGGCAGCCGGTTCCACCCGTCAGAGCGCGCAGACCGCCGGAACGCTCGCCTGGACGTTCCCGCTCGCCATGCTCGCGGTCTTCGGCCTGCTCGCCGCCCAGATGCGGAGCCTCGCGCAGCCCTTCCTGGCGCTCGCCGGCCTGCCCATGGCCGGCGTGGGCGCGGTCCTCGGGCACTTCGTGCTCGGCTACGAACTGAACTACGTGTCCCTGTTCGGCCTCGTGGCGGTCTCCGGGGTCGTGGTGAACGACACCCTGATCCTGATGGACCGGTACAACGCCATGCGGCGGACGAATCCGGACCTCCCGGTCATCGCCGCCATCTCCGCCGCCGCCCGGGACCGCGCGCGCCCCATCGTCATCACGAGCGCGACCACGATCGTGGGTCTCCTGCCGCTCCTCTACGACAAGAGCGAGATGGTCCAGTTCACGGTTCCGATGGTCATCAGCCTGACCGCGGGCCTCGCCTTCGCGAGCATCGGACTCCTGTTCCTCATTCCGGCGGTCCTGATCGTCGCCGAGATGCGGAAGCTCGATTCCGGCGGCGCGTGATTCCCGTCCCGGCCGGCCGCCGCCCGCTCCGGTAGCGCCGGGTGCCGGAGGCCGCCGTCCCCACCCCTCCGGGCGGCGGTCCCCGGTCCGGCGGGGTGATCGGCTGGTTCGTGGACAACCGGGTGGCGGCGAACCTGCTCCTGTTCGGAATCGCGCTCGGCGGCCTCCTCACGATCGGCGGCGTGCCGCAGGAGCTCCTCCCGGAGACGCCGCCGTCCACGGTGACCATCCGCACGGCCTTCCCGGGCGCCGGCGCCGAGACGATCGAGGCGAACGTGCTCGCCGCCATGGAGGAACGCCTGCGGGACACCGAGGGGATCCGGGAGATCTCCGGAACCGCCCGTCCGGGCGTCGGAGTGCTCACCGTGGAACTCGAGCACTGGGCCGACTTCCAGACCGTGAGCGACGAGGTGCGCGAGCGGATCGAGTCCATCGAGAACCTGCCGCAGGATGCGGAGGAGCCGGTGATCACGGAAGCCGCGGCGCGGCGCCTGCTGCTCAGGGTGGCCATCCACGGCGACGCCGACGAGCGCGCGCTCACCGAGGCGGCGCACCTGGTCCGGGAGGGACTCACCGGCGTCTCCGGGGTCGCGGCGGTCGTGATCGCCTCCGGCAGGGACTACGAGATCGCCGTCGAGGTCTCCGGACGCCTGCTCACCCGCTTCGGTCTCACCCTGGACCAGGTGGCGGCGGCGATCCGGAGGGGTTCGGCCGACATCGCGGCGGGTTCGGTCCGCACGCCGGACCGCGAGGTGCGGCTGCGGACCGAGGCCCAGGCGGCCGACGCCGCCGCCTTCGCCCGGATCCCCCTCGTCGCCGCCGAGGACGGCGGGGTGGTGACGGTCGGGGACGTCGCCACCGTGACCGACGGCTTCGCCGACGTCCAGCGGGTGGCGCGGATGAACGGGGAGCCGGCCATCTTCCTCGAGGTGATGCTCGCCCCCGGCGCCCGGCTGCTCGACACCGTGACCGCGGTGCAGGCGGAAGTCGGGGAACTCGCCGCCGCCCTGCCTCCCGGGCTCTCGCTCACGTCCTGGGCCGACGCCTGGCGCCTCTTCGAGAGCCGCATGGACGTCCTGGTCCGCAACGGGCTGCAGGGGCTGGCGCTCATCTTCCTGGTGCTCTTCTTCACCCTCTCCACCCGGGTCGCGGTCTGGACCGCGGCCGGACTGCCGGTGGCCTTCTTCGGCGCCTTCCTGATGATGCCGGGACTCGGCGTGACCGTGAACATGCTGAGCATGTTCGGTTTCATCGTCACCCTCGGGATCGTGGTGGACGACGCCATCGTGGTCGGGGAGAACGTCCAGCGGCACATCACCGGGCAGCCCGGGGGCGCCGGGGAGGCGGCGGTCCGCGGGGTCCGGCAGGTGCTGTTCCCGGCCTCCTTCGGGGTCCTCACCACCATGGCGGCCTTCGCGCCGCTGCTCGGACTGCCGGGCGTCTGGGGGGAACTCGCCGGGACGCTCCCCCGCATCGTGATTCCGGTGCTGGCCTTCTCGCTGCTGGACGCCGCCTGGATCCTGCCCCACCACCTGGCGCACGGGGGACTCGGGGTCCGGCCCAGCCGGCGGCTCGCCCGAATCCGCGAGCGGGTGCAGGCGGCGCTCGACGGGACGGTGGCGGTCCTCTACCGGCCGGCGCTCCGCTGGTGCGTCGACAACCCCGCGGCGGCCGTGGCCCTCGGGGTGGTGTCGCTCGCGCTGTCGCTCGGCCTTATCCGGGGCCGCTGGATTCCGGTGGAGCCCGCCCTGCCCTTCGACACCGACGCGGTGAGGGTCCAGGTGTCGCTGCCGCCGGGCGCCACCGCCGCGACCACGCTGGAAATCGTGGAGGAGATCGAAGCCGCCATCGGGCGGGTCCGGAGCGAGTTCCAGTCCGAACACGGGGTCGATCCGCAGAAGAACCTCGCCGTCCTGGTCGGGCAGCGGTTCCCGCTGGGCGCCCGTGGAGGGGAGGACAGCGCGCGTCCGACGATCGGGCAGCTCATCTGGGAACTGGCGCCCGCCGAGGAGCGCGCCGAGGTGGCGCCCCGCCGGATCGCGGACCGGCTGCGGGCGCTGCTGGGCTCGCTCCCGCACGGCGGCGAAGCCACCGTCTTCACGTCGGCCATCGGCGACGGGTCCGACGTGGCGGTCCGGATCCGCGGCGACCGGCCGGAAGACATCGCGGCCGGTTCGCTCGCCCTCCAGGCGCTCCTGCGGGAGTCCCCCGGAGTCATCGCGGTCTCGGACGACCTCGAGAGTCCGGCTCCGGAGCTGGTCGCTCGGGTCCGCCCCGGCGGCACCGCCACAGGGGTCGGCGCCGCGGACCTCGGCCGGCAGCTCCGGCAGGCCTTCCACGGCGAGGAGATCCAGCGGATCCAGCGCGGAAACGACGAGATCCGCGTGATCCTGCGCTACCCGGAACCGGAGCGGCGGAGCCTCGACGCGGTGGCCGGGATGCGGGTACGGCGGGGCGACGGCCGGGTGACGGCGATCGGCGAGGTCGCGGACATCTCGTCCGAGCGCGGCCCGGCCGTGATCCAGTGGGTGGACGGCCAGCGCGCCGTCACCGTGCAGGCTACGGTGGATCCGGGGGTGGCGTCCCCGGGCGCGCTGGTCACGGGGGTCCGGGACCGGATGCTCCCGGAGGTCCGCGAACGGTTCCCGGGGCTCGGTTTCGAGGTCGTCGGCGCCGCCGGCGACCAGCAGGAGACCATGACGGCGCTCCGGAGAAACCTGCTCCTCGGCCTCATCCTCATCTACATGCTGCTCGCGATTCCGCTCTCCTCGTGGCTGCAACCCTTCGTGATCATGGCCGCCGTCCCGTTCGGACTCGCCGGGGCGGTCTTCGGCCACGCGGTGGTCGGCCTGCCGCTGTCGCTGACCAGCTTCATCGGCATGGTGCCGCTGACCGGGATCGTGGTGAACGACTCCCTGGTGCTCCTCGATTTCATCAACCGCCGCCGGCGCGAGGGCATGTCGGTCCGGGACGCGGCGCTCGCGGCCGGACCGCTCCGCTTCCGGCCCGTGATCCTCACCTCGGTGACCACCTGCGGGGGACTGGCGCCCCTGATGATCGAGCGGAGCGTGCAGGCGCAAGTGCTCATCCCGATGGCGGTCTCGCTCTCGTTCGGGGTAGCGTTCGCGACGCTCGTGACCCTGCTGCTGGTGCCGGCGCTCTACCGGCTGGCGCCCGGCCGATGATCCGAACCGACCACCCGTCCGCCCGGCCGCACGCCGGGCGCGGGAGATCTTTCCACGCGGCCGGCCGTGTCCGGCACGGCGGCCGCACCGTCTTGTCCAAGGAGGACATCAAAGTCATGGGGACTCGAGAAGCAAGGGGATGGTTCCTGCCGCTCGCCGCCGCGCTGCCGCTCGTGCTGCTCGCGGCGCCGGGCGCCGCGCAGGAAGAACAGCAGGAAGAGGGCGCCGAAGAGGCGGCGCGCCCGGCCGGCGAGGCGCAGGAGGCCGGGGAGGACGCTCCCGCGGCCCGTTTCACCGACCAGGTGGTGGTCTCGGCGTCCCGCGTCGAACAGGAGATCGTGAACGCGCCCGCCGCGGTGACGGTGATCGGCAGCGAGCAACTGGAGGCCCAGGCGGGGTCGGACTACGCGGAAGCGCTCCGGCAGGCGCCGGGGGTGAACGTGACCCGGATGACGAACTCCTCGTACACGGTCACGAGCCGCTCCTCCTCCATTACCGGAGCCCGCCACCAGCTCGTCCTGGTGGACGGCAGGCCGGTGCACCAGGAATACGGGGCCGTCGCCTGGAGCATGCTGTCGGGGGACCTCGACAGCCTGGAGCGGATCGAGGTCGTGAACGGTCCCGCCTCGGTCGTCTGGGGGGCGAACGCCATGACCGGGGTGATCAACATGATCTCGAAGGCGCCGCGCGACGCCGCGGGCACGACGCTCGATCTCCGGTTCGGCACGTTCGACCGGAACGTCACCGGAAGCCCCATGGATCCCGGGAACAGCTTCTCCGGCGCCCTGACCCACGCGGCGGCCGTCAGCGACACCTTCGCCTACCGGTTCAGCGTGAGCTTCAGCGGCTCGGACGCGTTCGCCCGCCCGGTCGGCGAGATCCCCAACGGGACGGGAACCCCCTACCCGTCGATCGAGGGACTCGAGTCCCGGACCCCGAAAGTGGACTTCCGGGCGGACTGGGACACCCCGGGAGACGCCCGGGTGAAGCTGTCCGGCGGCTACGGCGGAAACCAGGGCGTCTTCTATACCGCGCTCGGCCCGTTCGGCTTCGAACCCGGCTCGCGGATCGCCTGGGGACGGGTGCAGTACCAGCGGGACGCGCTGGAGATCGGGGCCTTCGTGAACTCGTCCCGCATGGACATCCGGTCGCTGCTGGTGCGCAGCAGGCCCGATGAGCTCCTGACCGGGCACAGCGACCAGGACACCTACGACCTGAGCGTGAAGGACACCCGGGTTCTCGGCGGCCGTCACGTCCTCTCCTACGGCGGAAACCTGCGGTGGATCAAGGTCGACATGGGGATCGCCCCCAACGCGGAGGACCGGAACGAACAGGGGTTCTACCTGAACGACGAGATCTTCCTCGGGAACCGCTGGCGCTGGATCGCCGGCGTCCGCGCCGACCGGGTGAGCATCCTCGACGAGTTCATCCTCTCCCCGCGGACCACCCTCATCTTCAAGCCCGCGCCGGACCAGGCCTTCCGGGTGTCCTACAACCAGGCGTTCCGTTCCCCGTCGCTGCGCAGCTCGTACGCGGACTTCGGGGTGGGGAACGGCGTGCGATTCGATCTGCGACCCTTCTTTCGGAGCCTGCCGGGAGGCAACCGGATACCGGAGGCGCTGCTGCCGGCGCCGGTCGGGTTCTTCAGCCCGCTCCACCTGGCCGGCAACCCGGAGCTGCTCGCGGAGCGCCTCGTCGCCTACGAGGCCGGCTGGGCCGGCGCGCTGAACGACTGGATCGGCGCGAGCGCGTCCGTCTATGTCAACGAGCGCCGGGACGTCATCGACGCGACCACCACGGAACTCTGGTCCACCGCGAATCCGCCCCCGGGCTGGAACCAGGCGTTCGCCGGGGTGCAGCAGTTCGTCGGCGGTCTCGCCCGGCGCCTGCCGCCCGGGACGCTGCCGCGTCCGGTCGCCGCCATCGCGGTGAATCCGGCGGTGCTCGTGGACATCCTGGGCGCGACGACCGGCCTCGAGCTCCCCGCGACGCTGAGCTGGGTGAACCGCGAGTCCATCCGCGAGTCCGGCTTCGAAGTGGGGCTGAACGGCCGCCGCGGCGGCGTCGGGGGGTACGTCAACTACTCGTGGCAGTCCGAACCCGAGGCGAAGGGGTTCGACGGCGAGGAGATCAGCATTCCGGCCGCCCACCGGGTGAACGCCGGGTTCGACGCCACCTCCGGCCCCTGGACGTTCGGGGCCTCGCTGAACTACAGCGACCGCTCCTACTGGACCGACGTCCTGAACGAGCGGTTCCACGGCTGGACCGAGGCGTTCACCATGGTGAACGCCAGCCTCCGCGTGCGCCTGTTCGACGGCCGCGTCCAGCCGTCCGTCCAGGTGCTCAACGTGCTGAACCAGGAGATCCAGAACCACATCTTCGGCGACGTCCTCCGCCGCCAGGTCACGGGCCAGATCCGCTACCGGTTCTGAAGCGCGTACGGCCTGGAACGCCGGTCTCCAGACCGGCACCGCGGTGCTCCGC
>JAJEFG010000023.1 GCA_022820545.1 Acidobacteriota bacterium | reverse complement strand
GTTTCTCCGGGAAGAAGAGATTGAAGCGCGAGAGGTTGATCTGCTGGTCGTCCACCTCGACCTGGGCGAAGTCGGTGTTGTAGGTGAGGTCGACGTTGAGGCTCGGCGTGAGCCCGACCTTGGCGTCCACTCCGAAGTCGGTGTTGGTCTGGCCTTCGACCTCGACCGCGTAGTCGCGTCCGGCGGCGCCGAGCGCGTACGGGGTGATCTGGAAGTTCCGGGGGCTTCTGAGTTCGAGCCCGTGGAGTTCGCCCGCCGAGGAGAGCCGGTAGAGGTCGTAGATCCGGGCGACCGGGGACCAGTAGTCGTCTTCGCGCTTCCGGCGGATGTTCCGGTGGAAGTTGATACCCCAGGTCTGGGGGCTGGCGCCGTAGCGGAGGGTCCGCAGCGGGATCGCGAACTCCGCCGACCAGCCCTCGTCGGTCACTTGCGTGGCCACCGTCCAGCTTGCGTCCCAGTTCACGTTGAAGCCGCCGCCGGAACCGGTTCGGGCCCGCAACATGGGCCCGCCACCCCCGCCGCCGCCCCCGCCGCCGGCGTTGCTCAACTGGCCGTCGTACTCGAGTCCGGCCGGCGTGGTCCCGAAGACGAAGCCGTTCTGGAGGTCGTGGTAGGTGTCGAAAACGACCCGGAAGGAGTCCGTGTCCTGCAGGTTGGAGTCACGGCGCGCGTCGGTGGCGATGATCCCCGACGGGTCGCTGTCGTAGAGCATGGCGCCGATGTAGACCGCCTCGTCGTCGAAGAGGATGCGCACTTCGGTCCGCTCGGTGGCGGGCTGGCCCTCGAAGGGTTCCGCCTGGATGAAGTCGGTCAGCGGCTCGGCGGCCGCCCAGACGTCCTCGTCGAGCCGGCCGTCGATGGCCGGCGCCTCTATGGTGGAAAACGCGCGGCCGATGCGGGCGCCGGTCGCCGATTCGTCTTCGGCGCCCAGGCTGAGCCCGGCCACGAGAGGCAGGGCGCCGAGGGTGAACAGGGGAAAAGCCGGGAAGCGCATAACCGGTCGAATTTACCTTGCGGAGGCGTCCCGCGCACCTTTCGGAACCGGGCGGCGTCGGAGGCCTTTTCCTGACCGATGAGGCCGCCGTGAATCGGGCGTGGAAAGGCCGTCAAATCCCTGATTTCGAGGGACCCGCATCCCGGTCGGCGAACTTCCGCGTGACATAGTTCGCGCCGCCCGGCCGACCCGGCGGGGGAGGAGACACGCAGGACATGAACGAGAAGGCCCCGGCCAGCACCCGCGAACTGCTCGAATTCGCCACCGAGATCGGCTGGGAAGCCGGCCGCCTCATCATGAGCCACTTCCAGGTGGGGGTGGGCGTCTCACACAAGCCGGACCGGACGCCGGTCACCGAGGCGGACATCGCCGGCGAGCGCCTGCTCCGCAAGCGCATCGAGGCGAAGTTTCCCGGCCACCGGATCCTCGGGGAGGAGGACGGCGAGTCGGGTTCCGACCCGGCGCACCGCTGGATCCTCGATCCCATCGACGGCACGACCTCGTTCATCCACGGGGTGCCGCTCTTCGGGATGCTCATCGGCCTCGAGATCAACGACGAGGCCGTCGTCGGGGTGTGCAACATCGCCGGGCTCGGCGAGATGGTCACCGGCGCCCGCGGCGAGGGGGCCTTCTGGAACGGCCGCCCGGCGCGCGTCTCCAAGGTGACGGAGATGGGTAACGCCCTCGCCACCACCACCGATCCGGCGACCATCGGTCCCATCTGGGACGCGGTCGGTGCGCAGGGTGCCGTCCGCCGCACCTGGGGCGACGCCTTCGGCCACGCGCTGGTGTGCACCGGGCGCTCCGAAATCGGCCTCGATCCCGAGATGAAGGCGTGGGACTCGAGTCCCTTCCTGCCGATCCTCGAGGAGGCGGGCGGCCGGTTCACCGACTGGGACGGCAACCGCACCATTCACGGGCCGAACGCGCTGAGCACCAACGGCGCCCTCCACGACGAGGTGCTGGCGTTGCTGGCTGAGGTCCGCAACGCCTGAGAGACCGTTCCCCAAGCGCTCAAGCGAGCGCAGCGAGCTCATCCACCAGGGCGTGGAGCGTCATGGCCTCGACGCCGCCGCCAAGCGGGAACCGGTCACGGTCGCCGTGGAGGAGGATTCCCCGGTCGGCGCGGATGTCCTCGAGCGCGACCCGCAACCCTCGGCTGGCGCGGGCGGGACCACGCTTGATCTCGATCGCCCAGCGTTCCCGATCCGGCAGATCCAGAACCAGGTCCACCTCCACTCCCGTCGCCGTCCGGTAGTAGGCCACCTCGGTACGCGCGGGCGCTGCTCGCAACACGTTCTCGATGATGAACCCTTCCCAGGTCAACCCCGCCACCGGATGGCCGATCACCGCCTCCTGATCGTCGAGGTGCAGCAGGGTATGGACGAGGCCGCTGTCGCGCAGATAGACCTTCGGTGATTTCACGAGGCGCTTCCGCACGTTGGCGTGGAGCGGCGGGAGGCGGCGCACCAGCAGGAGGTCCACCATGAGATCCAGGTAGCGGGCGACGGTCTTCCCGTCGAGCGCCAGACTGCGCGCGAATGGCGCCGCGTTCCACACCGCTCCCTGCGTGTGGGCCAGCATCGTCCAGAATCGGCGCAGTGTCTCGGCCGGCACGCGCGGTCCGAACTGCGGGACATCCCGTTCGAGGTAGGTCCCCACGAACTCATCGCGCCACACGGCGCTGATCCGGTCGCTCTTCGCGAGGAAACTCCTGGGAAAGCCGCCGCGGATCCAGAGCAGGACTTCGTGTTCCCGGCCGACTTCCCCCGCGTCGAGCGGTCCGAGTTCCACCGTGCCGACCCGTCCCGCAAGCGTTTCTCCGGCCTGCCGCAGGAGCTCGAGTGACGCGGACCCCAGGAGGAGGAATTGACCGGCGCCCTCACCGGCGCGAATCCGTTCGTCGATGACTCCCCGCAACACCGGAAAAAGGTCCGGAGTGCGGTGGATTTCGTCGAGAACGGTCAGGCGTCCGGACTGACCCAGAAGATACGACCGGGCGTCGGCCAGCCGGGCCCGATCCCGAGGGTTCTCGAGATCGAGGTAGCGGCTTGGAGGGCTCGCGGAATCCGGACTCCCACCACGTTGGGAGTCCGCGATGGCCCGGGCGAGGGTGGTCTTTCCGGCCTGCCGCGGGCCGACTACAGAGACCGCGGGGAAGATGGCGAGGTACTCCCGAATCCGGGTCTCGAGCCGTCTCGGGATGATCAAAACATTGCAATTATGGAGTGATATTCCGAATTTGCAAGTTTATTGTGACCATTTCTCTCCCGGACAGTTCCCTTCGGCGACCCCCGGCCGTTACCTGGCTTGGGCCTTCACCCGCGCCACCACCTCGCGGATCTGATCCGCGAACCCGCGGGCCTTCTCCATCACCTCGTCCTCGTTCACGGTGGTGATCTCGCCGTCGCGCACGACGATGCGCCCGTTGACGAGCACGGTGCGGACGTCGCTGCCGCGCGTGACGTAGACGAGCTGCGAGTAGGGGCGATAGAGCGGCGTCATCCCGGCGCGCCGGGTCTCCACCAGCACGATGTCGGCCTTCTTGCCGACATCGAGTGAGCCGATGTGGTCCTGCTGGTTCAGCACCCGCGCGCCGTAGGTCGTGGCCATCCGGAAGACCGTCTCGGCCGGCAGCGCGGTCGGATCGCCGGTCGCGAACTTGTGGAGCTTCGCGGCGGTGTCCATCTCGCCGAACATGTCGAGGTCGTTGTTGCTCGCCGGGCCGTCGGTGCCGAGACCCACCGGCACCCCGGCGGCGAGCAGCGCCTCGACCGGGGCCGCCCGGTCGCCGCCGAGCTTCATGTTGCTCTCCGGGTTGTGGGCCACCCCGGCGCCTCCCGCCGCGACTCTCCGGATGTCCTCGTCCGACAGGTAGGTGCCGTGCGCGAGGACCGTTCCCGGCCGCAGCGCCCCGATGGAGTCCAGCGCGTCGATCGTGCGCATGCCGATCGCCGCCTCGATCCGCTCGTCCTCGTCGCGGGCTTCCACCACGTGGATCTGGAAGGGAGCGTCGTGGCGCTCCGCGACCTCGAAGGCGGCCCGGGTGGGCTCCAGGGGAGTGGTGTAGAGCGCGTGGGCGGCGGTGCCGGCGATGAGGAGCGGATGGTCCCGGTACCGCTCCATGAAGGCGTCCGCCTCGGCGAGCGATTCCTCCGGGGTCTCGAAATCGGGGGCAGGGAAGCCGATCACATTGGGGCCGACTACCGCGCGGATCCCGGCCTCGATCGTCGCCCGGGCAACGTCGTCCGGGAAGTAGTACATGTCCGTGAAGGTGGTCGTCCCGCTCTTCAGCATCTCGATGGATGACAGGAGCGTTCCCCAATAGACGAAGTCGGGCGCCACGAGTTCGGCTTCGGCCGGGAAGATGTTCTGTTCCAGCCACTCCATCAGCGGCAGGTCGTCCGCGAGCCCGCGGAGCAGGGACATCGCGGCATGCCCGTGGGTGTTGATGAGCCCGGGGATGACCAGTTGGCCGGTGGCGTCGAGCGTGGGGATCCCGGGCGGCCGGGGCGCTGCCCGGTCGAAGAGCCCCGCGATCCGGTCGCCCTCGACGAGCACCGCGCCGCCTTCGAGGATGGTCCCGGCGTCGTCCATGACCACCACGGTGCCGCCGTCGATCAGCAGGCGCTCGGCCGGCTGAACCTGCGGCGCCTCGGAGCCCGAGCACGCCGCCCCGGCCAGCGGCACGGCGAGCAGCAGGCTGTGGGTGGGGATGGGAGGCATTGTTCGGCGGGGCGAACCCTAGCAGCCGGTTTACTCCATCGGACGCAGCTCTTTCCAGCGCTCGATGAACGCGACCGCGGCCTCGACGAAGGCCTCGGCCCCCCGGCGGCCGCGCTCCACGCTCGATTCCTCCAGGTCGCGCACGCTCCACACGCCGGTGTCGGTGATCTCCCGGGTGGAGGTGCCCTTGCCGGTCTCCTCGGCCTTGAGGTTCTCGGCGAGGAATACGCGGAGGGCGGTGGGGTCGCCCGCGACCACCTCGGGGACCATGCGCTCCAGGTGTTCCGGCATGGTGAGGGTGGCCGCCCGCGCCTTCGAAAGATCCACCAGATCGGGGATCAGATACAGCGAACTCGACGTCTCCCCGACGCCCCCGTGCCGATCGAAGACGGGTTCGCCGGACTCCGGTTCGGCCTGCGTCTGCTGGCGGAACGGCGCCGACGCGGCGCCCAGCTCGACCGCGATCCCCTCCGTCTCGTGGTTGATGCGGTCGGCGATGTACTGGGAGATGACCCGGTTGCCCCCGTGCGAGTTCAGGATCAGGAATCGCTTGAAGCCCTGCCGCATGAGGCTCCGGGCGGCCTCGAAGTAGACGTGCTGGATCGTTTCCGCCGGCAGGCTGACGGTGCCGGGAAAACCCAGGTGATAGGGCGCGTTGCCGACGAAGAGGATCGGCGCCACCAGCACGTCGGTTCGCTGAGCCACCAGTTTGGCGCGCTCCATGCCGTTCAGGAAGTCGGTGCCGATGGGGAGGTGCGGCCCGTGCTGTTCCAGCGAACCCACCGGCATGATCACCATGTCGGTGCGCGTGAGGAGGTCCTCGACCTCCGTCCAGCTCATGTGCGGCAGGTAGTTCTTGACCTTCGTTTCTCCCCAGAGCGGATTCGTCTGGGCGCCGGCGACGCCCGCTGTCAGGAGCGCCCCGAGGATGGCAAGGCTGAGACTCTTCTTCGGCATGTCAGTGACTCCCTTCGGACTGGTTTGAGGTTCGTGAGGATCGGCTTTTGAAGCGGCCCCGGCGGAGCCGGTTCAGCACGGCGGCGATCTCGTAGCGGCGGGGACGGGCCAGCCGGCCGGGGTGGGCGCCGGCGGGGCCCTCGGAGGTCAGCGATTCGAGTCCCGCCTCGTCGAGCCGGGCGTCGAGGGAATCGAGGAGCTCGCGGACCGGGAGCCCCGGGAAGTCCCGCGCAGCGGCCGCCATCGCGTACCCGGCGGCCCGGGTCTGGCTCTCGTCGAAAATCTGCTCCACCGCCCTGAGGTCCACCTCCTCCTCTCCGTAGAGGAGGAAATCGCGGCGGGTGGCCCGGATTCGCGGAGTCCCCTTGCGGCCGGCCGGGTCGAAACTCCGGGGTTCGGGACAGCGCTCCCGCCCGTGGAAACCGGCCGCCCCGGCATCGGGGGACCGCCGGGTCGGATAGCGCGCGGCCACCTCCCGAGCCTGGGCGGTCACCTCGCGCGGCCGGTAGTCCGCCAACTGGATCACGGTGTCCGCGGCGTCGAGATAGTCCCCGGAACCCCCCATCACGAGGATGGTGGAAACGCCGTGGTGTTCGAGGAGCTCCCGCACCCGGTCCAGCAGCGCGACGATCGGTTCCGCCTCCCGCGCCACCAGGGCCTGCATCCGGGCGTCCCGGATCATCAGGTTGGTGGCCGAGGTGTCCTCGTCCATCAGCAGGAGCCGGGACCCCGCTTCCAGCGCCTCGACGATGGACGCGGCCTGCGAGGTGCTGCCGCTCGCGTTCTCCGTGCTGAACGCGGTGGTGGCGCGCCGGCCGGGAAGCTCGCGGATGAAGGGGCTCACGTCCACCGAGGACACCGCGCGTCCCTCCTCGGCGCGGATGGTCACCGCGTCCGCGCGGGTGACCACCAGCTCCCGCCCGTCCCCGGGGACGTGGGGGACCACCGACCGACCGAGCGCCTGGAGCAGCGTGGACTTGCCGTGAAAGCCGCCGCCCACGATGAGCGTCACCCCTTCCGGGATGCCCATTCCGTGGATCTCCCGGGGGCCGTTTCCGGGGTGGAGCAGGGACAGGGTCACCCGGAGCGATGCCGGGCTCTCGAAGGGAACAGCCCCGCCAACGAGAGGGCGTTCGCTCGCGCCGTGGGTGCGCGGGAGGATCGCCCCGTCGGGCACGAAGGCGGCGAGGTTGCGGGATTCGAGTTGGGATTGAAGATGGTGCTGGTTCTCGACCGCGTTCACGAACGACTCCGCCGCCCCCTCGGGAAGGCTCCGGAGCACGAGTGCCCGCCCCGCGACTTCAGGAAGCTCACGGGTCAGCAGGTCGGCGGCCCGGTGGCCCAGGATCCGGCGCCCGGCCGCCGGCAGACCCACTTCCACGCGGGCTTCGACGAAGCCCGGGCCGGAAGGATCGCCGGAGATGCGGATGGCGGTGCGTTCGAGGACCTCCTGGCCGCCCGCGTCGATCCGGATCTGGCCGCTGTGGCCGGAGCCCGCCGAACTTCCCGCACGGGGAATCGCCCGGCGGAACTCCCGAGCCAGGAAGTCGGCGAGGGCGGTCTGGCGCGCCCGGTTGGAAACGAGCGCGGCGGGAACGCCGGCGGTCTCTCCTTCCATCCGGACCCGGATGCGGGAGGGAGGGGCGAAGGGATCGCGGGCCACCCGGTCCACGAATACGGTGACCCCGTCGCCGACGGGCCACTCCCCCTCGAGATCGCGGTAGGCCGGGTAGCCGCGTCCGTCCAGCCGGCGGCAGGCGCCGGCCAGGCCGGAGCCGCCGCGCGGGACTTCCCGCTGCTCGCCGCTACGCGAGAAGGGGCGGGCGCGGTACGCGGTGATGGGGTTTCTCCAGGCTGCCGATGGCGGGAACCGATCATAGTGTGACGGCCGGCAGGCGCCCGTGACCGCCCCCCCGGAAGTACCATGCGGCAAACCGTGTCATCCGAGTCCAAGCGACGCTCCTACTGGGCGGACCAGACCGGTGACCTGCGCGCCCGGCTGGCCGCCGCGGTGCCGGCCGAGGAATTGAGACGGCTCCATCAGCGGCGCCCCCTGCTGCACTTCCTGGTGCTGGGCTGGCAATTCCTCCTGCTCTTCGGCGGCGGCGCCATCGCGTGGAGTGCTTCCGAGTGGTGGATCTGGCTGCCGGCTTCCCTGGTCGTCGGGTTCACGGTCTTCAACTTCACCGTGATGTTGCACGAGGTGGTGCACGAGCTGGTCTTCGGAGCCGGCGGACATCCCGGCTACCGGGTGCTCCGTCACCTGTACGCGTTCCCGAGCGGAATCTCGGCGACCCAGTTCACCCGCTGGCACCTCGACCACCACGCCCAGCTCGGCGACGCCGAGGCGGATCCGAAGCGGCACTGGCTGTCGCCGAAACGCAACGCGCGCTGGTTCAAGGCGCTCTACCTGACCCCGGCCCTCATCCCCATCTACTTCCGGGCGGCGCGGAACGAGACAGCCGGCTATCCGGACGAAGTACGGCGCGCGATCGCCCGGGAGCGGAGGCTGACCGTGGCCGGCCACCTGGCCATCCTCGCCGTCCTCATCGCCGCCGGCGGGTTCTTCGCGGCCTTCAAGGCCTACCTCGTCCCGGTGTTCCTGGTGTTTCCGGTGGCGTTCACGGTGAACCGGCTGGGCCAGCACTACGACATCGAACCCGGCAACCCCGCGCTCTGGGGCAGCGTGCTCCGGCCCTCGCGGTTCTGGGACGTCGCGTTCCTCTGGTCGGCGTATCACCTCGAGCACCACTACTTTCCCCGCGTGCCGTTCTACAACCTGCGGGCGCTCCACTTCCTGCTCCGGCCCTTCTTCGAGGAGATCGGGGCGCGTCCCACCACCTACGGACGGCTCCTCTGGCAGTGGTTCGCCCACAACCGCGCGCCCCATACCGATTGGCGGAAGCCGGCCGAATCGGCGGTCTGAGGCCACTGCCGTGGCAGAATCCGGGACCATGGCCGAAGGAACCGTCAAGTGGTACGACCGCCAGCGCGGGGAGGGGTTCATCCAGCGCTTCGAGGGACCGGATGTCCACGTACCGAGCAGCGCGCTCGCTGACCGGGAGCCGGGATTCCTGATCGAGGGTCAGGCGGTGGAGTTCGAGCTGCTCAAGATTGCGGGCGGGTTTCGGGCGCGCAGCGTCCGGGTGGTGGATCCGGAGCCGTCGCCCGGTCGCGGCGCAAAAGCGATCCCATAGGGCCGGCCGGGCCCGGCGCCGCTGCCGGATGTGACCCGAGCCCGGACCGAACCGTCTCAAGATGGCGGAAACCGCTGATGCCGCGACCGCCGAATCCCGTCCGCGAGGTTCCGGCGAGCGGTCGTCCGCGCGGCCCGCTTCGATGGATCCGCCCGACCCCCCGCCGGGGCCAGTGGTGGTGAGCCGGGATGGCTCGCGCCTCCTGCTCGTGGCCGTCGTGACGCTGACCCTGGGGCGCTTCGCCGTTGCCGCGCAACCATCCCCGTCGGAGGCCCTCTTCCACTGGCTGGCCGCGGAGCCGGCGGCGCAACTCGCCGAAGACGAGACTGCGATGCCACCGGGTTTCGGCGCGATCTTCGTTCCCGCCATGACGGACGGGAACAGCGAGCCACAGGCCCTCGTCCTGCGCGCCGACGAACCGGTGGCGATCGGGCGGAACGGAAGACGGATCGTGCTCCACCCCGGCGCCTACACCGTACTGGTCGGCAGCGGTCCGACGCCGCAGATGACCGCCCTGTCCGTTCAGGTCGCGGCCGGAGCGACGACGCTGGTCCCGGTCCGGTGGGGGGGACTTCGCATCGAGGTCGTGGACGAGAGCAACCTCCCGCATCGCGGCGCTTATGAACTGATCCGGGTCTCCGATCTCCAGCCCTACGTGGTCGGTTTTGGCGCGGATCGGCTCCAGGGCGAGCCGCTGCTCACCACCCTCATGCCTCCGGGTCTCTATCGCATCGTGAAGCCGGGCTCGAGCTATCGAGTACGGACCGACTTCGCCACGGTGGTTGTTCCCGAAGGCGGCCTCGTCCACTTCAGGCTCGTCATGAACCCCGAGACGGGTCAGTTTCGAGGCGCCGGAGTCGTAACCGCGGAGGATCTTGGGGAGACGGTCGACGAATCCGCGTGGATTCACCGGTACGCCATCGGGCTTGCGGCGCCGTTCACCCTGCATCGAAACGTGGTGGGCGAGAAGAACGAGACAACCGTCGGTGCGGAGGGAGCCTTCGATTCGTACCTCAACTACGAGCGGGAGGGCAACGTCTTCAGCAGCGTCCTGGAGCTGGAAGCGGGATTCGAGCGGATCAAGCCGGAGGCATCGCCGGCGATTCCATGGCGCAAGACCCGCGACCGGCTGCGGATTGACCTTCTGTATTCGCGGTTGTTGAATCCCCGTTTCGGGCCGTACGTGCGGCTGAGTCTCCGGACCAGTCTGTTTGATTCGAACGCTCTCGCGACCGAAGCCCTGACCGTGGCGCGCGAGTACGCGGACGGACGGCGGGAGCTCGAGTTCGTACCGGCCAACACCACCTTCAGGACGGGCGATCCGTTCAGCCCACCGGTCATTCGCGAGGGGGTGGGCGTCAACGCGCGGCTGCTTCGCGGACGAGCGGCGCGGCTCGACTGGCGTGTGGGAATCGGACTGCGGCAGAACCGCTTCGGCGGCGCGTTCTTCCTGGATGACGATCCGGAGACCCCGGAAGTGGAATACGTCCAGGCGCTGGACTTCAATTCGGAGGGCGTCGAGACCACCCTGGTCGGAGCATTCCGCTTTCGGGTGTTCCTCTACACCACCACCCTGGACCTGTTCAGCGACCTCGGCGCGGGATTCGAACCCACGATCGATTGGCGCAGCACGCTCAGTTGGCGACTGACCGGGGACCTGTCGCTCGACTACCGGGTGGACCTCCTGTGGCTGCCCCAGGTGAGCGATCAGACGCAACTCAGCCAGAGCGTGCTGTTCCGATACTCCCTGGGAGGGTAATGGTGAGCCAGATTGACGTTCGGCCAGCGCCCGTCCGTCGCGGGACGGGTGCTATTCTGATGCGGCTCATGTTGTCGGGCGCGTACCGCGGGCCCATCGGGCGATGATGGAGACTCCCGTTTTGTCGCGGCTCTGGCAGGCGGTCACCGGGGGAGCCGCGGAAGGCTGGTGGGCGTTCGTCTATCCGGCGGCCCTGCTGCTGGCGGGATGGGGCTTGGCCAGCCTCTGCCGGCTGGTGGCGGTGCGCCTCCTCCGCGGGCCTCTCAAGGGCCTGGAATCGCGGGTGGGATCGATGGAGTCCGCGCGACTCGGCGGCCTCCTGGCCTCAGCGCCGGGCATCGTCGGGCGGGTCCTGTACTGGGTGGTTCTCCTGCTGTTCCTGGCGGCGGCGGTCGAGGCGCTCCCCTTCGCGGTCACCGACGGCCTGCTGGCGCCGGTCGCCCACTTCCTGCCCAGCTTCGTGCTGGCGCTCGCCGTGCTCCTCACTGGAATCGTGGCCGCGCGGCTCGCCCAGAACTGGATTCTGGCCGCATCCGCAGATGCCGGCGGCGAACGGGCGCAGGCGCTGGCGCGGCTCGCCTGGGGCGGCATCCTGGCCGTCACCCTGATCGTCAGCGCGCAGCAGGTGGGTCTCCAGGGCGCCGGGTTCGTTTCCTCGCTGGCGCTCGTCGTTCTCGGCGCGGCGCTCGGCGCGGTCGCGCTGTCGTTCGGTGTGGGCGCCGGTCCCATCGTGACCAACATCCTGGCGTCCCACTACGCCTCCCGCGCCTTCCAGGTCGGCGATGTCGTCCGCATCGGCGAGATCGAGGGCACGGTGTCGCGCATGAACGCGACGTCGGTCGTGATCGAATCCGACGGGAACGCCGTCCACATACCGGCTCGCGTCTTCTGCGACGAAGGGTGCGTGGTGATCGGACGCAGGGACTGAATGGCGACGGCGATTCGGAACCTGGCCCTCGTTCACCTGGAGCGGCGGCCCGAGGAGGCGGCGCGGGTCCTCGAGCACTGCTCCCGCGGAGAGGCCGCGGCCCTGCTTCGGCACGCCCCGCCCGAAGTCGTTGCACGGGTGCTCTCGCTGTTCACCTCGCGCTTCGCCGCCGACTGTCTCGTCCAGTTGTCCCCCGAGACGTGGCCCGCCGTGGTTGGGGAGCTCTCCCCGCCCACCGCGGCTGCTCTCCTCCGCCACTGCCCGGGCGCCATCCGGGAGGAGTGCCTCGACACCCTGGGTCCGGCCGTCGCGACACCGATCCGTGACGCGCTCGGGTACCCGCAGAACTCCGCCGGCGCCTCGGCGTCGTCGGACGTTCTCACCCTGTTCGAGGATCAAACAGTGGAACGCGCCATCGATTTCCTTGGCGCCCACGAACAGATCGTCCCCGAACGGGTGCTGGTGCTTGACCGTTCCCGGCGGGTGCGGGGGGCCCTCAGAACGGTGTCGCTTTGCTGGGCGCCGCGAGGCACGGCGGTTGGCTCGCTCGAGCTGCGAGCGGTTCCGACCATTGCGGCAAGAACACCGCTCGCGACCCTGGCCGACGACCGGCGGTTGGACGGAACGCCCACGCCGGTCGTGGATCGCACGGGAGCCCTGGTGGGAGTCCTCGACCCGGAGACGCTTCGCCGGGTTGCCGGGCACGATCGCGCACGTCCGGTCACCGAGTTGGTGGCTGCCTTCTCCGAGCTCTGCTGGCTCGGCCTCGCCGGGGTGGTGTCCGGAATGGCGGTGGGCGCGCGGCCAGCGGACACCGAGCGTCGTCTTGGCTGATCTTGCCGCCGCGAGCCGGCTGGCTCACGACTTCGTCGAGAGGCATCCCAGCGAGAGCTCGGACCACCTGGAATCGGTTTCCGACGGCGAGGCCGCCGAACTGCTGGCGGCGATGAAGCCCGAGACGTTTCTCAAGGCGTTCCGGGCGCTCAGCACCGCAAGGGCGTTGGGGATTCTGAAGTCGTCGGACCTCGCTGCGGCCGCCAACCTGGTCGTGCGCCTGCCCCCGTCCCTTGCCGGCGTACTCCTCCGGGGATTCGAACCGGCGGCCCGGCAGGAGCTGTTGGCTTGCCTGCCGGCCAGGGACGCCGCGGAACTGTCGAAGCTCCTGGCGTTCCCGGAGGCCACCGCCGGCAGCCTCATGGATCCCAGAATCGCCGCATTCCGTCACAGCGCCAAGGTCGGCGCGGTGCTCGCGCGGTTGCGGACCGACGACTCCGATCGGACCGTCTTCAACGTCTTTGCCGTGGATGACGAGGGTCGGTTGTCCGGGGTGGTTTCGCTCCATCGGGCTGCGCTCGCGGACCCGGAAGCGACTCTTGATTCGGTGATCACGTCCGCCCCGATCACCGTTTCGCCATTCGCTCCCCGCTCCCAGGTGGTCGAGATCATGCAGAGCGGGCGGGTGACGAGCGTCCCGGTGGTGAGCGTGGACGGCGCTCCGATCGGGGTGTTGCGGCTGAACGAGCTCATGCAGGAGGTCAGCCAGGAACTCAGTTCCGATCTGGTCAGCATGACCGGGGCCAGCGCGGAGGAGCGCGCGCTGTCGAGCGTCGGGTTCGCGGTGAAGAAGCGGCTCCCCTGGCTTCAGATCAACCTCGTCACCGCCTTCGTGGCCGCCGCCGTGGTCGGGATCTTCGAGGAGACGATCTCGAAGTTCACCGCGCTGGCGGTCCTGCTGCCCGTGGTGGCCGGCCAGTCGGGCAACACCGGAAGCCAGGCGCTCGCCGTCGTGCTGCGAGGGCTGGCCGTGCAGGAGATCACTTCGCGGTCGGTGTTCAAGGTGGCGGTCAAGGAGCTCTTCGCCGGAGCGATCAACGGCTTCGGGGTGGGCGCGGTTTGCAGTGTCAGCGTCTACGCCTGGAGCCGGTCCTTCGGTCTGGCGCTGGTCATCGGGGTGGCCATGGTCGCCGCCATGGCGATCGCGGGCGTCGCGGGCGCCGTGATCCCGGTGTTCCTGACCGTCGTGGGGAAGGACCCGGCGCAGGCGTCCTCCATCCTCCTGACCACCGTTACGGACGTCGTCGGATTCCTGAGTTTTCTCGGGCTGGCGACCATCTTTGCGGATCTCCTCTGAGCGCGGCTCGCCGGAGATCCGGGGAGTTCACTCATGTTGGGGCTGATTCTGGTGGCGGTGCTCACCGTGTTCATATCGAGCATCTGCTCGCTCTTCGAGGCGACGCTCTATTCGACCCGGCTGAGCACCCTGGAAGCCGCCAAGTCCGAGGGCCGGCACGCCCGGCTCGCCGAGCGCTTCATCGCGATGAAGACGAACATCGCTCAGCCGACCTCGGCGATCCTGGTGCTCAACACCGTCGCCAACACCGCGGGGGCCACGGTCTGCGGGATGTACGCCACGAGCGTTCTGGGGGCCAGCCGGGTGCCGGCCGTGTCCGTGGTGCTCACCGTGGCCATCCTGTTCGTGGGTGAGATCCTGCCCAAGACCTTCGGGGCGACGCACTGGGGAAGCCTGTGGCGCTTCATTGTCTGGCCGCTGGCTGGAATGCAGCGCGCCTTCAAGCCCGTCATCAAGGTGACCCAGGCTTTCGCCAACTTCTTCACCGGGAGCCACGGTACTCCGGTGATCACCGAGGACGAGATCCAGGCCAACATCCGGCTCGGCCGGAAGGCGGGCGAGCTGTCGGCCACCGAGCAGCAGCTCCTGAACGCGGCGTTCCACTTCGACGACATGTCGGTGCGCCAGGTGATGGTGCCCCGCCGGGAAGTGGCGTTCCTGGACGCCTCGTGGGATCTCGCGAAGTGCCTTGCCATGGCGAAGGAAACGGGGCACACCCGCCTTCCGCTCTCGACGGGTTCGCTCGACGATGCGGTGAGCCTCGTGCACATCAAGGACCTGCTGGGCGTGGCGCCATCCGACGACTTCGAGGTCAAGTCCATCGCCAGGCCGCTCCGGCACGTGCCCGAGACCCTCCCCATCAGCCGGCTGATGCGCGAGATGCAGCGGACCCACCAGCACATGGCGCTCGTGGACGACGAGTACGGTTCGGTGGTCGGGGTGGTGACGCTCGAGAACGTGGTCGAGCAGATCGTGGGCGACGTCCAGGACGAGTTCGATTCGGAGGCGCCCGAGATCGTCTCCGAGGGCTCCGGCGCCTACCGGATCCGGGGCGGTTGCCTCATCGAGCGGGTCAACCGGGAACTGGGCCTCGAGCTCTACAGCGCCGACGTGGAGACGATCTCCGGACTGCTGGCGGCGCGCCTCGGGCGGCTCTTGAAAGTGGGAGACCAGGTCCGGTTCGAGGGTGCGCGGATCGAGGTGCTCGAAGCGGAACGGGGGACCGCCCGCGTCGTGCGCGTCCGCCTGGAGCGTTCCGGACACGACGACGACTGAGCGCCGCGCCGGCGCCGCTACAGCGTGGCCATGTCCACGTTGTCGAAGTTGCGGCGGTAGTACTTCATGTACTCGACCTTGCGCTCGAGGGCCTCGATGACGCCCACGCTGAAGTTGACCTTCTCGAAGGACTGGGCGCTGCCGAGTCCGCCAGGACTGAACACATTGATCTCCATCAGCTTGTCCCCGACGATGTCCAGCCCGACCATGAACATCCCGTCCTGGACCAGCCGGGGGCGGACGATTTCGGCGAGACGGAGCGCCTCCGCGCCAATCTCAGCCCCCCGCTTGCGGCCGCCGGCGTGGATGTTGCTGCGTATGTCGTCACCGGTCCGGACCCGGCGGAACGCGCAGTATCTGCCCTTGTAGCGATAGGGCAGGGCGTTCACCAGGAAGAGCCGGGTGTCCCCTTCGGACGCCGCCGCCAGGTACTCCTGCGCAATGACGTAGCCGTCCCGGACGATGGACTCGATCATCTGGTTCAGGTTGGACTGATCGCCGGGGCGCACCAGGAAGACGCCGCGGCCGCCCGATCCCTGGAGCGGCTTGAGGACCGCGGTCCCTCCTTCCTCCTTGACGAAGTGCTTGATGTCGTCACGGTCGCGGGAGATGACCGTGCGGGGCCGCACCTCTTCGGGGAAGAGCTGGAAGTACATCTTGTCGGTGGCCTTGGCGAGCCCGTTCGGATCATTCAGGACGATCACTCCGCGCCGCATGGCGATCCGGCCGAAATTGATGCCCGCGGTGGCCGCCCAGGACCGGGTGCCCGTTTCCGTGGACGGATCGCTGCGCAGCAGCAGGACGTCGAGATCGTCTACCGAGATGTGTTCGCGGCGCGCCTTCTTGCCCTGGAGTTCCGCCAGGAACCCCTCAAGACTCTTGTACTGCCGTCGGCTCACCCCGCGGGCGTACGCGTGGGTTTTTTCGTCCACGCCGTACGCGAAGTCACCAGCCCCGATGTGCCAGGTCTCGTGTCCCCGGTTCGTGGCGTACATCGCGAGCCGGGTGGTGGTGTAGCCCGCCTCCTCGGTGTTGACGTCGTTGATCATGAAACCGATCTTCATCCGGTTCTCTCCTTGAGCGATTCGAGCAACAGTTGTGAGGGAGACCGCGCCGCGCGGACGCGTTCCAGCCGTGCCTGGGCGAGCGGATCCTCCAGGTAGCGGGGGCGCAGCGGAGGAGGCCGGAGCACCTTGCGCATCAGGAGTTCCCGCATCAGGGGAATGTGGCGGGCGCTGATCTTCCCGACCAGCAATGGTTCGAAATCCCCACCCCCGGCCAGGTAGTCGAGCACGCCCAGCAATCCGCGCAGATACAGGGCGTCCTTCGTCAGTCCCCCGCCGCGATGCACCCGGGCGGCGATGCCGAACGCCGCCTTGCCGCCGAAACCCAAATCTGAAGTGAGTTTACGGTACGTCTCGACGAACGAGGCCCCCGCGACCAGCGTGTCCGCCGCGACGACCCGGGCCGCCAGCAGCCGGAGCCGCTTCCGGGTCAGGCCCCCGGTGAGGTACTCGGCGACGACCGCGAAGCCCTCCTGCGTCTCGTCGTACCCGGCGAGCCCGGCGCGGAGCTGGGCGAACCGCTGGGCCCGCCCGTTGTAGTAGGTCAGCACGTGGGTGCCCACCTCGTGTTGGAGGAGCGCATACGCGCGAGACGGAGGGACGGTCACCCCGCTCCCGACAAGGACGTTGCCGCGCGAAACCATCAGGCCTTGCACGTCGTCGCGGATTTCGACCTGCGCTTCCAGTTCGGGCATGGACTCGCGGAGGCGGGCAATCTCGGCTCTCGCCCGTTCGGCGACCACCGGCGCCTTCAGGAACCGGCCAGCGGACGATTCCCGGGTCCGCGCGGGGATCCGGTCCAGAAGTTGCCGGGCGAACCGCAACGTCGTTTCGTCCGGACGCCCGAAGACCTGGAGGCTCCCGTAGAGGAAGTTCCTCGTCTCCAGATCGAGGAGCATGGACAACTGCCGGTCCAGCTCCCGTTGCTTCTCGAAGAAGAGGACCGCGATCACGGGATCCTCGATCCGGGTGAGCGGCAGTTGGTAGAGCTTCCGTTTCAACATGCCCGGGAGGACCGGCAGCGGCCGGTACAGGAACCGGGGAGCCCGCTCGAAGCGGGAGCGGCGGAACGCGATCCAGGCGGCTTCCAGGTTGATCGGGGTGACCTGGAGCAGGAAATCGAACCCGCTGCCCACCTCGGCGAGGCCCCGGTCCACCTCCCAGGCCGCCTTCACCAGCGCGCGCCGGCCCAGCGAGTGGTAGTGGCGCACGGTCTGGGTGGTGTGGACGCGGGAGTACTCGAAGACGGTCTTGGCGAACGGGCGATAGAGCTGACGCCGGAGCGCCCGGAGCACCAGGGGATACACGTCGCGGGTACGCGGGTCGCGATGCACCGGCCGGATGCCGAGTCCGATCAGGTGCGCCCCGGTTTCGCCGAGTTCCGCGGCGGAAAGCAGCGGGGCGAGCCGCGGCGGCGCGATGCGCTCCCGGAACCGCGCCTCCACCTCGGCTGGATGCTTGTAGATGCGGACTCCCGTCAGTTCCGCGGCCAGCGCCTGAACGGTTGAGGTCAGCCCCTCCCCGCGGGGGGCGAGGATCCGGAAACCCGGGGCGACGGCGCCGGGCTCTCCCGGCAGTTCCCGGGATGGCGTCTCCCACAGCTCGAAGACCAGGAAGCCGCCGAAGACCGGAGAAAGGGTGGCGGCGATGGTCCGCACCAGGGGGGCGATCTCGTCCTCGATGCCGGCAACGTACGACGCCTGGGTGGTGATCAGCCGGGCGGTGAGACCGTCCCGCGACCTTCGGGGGCGCCGGTACACGCAGACGAAGGGAAGCTGCCGGTCAATGTGGACCTGGCCCCAGTCCGGAAGCTGGCGCCGGAGGGGCTGGTCGGCGGCGAGCCGCGCGGCGGCCGAGCGCAGGAAGCGGGCGGGTATCACCGGCCGCGATGTCGGGTTGCCACGTCAGCGCGCTGAGCGCACCTTCTCCAGTTCTTCGAGAATCCCCGGGACGGTGGCGCGCAGCGCCTCCGGAATCCGCCCGTGGATTTCCGGATAGGTCTCCCCGGTCCACTCGTCCATGAAGAACTTCTTGAACTCGATCGCGAGGCCGCAGCCGGTCTTCGGGAACCTGGCGTGAACGAAGCGGCAGAGCTCGGCGCCGCGGAACCGGACGTTCTCGCGCACGTCGAGATGACGGCCGCCGAAGTCGAAGGACCGCAGGTCCTCCATGAACCGGTCGGCGAGGGCCCCCCAGCGCTGCCGGTCCATGGATCCGGTCCCCAGATTGACCTCCGGGTTCGCCGCGGGATCCTGTGGCGGAGCGTCCGGTCCGTCACGGCGGTGGTTGTAGCTGTGCAGGTCGAACACCACAAAGGCGCCGTATCGCCGCTCCTTCTCCCAGAGGATTGCGCCGAGGGTGCTGTAGAACGCGTCATGGATCGCCAGTGACCGGTCGCAGACATCGTCCGGGAGCTCGCCGCGCCACACCCGGATTCCCCAGGCGTCCTCGGGACGGCGATAGACGGCGTTCTCCCGCGGCCGGTTCAGGTCCACCTCGAAACGCGACCGTTCGACGATGATCCGGGTAGGCGCCACGGCCGTGAACGGGCCGGTGAAGGGATCTTCCTCGTTCAGGCGCCGGTCCTCGGGGAGCGCCATCCGCTCCCGGACTTCCGGACGGACATCGTGTCCGTGGTGGATCGCGGTGGCTACCAGCGGGCCGTCGCCGCTGAATATGCGCCATGGGACATCAGGCATGGGTATCAGGCGTCCTGTGCTGTGCGGCGGGACGGGCCGCCGGAGTATAGGTCTCTCGGCGCCGGGGCGGGGGACTCCGGAGCGCCGCGTTCCAGGCTGAGCGAAACGCCAGGCCGGCGCCTTGCCGCCGAAGGCACTCCACCCGAAGCACCGTTCAGGACCCGAAGGTGACGCCCAGCAACAGCGCCTGGGTGACCTGATTCTCCGAGCGGACCTGCGGCATCCGGGCGAGATCGAGGTTGTAGTTGAGCGACAGCCCGCTCGTCAGTTGCCAGGTGACGGTGCTGCGCCAATCGACCGTGAGATGCCGCTCCTCTCCGGCGTTGCCGAACAGGTCGAGGCTGGCGTTGAGCGTCAGGAAGCGGTAGCGGCCCGAAACCAGGAAGGTCATTTCGGCGCCCGCTTCGTGGAAGCTCGCCGCCTCCCGGTAGTCGAGGGCCGCCGTCCGCGGGTCGTCGTCCAGATAGAGCGCCCGTCGAAACCAGTTCTGGCGCAATCCGAAACCGCCGCGCCAGTCGAGCGTGAGCGTCGGCAGCCGGACCAGGCGCGCGTTGAGGCCGAGACCTTCGCGCAGGAGCACCGGCGAGAAGGCGCCGGCGGTGCGCAGGGTGTCGTTCGCACCGACCCGCCGACTGTCGAACGTCCCGTCGAGACGCTCGAGCGTGACGCCGGTCGCCTCCGTGAAGAGGGTCTCCGAGACCCTGGCGCTGGTGAGCAGTCCGATCCGGACGTAGGGGCCCAGATGGGGTCCCAGGAAGCGGCTGTAGAGAACATCGGCGCGGATCCGGTCGCTCGTCTTCTGGACCGGAAGCGCCTGCGTGCCCTCCGGGTCCACCATGAGCACTCCCTGTTCGACTTCGAGGATGCCTCCCAGGGAGTCTCGGCCGCGCTGGTAGGTCAGGTAGGCGTCCACAAAGACATCGGCCGCCACGGATGTCTGGTTCGGCTTCCCCACGACATTCACCGTCGAGGCGAACGGCATCGAGAGGCCGGCCGAGATTCTGCGGGTCCAGGGAGAACGGGCGCCGGCCTGGCCGGTTTCCTCTGCGGTCACCGCCGCTCCGCCCCGCATTTCCCCGGTCGTCCGGCTGATGACGAGCCGGTAGTGCACCAGCGCCCCGGCCGGCACGAAGACGCCCGCGAAGTCGGTCCGGGTCCGGTATGCCGACCGGCGCCGGACGATGCGGTAGAGGTCCTCCGGCAGGAGCAGGGTGCCGAGGCGTTCCCCCTCGAGCGTGTCCGCCCCGGACCCGGTCAGGTGAACCTGACGATCCACGACGCGGATCAGTTCGAAGGAGGCCCCGTGCGGGATGTTCCGCTCGTCCACCACCTCGACGCGGAGTCCACCCCACCGAACGGGCGCCACGGTCGTTTGTCCCGCCGCTACCTCCACCGGGATGCGGACCCGTCCCGCAATCGGTCCGCTTCCGACCACGACCGCGTAGTCGCCCGGCGGGACCGGAATCCGGCTTCCGTTCGGGCCGGAGGCAACCTGCCGGGATCCCCGCACGACGACCGACTGCGGCTCCGATTCGCCGTCGGACAACGCAGGAACGAAGATCGCTCCCATACCCTCGGGGACTTCGGTCGAATCGGCGGCGAGCTGCGCTTCGACGGGAGGCGCCAGCCAGCGGTGGTAGGGGGGGTGCCCCTCGGGTTGTGCAGCGGTCGGAACGGCGGCCAGGATCGCGAGCAGACACCTGCTGGCGAAGGCCGCCCGAGCCCGGATTCCGAGGGGTTGGCCGCACGGGTTCAACGCGCGCGGGCAACCTGACGGCACATTCGGCGACCTGGGCGGCAGCGACCGATGATCGCCGCAGCGCAACAGGAGGGACGGAGAACGCGACCAGGGGGGATCCGTCCGAGGTGCTGGTTGCATGCGAACGCGCTCCGGAAGTTCCGGGGGCATGGGATATGTTCGCTCGCTCCCGGCTCCATGGACTTGACAGCATTCGCGCCACCTTCCAATGACGAGTCCAACCCCGGATCCGTCACATCGGACGGCCAGTGCCGGCGGCCGGTGGGGAACACCCGCGCCACCGGTTGTGACCACTGGGCCCGTCAGGCGGTCTATGGCGACAGTGCCGGGCTGCGCGGCGCGATCGCTTCAACGATGACCGGAGCGGCCGCATGACGAGTCCGGCTCCCGAAGAGGTGTCGGACGAGATGCTCGTCAACCAACTGAAGGACTCGCCCCGGGACGACGTTCGCGCCTTCGACACGCTGGTTCGGCGCCATCGGGCCCGGGTGGTCGCCAACTGTCGTTTTCTGACGAGCCAGCCGGAGCACGCCGAGGACCTGGCCCAGGAGGTGTTCATCAAGGCCTACTTCGGCCTGCGCCGGTTCCGGGGCGGTTCCTCGTTCCGGACATGGGTGCAGCGAATCAAGGTCAATCACTGCCTGGACCACCTCAAGGTGGGTCGAGGACGAACCTTCGTGGATGTCGGCGCACCCGAACTGGCGGGAGCGCCGGAACTGTCGGTCCCCGCTTCCGCGGAACAGGACCTGATCGATGCGGAGGCCTACGAGCGCCTGGCCTCCGCAATTGAAGCGTTGCCCGACACCTTGCGGGTCCCGCTGACGCTCCGGGATCTGGACGGACTCGCCTACGAGGAGATTGCCCGGACGCTTGGTCTCGGGCTGTCGGCGGCGAAGATGCGCGTCCTGCGGGCTCGCCGGACTCTGCGAGCGCGCCTCGGCGCGCCGGTCGAACCCAACGACCCCACGCCGCCGCATCCGGCGGCGCCTGTTCGGCCATGAAACGGCGCGACGGGAAAGGGGGCGCGCGAACCCCGCGGACGACGAACGCGGATGCGGAAGCGCGGGTGCCCATGCTGCCGCCGGCAGGCGCCACGGACGCTGCGGATGAGTCGTTCGTCGGCCGGGTGCGGCGCTCCATTCAGCGGCGGCTGTTCGCCGCGAGCGTGGTGGAGTTCTGCGTCCTCGGCCCGGCCCTCGCCGTCCTGGAACTCGTGGTTGCGGTCATCGCGTTCTGGCGGGGCGACGGTCCCACGGCTCCGCGGAGAAAGGAAGTCACCGAATGACGGATCTCGATCTCAGCGGCGACCTGTCGGAAACCCTGCGTTCCCTTCTGAGTTGGCTCTACGTGTCGGGCGAGCTTCTCGTTCGCGGCCTGGTGTTGCTGGCGGTAGCCTTCGCGGCAGGCTGGGCCGCTGGCCGGATCACCCGATTCCTCCTCCGCCGGTTCGACGCGTGGGCGGACCAGGTCGGGGTGCAGGGTGCGCTCGGCCGCTTCGGCATCAGCCGGCCGCTGAGTCAGGTGCTGGGACGCGGCGCCTTCGTGCTGGCGGGCCTGCTGACCGGTCAGCTCGTGGCCGATGCCCTCGGGCTGCCGGCGCTCGCCGCGGGTCTGGGCGGGGTGCTGGCGTACGCGCCCCGAGTGCTCCTGGCGAGCGCGATCCTGCTAGGCGGGGTGACGGTCGCAGGGCACATTCGGCGCGGCGCCAGACAGGCAGCGCTGGACGCCGGGATCGAGTATGCGCAAACGCTCGGAACACTGGCGTTCGCCGCCATCGTGTTTGCGGCCGCGCTCTTCGCGGTCAACCAGTTGCGGATCACCACGGACGCCGTCTGGCTGCTGCTCGGCTGGATCCTGGCCGGCCTCGCCCTGGCGCTCGGGCTCTCGTTCGGGCTGGGGGCCAGGGACTCGGCCCGCGACATCCTTGCGGGGCTCTACGCTCGCCGGATCTTCCGGATCGGGCAGGAGGTCGAGATCGGGGGGCACCGGGGCGTCCTCATCTCGATCACCCCGACGAACGCGCTGATCGAGCAGGAAGACGCGATCGTGTCCGTGTCCAACAGCCGTCTGCTCCGGGAGATCGTCCGCCAGTCCAAGTAATCCGGCCACGAGACGCCGCGATGTGACTTTGCCGGCCCGGCGTCGTCCATAGCGGTTGGAGGCCGTCCGGCACAGCCGGAAGAAACGGCAGGGTTTCCCGGAACCCGAAGGAGAGACGCGAACGATGCAGTCCCTGGCAGACCTGTTCCAAGAGACCGTAGCTCAGTTGACGTCGGTAGCCAGCGGTTACCTGAGCAACATCCTCGGCGCCGGCGTCATCCTGGTGCTCGGCTGGTTGCTCGCGTGGCTCGCGGGCATGAGCGTCCGGGCCATCACGCGGCGCGCGCTCGGCCGCACCCGGATCGGGAGGTGGCTGGCTGGCGGCGCGCCCGGCAACGCCGCCCCGGTCGCCCACTACGCGGGGAAAGCGGCCTTCTACCTGGTGATGCTCTTCGTATTGGCCGCGTTCTTCGAGGCCCTCCTCCTGCCCTCCGTGTCCGAACCCTTGAGCACGCTGCTCAGCGCGATCGTCGGGTTCGTTCCCCAACTCCTGGCCGCCGGAGTACTGGTGCTGGTGGCGGTTGCCGTCGCGTCCGGGGTTCGACACGCGGTTTCGCTGGCTGCAAGCCGAGTTCGCATCGGCCAGGTTTCCAGCGACAAACCTCCCAGCGAGCAGGGAGGGGCCCGGGCGCTGGCCGAGGGCTCGTACTGGTTCATTCTCCTGCTCTTCCTGCCGGCGGTGCTCGACGTGCTCGCGATCGAGGGTCTCCTGGCCCCCGTCCGTACGTTCCTGGAGAGGATCCTGGCTTTCGTACCCAACGTCCTTGCCGCGGCCGTCATCCTGGCAGCCGGCTGGTTCGCCGCGAAGTTCGCCCGGCGCGCCTCGTCGGCTCTGCTGGCGGAGGTCGGCTTCGACCGCGTGGGCGACTCGTCGGGACTCGGCGCCTGGTCGGGATCGTCCCGGCTTTCGGAACTGGCGGGCCGCGTCGTGCAGGTCCTCGTGCTGGTCCCCACCGCCATCGCCGCGCTTGACGCCCTGTCCATGCGCAGCGTCACCGAGCCGGCGGTCGCCATGCTCGGGAGGGGGCTCGCCGCCATCCCGTCGCTTCTCGGCGCGGCCCTGCTGTTGGCCGTGAGCTACCTCGGCGCCCGGGTGGTCTCCGGCTTGCTGGTGCGGGGCCTGGCCGCTGCGGGATTCGACGATCTCGTCGCCCGCCTCGGGTTCGCCAGTGCGGGCGAGGGGTCGCGCCCGCCTTCCGCAGTGGTTGGGGCGCTCTCGGTGCCGACGATCGTTCTTCTGGCCAGCATCGAGGCCCTGGGTCTGGTCGGATTCGCCAGTTTGGCCGGACTCCTCACGGAATTCATGGTCTTCGCCGCCAACGTGCTGGTCGGTCTTGCCATCCTCGCGCTGGGCCTCTATGTGTCCCGAGCGGTGGCGGACGCGGTGCGTTCCAGCGGCACCCCCCAGGCGCATCTGCTCGCCGTCACCGCGCGGGTTGCCGTTCTGGTGCTGTCCGCGGCAATGGCGCTCCAGCAGATGCGGGTCGGCACCGAGATTCTGGTCATCGCCTTCGCGATCTTTGCGGGCAGCATCGGCGTGGGCGCGGCGATCGCATTCGGATTCGGCGCCCGGGACATCGCCGGACGATGGGTCGAGCGGTGGGGGAGCCGCCTCCAGGAGTCGTCGGACGAGTCTTGAGGACGGGGTGCTGCGGATATCGGGACGATTCGCTGAACGCGGGCGGCGGCGGCGAGCGCCTGCCTGAGCCCGCACCGCGCGGTCGGGAGCGAGGATCCTGAGCCTGGCGCACGACTCACGGCGCCGACGTCGAGGGTTACGTCACCGACATCGGGTGGCGCACGACGACGCTCAGGACGCTGCTCGACAACCACGTGATCATCCCGAACTCCCAGCTCGCGGATTCGGTACTCACGAACCTGGACACCCCGGACCCGAAGGTGCGTCTCCGGGTTCCGGTCGGTGTCCACTACGACACGGATATGGAACACGCCGAGCAGACCGCCCGCGAGGTCATCCGGCGGGTTCAGGACGAGAGCGATGCCGGGGTTGGCGGATTCGGCGGCGATATCCGCTGGACCGGCTTCGGGGATTCGGCGGTGACCTTCAACGCGGTGCTCCAGGCCACGGCGCCCGAGTTCCGCTTCGACCTCGCGAACGCTTTCATCAAGCTCCTGCACCGCCGGTTTGGCGAGGAAGGCATCGAGATCCCGTACCCGATCCGGAACCTGTATCTGCGGACCGGCGTCGAGGTCAGCGGACCGGCCGGACAGGCGGGGCCGGGATAATTGGCTTTTCACGTTGAGATGAACGCAGTCCTCCCAGATTCCGTCCACCGCGCGTACGGAACCTTCACCGGTCGAGCGCTCACCATTCCGGGGTCATGACCCGACCGGCGTCCCTTCCGCAGCAACGGCGGCACCTCAAGGGTCTCCGGGAGCAGCGCCTGTGGCTGCGGGTGATCGTCGCCACGATCCTCGGCGTCGGTTTCGGCGCCCTCGTCGGGCCGACCGCGGGACTGCTCTCGCCGGAAACCTCGGCCCTCATCGCCAACTGGGTGTCCCTGCCGGGCAAACTCTTCCTGCTCGCGATCCAGTTCGTGGTCGTACCCCTGGTGGTGGCATCGGTGATCGGGGGCATCGCCGCCCAGGACACGAGCGGTGGCCTCGGCGAACTCGGGGCCCTCGGCCTTCGCACGGTGGGCTTTTTCCTCGTCACCACCGTGCTGGCGGTCGGGATCGGTCTCGGGGTGGCGGCCGCCATCCAGCCCGGGCAGTACATGGACCGTTCCGCGGTGCGCGGGCCCGCGAGCGGCGGCGCCGTGCCCGCGGACGCCGCGCCGGTCAACGCGCCCGGCCCTGGCGAGGTCCCGGACCTGATCGTCAATCTCTTCCCGCGCGATCCGCTGGCCACCTTCGTGGGCGACGACATGCTGCAGATCGTGGTCGCGGCGATCGTCCTGGGCATCGCGCTGGTTCTCACCCCCGGAGACCAGCGAAGGCCGCTCCTGGACCTGCTCGCGTCGGTCCAGGCGGCGTGCATGGTCATTGTCGGCTGGGCGCTCCGCTTCACCCCGATCGCGGTGTTCGCGCTGCTGGCCAACATCGCGAGCCGGCTCGGCCTCTCCGTCCTGTTGGGCGCGGGGATGTACATGGTCGCGGTGGTGGCAGGGCTCGCCGCGCTGTTCCTGCTGTATCTGGTCCTCGTGCGGATCCTGGCGGGGCGGCCGGCGCTCGGTTTCCTCGCCGCGAGCCGCGAAGTGATCCTGTTGGCGTTCTCCACCTCGAGTTCCGCGGCGGTGATGCCGCTCACGCTCGCCCGGACCGAGGACACGCTCAAGGTGCATCCGCGGATCGCGCGGTTCGTGGTCCCGCTGGGGACCACCATCAACATGGGCGGGACGGCGGTCTACCAGGGCGTCGCGACGCTCTTCCTCGCCCAGGTGTTCGACGTGGACATCGGCCTTACCGGTCTGCTGCTCGTGGTGGTGATGGCGACCGGCGCGGCGATCGGCACCCCCGGGACCCCGGGGGTGGGCATCGTCATCCTCGCGACGATCCTGGGCAGCGTCGGGATTCCGCCGGACGGGATCGCGCTCATCCTGGGGGTGGACCGGTTGCTCGACATGGGCCGGACCGCGGTCAACGTGACCGGAGACATGGTGGCGTGCGTGGTGCTCGACCGTTCGCTGGGGGGCGCCATGCGAAGCGCGTGACGATCCGCCCGGCTTCCGGCCGGCATCGCGCCAACGCTCCGGCGGGACGACAACTCATCCGTCCCGCCGGGGACTGCCGCTGTAGAATCGGGCGCGTCGGACCGGGCCTTGGGGGATGGGTTCAGGGCCGAAGAGGAGCACCCTTCCAGACGCTGGAGGGGACTGAGTACGCCCGATGAACTGGCAGTTTCTCGACGGTCCGCTTCTGTTCAAGATCGCCGCCTCGGTCCTCCTGGTTGCGCTCGTCCTGACGCTCCGGGCGGCGCTTTCGCGGACGCTTCGCCGGGCGGCGCCAAAGTCCGAGATCCGCCGCCGCTGGCTGGTCACGATCCGCAACGTGGCGTGGGTGGTGATCGCCCTGGGCCTCGTGCCGATCTGGTTGGAGACGATCGGGAACTTCGGCACCGCCATCCTGGCCGTCGCCGTCGCCGTGGTGATCGCGACCAAGGAGTTGATTCAGGGCGTGCTCGGCAGCTTCGTCCGCACCGCGACGGACATGTACTCCATTGGCGATCGGATCGAGGTGGGTTCTCATCGCGGCGACGTTGTCGACCTCAACCTCTTCTCGACGACGATTCTGGAGGTCGGCCCCAGGGCCCCAAGTCACCTGCGGACCGGACGCACGATCAGCATTCCCAACGGCATGCTGCTGACCGCGACGGTCACGAACGAGTCCAGCATGAACCGGTTCGTCGTGCACACGCTTTCGGTCCCCGTTTCGCTCGACGACGACTGGAAGAAGGCGGAGGCGGCTCTCCTGGAGGCTGCCGAGATCGAGTGCACTCCGTTTCTGGAGGAAGCGCGCCGGCACATGGCGACGCTCGAGCGCGAGCACGGTCTGAGCCGGCTTCCGCTGAAACCGCGGGTCCTGCTGGAATTCGATCAACCCGACCGCGTCAACCTGCTCGTCCGCGTTCCGGCCCCCGTGGGGCGCCAGGGAGCCGTCGAACAGGCCATCCTGCGCCGCTACCTGGAGGGCCAGCCGTGGAGGAAGGATCGGGTCTCGACGACTTCGGTTGCGGATAGCGCCGCTACGTAGTCGTGCTGCCGGTCCGGTTCCGTCGGCCGCGAGCGCTTCCGGCGGGGGTAGCGATGTCCGCCCGCGGCCCTGCGGGCCGCTGTGCCGGCTGATGCCGGCGTTCCGAGCCGTTCTCGACGCGGTGCGATCCGCGTCACGTTACGGTGTCAGGTCGGTCCCGGGATCCGGCGAGGCGCCGTTTTGCGACCCCGCCGGTCAGCCCGCCCGGGACTGACTCGCGGTGCTAGAACCGCTGGAGGGCGTCGGCTTCGGTGTCGGTGATCGTCAGGATCTGATTGAAACCGCTGATCTTGAAGACTTCGAGAATGTGCTCCTTCATTTCGCAGAGCACCAGCTTGCCCTTCACACCGGCCAGCCGCTTGGCGAGGATCAAGAGGACACGCATCCCCGTGGAATTGATGTAATCCAAGCCGCCGAAATTCATGACCACCTGGGTGGCGCCCTCCGGCCCGATGGCGTGCGCCATCATGGCCTGCTCGAACTCGCTGCTCGTGCGGGTGTCGATGCGCCCCTGGGGCGAGAGCACGAGAACTCCGTTCTTCGTTTCATCCGTCAGGTTCATTGGGCTTCCTCCTGGTCGCCGGCTGAAAGCGACCGGGTCAGGGTGATCCGGTTTCGATCCTTGATCCGTTCGTAATTGGTCGTGGTCATGAGGGACTGAACGAGAAAAACACCAAGCCCTCCGATCGGCCTCTCCTCGAGGGGAAGAGTCGTGTCGGGGACCGGCGCCTCGTGAAACGGGTCGAATGGTATCCCGTGATCCTCGATTTCGATGTGGAAGGTCCCGTCCACGATCGTGGCCCACAAGTGGATGTGGGTGTGTTCGAGTGCCCGGGTTCCATACTTGATGATGTTGGTGACCAGTTCGTCCACCGAGAGCGTGATGCGTTGGGTCTGGAGCGGGGAGACGCCGTGTTCTTCGGCGAACTCCTCAAGCGCCACGAGCATTTCGCTGAGTTCGCCCAGGTCCTTGTCCAGCTTGCAGGAGAAGGCGGGAGCCTTCGACTTACCGGCAGGGCCGCGCCTCGGTGCCATCGGGGCGTCAACTTTAGCAGCCCTGAGACGGAACCCACGTCAGTCGGGGAACCGGCGAGAAGCCCGGTGAACGCGGCGCGCGACCGAGGAATACTCGGCGTTTTCCGGTCGAAACGCAACACGTAAACAGGCGAGGCGGCGGGTGTTGCGCCGTGCCGTCACCGGCCGTGTGTCGAGGATTGCACGTGTCCGAGGGGTGCGGGACCGCCGGAGGGTTCCAGATCCAGCATCGAGATCTTGACGACGACCTCCAGCTCCTGATGGGCCGCTCCCCGGAAGGTGCCGCGGGTGGGGGGAACGTCGCGATAGTCCCGCCCGCTCGCGACCCGGACGTGATGTCCCGGAGAAACCGTGTTGTTCGTGGGGTCGGCGCCCACCCAGCCGAGGCCCGGGAGGAGGCACTCGATCCAGGCATGGCTGGCCTGCGCCATGGCCTGCTCCCTCCCCTTGTGCACCGGGAACAGGTATCCGGAGACGTACTGGGCCGGGATCCCCCAGCCCCGCACGATGGCGAGCATGATGTGGGAGAAGTCCTGGCAGACACCGCTTTCCGCCGCCAGGGCATCGTCGATCGGGGAGTCCACCCGCGTTCGTCCCCGCTCGAACCCGAGTGCTTCGTGAATGCGGGAAGTGAGTTCGCGGACGGACGACAGGGGCGTTTCGCCGCGCTCGATCCCGTGCCGGGCGACGAAGGCATCGAGCGCAGCCGTCGGCCGGGTCAGCGGGGTGGGGTGGAGCAGATGCCAGGTCGAAGGCGTGTGCAGCTCCTCCAGGTCGTCCCACGCCGTCCCCCTGGTTTCATCGGGGTCGCTGGCGTGCAGGGCCACGAGGGACCGGGAGGTGACCGTCAGTTGTTCGTGTTCGCCGGGCACGTCGAAGAAGTGCACCGCGTTTCCGAAGCAGTCCTCGTAGCTGCCGAGTTCGGCGCCGGGATCGGTGTGGATCTGGAAGGACCTGAGATGCTGGGACGCGTCGCTGCGGGGTTCGAGATAGAGCGTGACGACGGATTCGCGCACCGGTTCCGAGTACCGGAAACGGGTCACGTGTTCGATGCGGTAAACGTTGTCTTCGGGGGTCACGTGGCTGGTTGGCGCGGGTTCCTATCGGCCCGGGAGCGCCTGGTCCGCGGGATAGAAGATGTAGCGGCGGTAGATCTCGTCGTGGAGCCCGCGGGCGAGCCGGCGCACCTCGGCGAGCGTGCCCGCGAGGTCCTCGCGGTCCTGGGATCCGTAGACGAGCAGCGCCCGAAGCTGACCGGCGATCCGGTGCGCGGCCTGCAGGGGGTGGCGGGCGCCGCCGGCCGGATCGATGCGGCCCAGTCCGTTCCGGATCTCCTCGGCCGCGAAGCGGAGGGTGTGGGGTGACTCCGGTTCGTGGATCAGGAAGGTCATCACCTTCCAGGGATCGATTTCGGGCGTGTAGTGCCGGCAGTACGGCTCGAAACTGGCGCAGCTGCGGAGGAGGAGCGACCAGTCGAGGTCGGTGTCCTCGTCGTCCAGGGCCGGGCGGTAGTTGTCGAGGATTTCGGTGGTGACCTGGATGCGCTCCATGAACCGCCCGAGCCGGATGAAGTCCCAGGCGAGGCCGTGCCGGAGGCCGTTGTCGGTCACGCCCCGGAAGAGGTAGATCTGCGCGGAAGTCTCCTTGTAGAAGTTCTCGGGTTCCTTGTTCCAGAAGAAGTGAAGGCGCGTGTCGCGGAGCGAGAGGTAGGTCCGGTTGAGCTGACCCCACATCTCCTGGGTGATTTCCTGCCGCGCCTGCCGGGCGTTCTCCCGCGACATGCCCCACAGGGACACCATCGAGCCGGGATTGTCGCGCTCGAAACTCATGAAGTCCGCGAGCGTGTAGGCGTCGGCGAGCAGGAACGAGTCCTCGAGCTGCTCGCTGTAGAGCGGGTCGCCGCCCGGCGGCGCGACCTTCAGGCTGCGGAAGAGGCGGGTCCAGCCGGCAGCCACCTGGGCGGAGGTGTTGTCGGTCACAGAGCGCACCTGGACTCCGAGGAGCCGGATGGTCTGGTCCGACCGCTCCAGGTAGCGGCTCATCCAGTAGAGGTTGTCGGCGACGCGGGCGAGCATGGTCAGGCGGCCGTTTCCGCCGGGGTCCCGTCCGCTTCCGGGACGTCCACGATCCAGGCGTCCTTGGAGCCGCCGCCCTGGCTGGAATTCACCACCAGGCTGCCCTTCTTGAGCGCGACCCGGCAGAGGCCGCCGGGGACGATCTCGGTCCGTTCCGCCTGCAGGATGAACGGCCGGAGGTCCACGTGCCGCGGCTCGATGTGGGCCCCGACCAGACAGGGGGCGCGGGACAGGGCGAGCGTCGGCTGGGAGATGTAGTTGTCCGGGTTCGCCCGGAGCGCCGCCGCGAATTCCTTCCGCTCGGCGCCCGAGGCGTGGGGACCGACCAGCATCCCGTAGCCGCCGGACTCCCCCACCATCTTCACAACCAGCTTGTCGAGGTTGGCGAGGGTGTAGGCGAGCCCTTCCCGCTCCCGGCAGAGGGTGGTCGGGATGGGCTTGATGATCGATTCCTCGCCCAGGTAGTACTTGATGATGCGCGGCACGTAGGCGTAGACGGCCTTGTCGTCGGCCACGCCGGTCCCGGGGGCGTTCGCGATCACCACCCGGCCCGCCCGGTAGGCGTGGAAGAGCCCGGGCACCCCGAGCACCGAGTCCTCGCGGAAGGTGACCGGGTCGATGAAGTCGTCGTCGATGCGCCGGTAGATCACGTCCACCTGCCGGAGCCCGGCGGTCGTGCGCATGTACACCCGCCGGTTGTGGACGAGCAGGTCCCGTCCCTCGACGAGTTCGATGCCCATCTGGCGGGCCAGGAAGGCGTGCTCGTAGTAGGCCGAGTTGTAGACGCCGGGGGTGAGCAGGACGATGCTCGGATCGCTCACCTGCGGTGGCGCGAGCGACCGGAGCGTCTCCAGCAGCCGCCGGCTGTAGTGCTCCACGTCCCGGACCCGGGAACGCCGGAAGAGCCGCGGCATGCTGCGCTTGATCGCGTCCCGGCAGGCGAGCATGTAGCTGACGCCGGACGGGACGCGCAGGTTGTCCTCGAGCACCGCGAACCCGTCGTGGGTGCGCACCAGGTCGGTGCCGCACACCGAGACGTAGGCGCCGTGGGGGACTTCGACGCCCCGCATCTCGATCCGGTAGTGCTTGTTGCCGTAGACCAGTTCGGCGGGGATCACCCCGTCGCGGATGATGTGGCCCTGGTGGTAGATGTCGTGGAGGAACAGGTTGAGCGCCCGGAGCCGCTGTTCCAGCCCGCGGGCCACGTCGTCCCACTCGTCGCCGCGGACGATCCGGGGGAGGCAGTCGATCGGGAAGACGCGCTCGATCGTCTGTTCGTCGCCGTAGACGGTGAAGGTGATTCCCTCGTGAAGGAACGAGCGCGTGACCCGCTCCTGGATCTGCCTCAGGTCGTCGGGCGGCGTCTCGCGGATGGTCTCGAAGAAATCGGCGCAGTGCCGCCGTGCGGACCCGTCCCGGTCGAACATCTCGTCGTAGAACGACGGGTCGTGGTCGTACTGGCGGAACGCGGGAGCGGCGGTCGCCGCGACTGGAATCATCGGAGGGTCAACCCATCGGGCGCCGGACGGTATCCGACGTTCATGGAGGCGTCAGGCCGACTTCGGGAGGCCGTTCCGCGCCACGTCCTCGTACACGTTGCAGAAGTAGTCGAGCTCGGCCATGGTCGTGTAGAGGTTCGGCGTGATCCGGAGTCCCTGGAACTCCTCGTGCATGATGGGAGTGACGATGATGTGGTGCTTCTCCCAGAAGTAGTCGCGGAGCCGGGGCGGTTCGACCGTCGTCAGGTTGATGTTGCCGATGGCGCAGCTCAACCTGGGGTTGCGCGAGGTATGGAGTTCGGTATTGGGGAGCGCTGACAGGCGATCGGCCCAGGTGTCCTTCAGATAGCGGAGCCGGGCTTCCTTGTTCTTCGCGCCCACCGTGTTGTGGAAGGTGATCGCTTCTCCGATGGCCACGAAGTTGGCGGCGGGATGGGTGCCGATCTCCTCGTACTTGCGGATGTCCGCGTCCATGCGCTCGGGGGCCGGCATCATGGGCCAGATCTTCGGGATCTTGTCCTTCTTCACGTAGAGCATCCCGGTGCCCTTGGGGGCGAGCAGCCACTTGTGAAGGCTGGTGCCGAAGTAGTCGCAGCCGATGTCTTCGAGCTTGAAGTCGAACTGGGCGAACGAGTGCGCCCCGTCCACCATGACCTCGATGCCGCGTTCGCGGGCCAGGTCGCAGACCGCCTTCACCGGCAGGATCTGCCCGGTGAGGTTGATCTGGTGGGACATCAGGATGATCCGGGTCTTGTCGGTGATGGCCCCCCGGAATCCCTCCACGACCTCTTCGTCGGTCTCCGCCGGGGTCGGGATCTGGATGAACTTGAGATCGATGCCCTCGCGGCGCATCCGCTGGCGGATCGTGGTGAGCATCCGCCCGTAGTCCTGGGTGGTGGTGAGGATCTCGTCGCCCGACTGGAGATCCATGCCCAGCAGCAGGATTTCCATGGCTTCGGAGGTGTTCCGGACCAGCGCGACCTCCTCGGGGTCGCACCCGAACAGCACTGCCAGCCGCTGCCGGACGTTCTCCTTCCGCGGCTGGAGGATCTGCCACATCGTGTAGACGGGAGCTTCTTCGGATTCCCAGATGTAACGGACGAACGCCTCGGTGACCATCCGGGGTGAGGGGCAGACCCCGCCGTTGTTCAGGTTGATGATCGAGCGGGTGACGCTGAACGCCTGCTGGATCTCGCTCCAGTAGTTCTCGTCACGGGCGAGGTCTTCCGGGCTCGTCCCCACGGTCCGCTGCGCCGCGGCCTCGACGGTCCGGATCGTTTCGGGGCCGAACAGGGTGGTGACGAGCGCGGCGCCGCCCGCTTCGCCTACCGAACTGAGAAATCGCCTGCGCCGCATCGCCTACTCCTTGAGGAACCCGGGATCCGGACCGGAATCGGCGGATGGGGGCCCCGAATTCGGCGAAATTTACCACCGGGATCGGCTGCGGGCGCCGCTCCACCGGCGTGTCGGGGCGGCCCGCCGCCGGATGGTGGACGCCGGATTCACTACCATCCCGGAATGCTCGACGCACTCTCCGACCTGCTGCGCCGGATGCCCCCGATCTTCGATACGACCGTCGGTCACCTGGTGATCGCGCTGGGCGTTCTGGTGGCCGCTTTCGGTTTCGCGCTGGTGGTGGTCATCCTGCTCCGCCGGGCCCTTTTCCGGTTGGGTCTTCGCGAGCGGATCGCGTCCCGGGTCGCCGGCGGCGTCCGGCTGGCGCTCGGGCCCGAACGGGCCTCCCAGCAGGACGTCGAGGCGATCGCCGGCCGGATCGTCTTCTGGGGGCTCCTGATCCTGGTCGTGGCCGCGGTCGCGTCGGTCGTGGACCTCTCCGCGATCGGAGGCATCGGCGGGACGCTGCTGGGCCGGATCATGGGGATGGTCGCCCAGTTGGGGCGGGCGCTCGTGCTGCTGCTCGCGGCCTGGTTCCTGGCCGCGGTGCTCCGCCGCGCGGTGCGGGTGGCCCTCGAGGCGGCCGGCGTGGACGAGCGGCTCGACCGCGGGACCGATCGGCCGCCGGGCCGGATCTCGCACGCGGTCCCCGAGATCGTCTACTGGGTCGTCCTCCTTCTGTTTCTGCCGCCGATCCTGGCGGCGCTCGACCTCGAGGGGGTGCTGCTTCCGATCGAGACGGTCGTGAATCAGGTCATCACTTTCCTGCCGAACGTGCTCGGCGCCATCATCATCTTCCTGGTCGGGTGGTTCATTGCCCGGATCGCGAAGGCGGTCGTCACGAACCTGCTCGCCGCAGTGGGGCTCGACCGGGCGACGGAGCGGCTCGGGCTCCGGCGGATCCTGGGTTCGCGGACCCCATCGGCGCTGCTCGGCGGGATCACCTACCTGCTGGTGCTCTTCCCGGTGATCCTGACGGGGCTCGACCGTTTGAGCCTCGACGTGATCACGGGGCCGGCGAGCGACATGCTCGGGCGGGTCTTCAGCGCGCTGCCGCTCCTGCTGGTGGCGGTGGCGCTGCTGCTCACCGCCTACGTGGTGGGCCGCGTCATCGCGAACCTGACCCGGGACCTCCTCCGGCAGGCCGGCTTCGACCACGTGCTGACCCGGATCGGGCTGACCAGCACCGCGACGGCGGACGACCACACGGCCTCGAACGTCGTGCGGGTGGTGGTGCTCGCGCTGATCATGCTGTTCGCGAGCATCGAGGCGGCCAGCCTGGTGGGCTTCGACAACGTGGCGGACCTCCTCAGCCGGCTGCTCCAGTTCACGGGCCATTTCCTGCTGGGAGTCGTGTTCCTGGGCTTCGGGGTCTTTCTCGCCAACCTCTCGGCGCGCGCCATCAGCGCCAGCCGGGTCCCGCAGGCACGGCTCCTCGCGCTGGCGGCGCGGGTGGGCATCCTGCTCTTCACGACCGCGGTGGGCCTCCGCCAGATGGGCATCGCCAACGAGATCATCGAGCTTGCCTTCGGCATCGTGCTGGGGGCGGTGGCGGTGGCGTTTGCGGTGGCCTTCGGCCTCGGCGGCCGGGACGCCGCGGCCCGGCAGATCGAGCGCTGGCAATCGCGGATCTCGGACGAGGATCGGTAGGGGCCGGTGGGCAGTCAGCCGGGGAGCTTTTCCTGGCGCGGCCGGGACATCCGCCGCGCCGCCGTCATCGGCTCGGGTCAGATCGGGCCCGACATCGCCCTTCACCTGGTCAAGACCCTCTCCCCCCACGGGGTGGAGACGGTGGTGCTGGACATCGCGGACGCGGCCCTCGAAGCCGGCCGCGAGAAGATGTTCGGCAAGATCGACAAGGGGGTCCGCTCCGGCGCGTTCCGTGATTCCCAGGCCGAGCGGATGCGCGGCTCCGTCGAGTTCACGAGCGACTACGGCCGGCTCGCGGAGGTGGACCTGGTCATCGAGGCGGCGTCCGAAGACCTGGCCATCAAGCGGCGCATCTTCGCATCGGTGGAGGAACTTGCCGGCCCCGAAGCGGTGCTGCTCTCGAACTCCTCCCACATCGAGCCGTCCCGCATCTTCTCCGAGCTCGCCGAACCGGGCCGCGCGGCGGTGGCGCACTACTTCTTCCCGGCGGAGCGCAACCCGGTCGTGGAGATCGTCGCCGCCGAACCCGCCCGCGGACTCGTGCCGTGGCTGCTCGGCTTCTACGAGGAGATCGGCAAGGTGCCGGTGGCCGTCGAGAGCCGGTTCGGCCACGCCCTGAACCCCATCTTCGAGGGAATGTTCCTCGCGGCGGCGCTCGCGGTCGAGGAGGGACTCGGCACGTCGAAGGAGGTGGACGACGTCGCCCGCCGGACGCTCCGCCTCGGGATCGGGCCGTTCACCGCCATGAACCTGACCGGCGGCAACCCGATCACCTACGAGGGGTTCTCGGAGATGCACGAGCGGCTCCACCCCTGGTTCCGGGTCCCGCGGCTCCTCGAGGAGGCGGTGGCGGAGGAGGGGCCCACCGGCCGGGTGTGGGACGTGCCCGCCCGCGGCGAAGAGGTGGCGGTTCCCGAGGAGCGCGCGAGACGCATCGAGGAGCGGATCACCGCCGCGTACCTGGGACTCGCCGTCTGGACCGCCGCGGACGGAGCGATCTCGGTCCCGGACCTGGACATGGCGTGCCACCTCGCCCTGGCGGTGGTGCATCCCTTCGGGCTGATGCGGAAACTCGGGTCCGCCCGCGTTTCGGCACTCCTCGACTCGTACCGGGAGCGGGAACCGGACTTCTTCGACGCCGCCGGGTTCGCCGGCCGGCTTCCGGAATGGACGTCCCGGCCGGTCTCCCGGGTGGGCCGCCGCGACGTTCCGGCGGGGCCGGCCGCGGTGGCGGTGCTGACCATCCGCCGGCCGGAGGTGCTCGGCGCGCTCGACGAAGACGTCTTCCGGGAACTGGACGCCCACCGTGCCGACGTCGCGGCGGACGACCGGGTCCTCGGGATGGTGATCACCGGCTTCGGGGTGAAGGCGTTCGTCTCCGGCGCCGACGTGCGGACGCTGGCCCGGATCGGGGGGCCGGAGGACGGGGAGCGGCTCTCCCGCGCCTCGCACGAGGTCCTGAACCGCATCGCGGGTCTCGGGAAGCCGGTGGTCTGCGCCCTCAACGGGATGGCGGTCGGCGGCGGCAACGAGTTGGCCATGGCCTGCCACGCCCGGATCGCCCGGGAGGGACTCCGCGTGCTCGCGATGCAGCCGGAGCCGAACCTGGGCATCATCCCGGGCGCCGGCGACACCCAGCGGCTGCCCCGCCTGATCGGCGTGGAAACCGCCTGGGAGATCCTCCGGACCGGACGGCCGGTCTCGGCGGCGGAGGCGCTCGAACTCGGGCTGGTCAGCGAGCTGGTCCCGGGCGAGCGGCTCCGGGAGCGGGCGGTTCAGCTCGTCGCCGAAGCCGCGCGGGGTGAACGCGCGCTGCCGGAGATGCCTGCGGGGCCGATCCCCACCCCGGAGACGTGTCCGGACGTGGACCTCGGCCATCTCTCCCGCGCCGTGGACGGGTTCATCCAGCGGGCGGTCCGCGAGGGCGCCGCGATGAATCTGGCTGACGGACTGGAGCACGAGATACGACTCTTCGGCGAGGGCTGCGCGCTCGAGGACAGGCGGATCGGGGTCCGGAACTTCATCGAGAACGGCCCCCGGACGAAAGCAACTTTCGTCCACCGCTGATCGGAGCGCCGGCCTCCGGCCGGCATCGCGGCCAAAGGCCGCGAAACGCACGCCGTCGCCAGGCCACCTGGGATGAGCCCGGCCGGGTGTTGGCGATGAGGATGATTCCCTGGTGCGTTTCGCCTCGCTCCGCGCGGCGATGCCGGCCGGAGGCCGGCGCTCCGATCCTTTCGGCCAGCGAAACGCTCCCGGGATCTCCCCTACTTCCCCAGTCCGTCCCAGATCTCATTCATGCCGAGCTGGTAGGCGAGCTGGCGCAGGGAGTCCGTTGTCTTCAGGTCGAGGAGGATTCCGCGGGTGCGGCGCTGCTCCTCGACGGCGGCGGCTTCCTGCCCCGGATAGTCGATCCTGGCCCGCCGCAACTGGGAGAGCCGCTCCACCATCCGGTTGCGGAAGCCGGCCCAGGGGGCAAAGGCGCGAACCCGGAAGGCGAGGAACAACTGCCCGGTTCCGCCGTGGACCGGTTCGGGGCGGGGCTCAGCCGTGAATTCCGCCGGAAGCGCGGCGCCTCCGAGGCTCACGAGGAATTCGAGCGCCAGCGCCAGGGCGAGTTCCCGCTCGGCTCCGCCCTCCTCAAGATGCAGGTTCAGGACGAGCGGCGCCGCCGTTTCCGCGGTCGGCACCGCAATTCCGAGCGCGACCGGGTGGGTGGCGGCAGGAGAGGCGCCCGGTTCCGGACTTCCCGGATCGCCGGAGATCGCAATGCCCGACATCTGGTGGGGAAGCGCCAGCGACGCGAAGTGCCCCGCCGAGCCGAGGCGGTTGCCGCGGCGTACCGCCGTGCTCCCCACGCCGTGGCGGTTGGCTCCGCCGATGGCTTCGGTCATCGCCCGGTGGGCGACCGCGGGGCCCGGCCCGTTGTCGCCGTCGAGCACCGCGGTGCCGCCCGACGACGCCACCAGCTTCATCTCCGGAGCGGTGTTCACGTGCCGGGTGGAGAGCTTCCGGGCCAGCTCGGGCAACCAGGCCACGCCGTCGGCGTCGTCGCCGGCGAGGTTGGCCGCCACCATCGCGTCCGCCGTCTGCGACGCCAGTTCCGGCGCCAACCGCACCCGCTTCAGCGCTTCCCGGACGAAAAAGTGGAGTTGCCCGTGCCGGACCAGGAGCGGCGCTCCTTCCCCGCTCACGCGAAGAGTTCCCGCAGCGTGCCGCTCCAGCCCCAGAGCAGAATGACCACGATGGCCGCGGGGATGACCCAGCGGATCCAGAAGAGCCACAGACCTCCGACGGGCTTCGTGGAGCCCCGGCTCGCCTCGGCGAGCGTCCGGCCCCGCGACACGAAGAACCCGAGACCGATCAGGGCGAGCGCCGAGCCGAGTGGTTGGAGGGTCGAGCCCCAGATCAGGTCGCTCCACGCCAGGTAGTCGGAACTGACCATCGACGGCAGCGCCAGCGGGATCTGAACCGCGATTGCGGCGGCGACCACCCGTTGGCGGCTCCAGCCGGTCCAGGGGATCGCGGAGTTCACCACTACCTCGAGCCCCGCAAGCGCCGACAGGAAGGCAGCGAGGAAAAGGGTGATGAAGAACACCGGGCCGAAGAACTCGCCCCCGGGCATGGACGCGAACGCGCGCGGCAACGTGAAGAACAGCAGCGGTGGTCCCGAGGCAGGTTCCACCCCGAGGGCAAAAGCGGCCGGCAGGACCGCAAGCCCGCCCAGGATGGCGGCGCCCGAATCGCCGAAGATCGTCGAGCCCGCGAGCTGGCGCAGGTTGGCGGTAGACGGCAGGTAGCTGCCGTAGGCGAGGAAGAAGGTGCCGCCGAGCGAGATGCTGAAGAACGCTTGGCCCAGCGCGGCGAGGAACGTCTGCGCGGTCACCCGGTCGAGGTCGGGCCAGAGCAGATAGCGGATCCCTTCGGCAGCGCCGGGGAGAGTGACCGAGCGGATGGCGACCACCACCAGGCCGATCGCGACGAGCGGCATCGCGATCCGGGACAGGCGCTCGATGCCGCGCCGCACCCCGAAGGCGGCCACCAGGCCCATCGCCCCGAAGACGAGCACCGTAAGGCTGACGTTGAGCAGCGTCATTCCGCCGAAGTTCCGGGCGTAGAAGGCCTCGGGCTCGGCGACCACCCCGCCGAGCGCGGCGTAGAAGAGGACCTGGGCCACCACCACCGTGTAGTACGAGGTGGCCATGAAGACGGTCAGGAAGAGCAGGCCGCCAACAAACCGACCGCCCGGCATCCCGATCTTGGTGAAGGCGCCGCCTGGACCGGCGCGGGTCAGCCGGCCCAGGCTCCACTCGGCGATCACGGCCGGAGCACCGAGCACGAGGACGAAGAGGAGGTAGACGGCGACGAAGGCCCCACCGCCGTATTGCCCCGCCATGTAGGGGAACCGCCAGACATTGGCGAGGCCTACGGCAACGCCGATCAGGGCCATCGCGCTTCCGAAGCGGGTCCCAAAGCGGTCGGTTACGCCCATGGGGATCCCTCCTTCTCGAGGTAGTCACGGGCGTTCAGCGCCTGGCCGGTGACGCCCGCCGATTCCCGGGAGGCGAGCACCACGAAGACCTCGGCGATCTCCTCTGGAGTCGGCAGCGTCAGCGGGTCTTCCGCCGGGTAGGCGGCGGCGCGCATCGGGGTGCGGGTCGCTCCCGGGTTGACGCTGTTCACCCGGACCCCGGTGTCCGCAAGCTCCGCGGCGAGCGTCTGGGTGAACCCCTCGAGGCCGAACTTGGACACCGCGTAGGGGCCCCAGTTGGGCTTGCCGATGCGGCCCACGGTCGAGCTGACGTTGATGATGGAGGCGGTTTCCCGCTCGAGGAAGGCCGGGAGGAGCGGCTTCGTGACGTAGAGGAGGCTCGCGGTGTTGATCCGCAGCGTCTCCGCCCAGACCTCCGGGTCCTGCTCGATGATGGGCGCCCGCACCCCCAGGACGGAGGCGTTGTTCACCAGCACCGAGAGGTCGGGGAAACGCGCGAGCGCGGCGCGCGCCATGGCCCCCGCGGAGTCCGGGTCCCCCACGTCCGAGGCGGCGTGGCCGATCCGCCCCGGGTGCGCCGCTTCGAGTTCGCCGGCAGTCTCCTGGAGGCGGTCCTCGCCGCGGGCGGTGAGGAACACCTGCGCTCCCTCCTGGAGGAAGACCCGGGCGAGGCCGCGCCCGATGCCCGAAGAGGCGCCGGTGATGAGCGCCGCGACGCCGTCGAGCCTTCTCATGGGTCGCCGGTTGGAGCTTCGTCGGCCCCGAGGCGCGTACGTTCGCGGCGGAGACTGCGTTCGAGGAGTCCCAACCGGACCACGTACGCCCCGAGCAGCACGAAGAAGGCGGTGTAACCGGCGGAGAGCCAGTCGTTCATGGCGCCTCCGCGAGCCGCCGGTGGCGAAGCGCTTCGACCGAACGCGTTTCCCGCTCCAGTTCCATCCGCCACCGGAAGAGCCAGATGAAGAGGAACGTGAAGGCGGCGAGGCAGATGACCAGCGCGACCCACATGTCGGGGTGGAGCCCCGAGTCCGGCCCGCCCATGATCACCGGCGCCGGATGCTGGGTGCGCCACCAGCGGATCGAGAAGTACACGATCGGGACATCGGCGCCCCCCAGGATGCCGAGCACCGCCGCCAGGTTGGCCCGCCGGGTGGGGTCGTCCACGTAGCCCCGCAGCAGGAGATAGCCGACGTAGATCAGCCAGAGGACGAAGGCCGTCGTCAGCCGGGCGTCCCAGGTCCACCAGATCCCCCACGCCGGCTTGGCCCAGATGATCCCCATCGCGAGTCCGGTGGTGGCGAAGAGCGTGCCGATCTCGGCAGCCGCGAGCGCCGCCATGTCGTAACGCGGGTTCCGGGTGCGGAGCCAGGCGATGCTCGCCCCCGCAACCAGCAGAAAGGCGGCGAAGGCGAGCCACCAGGAAGCAATATGGAAGTAGAAGAGCCGCTGGAGGTCGCCCATCGTGAGTTCGGTGGGTGCGTAGAAGAAGACCGCCCAGAGGGACACCACGAGTCCCAGGGCGGCGGCGATCGCCCATCTGCCGCCGCGCCGCGGCGCGTTGGCGCTCCTGACTCCCGGGCGGTTGCCGGGTACTTCGCTGCTCATTCTCTCGGTCGGAATTGGCTCGATCGGGCAGGACTATACTCGGCGAATGCGTTCGATTCCCTCCATTCCGCGCTCTGCTCTACTGCTCTTGGCCGTCGCTTTCGTGGCCGCCGGGTCGGCTTACACGCAGGAGCTCCCCGGCTCCGCCGACACCGCCCGCGACCGGCTGAACACCTCCCCGCGCCACGGCGAGTGGGTCTCCGTGCCGGCGCCAGGCGGTGACGCGGTCGAGTCGTGGATCGTCTATCCGGAACGGTCGGATACGGCGCCGGTGGTGGTCGTCATCCACGAGATCTTCGGGCTCACCGACTGGATTCGCGCGGTGGCGGACGAAATGGCTTCCCAGGGTTTCATCGCGATCGCTCCCGACCTGTTGACCGGCAAGGGGCCGGACGGGGGGCGGACCGATTCGGTGGACAACGACGGGGCGCGGGCGCTGATCCGGGAACTCGACCGCGATGAGGTGCACACCCGGCTGAAGGCGGTGGCGGACTGGGCCACTGCGCTGCCTGCCGCCCGCGACTCCTACGGGGTGGTCGGCTTCTGCTGGGGGGGACGCACGAGCTTCACGTTCGCCACCCACGATCCGGAGCTCGGCGCCGCGGTCGTCTACTACGGGACCTCAGCCGAGAACGAGACACTCGCCGCCATCGCGGCGCCGGTGCTCGGCCTCTACGCGGGCGACGACGCGCGAGTGAACGAGACGATTCCGCCGGCGCAGGAGCGGATGGAGGAACTGGGGAAGTACTTCCAGGTCGAGATCTTCGACGGCGCGGGGCACGGGTTCCTGCGCGCCCAGGACGGCCGCGAGGGACGGAATCTGACGGCGTCCTCGCAGGCCTGGCCGATGACCGTCCGCTTCTTCCGGGAACATCTCGGTTCCTGAACCCGGAATTCCCGGGGACGTCAAAGGAGGTACTCATGTTCCTGACGCGTCTGTCGTTGCTCGCCGCCATGCTCGCGGGTGCCTCCGCGCCCGCCTTCGCGCAGGCCGACGACGTTTTCCGCTTCGTCTTCGTCGGACAGCGGGACTACACCACCATCGGGCACGGGGATCACTCGCTTACGGCCGGCTCGCTGCATGGCGTGCTGACCATTCCCTACGCGGGTCCGGAGAGCCCGTTCACCGAGGACACCCGGCTCCACGGGACCTGCGCCACCGCCATCAAGGTCGAGGGTTCCGCGATCGCCATCGACTCCCACTGCACGCTCCACGATCCCGACGAGGACGAGGTGTTTCTGGAGGCCCATCGGGACTCGGGCGACGTCGAGGCCGGGGGCGGCGGCCAGGGCGCCTTCGTGTTCACCGGCGGCACCGGGAAGTTCGCCGGAATCACCGGGATCGAATGCCCGTACGAAGTCCACTACATGGAGGACAACGACACGGTCGTCACGGGGCAGTGCCGGCCCTGAACGCTGGAGCGCCGGCCTCCGGCCGGCATCGCCGACCGCCGGAGGCGGCGCCTACGAGTTCAGCGGACCAGCGTGAACGCCTTCCGCGTCTCGTAGACCTGTTCGCCGTAGAGGACCCGGATTCCGAGTTCGTAGCGCCCCGGCGCGAAGTCGCTCAATTCGATCTCCGCATTGGCAGCGGCCTGGCGGGTACTCGTGGGAAGCGCCTCCGGACGGACGAAACCGGTGTCCCGTCCCTCCCGGCTCAGGGTGTACTCGGCCACGATCTCCGGTAGCTCCCCGTCGTCCACGCGTTCCCCCGGGTAGAAGAAATAGAAGGCGCCGAGCGTCTCGTCCTGCCGGAACACCGCCGTCGAGCGGGGTTCGAAGTGGGTGCGCCCGAATTGGAAGGCTCGTCCGGGAACGCGGCCGCTGTATTCCTGCATCGTGGTGTCGCCGTAGAGGACCACCGAGGAGAACCCGGGCTCGGCCTCGGGAAACGCCGGCGTCTCGATGTCCAGCCGGGCGGTCCCGAAGGCGTCCGACTGCTCGTCCACGACGCCGAGCAGCAGTCGGTGCCGGCCCGGCGGGAGCACCAGCGAGGTCTCGAAACGGACGGGGCCTTCTGCGGACCGGATCTCGGTGTGCGCCGTCTCGAGCCGGTAGGTCGCGGCTCCCGGGCCTTCCGCCTCGGCCGACGCGGTCTTGGCGAACAGCGAAGCCGCCAACTGGCCGTCCGTCCCGGGGGCGAGCGCCTCGGCGGCAGTCTCGAAGAGCAGCGCCACGTAGGTCGCGCGGTCGTCCACCCGGAAGTAGGCCGGCGTGACGCGGAAGGAAAACCCGTTGTCGGGCGGACCGTCCCCGCTCAGGCCGGCGAGCACGCGCCGGGCTCGTGCCGATCCTCCCGCCGGGAGGTTCGGGATCACGAGCCTCCCCTCGTCGTCGCGTTCGAAGCCGATCTCCGGCCGGGTGATGAGACGCCGCCTCATCTCTTCGAGGCTCTCGTCAACGGCGGTACGGTTTTCGAGGAAGAGTTGGCTCTCCTCGTCCCGGTAGTAGAGGGCCTCCAGCGTGTCCGCGAGGCCGTTCTCCGGATCGGGTGGAAAGGCCCAGAGGAGTCCTTCCGGAGTCGCTTCGGTAGCGGGCTGGGGCAGGACCTGCACCGGCATGCCGAGCAGCACGAACACGCGCGACCGGTCATCCCCGCCGTAACCGCCGTCCTCGGAAAAGGTCGAATCGGCGAGCCGCACCCGCGCCAGATAGAGGTCGAGGGTCTCGTTCTGGGGAGTGGACGGGTCCGGGTCCCGGCGCAGCCAGAACAGCCGCCGGAAGGCCTCCCGGTCGCCGTGGGTGATCGCCTCGATCGAGGAACGGCGCTCTTCCTCGGTCATCAGAAAGGACTCGAGCCAGCCCAGTTCGGTGTCCGTGGGCCGGTCGCCTCCCTGGGCGAGAACAGCCGCCGGGACCATCAACAGCAGGGCGGCAAGCAGGACAATCGGCACGACGGAAACCTAGCGCGGGAGGGGACCTTCTTCCGGTTACTCTTTCCGGCTTCGTGCGACCGGTGATGGAGTGTCGGAATCGCAGGTCGGTCTCCGCTTGCAGGTAGCGGGCAACCGATCCGGGTGTTGCCGGCGCGGGGAGGGAATCGTTGATGTTTTTTGTTGGTCTTGATCTCGCCGTGGCCCGCGCCTCGGCCTGCGCCGTCTTGCATGCGACGATGGAATGTTCCTTCGGGTGGTGGGACTATCGGGAGGATGGCACGCCCGCGACGATGAGTGAACGGATTGATGATGACCTCCTAAGCCGCCAGCCAGGGACCCGTTCCGGCGGGTCGTTTGCGGGGCAGGTCTGTCGCGAGTGGGGACACTTGGCAAGAGCGCACGTCGCCCCCTATGAGGGAAGAGCGGCTCGGAGGCCTGAGCAATGCTGACGAGGATCACGATTCGGAACTTCAAGCGCTTCCGGGAGGTCGAAATCGAGCTAGGGAATCCGGTGGTCTTCATCGGGCCGAACAACTCTGGCAAGACGTCGGCGCTGCAAGCGCTCGCGCTGTGGGACATCGGGCTCAAGCGCTGGATTGGACGTCGGTCCGGCAGGAAGACCCCCGAACGGAGGCCCGGTGTCACGGTGAACCGGCGCGACCTGGTACCCCTTCCGGTCCCGTACGCGAACTTGTTGTGGCGTGAACTGCACGTCCGCAACGTGCGGAAGGTGGATGGTCGACAACGGACCAGCAACGTTCGAATGGACATCGTGGTCGAGGGGGTGACGAAAGGTCGGCCCTGGACGGGTGGACTCGAGTTCGACTACGCCAACGAGGAGTCGTTCTACTGTCGGCCGCTACGCACCTCCGAAGGTGGTGGCCCTGACCGCATGTCCATTCCCAAGGAGGCCGGAGCTGTTTCGATTGCTTTCCTGCCGCCCATGTCGGGCCTGGCGGCGACGGAAACGCGGTTGGATCAGGGCGCCATCAGTGTTCGGATTGGCGAGGGCCGCACCGCCGACGTGCTGCGCAACCTGTGCTACCGGGTTCACGAAGACTGGCCCGAACAGTGGAAGAAGCTGCGCGAGCAAATCAGGGAGCTGTTCGGGTGCGAACTCGACGCTCCCCGCTACGTGGCGGAACGCGGGGAGATCGTCATGACGTACCGGGAACGGGGCGTCAGGCTGGATCTTTCTTCGACGGGCAGGGGCCTGCAACAGACCCTCCTTCTCCTGGCATACATGTACGCGAACCCCGGCGCCGTGCTGCTCCTCGATGAGCCCGACGCTCATCTCGAAATCCTGCGCCAGCGTCAGATCTATCAGATCCTGACGGACGTAGGTCGCGACAGCGGAAGTCAGGTCATCGCCGCCAGCCACTCCGAAGTGCTCCTGAACGAAGCGGCGGACCGCGATCTCGTGGTGGCCTTCGTGGGCGATCCGCACCGTATCGGCGATCGCGGAAGCCAGGTGGCCAAGGCTCTGCGGGAAATCGGGTTCGAGCAGTACTACCAGGCCGAGCAGACCGGTTGGGTTTTGTACCTGGAGGGTTCGACCGACCTCTCGATCCTGCGGGCGTTTGCCCGCCGGCTGGGCCACCGCGAAGCGTCGGCCGTACTGGAGCGGCCATTCGTGCACTACGTCGGAAATCAGCCGGCGGCCGTTCGACGGCACTATCAGGGAATTCGGGAAGCCCTTCCCGGCCTCAAGGGCGTTGCGCTCTTCGATCGACTGGAAAAGATGCGGCCCGAGACCGCCCCGGTCGAGTGCCTGATGTGGGAGCGGCGCGAAGTCGAGAACTACTTCTGTTCGCAGGCAACCCTTGAGGCGTATGCGGTCCAGACAGCGCGAGACGACGCTTTCGGCCCCCTTTTCCTGCCTGCCGAGGCGGGCCGGCGGGTCGGCGTCATGCGGGAGGCGATCCGTGAGATCAGCGCGGCGCTCCAGAAGCTGGGTCGAGGCTCACCCTGGGGGCCCGACATGAAGGTCAGCGATGACTTCCTCGATCCCGTCTTCCGCGCGTACTTCGGCACACTCGGCCTCCCGAACCTCATGGCGAAGAAGAACTTCTACGAACTGGCCGAGTACGTTCCGGCGGAGGAGTTGGACGAAGAGATTCGCCGCAAGCTGGACGCCGTGGTGCGTATCGCATTGAGCGCGAAGCCCGCCGGAGAGGCCGCCTGACGGCCAGCGAAGGCCACTCCACCAACCGCCGGCGCGCCGGACGGGAACGGGCGGTCAGTCCGTGGACGGGTGCGCGGGGCGCTCCTTGAACTCGAAATCCTCGTGGCAGCACCAGCACGGCCCTGGGAGATGCGAGGTGATGTTGCAGGTGAAGCAGAAGTAGTAGGGCTCGATCGTCTCGCCGTCCTGGATCGTGTAGAGGCGGATGATCTTGCCGAGGCCATCCTCCTGCCAGACCGCAACCTCCAGCGGATGGCGGTTCACCCGCTCGTCGGTGAGGATCTCGACCCGCAGGTCCGTCGGATCCAGCCGGTGGATCGTGCCGTCCGGAGACTCGATCCCGAACTCCTCGCCGAAGGTGCAATTGGTCACCGGTCCCGGTTCCCCGTCCTTGAGGCAGACGGCGCGGCCCGAAATGATGACCTCACGGCCGTCGCGGGCGGCTCTCGTGACGGCGGGGGCGGCGATCAGGAGGAGCGTCGCCTTGAGCGCATCGCGTCTTTGCATGGGACTGGGGAGATTAGCAGGGGGACGCCGGTCGTGCCGCCTGTGGACCTGGTGGAGGCACAAAATCGGACCACGGGAGTCGCATTTGACGCGGGCGCCCAGAACCGAGTTAATGGGGGTTCCAATTCCGTTGCGCCCCCGGTAAGGGCGCGACCAAGGAGAGCTACCGCGACATGACCCGAAGCGATCCGCCCGCTGGGCGGCGCGCGTCGGTTCGTGCGGTTGCCGCGACGCTCCTCGGGGCGGGCTCTCCATCGCGTTTCTGGACGGGTCGCGTCCCGCCGGTCGACCGGTTGCGCGACTTCATCTGTCCGTAGCGCCTCCCCACAGGCGCGTTCACTCGAAGAGGAGAGAGGTATGAATTTGAGTAGCTGGACCGGGGTTAGGCCCCTGGCGGTGCTGTTCGCAGCGCTGCTCCTGGGGATGCCCGTCAGCGCGGCCGCCCAGTTGACGACCGGCGCGCTGCGCGGGACGGTGCTGGACCAATCGGGAGCGGTCGTGCCGGGTGCGACCGTGACTGCAACAAGTCTCGCGAACGGACGCGTGCGATCTACCGTCACCAGCGCGGTCGGTGATTTTCGGATGGAACTCATTGAACCGGGCGTTTACGCCGTGCGGGCGGAACTCACCGGATTCAACCCTCAGGAATTTGCCGAGATTCGCGTGGAACAGGGCGGGGTGGCCACCCTGACCTTCGAACTCAGCGTGGCCGGCGCGACCGAGACCGTTGAGGTGGTCGCGGAAGCTCCGCTCGTGGACCTGAATCAGACGCAGCTCCGCACCCAGATCGACTCGGAAGTCCTGGACGAGATCCCCATCAGCGGACGCCGTTTCCAGGACTTCTCGACGCTGGCGCCCGGTGTCCATATCGACTGGGGCTCCACGCAGGCCGGAGGCACGGATGCGATCTCGTTCTTCGGTTTCAACGAGCGCTTCAAGTCCATCTACGTGGACGGCGTGGACCTGAACGACGAGTTGACGGGGGGAGGAACCGGCATTACCGACGCTCCGAGAGCGCAGTTCTCGATGGAAGCCATCTAGGAGATCAACATCCTCCGGAACCAGTTCACGGCGGAAGTCGGAAGGCAACAGGCGGGAGTGATCAACATCGTCACCCGCAGTGGAACCAACGAGCTGCGGGCCCGGGTTTTCGGGTTCATGCGCGACGACTCCCTGGACGCGAAGAACCACTTCGCCACCGGTGAGATCCCGTTCCGTCAGTTGCAGTTCGGGGCCAATGTCGGGGGTCCGATCGTCCGGAACGAAACGCACTTTTTCGTCAACTTCGAGCGGTGGGATGCCGAGCAGGTCGCGACGATCGCGATCCCTCCCGGGTTGGCGGATTTCCTGCCTGACCCGCGTACGGAGATTCCGGCCACGGATGCGAGAAACAACTTCTTCCTGAAACTCACGCACAGCCTCTCTGACAGTCATCTGTTCAATCTCAGCTATCTCCACGACCAGCAGGCCAGGACCGGACAGGCGGCATCGGCCGATGCCGCGGCCGATGCGCGCTTCGACGAGGACCAGCAGGACGACGTACTCGTCACCCGGCTCACGTCCACACTGGGACAGCGCACCGTCAACGAGCTGCGGGCATCGTATTCGCGCAGTTTCACGGATCGGCCATCCAAGTTCGGGACCGCGGGCCAGCAGTTCCCGGGGATCTATACCGGAACGCCCACCAACATGCCGCAGGGGCGCACCCAAACGAACTGGATCGTGTCGGACACGTTTACGACCGGGTTCACCGCGGGGGGAGAGCACTCCCTGAAGATCGGCGGCGAGGTGAATGTTCTGCGGGTGCCGACCGGGCTCAACCTCTTCCAGTTCGGACGGTTCACCTTCACCCAGGACGCCCCGCCGGGACCGATGAACCCGCCGGTTCTCTGGCTGGGAGCGCGCTACGCCTTCGACACCGGCGATCTGTTCAGCAACTTCTACGGAGTCTTCATTCATGACGACTGGCGCGTGAACGACCGCCTGACTCTGAACCTCGGGCTTCGCTACGACTACGAGGACTACAACCGCGGGTCGTACGAAGGCGCGGACTATCCGGCGCTCTCCACCTACGAGGACCGGGTGAACTTCGTCATCAGCGCCAGGCCGGGAGGCGAGAACGCGGGGACGCTGTACAAGCTGCGGGAGAACGACGCGAACGAATGGCAGCCCCGCTTCGGGTTCAACTGGGCGGCGACGGAAGACGGCCGCACGTCGCTCAGGGGTGGCTACGGGATCTTCTACGAGGGAGGACACGATCCGATCTCGGTCGCCGGCGTCCTGCGGCCCAACCGCGCGCAGCTCTACGTGGCGCCCGGCGGTGCGTTCGACCTGCTGAGCTTCTATCCGGATCAGCCGCCGGACGCGCTGTTGGACACGTTCTTTCCGAGTTCGTTCGTCAGCGCCGATCCGGGCGTGTTCATCGAGTCTGCCTTTGCCCACCAATTCACGGTCGGACTGGACCGGGAACTCTCGCCGGATCTGGCGCTGTCGCTGGACTATGCCGCACTCCGAAGCCGGCAGAACCCGCGGGACGTCAACGTGAACCATCCTGACGCGAGCGGAAACTGCCCGTTCATTGCGAACTGCTCGCCCCTGGTGCTCAATCTGAGCGATGGCCGCCTGAACAGCGATGTCCTCCAGGCTCAGTTGCGCGGACGTCTCGGTTCGCGTGGGCGCATCCTTGCGTCGTACACCTGGCTGGACGCGCGGGGAGACGGGCCATCGACGTCCCCCGACCTCAGGGATGCGGATTTCGGCCCTACGCCGAACGATGTGCGCCACCACGTTGTCGTGAGCGGGAGCGCCACGCTCTTCGCCGATGTGGAACTCGGTGGTGTCCTCAACTACGGATCGGCCTATCCGTACAACCAGGTCGCCGGCAGCGACACCACGGGCGATGGAAATACGGCGAACAACCGGTCAGCGGGGGTCACCTACAACTCTCTTCGGGGAGACGGCTATTTCACCTTGGACCTGCGGTTGTCCCGGGCGTTCGGGCTGGGGGGTGACCGGAGCCTGCAACTGATCGTCGAGGCGTTCAACATCACCAATGCGGTCAACTTCAACCGCTACAACGGGAACGAGCAAAGCGCATTGTTCAAGCAGGCGACCCAGGCGCTGAATCCGTTCCAGGCCCAGCTCGGCGTTCGGCTCGACTTCTAGTGGGGAGTCCGCTCCGATCCACCGCTACATCAGCGTGTCGTCCTCTGACGGCTCTCTTCGCAAGAAAGGAAAGCAGCAAATGAAGGCACTCATCAAAACGACGCTCGTGGGGTTGTCATTGGCGTATCTCACGCCCACGGCCCTCGAAGCGCAGATCGACACCAGCACCGACGAAGGCCAGGTGGCCCAGGTGCTCCGTGAGGTGCGGCTGGCGAACGCGGCTGACGATATCGACGGCGTTCTGCAGCACTACTGGAACGACCCGGGACTGACCGTGATCGACCCGGACGACGGCTTCAAGATCCACGGTTGGGCGGAGTACCAGCAGTACCTCCAGGACATGCGTACGGTCAGCCGGACGCTGCTGTGGCGCACCCGGCACCGCAAGCTGCACCTTTCCGGCAACAATGCGTTCGCCACGTTCCATGTGACCCGGCACGTCCAGTTCGGCAGCACCGTCTTCAAGAAGCAGGAACGAGGCACCTACGTCCTTCGCAAGATGGATGGGACCTGGCTGGTCGTCGCGCAGCACATTTCCGCCCTTCCGCCGATGCTGAAGTTCCAGCAGACGGCCGAAAAACAGGGCAGGGAGGCGGCCACCGACAGCACCAGTTCCTTCGATATCGATGCCTACTTCGACTCCATGGTCGACGATGTCTCGGTGTACGACCCGGCGTCCCCCTGGGTCTACGAGAAGGACATCTGGCGCACCCGGGTGGAACAGATGATGAACATCCGGCAGTTCCTGGATCTGAACCAGTTCAACAGGACGGAAGTCGAGTGGGACGACATGCGGATCGTGACGGTGGACCGGGAGATCCGCCGCCCCGAGGGGAGCTTCACCGAGCGCAACCACGGCCGGATTACGTGGGTCTACCTGAAACAGCCGGACGGGGAGTGGTTCCTCTGGCATGACCACACCTCGGAGATCCCGGAGGACTTCTCGTATCAGCGCTAGGAAGCCGAGCTGAGAAAGAAGCGAACCCGGCAACCAGGCAGAACGGTGGTCCTGCTTCGATCACGTGGAGGACGGGCGCCGCTGGCGCTCGGCGTGGCCGTGGCGTTGGCGTCAACCGGCATCGGCGTCCTCGGCCACGCGGGCCAGGAGCGGCAGGTGGTGATCCGGGACGCGACGATCCTGCCGGTATCCGGGGCGCCGATTCCCCGGGGCAGTGTCTCGTTTCGAGACGGAATCATCACCGCGGTCGGCGCGAACATCACTGCCGACAGCGACGCCCTGGTGGTCGACGGAACGGACCACTACGTGCTTCCCGGCACTGTCGACGTCCATTCCCACCTGGGGGTGAGCCCCTGGCCCTGGGTGCCGGGCAATTCCGACGTGAACGAGGATGGCGGCGACCCGCTGACACCCCAGCTTCGGGCGATCGACGCGTTCGATTCGAGCGATCCGGCGCTGCGGTGGGTGGCCGCCGGGGGCGTCACCACCATCATGGTGTTGCCGGGCAGCGCGAACGTCGTCGGCGGTCAGGGCGCGGTGATGAAGCTCCGGCTGGGCCGTTCCGCGGATGAAATGCTCTTCGAGGGGGCTCCGGGGGTCATGAAGATGGCCCTCGGCGAGAACCCCAAGGCCACGTACGGCGGCAGGGGGCGGATGCCGAGCACGCGCATGGGCGTCATGGCTCTCCTGCGGGATGCGCTGAGTCAGGCGCAAGGCTATCGGGCTCGATGGGACGCCTGGAACGCGGCCCCCGAATCGGAGCGAGGGGCGGCACCCGGTTTCGACCCGAAGCTGGACGCGCTGGCGGACGTGTTGCGCGGAGAGATCCGGGTGCACGCGCACACCTACCGTCGCGACGAGTTTCTTGCCCTGCTCGAACTGTCTGACGAATTCGGGTTCGAGCTTGGCTCGTTCCAGCACGCGATGGACGCCTACCGGCTCGGACCGGAACTCGCCCGCCGGGGCGTGGGTGTCGCGGTCTATGCGGATGCCTTCGGCAGGAAGCTCGAGCACTGGGAGCAGGTGCCGCAGACGGCCGCGTACCTGAACTCCCTGGGAGCGCTGGTTACCCTGCACTCCGACTTCCCGTTCTTCGCCCAGCGGCTGCACACCGAGGCGGCAAAACTGGTCCGTTACGGCGGCATTTCGGAGGGCGATGCGCTGAAGACGATCACGCTGAGCGCGGCGCGGCTGGCTGGCGTGGACCGCTGGGTCGGGAGTCTCGAGGCAGGGAAGCACGCGGACATCGCGGTGTACGACAGACACCCGTTTGATTCCTTTGCACGCGTCGAGAAGACGTTTGTGGACGGAGAACTCGTCTTCGACCGCGACCGGGACCGTGCGTGGCTGGAGCGGACGCCGTGATCGCCCTTCTCGCCTCGGCCGTGCTGGTGGCAGGACCGGTGGTTCCCGGTGGCGAGTCCCAGGCGGAAGCGGAACGCGTGGTTGCCATTCGGGACGTCCGCATCCTCCCGGTGGCAACGCCCCCGATCGAGCGGGGCGTCCTGCTGATCCGCGGTGACCGCATCGCGGGCGTTGGCGCCGATGTCACGATCCCGCCGGACGCTGAGGTGATCGACGGGGCCGGGCTCACCGCCGCGCCCGGTTTTTTCGACACCTACACTGGGATCGGCCTCATCGAGGTTGCCGGAGTCCCGGCTTCGAACGACAGCCAGGAACCCGGGGGCGTGACGCCGCAGCTCCGCGCGGCGGACGCCTATTTCCTCGATTCGGAACTCATTCCGCTGGTCCGCAATGCCGGGACGCTGATCGTCCTGTCGGTTCCGGGCGACCGGAACGTGGTAGCGGGCCAGAGCGCCTTGATGCGCACCGCCGGGACGACGGTTGAAGCGGCGGCAGTGAAGGAGGTAGCGGCCCTCCACGCGAATCTCGGCGAGGCTTCCAAGGGGGGCGGCTTCCGCACGCGCATGGGGGCCGCCGCGGCGTTGCGGCAGATTCTCCAGCAGGCGCGGGGCCACGCCGCCCGGGAGGATGCGCCCCCAAACCACCGGCTCGATCCCGTCGTCCGCGTGTTGCGCGGAGAACTTCCCCTGGTGGTTCGCGCCCATCGACGCGACGACATCCTCATAGCCCTGCGTCTGTCCGAGGAGTTCGGCTTCCGGCTGATCCTGGCCGGGGGAGCGGACGCGCCGCTCGTCGCGGAGGAGCTGGCCGCCAGGGAAGTGCCGGTCCTGGTCCAGCCCGACCTGCAACCCAGCACGATGGAAACGGCTGGCGTCCGCTACGACAACGCCGCCCACCTGTCCCGCGCGGGTGTCCGGCTCGCCTTCCAGTCGAACGAGACGACGCTCTCGCGCCAGTTGGTACCGAACATCGGTCTGACGGTGGCCTACGGCCTCGCGTACGAGGAGGCGCTGAAGGCGCTGACGCTCTATCCCGCGCAGATCTTCGGGGCGGACGACATGTTGGGAAGTCTCGAGGTCGGCAAGGAGGCCACCTTCTTTCTCAGTCGGGGCGATCCACTGCAGGTGCGCACGCCGATCGTGTCCATCTACGTCAGGGGCCGCCACTACGAGCCGCGCAGCTATCAGACCCGTCTGTGCGAGACTTTCATCGCACCGGTGCAGGAGTCCATTCCATGCCAACCAACACGATAAACCGGCGTTCCTTCATCGGAACGAGCATCGGTGCGGCGGTCGGAGCATCGGTGCCGCCGTCCGGGGCGCAGGTCCTGCCGTCCGCCCCGGCCCGGATCGAGCCGTCCGACTACATCACCCTGGGGCGGACCGGTGTCCGGGTGTCCAAGGTTGCGGCAGGGCTGAGTCTGGATGCCGACGCCCTGATCGCTTCGGCGGATGCGGGAATCAACTACTTCGATACGGCGGAGATCTACCTGGACGGCGAGCACGCCAAGATGGTGGGCCAGGCGCTCAAGGGGAGGCCGCGCAAGGACATCTTCGTTTCCGCCAAGTTTCAGCCTGGTCTCCAGAATGAGTTGACGGCAACCACGCAGGACGTCGTCCGCCGTTTCCACGTGTTCCTCGACTGGCTCGGCACCGACTACATCGACTGCATGCTGATCCACAACGTGCAGCGTCCCGAAGCGCTCACGAACCCCGCGTGGCTGGATGCCTACCGGCTGCTCAAGGCTCAGGGCCGGGTCCGATTCCTCGGCGCCTCCACCCACGATCCCAAGCTGCACGAGATCGTCGCGCGGACCATCGAAACGAACCTCTACGACCTCCTGCTCGTGGCCTACAACCCGACGACCGAGGGGGACCTCTACGGGTCCGCCGGCTGGCCGCGGCTTCCCAGACTGCTCGAGGAGGCAAAGGCCAAGGGCATTGCCGTAGCGACGATGAAGATCATGATCGGCGCCGTGGCCGCCGGCGCGGTCTCCGGTCTCGGGCCCGACGCCGTGGACCCGAACGACATCGTGGCCCGCGGGAAGTACCTGGGGGCCCGGGTCGCGGCTAGCCGCTGGGTCCTCAGCGACCCGAACGTGGATGTTGTGCAGTACACGATGACGGGACCGGGGACGGTCGCCGCCGCCGTCGAGTCGGGTACGACTCCCTTCGTCGAAGGCGACGCGGAGCTGGCGCGGGTATACCACCGGTTCGCGTCGGGTATCGGCTGTCCGGTTCCCTGTTCCGCGCCCTGCCGGGACGCCTGCCCGGCCGACGTCGCGATCGCCGACGTGTTGCGCTACGGGATGTACTACGACCATCACGGGCTGCATCAGCAGGCGCGTCTGGAGTACGCGAGCCTCGCGGTGGAGAGCCGGGCAAACATCTGCCTGACCTGTGAGAGCCAGGCGTGTCTCAGTGCGTGTCCGGAAGGAGTCCCGGTCAGCGCGCTGACCCGAAGGGCCCACGCGCAACTCTCGCTTGACTAGGACCCTTCCCCGCGGGTTCGCACCGAAGCGATGATTCGCACCATCACCGGCATCTTCAACCGGAACTTCGTTCTGCTGAGCGCCTACGGGATGCTCGCGCTGGCGTTGTCCCTGATGCTGGTGACGAATCTGCCCCTCTATCTGGAGGAGGCAGGTTGGGACTCGAGGGCGATCGGGACGATCCTGGGGTCCTATTTCCTGACGAGCCTGATCGTCCGCCCCTTCGTGGGCCGGGAAGCCGACCGTCGCGGGCGCAAGATCATCATGCTGGCGGGAGGAGTCCTCCTGCTCCTTCCGCTCCCGCTCTACCTCGTTCCCGACAGCTCGGCGATCATCCTGCTCGCGCGAGTCCTGCAGGGGATTGGTTGGGCAATGGCGACGACGGCTGCGGCCGCCCTTGCGTCCGAAGTGGTTCCCCAGGATCGCGTCGGGATGGGACTCGGGATCTTCGGGGTTCTGAACAGCCTGGGTTTCACCTTCGGTCCGGCGCTTGGGTCTTACCTGCTGAACTCCTTTGGCGGCGAGGGACTGCTGCTGGGGGCGGCGGCGTTGGCCGGTGGCGTGGTCGTGTGCAGCCTCCTGTTGTCCCCGCCAACGCAGCGGGCACCGGCTGCGATTCGCTGGGCGGATGCCGTGCGGTTCGTCCGTCCACTGGCCCGGCCACTGGCGGCGACCCTCTTCATCTGTTTCGGCTACGGCGCGTGCCAGACGTTCCTGCCGCTCTACGCCCGGGCCTCGGAGGTCACGAATCCGGGCATCTTCTTCACCGTCTTTTCCATTCTGAGCTTCGGAAGCCGGCCGGTGATGGGCCGCGTCTCGGACGTCTGGGGACGCGCTCGGACGGCGTGGCTGTTGATCGTGATCATCGCCAGCACGTTCGGCCTGCTCGCCTATTCCGCGTCCTTCCCGTTCCTGGTTACGGCCGGGGTGATGTATGGGGTGGGCCACGGGGCCATTTTCACAGTGCTCATGGCGCTGCTGGCCGACATGACCAAGCGCGAAGACCGGGGCCTGACTTACGGGCTCTTCGGATCGGCCATCGATCTGGGGATCACCAGCGGCACGTTCGTGTTGGGAATGACGACGGGCCTGATCGGGTACTCCGGGGACTTCGCGCTGGCGGCCATCCTCGCGCTGGTGGCGATTCCCCTGCTCTCTCGGACGGGCCCAGCCAGCCGCTCCCAATCCGCGACCCCATGACCCGGAACGGCAGGCTGTCGGGAATGACAGCCGTGATCACCGGGGCGAGCCGGGGCATCGGGAGGGCATTGGCGGAGGTTGGGCGACGGGACGGGATGAAGCTGGCCTTGTCTGCGCGAAACGCCGGGGCGCTGGAAACTCTGGCCCGAGAGCTGGATCCCACGGGACAGGACGTCATCGCGGTGCCGGGAGACGTCGGCGACTGCGCGTCCTGTCAGGGACTGATCGAGGAGGCGGAGCGGCGCTTCGGCCACATCGACGTTCTGATGAACAACGCGGGTTTGGCGATAGGAGGAAAGATCGCGGACACCGACCCGCGGGATGTAGACCTGATGGTGCGGACGAATTTCCTCGGCGCGTACTACTGCACCCGATTTGCCCTGCCCGGCATGATCGCTCGGAAGCAAGGGCACATCGTGATGATGGACTCGGTGGCCGGCTATCGCTATTCCCCGGGCGGTTCGATCTACTCCGCCACGAAATTCGCGATGCGCTCGCTCGCGGAAGCGCTTCGGTCCGAGGTGCTCGAGTACGGGATCAAGGTGACGGCGGTCTATCCCGGGATGACGTTGACGACATATTTCGATCCGGACAATCCGGACGCTCTGAAGCCACCCATTCCCCTCGAGGAGATGCTCACGGCGGAAGATGTCGCCGAGGCGACCCTCGCCACGGTCGGGTTGCCGGCACGCGTTTCGGTGAACACCGTCGTGCTCAGGCCGACGACGCAGAAAACGTGAGACTGTTGGCGATGGACGCCGAGAGCTAGACACAGAAAGACCACAGCTTTCCCTGGCCGCATCGCGGTCCCGCTGGCGACAGGCTCGGCTCCTCCGCCGAGACATGGGAGGAACGATGAGACACACTGCCTGCCTGCTTCCGCTGACCCTTCTGGCTGCGTCGCTTGCCGCGGCCGGGGCGCAGAACGACGTCCACGACCCCGCGACCTACCAGGCCCTCAAGTACCGCATGATCGGGCCCCACAAGGGCTCCCGGGTCACCGCGGTGGCCGGCATCGCCGAGCAGCCCTGGACCTATTTCATGGGCACGAACGGCGGCGGCCTCTGGAAGACGACCGACGCGGGCGAGAGTTGGGTCAACGTCTCCGACGGCTATTACACCTCGAGTTCCATTGGCGCCATCGACGTGGCGGACTCCGACCCGCGCATCGTCTACGTGGGAAGTGGTTCGACCGCCATCCGGGGCAACGTCTCCCCGGGGGACGGGATGTACAAGTCCACGGACGGCGGAGAGAGCTGGACCCACGTCGGACTCCGCGACGCCGGGCAGATCGGCCGGGTGATCATCCACCCGCAGAACCCGGACATCGCCCATGCGGCGGTGCTCGGCCACGCCTTCGGGCCGAACGAGATGCGGGGGGTCTTCCGGACCACCGACGGCGGCGCGAGCTGGGAGAAGGTGCTCTACGTCAGCGAGCGGACCGGCGCGAACGAGATTTCCATGGACCCCTCGAACCCGGACGTGCTCTACGCGACCATGTGGACCGCGGAGCGAAAGCCCTGGACCATGATCTCGGGCAGCGAGGAAGGCGGCATCTACAAGACCGCGGACGGCGGCGACACCTGGACGGAACTGACGAACGGCCTGCCCGCGGGGATGATCGGGCGGACCGGGATCTCGGTCTCCGGCGCGAATCCGAACCGGGTGTGGGCGCTCGTCGAGGCGCGGGACGGCGGCGTCTATCGCTCGGACGACGCCGGCGCCTCGTTCCAGCTCATCAACGACGACCGCGAACTCCAGAACCGGCCCTGGTACTACATGCACATCTACGCCGATCCCGTCGATGTGGACCGGGTCTACGTGGTGAGCCGCTTCTTCCACCGCTCGGACGACGCCGGCGAGACCTTCGACCTCATCGCCACCCCGCACGGCGACAACCACGACCTCTGGATCAATCCGGGCAACAACCAGATCATGGTCCAGGGAAACGACGGCGGCGCGAACGTCTCCTGGAACGGGGGACGCACCTGGTCGAGCCAGCTCAACCAGCCGACTTCGGAGATGTACCGGGTCAGCGTGGACAACCAGTTCCCCTACCGGGTGTACGGCTCGGCGCAGGACACCTGGGAGGTGCTCTCGGTGCCCAGCCGGTCCGGCCACTACGGCATGCGGCTCCAGCTCCAGCACTGGGACGGGGTCGGGGGCATGGAGGGCGGGGTCGCGGTGATCCGCCCCGACAACCCGAACATCGTCTTCGCCGGGAGCACGAGCGGCGCGATCACCCGTTTCGACCGCGCCACCGGTCAGATCCGCCCCATCAAGGCCTATCCCGAGGTTGGCGGGATGCCGGCGAAACACCTTCGCTACCGGTTCCAGCGGACGGCGCCCATCGTGCTATCACCGCACGACCCGAACGTGCTCTACCACGCGTCGCACGTGGTCCACCGCTCCGCCAACGAGGGACAGACCTGGGAGATCATCAGCCCCGACCTGACCACGGCCGATCCCGAGCGGATCGGCACCTGGGGCGGTCCCATCACCCGCGAGGTGACGAGCGAGGAGGTCTACTGCACCATCTTCGCGCTCGCCGAATCGAAGCACATTCCGGGGGTGCTCTGGGCCGGCACCGACGACGGCCTCGTCCACATCTCGCGGGACGGTGGTGAGGACTGGACGAACATCACCCCGGCGGACATGCCGGACTCCGGGACGGTGAACATCCTGGAGGTCTCGCCGCACACGGCGGGGAGGGCCTTCATCTCCGTCGTGCGCTTCCGCCTCGACGACTTCCGGCCTTACGTCTTCCGCACCGACGACTTCGGGCAGAGCTGGGAACTCCTGACCGACGGGACGAACGGAATCCCCGTCGACCAGTGGGTGCGGGTGGTGCGGGAGGATCCCGACCGCAAAGGGCTTCTCTACGCCGGCACCGAGTACGGGGTGTTCGTTTCCTTCGACGACGGCGCGCACTGGCAGTCGCTCCAGCTCAACTTCCCGGTGGCCCCCGTCACGGACCTGGTCGTCCACGAAAAGGACCTCGTGCTCTCCACGAAGGGCCGCTCTTTCTGGATCCTCGACGACCTGTCGCCGCTCCACCAGTTGACGGACGAGGTGGCGGCGTCGCCGGCGCACCTCTTCGCGCCGCGGGACGCCCACCGGGTCAGGACCGCGGAGGAGGAAGCGGTGGACGAGTACGTGGGCGGCTGGCGGTCGGTCGCGAACCCCCGCGACCTCTACGGGGGCGCGCGCATCACCCGGGACCGGCAGGGCACCGACGCCCCGAACGGCACCACGATCTATACCTGGTTCGCCGAAGCCCCAGAAGGCGAAGTGACCCTCGAGATCCTCGACGGGGCGGGGGAGGTCATCCGGCGCTTTTCCAGCGAGGACGACCCCAAGGATCCTTCCGTGATCGCCCGTCCGGAGGCGCCCTTCTTCAAGGAGGAGAGCACCTTCTTCAACGCGGGGCTGAATCGCTTCGTATGGGATCTCAGGCATCCCTCGGCGTTCGGCGGGGCGCCGCTCGGGCCGCTGGTGGTGCCGGGGACGTACCAGGTCCGGGTCTCGACCGAGGGTTGGAGCGGGACGCAGCCGATCGAGGTGCTGCCCGATCCGCGGGTGACGACGACGGCCGAGGAGTTCCAGAGCCAGTTCGACCTGCTGCTCAGGATCCGGGACCGGATCACGGATCTCCACCGGGCGGTGGCCGAGATCCGGGAGCTGCGCGAGGGGGCGTCGGCGTCCGTCGCGGAACGGCTCACCCGGATCGAACGGGAACTCGTGCCGCTTCCCGAGGACTTCGACCGCGAGGACCAGGACTACGCCCCGAAGCTCATCCAGCAACTCGACCTTCTGTACGGGTACGTCGAGGGGGCCGACTCGCAGCCGACCGATTCCGCGTTCGAGAGGTTTGACGATCTGGATCCGGTGCTGGCGGGGCTCTTGGAGGAGCTCCGGCGGGTTGTGGAGTCGATGGAGAACTGAGCGGGAATCGCGGCGCTCCCGCTCCGCAGGCTCGGGGGCATCGCGGCGTATACGGGCCCGAACTTACCCCTCGAGCGGCGAGCGTCCCGCGAGAATCGTCGGGAGGTCATTTACCCCGACGACCGAGACTCCGGGCGCCAGCGAGGAAACGGCTGCCGGGCGGCCCAGCACATGGTGCTCGCCCGGCCGCCAGGGCCCCTTGGCGGCTTCCATCTCGGCGTTCACCCGCTGGAGGTTCCGCGCTTCGCGCTGGCCGGGATGCTCTTCCCACTTGCACTCCACGAGATTCAGCCTGCCCCCGGCCTCCATCACGAAATCCACCTCGCGGCCCCGGAGGTCCCGGTAGTACCAGAGTCCGAACGGCCGGCCGCCGATCTCGTTCAGCTTGCGCATTTCGGCGAAGACGAAGGTCTCCCAGATCGCCCCCAGCATCGGCGAGCTGAGCAGCGTCGTCTCGTCCAGGTTGAGGAGGAAGCAGAGCAGTCCGGTGTCGCGGAAGTACGCCTTGGGCGTCTTCACCAGCCGCTTTCCGAAGTTGGCGTACCACGGCTCGAGCAGCGCGACCTGGCCGGAGGTTTCGAGGACGCTCAACCACTCGCTGATGGTCTTGACGGCGACTCCAACATCCCTTGCGACATCACTGCGGTTGAGCATCGCCGCCGGGCGCGCCGCCAGGACGCGGATGAATCGCTCGAAGTCACGGAGGCTGCCGACCCGGAGGATCTGGCGCACGTCGCGTTCCAGATAGGTCGCCAGGTAGCTCTGGAAGAAGTCCCGGGGCGGCAGTGCCGGGACCCGCCAGAGTTCGGGGAACTGGCCGCGGGCCATCAGGGCGCCCATGCCGCGCGCATCGCCCGGAACCTCGGTGACCGCCCGGATCTCATCGAGCGCCAGATTCTCGAGTTCCAGGAGTCCCGTGCGTCCCGCCAGGCTGTCGGAGACTCCCTTCATCAGGGTGAAGTGCTGGCTGCCGGTAAGGATGAAGCGGCCCATCCCGTGACGGTCCGCGTCGATCGCCGCCTTGAGGTGGCGGAACAGTCCGGGCGCGTACTGCACTTCGTCCACGAGCACCGGCGGGGGGTGCTGCCTGAGGAAGAGATCCGGATTGCGTTCGGCCTGCTCCGCGATGGTGGGGAGGTCGAGCGAGACGTAGTGATGATCGGGAAAGGCAGCCCGCAGGAGGGTCGTTTTTCCCGCCTGCCGCGCACCGGTCACGACCACCGCCGGGAAGTGGCGGGCGAGGCTGTGGAGCCGGTCTGTGCAGTGGCGTGGATAGCGCATACCGATAATTTAGACTTCTCAAGTCATAATATCCCATCCTTCGTGCTCCATCACGGCGCTTGGCGTCCCTTGCCCAGGCGCTACGCCGGCTCTTCCATAGAATCGGAGATCGTTGCCGACGGGAGGAATGACCATGCGGGTACGAGCCCTGCTCTTCGTCCTGCTCTTCGCGGCGGCCCCGGGGGTCGCCCAGGAGAGCCCCGACTCCCCGGTGCAGGCCGGCATCACCCTGCTGGACACCTGGATCCAGAGCCAGATGGAATTCGGCGGCCTGCCCGGACTCGTGATCGGGATCGTCCACGATCAGGAACCGGTGTGGGTGAAGGCGTACGGCCACGCCTCGCTGGATCCCCCGGTCCCGATGAGCGAGGACTCCATCTTCCGGATCGCCTCCCACTCGAAGCTGTTCACCGCGATCACGGTGATGCGCGCACGGGACGCCGGAAAGCTCAGGCTCGACGATCCGGTCACCGAGCACCTGCCCTGGTTCGACATCCGGAACCGGCATCCGGAGGCGCGGCCGGTCACCGTCCGCCACCTGCTGACCCACACCGGGGGGCTGCCGCGCGAGTCCATCCACCCCGCCTGGACCGACTTCGAGTTCCCGGAGGTCGAGGCCCTGCGGGAAACGGTCTCGGATCAGGAGACCACCTACGCCACCGAGACCAAGTGGAAGTACTCGAACCTCGGGTTCACTCTCGCCGGCATGGTGGCCGAAGCCGCCACCGGCGACTCCTTCGCCGACCTCGTGACCGACGGGATTCTGAAACCGCTGGGGATGGACTCCACCAGCGTCGGCCAGGTCCCGGCAGACCAGCGGGACCGGCTCGCGACCGGCTACGGCCGCCGGATTCCCGATGGCCCCCGCGAGGTCTTCCCGTTCGTGGACGCGCGGTCGTTCGACCCCGCGACCGGCCTTTCCTCGACGGTCCCCGACATGCTCCGTTTCCTCTCCTGGCAGATGCGGGTCCGCGACCGCCGCAGCGAGGAGATCCTCGCCAGCAACACCCTGCTGGAGATGCAGCGGGTCCACTGGCTCCACACCTCGTGGGACAGCGGCTGGGGCCTCGGTTTCTCGGTGCGGCACACCGACGACCGCGACCTGATCGGCCACGGCGGCGGGTATCCCGGCTACCGCACCCAGACGCAGCTCAGCCCGGAGGAGAAGATCGGCGTCGTCGTCTTCACGAACGGCGTTGACGGCGATCCCGGCCGCTACCTCGACAAGGCTTTCGAATGGGTCGCTCCCGCCCTTGCCGCCGCCCGCGGCGAAAAGGAGAAACCGGCGATCTGGTCCTCCGACTGGGACATCTACCTCGGGACCTACCGAAGGCGCAGCGGAGAGACCGCCGTGCTCCGCCAGGAGAACGAGCTGGTGGTCCTGTCGCCCCTCTCCGAGGATCCGCGCGGGTCGCAGGGCGTCCTGAAGCCGACCGACACCCCCCACGTCTTCCGGCTGGAGAGCGACGGCTTCGGTGCGCACGGGGAACTCGTGCGCTTCGAGGTGAACGACGCGGGCGAGGTCACCCGGATCTTCGTCGGGGTGAACTACTCGCGCCGGGTGCGGTAGGGAAGAGACCGCCGAGAAACCGGGGGGTCAGGTCGCAACCCTCTGTGGCCACGTGGGGTTGAGGTGCATGACCGCGTGGTACACCGAAGGCCTCTGCGGCGCGTGCTATAACTACCATTTGTATATACAGGCCCGATGGAGTTCGAATGGGACGACAGGAAGAATGGCGCCAACATCCGCAAGCACGGCGTGAGCTTCGAGATCGCCCGCAGAGTCTTCGAGAGGCCGCATCTGACCCGACTCGACCTCCGTCGAGACTACGGGGAGGACCGTTACGTGAGCGTGGGAGAGGTGGACGGCTTGGCTGTGGTTGTGGTCGCCCATACCAGGAGAGAAGGCCGCATTCGGCTGATCTCCGCCCGTCCCGCGTCCAGGAGCGAGAGGCAGGCTTGGCATGAGTACCTTCGAGAAACCACTTGAACCCGATCAGATCCGAGCGGTCCGGGACAAGGACATCGACTTCGGCGAGATTCCCGAGCTCGACGAGACCTTCTGGCGGGAGGCGAGACTCGTTGAACCGGACCGCACCGAGCAGATCTCTCTCCGGGTCCGCAACTCGGTGCTTCAGTGGTTCAAGCGACCGGGTAAGGGCTACCAGACCCGCATGAACCGCGTGCTCGAAACCTACGTGCAGGCCCAGCGGGAGGCCGAACGGCAGAAGATGAAGTAACCGCACGGAATCGCTGGTGGGGAACCCGGAGGTCCAGCACTTCGAGCAGGACTTCACCAACGGCGGGTGGCTGCCGCTCTTCCTTCCACGGCCGATCAAGCCGAGATGGTTCTCCGCTTGAACGCCACCCGGATACCACCGGGTTGTCCCGTCTGCTGCATGGGTTCATAACCATGCAAATACAGACTTTCGATACACTAAGTGCATGGATTATGTGCCGCGACGCCTGACCGGCGAGATCGAGGCGGAGCTTCGCCGACAGGCGGCGGTGGCACTGCTCGGGCCGCGCCAGTCCGGGAAGACGACCCTCGCGCGGCGAATCGCCGGGGGCCGCGACGCCGTTTACCTGGATCTGGAGCTGTCCGAGGACCGCCGGCGCCTGGAAGACGTGGCCGGTTTCGTTCGCGCCCACGAAGATCGGCTCGTGGTGCTCGACGAGATTCACCGGACGCCCGAGCTGTTTCCCGAGCTGCGCGGGCACATTGACGAGGGGCGGCGAAAAGGAAAGGGAACCGGGCGGTTCCTGGTGCTGGGCTCGGCCTCCACCTCGCTGCTCCGGCAGTCGGAGAGCCTGGCCGGTCGGATCGCGTACGTCGATCTCGGCCCGCTCGACGTGCTCGAGGTCGGTTCCGATGCGGAAGCCGTGACGCGGCTTTGGGTGCGGGGCGGGTTGCCACCCAGCTTCCTCGCGGGAAGCGATGAGGAGAGCCTGCGGTTTCGGCGGGACCTGATCCGCGCCTATCTCGAGCGCGATTTCCTCCAGTTCCGGCCGCGGGCGCCGGCGCTGCTGCTGGAGCGGCTGTGGACCATGCTCGCGCACAGCCAGGGCGGAACGCTGAATCTGGCGAGGCTGGCGGGCAGCCTGATGCTGAGCACGAAAACGGTCAATGCCCACCTCGACCTCCTGGAGGGGATGCTGCTCGTGCGGCGGCTTCGCCCGCGGCACGCGAACGTGAAGAAGCGGCTGGTGAGAGCGCCGAAGGTGTACATCCGCGACAGCGGCCTGACGCATGCGCTGCTCGGGCTGAGCGACTTTCACTCCCTGGCGGCCCACCCGGCCGTCGGAGCGAGCTGGGAGGGATTCGCCATCGAGACGCTGCTGGCCGCGGCGCCGTGGATGACGTTGCCGTCCTACTACCGGACCTCCAACGGCGCGGAAGTGGATCTGGTCCTCGACCTTCCCGGTCGCCGCGATCCGTGGGCCATCGAGATCAGGCGCGGCTCGGCTCCAAAGGTCTCCCGCGGATTCGCGAACGCTTGCGCCGACCTTGGGGTGGAACGAGCTCTCGTTGTACATGGCGGCCGGCACCGGTACCCGACGGGTGACGGCGTGGAAGCGATCAGCCTGCCCGAGATGGCGGCATTGCTAAGGGACTGGTGATTCGCCATGACTTCCAGACTCGACCGGTATTTCCAGCACACCAGGACCTGGCGGGCGGAGAAGCAGCGGCTTCGGGCGATCCTCCTGGATTTCCCCCTCGCGGAAGAGCTGAAGTGGCGCGAGCCCTGCTACACGTATCAGGGAGCGAACGTGGTCATCCTCGCGGGGTTCAAGAACACCTGTGACCTCGGTTTCTTCAAGGGCTCCCTGCTGGACAACCCGCACGGCCTGCTCGTTCCGCCGGGGCCGCACTCACAGGCGTCCCGTCAACTGCGTTTCACGAGCGTCGAGGACATCGAGCAGAAGGAACCGATCATCAGGGCCACCCTTCTGAACGCCATCGAGGTGGAACGGGCCGGCCTGCGGGTGGACTTCAAAGAGAAGCGCGAACTGGAACTGGTGGCCGAACTCCTCGCGAAGATGGAGGCGGACCCTGAATTCAAGGCGGCCTTCGAGGCGCTGACGCCGGGGCGGCAGCGGGGATACAACCTCTTCTTCGGCGCGGCGAAACAATCGAAGACGCGTGCGGCGCGGATCGAGAAACACGCGGCGCGTATCTTTGAGGGAAAGGGCATGCACGACCGGTAGGCGGTCGGACACTCTTCCCCGAGTGCGGGTTTCGCCGCCCTGCGGGCGTCGATGCCGGCCGGAGGCCGGCGCTCCGAGCCATCCGGGCCTCAGCGGCTGAGCAGGATCCGCAGGCCCAGCGCGGCGAGGACCGCCGCCGCGCCGCGGTCGATCCAGGTCTTTGCCCGCAGGTAGCGTCCGGCGACCGCCTCGGTACTCAGGCAGAGGGCGAGGGCCGTGTAGAAGGAGAGCTCGATCAGGAGGTGGTTGGCGGCGATCAGGAGACTGTTCACGGCGCCCAGCCCGCCGGGGAAGATCGCGATGAGGACCGCCGCCGCGAAGAGGACCGCCTTCGGATTGAAGACGTTGATGAAGAGGCCCTGACGGAAGGCGCGGCGCGCGGGCTCCGGCAGCGCGCCCGGGGGCGCCGAGGCGCCCCGCCACATCCGGAAGGCGACGTAGAGGAGATAGAGCGCCCCGGCGATCCGGGCGCCCGCGTACGCCGCCGGGAACACCTCGAAGACCGCCGCGAAACCGGCGAGCGCCATCAGCGTCCAGGTCGCCGCCATCAGGCCGAGGCCGCCCCCGACGGCGACCCCGGCCCGGCGTCCCGAGCTCAGGTTGGTCTGGACCGCGACCAGCAGCGCCGGCCCGGGGCTGAACATCGCCACCAGCAGCGTGACGTTGAAGGCGAGCAACTGGGCCAGCGTCATGGCGTCCTAAGGTATCGCGGAGACTTCGCAGTCAGGACTGCGGCGGTAGGCTGCGGCCATGAACCACGAAGCCCTGATCGCACTCCTCGACTACCACTACTGGGCCCGGGACCGGTTGCTCGCCGCGGTCGCGCGGATTCCGCCCCTCGACTTCCACCGCGACCTCGGCAACAGCTTCGGTTCCATCCGCAGCACGCTCGTCCACCTCGTCTCGGCCGAATGGATCTGGTGCTCGCGCTGGGAGGGTGACGGCCCGAGCGCGCACCTGGCGCCCGAGGACTTCGGGACGGTGCAGGACATCCGGACCCGCTGGGAGGAGGAAGAGCAGCGGGTGCGGGACTTCGTCCACGGTCTCGGGCCGGACGGAATCGGCCGCGAGATCGAGTACGCCGCCCTCGGCGGCCGCCCGGTGCGCTCGGTCTTCTGGGAAATGCTGCAGCACGTCGTGAACCACGCCAGCTACCACCGCGGGCAGGTGACGACCATGCTCCGCCAGCTCGGCGCGGAACCGCCGCCGAGTCAGGACCTGATCACGTTCTACCGGGCGCGGAGCTGAGTCGCACGGCTATCGTTTCGCCGCTTCGGGATGACGAACGATTCGAGCGCGGCAGGGATGCGGTGGCGGCGCCGGTTCACCATCGTGACGGCGCTCTCCACCCTCGTGCTGATGGGATGGGGCGCCTTCGTCACCAGCATCGAGGCGGGTCTCGCCGTCCCCGACTGGCCGTCGTCCTACGACTCCTACGACCCCTTCAATCCCTGGCCCGGCTGGTGGCGGGTCACGCCGCTGCTGGCCGAGCACGGCCACCGGCTGCTCGGGATGCTGGTCGGACTCCTGACCACCGTCCTCGCGGTCTGGACCTGGTTCGCCGAGTCCCGCCGCTGGCTCCGCTGGGTCGCGGTCGGCGCGCTCGCCCTCGTGTCGTTCCAGGGCCTGCTGGGCGGGCTGCGGGTGGTATGGCTGTCGCTCGACCTGGCCGTGGTCCACGCCGCGACGGCGCAACTCTTCCTCGGGCTGGTCGTGATGCTGGCGGCGTTCACCTCGAAGTGGTGGCTGACCATCGATGCCGCGAGGGACGGTCCCCGCGACCACCGCCTCTGGCGGCTCGCACTCGCCGCCCCCGCCGCCGTCTGGCTCCAGATCATTCTCGGCGCGCTCCTCCGCCATCCCGGCACCGGGATCCACCCGTGGCTCGTTGGGTTTCACATCGGCGGGGCGGTGCTGGTCGCGGCGGTGGTGGCCGCCTTCCTGCTCCGGGTCTGGGACGGGTTTCGGGAGTCGCGCGTGCTCTACCGGGGGGCCTGGGTCCTCGCCGGACTCGTGGACCTGCAACTGATCCTGGGGCTCACTGCGTACTTCGTCACCCTCGATGACGCCGGGATGCTGCAGCCGAGCAACCTGCAGGTGGTCGTGAACACCGCCCACGCGGTGATCGGGGCCCTGGTGATGGCCGGTTCGGTGCTCGCCGTGCTCGCCGCGCACCGCTGGGGCCGAAGACCGGCCCCGGCCGGCTGACCCGTGCGACCGAATCTCACCCCGTATCTCGAACTCACGAAACCCGAGATCGCCCTCGTCGTCGCCCTGTCGTCGGCGGGAGGCTTCGTGCTGGCGCCGGCGGAGTACTTCGACTGGGGCCGGCTCCTGTTGCTCCTCCTCGGCGTCACGCTCGCCAGCGGGGGCGCCGGCGCCCTCAACCACTGGATCGAGCGGGAGGAGGACGCCGGCATGCGCCGCACCCGGGGGCGCCCGCTGCCGTCGGGCCGCCTCGCGCCGGCGGCAGCGCTCGGCAGCGGGCTCGGGTTGGCGGCGGCGGGAACCGCGGTGCTCGGACTGGCCGTCAACCCCCTGACGGGAGGCCTGACCCTCCTGACCGTCCTCCTCTACGTCTTCGTCTACACACCCCTGAAGCGCCGGACGCACTGGAACACCCTCGTCGGGACCGTCCCGGGCGCCCTGCCGGCGCTCTGTGGCTGGACCGCGGCCACCGGTTCCGTCGGCTGGGGCGGCGTCGCGATGTTCTCGATCCTGGTCGCCTGGCAGATGGCGCACTTCCTGCCGCTCGCCTGGATGTACCGCGAGGACTACGGGCAGGGGGGCTTCGTGATGCTCCCGGCGGTGGATCCCTCGGGTCGTTCAACGGTCCGGCAGACGCTCTTCTTCACGGTCCTGCTGGCCGCGCTGAGCCTCTGGCCCGTCGCGCTGTCGCTGGCGGGATGGATCTACTTCGTCGGTGCCGCCGGGCTCGCCATCTGGTTCATGACCGCGGCCGCCGAGTTCCGCTGGAGCCGGGGGAAGCCCGACGCCCGGCGGGTGCTGAAAGCGTCCATCGCCTACGTGCCGGCCCTGATCGCGGTCCTGGTGCTGGACCGGGCGATCCTGGGCTGATCGCAGCTAGGCAACTTCCGCCGTCACCGCGTCCGCCATCTCGCCGAGCGTGAAGAAGACGAAGTCGAGCCGGGGCATGGTGGCGACCTTCGCGGTCGCGCCCCAACTGCCGCCCGCCGAGAGCCGCTGGCGGTCGATCCAGGCGCTCGCGAGGCCGAACCGGTTCGCGGGGACGTGGTCGTGGTGGAGGCTCTGCGCGGTGTGGAGGACCTCCTCCCGCTCCAGCCCGAAGTCGGTCTTCAGGTGGTCGATCAGGTACTCGAAGTTCGCGTCCGCCGGCTTGTAGGAGCCGATGTCCTCGGCGGTGTAGAAGGCGTCGAACTCGACGCCGAGCTTGCCGGCGGAGGCGGCGATGCCGCGGCGGTGGACGTTCGAGAGGATGACGAGGCGGAAGTGGCGCTTCAGCACCCCGAGGGCCGCCGCGCTGTCGGGGAACGCCGGCCAGCGGGGGACGGAGTGCCCGAAGTCGGCGTCGAGTTCCCGGTCCGTCCGCAGTCCGAAGCTCCCCGCCAGGTCCCGGTGCACGCGGGCGAGGAGGTCCGGATAGGCAAGGTCCGGAGTGGCGCGCTCGTGCTGCCCCTCGAAGCGCGCGAAGGCGCGGAGCGCCTCGTCGCGCGTGAGTCCCGCGGCGCCGTTCGACCGGATCACCGGCTTGAGCGCCTCCCAGATCCCCGCCTCCCAGTCGATCAGGGTCCCGTAGCAGTCGAAAGTCAGGACCCGGTAGTCGGTCAGCCGCGCCATTCAGTCGTCCTCGATGGTTTTTCCGGAGCGCCGGGGGCCCGATAGTGGACTCTCATGTTGAAGGAACGGCGCTTGTTATGGAACATCGAACGTCGCTGTGCCGGGGATTGTTCCGTCCGGGCCGAGGCCGCCCCCCGTCCGGCCGGGAGACCCCCTCAGGAGACGAGTCGCCTCGGGAGCGTGGGGTTGAGGTGCATGACGAGGTCGTAGACGGAAGCGCCGGAGGCCGCGCTCGCGTCCTCGGGCCGCGAACCGTCCTCCCAGTCGAAGTAGGCGGCGACGTCACCCGCCTCCACGGTCCTTTCCGGCCCGATCTCCACGATCGTGTGGCTCGCCGACACGCTGGCGATGATCGGGTAGCGCGTATCGCGGATTCTCACCCACCCGCCGTTGGCCGCCACCCGGGGAACCCCGTCCACGTGACCCGCGGGAACCGTCGCGATCCAGACGTCGCGGTCCGCCCGGTAGGCCGCCTCGTAGCCGGCGGTATCGCCCTGCTCCAGCTTCTTGACCAGCGCCACCCGCGCCTTGAGGCTCATGGACGGCCGCAGGTCGAGCAGACCCAGCCCGCGGAACCGCTGGGTGGAGTACTGACCGAAGAGCGCCATGCCGGGCCGGACCGCATCGAGGTAGGCCGGCGGGTTGTCGAACAGGCCGTAGCTCGACGCCGCGTGCCGCCGGCCCATGGCGATCCCGCTGGCGGCGAGCGTGTCTTCGACCTCCCGGAACCGCTGGAGCTGCAGCTTCTCGAATTCGGGGTCTTCGTTCAGCGTGGTCATCGTGCCGGCGAGGTCCACCCCGCCGCGCCCGGCGAGATCGGCGATCAGTCCGGCCGCGCGCCGGTGCGAGATGCCGACCCGGCCCATCCCGGTGTCCACGCAGACCTGCACCGGGACCGCCGCCTGCCGCCGGGCCGCCAGCCGGTCCAGCGCGTCGCCCACCTCCGTATAGACCATCGGGGTGATGTCGCGCATCACCGCCGCTTCGAGGTCGGCGTCGTCGAAGGGGCCCATCAGGAGAACCGGCTTGGCGATTCCGGCGTCGCGGAGCTCGAGGGCCTCGCTCAGCTTCACCACCGCCATGCCGATCACGGCGGTCTCGGATTCCAGGATCCGGGCCATGTTGAGTAGGCCCATCCCGTAGGCGTTGTTCTTGATCACCGCCAGGATGGGACGGCCTTCCACGAGGCGGCTGACCTCCCGGACGTTGTGGCGGACATGGTCGGGCCGGATCTCGATCCAGGGGTCGAAACTGGAATGCCGGGCGGCGGTCTGGGCCGCGGCGCGGGCGTTTCCGGCCCAACCCAGCGCCGCGGGCGCCAGCGCCGACTGCAACACGGTGCGTCGGGAAACTCTCATGATGGCAACTCTACGGATTCGCGAACCGACCAACCAATGTCCCCGCACCCGGATAATCCGCGCCACCGGGCCGAACCCTGCCGGACCTGACCCTTGCCTGACCCACCCCTGACCGACCGCCCGCGACTCAGGCCGGTCCTCGCGCCGCTGCAGGTCGGGTCGCTGGCGCTCGGCTGCGTCATCGGCTTCGGCTGTTTCATCCTCGCCGGCGACTTCCTCGAGACCGCCGGCCCCCTCGGCGCGGCGCTGGGGATCGCGCTCGGTGGGCTGGCGATGGTCGTGATCGCCCGGAGCTACGGCCGCATGGTCCGCGCCTTTCCGGTGGCGGGGGCCGAGTTCGCCTACGCCTACCGGGCCGCCGGCCGGCATCACGCGGTGATCTGCGGCTGGTTCCTCGCCCTCGGTTACCTGAGCATCGTGCCGCTCAACGCCACCGCGCTCGCCGTCCTCGGCCGGTTCCTCGCACCGGAGGTGTTCGCCCGCGGACACCTCTACACGGTCGCCGGCTTCGACGTGTTCGCCGGGGAGGTGGGTCTCGCGGTGTCGGCGGTGCTCCTCGTCGGTGTCCTGCACTCCCGCGGCGTGCAGGGGGTCGGGAGGGCGCAGATGATCCTGACCGGCCTCATGGTGGCGGCGGTGGCGGTGGTGGGATTCGGGGCGCTCACCGGTCCCGGCGCCAGCCCGTCCAACTGGGAGCCCTGGTTCGCGCCCGGCCGGTCGGCGTGGACCGGCGTCCTGGCGATGCTCGCCATCTCGCCCTGGCTCTACGTCGGCTTCGACACCCTGCCGCAGGCCGCCGAGGAGTTCGCGTTCCCGGCCCGGAAAGCGTTCCGGCTGATGGCGGCGGCGATCGTGGCCGGCGCCGGGATGTACGTGGTGGTGGTGCTGGCCACCGGCGTGGTCGTGCCCTGGCGCGAACTGGTTGCCGGCGAGTCCGTCTGGGCAACCGGCGCCACCGTGCGGGCGAGCCTGGGAGGCGTGGGAGTGGCCCTCCTGAGCGTTGCCGTCGTCACGGCGATCTTCACGGGCATCAACGGCTTCTTCATGGCGAGCAGCCGCCTGCTGTTCAGCATGGGGCGGGCGCGGCTGCTGCCGGCCTGGTTCGGCAGCGTCGACCCGGCCCGCGGCACGCCGCGGAACGCGCTGCTGTTCACCGGGGCGGCATCACTGCTCGCGCCCTGGTTCGGCCGCGAGGTCATCGTCTGGGTGGTGGACATGGCCGCGGTCGGCACCGCCTGCGGCTACCTGTACACCTGCCTGGCGGCGTTGTCGGTGACACACCGCCCGCGGGAGCGGGTGGAAGCGGTGTTCGGGGCGCTGCTCTCGGCCGGGTTCCTGGTCCTCCTCCTGGTTCCCGGGATGCCCGGCTTCATGGCCTTCCCCTCATGGATCGCCCTGGCTGGCTGGATCGCCCTGGGCGCGCTCTTCTACATCCGGCGGGCCCGGGAGTTCGCGGCGATTCCCGACGCCGAGCTGGACACGCTGATCCTCGGGGCTTCGCGGGAACGCCCGTAGCGGCGCGCCCATTCGCAGTCGTAGTTACCAAAAAACCCGACCTTTTGGAAAGTACACCTGCGTTTTCCGCGAAAGCGCCCGTTGGGTGAACCTGATCGAGTGCGCCCGCGACTCCCGGAAGACCGTTCCGGGGCCGCCGGGCGCTCAGTTGGCCGCATTGATGGCCTGGTAGACGAGCGCGCGGAACTTCGCGTGGTCGTCCAGGTTGCCGGCGGGGATCAGTTGCGCCAGGTAGACGGCGACCAGCTCCTCCTCCGGGTCCACCCAGTAGCTCGAGTGGTAGGCGCCGCCCCAGCCGTACTCGCCGGTCGAACCCGGGGCCCCGCGGGCGCCCAGGTCGTCCACCACCCGGAACCCGAGCCCGAATCCCACGCCCCGCTCCTGGCCGAACAATGCGCCGGTATCCGTCACGTTCCGGACGAGCAGTCCGCCGAGGTGGTCCACCGTCATGAGCTCGACGCTCTTGGGCGAGAGGATGCGCGCGCCGCCGAGTTCGCCGCCGTTCAGCATCGCCTGGAGGAACCGCCCGTAGTCGGAGGCGGTCGAGAGGAGTCCCGCGCCTCCCGAGAAGCTCGTGCGCGGCCCGTCGAGGTAGGCGCCCTGGCCGACCATGCCGCCCGGATCGGGAGCCCGCGTCAGGCCGCCCTCGCCGGCCGAGTACACGACCGTGAGGCGATCCTCTTTCTCCGGCGGGAGGTAGAAGTGGGTGTCCGCCATCCCGAGCGGCTCGAAGATCCGGGTCCGGAGGAACTCGTCGAGCGGAACCCCTGAGGCGACCTCCACGACGGCCCCCAGGATGTCGGTCGCGTAGCCGTAAACCCAGCGTTCGCCGGGCTGGGCATCGAAGGGCAGCGCCGCCATGCGCCGCACCGTCTCGCGGATCGGCTCTTCCCGGTGGGCGAAGTACCAGCCGGTGATCTCCGCTTCCGCCCACTCCCCGGCGGCCACCCCCCCGCCGTAACCGATTCCGGCGGTATGGGTGAGCAGGTGCCGGATGGTGACCGGTTGCCGCGCGGGCTCCACGTCGTAGGTCCCGTCGGGATTGGGGCTCGCGACCGTGGTCTCGAGGTATTCGGGGAGATGGCGGCCGACCGGGTCCGAGATGAGCAGCCGGCCGTCTTCCTGCAGGATCATGATGGCCACGCTCACGATCGCCTTGGTCTGGGAAGCGATCCGGAAGATGTCGCCGGTCTCGAGCGGGTCCCCGGCCTCCCTGTCGCGGTAGCCGAAGGCCTTCAGGTATGCCGTCTCTCCACGATGGGCCACCAGCGCGACGGCGCCGGGCAGAGCGCCGGACTCGACAAAGTCCTCGAGGGCGGCGTCGAGCCGGGCCAGCCGTTCGGGGTCGAGTCCGGACGAAGGGCTTTCGGACGGGGCGACGGCGCACGAGCCGGCGAGGACGGCGGCAAGGGCGAGCGCAGCCGGCACAAGCCGGTTGGCGGGTTGGTCTCCGTTGACTCTCATGGCGTTCTCCCGGGCCGGCGGTCCACCGGAGTCCCGGCGCCGGACCCCGCGGATCGGGTGGACGAGCCGCCCGTCAAGGAGGATACCGGCCGGGTCCCGCCGAGTGATCCGGAGTCGGGTCAGACCGCCCGAATCGGGCCACGTTGCGCAATCCGCCGCTTTCCGGTGCGCGCGGGGGCTTCGTGCTAACTTGGGGAACCACCTTGTCTCGGCATGGGCTCGCGGCATCCCGGCCGCCGACGGAACCGGCAGCGCTCACGTTCGCGGCGATGGTCAACAGACGTTCCGGGTTCACGCGCCTCCGCCGCGATCCGTTGGCCGGCCTGCTGTTCGCCGGGCTCCTGGGAATGGGCGCGGGATGCACTTCGGTTCCGGGGCGGAACGTTCCGCGTCCCTCCGACCCGAGTTCCCCGCAGGCCGCCTGCCGCGTCGGCTACACGACCAGCACCTACCTGTTCCGGCAGATGCTGGACGAGTGTGGCGAGCGGCGCGTGAACATCGTCGCGATCGGCGATTCCTGGTTTGCCTTTACCGACGGAAACCTGTTGTTTCCGCTCCGGGTGGCCATGCAGCGTTCACGCGCGCGGCCGGCCACCAATCTCCTGAACCTGGCGCAGCCCGGCAACGACGCCAACACTGCGGTGTCCGGCGTGATCAAGCGGGACTTCGCCGACGTCCTGCGATACCGGGATTACGGGATCCGCTTCATCCTGCTCTCCGGGGGCGGCAATGACGTCCTGGGTCGAAACGACATCGACCGGCTCCTGCGGGAACCCGTTCCCCCGGCGGATCCGTCCGCCCCCGAGACCTATTTCGACCAGCCGACCCTGGAACGGAAGCTGGAAGGAATCCGGATCGCCTACGAGGAGATCCTGGACATGCGGGAGACCTGGGCGCCGGAGGCGATCGTGGTCACCCATACCTATGCGCGAGTCAAGCCGAGCGGCCGGCCGGCCAGCGTGGAGATCGCGTCCTTCGGCGTGGAGGTGGACGGTCCGTGGATCGCCCCGTTCCTCCGGGAGAAGGGGATCGTGGACGAGCGGATCCAGCAGGAGGTGATGGACTACCTGCTGGGCCGGGTCAACGAGACCATCCGGAACGTCCTGTCGTCCCACCGCGGCGGACGCGCCCCCATCGTCATCGTGGACACCCGGAACACCGTCCCGGCGCTCGAACCCGGCAACCCGGAGCACTGGCAGGATGAGATCCACCCCACGCCGATGGGCTTCGACATCCTCGGACACCAGGTGATCCGGTGCATGCAGCGCGTCGCCCCCGATTTCCTGAGAGACATCCGGCCGGAAACCGGGGATCCACGGCTGTGCCTGGAGATCAGGCCGGATGTCGCACGCGATCCTCGCGGGTAGCCGTACGAACTCGCCCCGGCCCGTGCCGAGACGGCTTGCCGCGCCGACTGGGCCGGGCCGGCGCGTCGGCCTCGGCGCTCACCCGGGGTTCACCACCGGCTATCACGTTGATCTTTCGACCAGTTCGATCCGGAGATCCTTGCCGAGCGCCGCGGCTGCACGACTCATGGAGAGGAGCGTCACCGACCTGTTCTCGGGATTGAGGAGCCGGTCGAGGGCTGCGCGGCTGGTTCGCATGCGGGACGCCAGTTCCGAATTCGTAATCCCCTGCTGCTCGATGGCCTGGCGCATCTGAAGCGCCAGGACGCGCTTGACGGCGGCGGCCCGTACTTCCGCGAGCGTGCCGTCCTCTTCGAGGAGTTCGTCGATGGAGGAGCCAATATGCGGGTGGTGCTTAGTCATTGTCTGGAATCTCTGTGGAGGGTGTGAGGTGAGATTTTCGGGTACGGGCGAGTTCGAGGTCGCGAGGCGGCGTCCGACTCGTCTTCTTGATGAAGCCGTGCAAGAGGATCATTTCGTTTTCGTGAATGCAGAACAGGACTCGGGCGATTCGGTTCCGCAGGCTGCTTCTCGTCTCGAAGAGGCCGTCGCCGAGCGGTCGGCAGGCAGGCAATCCAACCGGCCACCCGTACTCCACGGTCTTTAGGTCGGTGCCGATCGTGATTCGATCCTCCTTGGCCAACCCTCGAAGCCAGTCTCGAACCGGTTCGACGCCGTTGGCGGACCGATAGAACCGAGCGGGAATTCGCTTCGGGAGAGACACTTCGCCGAAGTGTATCAATAATGATACGCAGGGTGGATGGCCGGTCGTGCCGAAGGGCTGCGGTATCGTCCGACGCCGTCATGTCCGGCTGGTCGCGGAGACGGTTCCTGGAGCACGGATCGGCGGCGGCCGCGATCGCCGCCGTCTGGGGATGTGCGCCGGACGAGCGGACGGGGGCGGAGACCTCGCCGGGCGTGGCGGAGCCCTCAGCAAGTCGAGCGCCGCTCACCAGCCCGCGACGCTCGCTGGCCGAGCCCGGCCCGATGATCCCGCCCTGCCCGGCGATCCTGCTCACCGTGAACGGCCGGCCCGGCGACCCGGACGAGGTCTCGGTGCTCTGGACTTTCGTCGTGAACGGCGACCCGCCCCAGATCGGGGTGAGCGCGGGGTTCGAGCATCAGGCGCGGGAACTCCTCGAACTCCACGACGAGTTCGTGCTGAACGTCCCGCTGACCTCCATGATCGAAGCGTTCGACACCGTGGACATGAACTCCAGCCGGGTCGCCGACAAGTTCGAACTCTCGGGCCTGACCCGCGGCGCGGCGTCCGTGGTCGCGGCGCCCACCGTGGAGGAGTCCCCCATCCACTGCGAGTGCCGGACCATCGCGTCGCTCGAAGTGCCGCCCGTGCGGAAGCTGTTCATCGCCGAGGTGGTGGCGACGACCGCGATGGAGGGCGCGGTGGACGACGGCGGCCGCCTGATCGTGCCCGACGTGGACTTCTTCGGGATGACCGCCGGGAGCGGCGAGCACTACACGATGGGCCGCCGGGTGGGCAACATCGGAATGACGGTCGGCCGGACCGACATCAAGTACTGACCTCCCGAGCCGTCACCGGACGTGCGGGGGCGTCAGTTGTTCGGCTGGCCCGGAAGCTCGCTCGTGAGCTGGCCGCGGCCGCCGGTGACGTGGCGCCAGTGCTCCAGCGCCCGGTCGCGGTAGTCCGCGTGCTCGCGTAGCAGCTCGGGGTCGGGCTCCTGTCCGGGCAGCAGGAAGTACACGAACCCGGTGTTGAACACCTTGCGCGAGCGCTCCGGCGGCGGGTTCCGCGGCCCCATGGCGGCGAGGACCTGTTCCATGGTCACGATCTCCTTGTCCGCCGCGAAGGGGCCGAAGCGTTCGCATTCCCACCCGGCTTCGAATGTGCAGGGACCCTCTCTCCGGAGGTTGTGCAGGACGAACATGTCCGGCACCTCGTCGGGCATCGCCAGGCCCATCAGGTAGAGGTCGAGCCAGGAGAAGCCGCCTCCCCTGTTGGTCCACCCGTCCGTTGCGGTGAACGTTCCGTCGCTGTTTTCGCGCCAGTAGGCCCCTCCCATGACCGAGCCGTTCTCGGTTCCCCAGTGAGGAAATGGCGCGGGCGCGTGCAGCCGGAGCTCCCAATGCCCAGACCCGTCTCGCAGCGGCCTCCGCTCGCCATTCTTCAGGTAGTAGGCGTAGGCGAGCCAGGTGTGGCCGATCTCGTGCGCGAAGTAGGTCAGGGCGGGATCGTAGGGGGTCTGGCCGGGGAACTCCGGGTGCCCATCGTCCACGACGGTGTCGGCCTTCATCCAGACCGGAAAACCCCAGGTGTTCTTCAGGCGGCTTTCGCACGGGGTGGTGGTGTCGTCCTCCCTGGTCCCGACACCATCGACCTCGGCCCGGATGTTCCCCCAGTAATACCCCCCGAACCCATGCGCGGGACCGGCCTCCTGTTGGTCCACCCGGAACTGGCTGTTGAAAGCCATGAAGTCGAACTCATCGCCGAGGACCTCGATGATCCGGCAGGAGACGTCGGCGACGCCCTCCCTTCCGTCCCGGATCATCGGGTAGCGGAACACCTCGTACTGCGCGGTGGAAGGTCGGGAATCCGGCCGCGACAGGTCGATGGGTCTCGGATCGACTTCCGGAGTCGTGAACACGCCCACGATGCCGTCGCCGAACGCTTCGTCGGGGTCCCGGGGCTGCGGTCCGTAGTTGAGGGCGATCCGTCCGTCGGCGTGCAGCACGATCTGGAAGTCGAAGGTTTCCTTCGGCCTCCGTCCGTACACGGCGAACTCCCGGTCCCACGCGAAGAAGCCGACGATCACGCGGTCGGGCAGATCGGAGACCCGCACGTTGCCGGCCAGGTGCGGCTTGGACAACGCACTGATCATCGGCGTGATCGAGAGGAGCTCGAGCACCTCAGGCATGGTGCCGAACCGCTTGGGCCAGCCATGGTCACGCGGAATCGGCTCGCCGAAAGAGATCAACCCCGGCCGGGTATAGAAAAAGGAATCCCACTCCTGTCCCGCGAAGGGGAACCGGAAGTGCTCCAGCTCGACCTCGGCCGGTCCTCGCATTCGCTCCGCGTCGCCCGCTTCCTCTTCCCAGTCGAGCGGCCGCACCGCGCGCGAGTAGCCGCCGCCGGCCGGAGTGAACATCAGGGTGCGACCCGCCAGGTCCAGCGGGTTTGCCGGGACCAGATCCTCGGACATCAGCTCCATGAGGATCTGGTTCTCCGAGGTGACTGAAATCCCGCGGCCCACCGGGGTGATCTCGATGGGCGGGTCCGGCAGCGGCTCCGGCGGTGGTTCCGGCTCGGGCGCCGGCGGTGGAGCCGGTGCTGACGGAGGCGCCGCGGTCGGCGCCGCCCCGTCTTCGCCCCCGCAGCTCAAGAGCACCACACCGATGCAGGAGACCAGCGCCACTCTCCACCGGCGCGCGCGCGGATGGACGGTGTCAGATCCGGCGCTCGAATCCGAGCAACCAACCCAGCATCGATGATGGCGAGTCATGGGGAGGCGATGCTAGCAGCGCGTTTCACGACCAAATCACGATGGCTACGGATCCATTGGCGATTCGTCAGTGATTTCCTTGCGCTTTCCCGGCAGTCGCCCCCGATGACTCGGGACCGCGGCCCGGTTTGCCCGGCTTTTCCAAGAAAACCCTGGTACACACCCGGGCTGAAGTCCGGCCGGGACAGCCGAATCCCGTCGGAATTCCCGAGTTGGTGGTTCGAGCGGGGCTACTCGGCGCGCTCCATGGAGAGTCTGTGACATTCTTGTGACTTGAGTGAAGGAGGGATGTTCATGTCCGTCGCGCGCCGCACGTTCCTGAAGAAGCTCGCGGCCAGTGGAACCGCGATCGTCACGCCGTCCCTGGCGGGGCTGGCCGCGTGCGCGAACAACGCCGCTCCCGGCTCTCCGGCGAGCCCGGCTCCCGTCCCGCCGGCTCCGGTTCCGCCTGCTCCCGAGCCGTCGCCGGCTCCCGTCCCGGACGAGCCCGCCGAGAGCATGTTCAACGGGCAGTACGGCGAACTGGTCCGGAGTCTGGACTGCCCCGAGCTCGAGATTCCCGAAGGCTCCCGCTGCGTCCGCCTCAGTTCGGGAGGGCTCCCGTCTTCCGTCCGGGACGGTCTGATCGTTCCCAACGCGTTCGACGGCATGGCCGCCTTTCCGCTGCCGAACGGCAACGTCCGTCTGATCCGCAACCACGAGATGGTCGACTCCGCCGACGTGGGGGTTCCCATCGGGGATCCCCACTATGACCGCCGGGCGAGCGGCGGGACCACCTCGCTGGAGGTCGGGATTTCGGAGAACGCGGGAGAGCTGGCCGTGGAACTCGTGGACGAGTTCGTGTCGCTGGCGGGCACGATCGTCAACTGCGCCGGCGGTCCCACACCGTGGGGCAGTTGGCTGTCGTGCGAGGAGACCCTGTGGGGTACCCGGTCAGGCTTCGACAAGCCCCACGGGTACGTCTTCGAGGTTCCGGTGGATGCGACGGGCCCGGTGGACCCCGTGCCGCTGCGCGCCATGGGACGCTTCGTGCACGAGGCGGTGGCCGTGGATCCGGCGACGGGGATCGTCTACCAGACCGAGGACATGGATGACAACGAAGCAGGCTTCTATCGCTTCATCCCCGACACCCCCGAAGTGCTCGCCGACGGCGGCAGACTCCAGATGCTGGCGGTGACGGACCACCCGCGGTTCGTGACCAGCCACGCCCAGACGCAGGGAGCCGTGTGGCCCGTGCACTGGGTCGACATTGCCGATCCCGACCGCGCGGCCAACGATCAGGGTTTCGCGGCCGGGGCGGCGCGTTTCGAGCGGCTCGAAGGCGCCTTTCCCGGGGACGACGGCATCTATTTCGTGTCGACGAGCGGAGGAGATGCGCGTGCGGGGCAGGTGTTCCACTACCTGCCCACCTCGGCCGAGGCCGGCGAGTTGAGGCTGGTCTTCGAGTCGCCCTCGCGAGACATCCTGGACGCCCCCGACAACATCGTCCTTGGCCCGCACGGCGGATTGTTGTTGTGCGAAGACGGGAGCGGCGATCAGTACATCCGGGAGCTCGACCGGGAGGGAGGGATCGTGAACCTTGTCCGGGGCGGCAGTCGCGAGTTCGCGGGCTCGTGCTTCAGCCCGGACGGCCGGGTGCTCTTCTTCAACATTCAGGGCTCCCGTTCCCAGGATGGACGGACCCCGAGCGCCACCTACGCGCTCTGGGGATTGCGGGAAGGCGCGAACCCGGGCCGGCAGACCTAGCAGCCTGGTCGGGTAGCAGCATCCCGAGGGCGCAGGCGGGGAGGACGAACAGGGAAGGCTGCGCTGCGCTCCCCGGTCAGTCGGGCGGATCCAATCACCGGTGTCCGCGTTCCTTCGCGCGCAAGAACTCGCCTCGGTTCGTCGCCGGAGGGTGAAACAAATGAATCGTGCTACCCAGTTTCTCGCCGCATTCTCTATCGCCGCGGCGGGCTGCGGCGGCGGCGCGGAGAGCACCCCCGCCGCGCCTCCAACCGCGCCACCACCGGCGCCCGCGCCACCACCGCCGGCGCCGGAGCCTTCTCCGCCACCGGAGCCGCCCATCGAGATCACCCCGGTCGGCCGCGGGATCTCGGTCACCAATCGAGATCAGATCATTCTGGAGCTGACGTCGGCGGACATCGTCCCTGCGAACCCGCTGGACCTTGCCGGGCGCACTGTGGTCTTCACCCCCGACGGTCGTGGCGGATACTCGCGTTCGGTCCTGGCGCTCGACTGGGACGGCGACATCGGCAACCCGGTCGACGACAACGAGGAGATAGAGCCAAGCTTTCGAGTCGATTTCGCCGGCCAGCAGTGGGAGTCTTTGTTCGTCAGCCGCTACGGAGTGGTCACGTTCGGGGCGCCGTATCCTTTTCCGCAGGTGGGCCCCGATCGATGGGGCACGATGCAGGAGATCGCGGTGAACCTCGGGGCACCCCCGATGATCGCCGCACTCTACAAGCCCCAGCTCGGAGGATGGGCCGCCCGAACCGCCGAGGCGCTGGGAAATGTCCAGCATGTCTCCCGTCGGGCGGACCGGATCCTCATTACCTGGATCACCACGGACGCCAATTTCCATGTGTACGGAGTCCCGCCGCAAGAAAAGACCCGCTTCCAGATGGCGCTGCATGCCGACGGCCGCATCGCGTTCCACTATGCATCGGAGCCGGAAGACCCCGACGAAGCGATCCAAGACGGCATCGTCGGCCTGTTCCCGGGAGCCGTCAAGACCGGCCTGCTCGGCACCATTCCCGATCCGGTGGACGGCTCCGTTCCCGCCCACCTCGATCTGGTGGAAACCAACCTCTACACGACGCCCACGTCCGGTCGCGTGCTGGTCGAGTTCACGACAAGAGGTCCCATCCGTCCCGTTCCGAACCAGGAGATCTCCTACATAGTGAAGATCGACGACTGGGACTTCTTCGCTGGAGTCACCCTGCACCCGGACGGCAGCCGAACGTCCGGATGGGACGCCGGGCCGGTGTACGACCGCGATGTCGATGACAACCGGATCGGCCTGCTGTTCGATTCAGGCGAGTTCTCGGGGCAGGCCACGTCCGTCGTCGCTTTCGCTCAGTCAAGGGATAGCGCAACGCGATCCTGGGGTCCACGCTATGGAGAACGTTTGGCGGTCATCAGCTTTCCGGAGGCAACGTCCGCCCCAACCGACCTGTCGGAGCCGGGGTCCTCGCCGGCGGCGCGCGAAGCGTTCCACCACACCGCGGTGAAGGATCACCTCGTTCCCATCGGCTGCCGCGTTATCGAAACCCTCGGCGACGAGTTCGACGCACTCGTGTTCCACAGCCAGTTCCGCTACGACATTCAGTTTTCCGGGTCCTGGTGGGGCTTCTACCCGGGGAACACGCCCATCCGGGGAGTCGGGTTCCCCGAGAGCCTTCTGAACGAAAGGAAGTCGCCCTGCGGAACCCGGCTGCGTGGGCAGTGGGGTTTCGCCATCTGGACGAAGTCCGATTTCGTGGCCGTCGTGGACGACTCGGATGGATTTACGTCCGCTTCCGCGGGGAGCTGGCACCTCGCCCACGAGTTCACGCACACGTGGGTGGCCTGGGCGTCCTACCCCAAGAACGGGGAGCCCGAGCCGCTTTGGACCCAGACGGGAGGGCACCACTGGTTGCCGGGGATGCACACCCCCGCAGCTTTCGCCAAGACCGGGTCCATCATGGGCGGGCGTCACTGGCGCGAGAATCCGGACGGGACCTTCACGCCGCTCCTGACCGAAGGGAAAGCTGGGGAAGGACTCTCCTGGCTCGATCTGTATCTGGCGGGGCTTGCGACCGAGGACGAAGTGCCGGACATGTTCGTCCTTCGGAACCTCAAGGAGATGGGTGCTGGCTGGCAAGGGCCCCACACAGGCGAGAAGGAGATCGTGACCATGGAACGGATCCTGGCCGCGCTGGGGCCTCGGGACCCGCCCGCGGCGCGGTCGCAGAAGGTGTTCAACATCGGCTTCGTCTACCTGCTGGAGCCCGGCCAGACGCCCGACCAGGATCAAATGAGGTTCCACGCGCTCTTCCTCGACGGTGCGCTCGACTACTGGGCTCGGATCACCGGCGGACGAAGCCGGCTCACCACCGAGCTTCCGCGCCGCTAGCTGTCAGGGAGTCCAGGCTTCGGCCCGTTCCCGGAACACCGTGGGGTTGGCCAGCCACTCCGCGAAGCCGATGCTTCGTTCGTCGGTCAGGTAGTCCAGCTTGTCGTCGAGACAGGCGAGTAGCGCTTCTTCGTCCTGATCGACGGTGAATCCGCCGAGGTCGACCAGAGTGTCGATGGCGGTCACCACGAGAGCGCCGGCCCACATCCGTTCCACGGTGCTGTTCAGGATCCTGTCTCCGGCCAGGGCGTCCACCTCTTTGTTGGCGAGTGCCTCGGGCTGCTCCGTCTGGACGGTGTCGGTGCCGAAGAACACGACCTGCGGAAGCTCGGGCGACGGGGGTTCCAGATGCACCATTGAAACGGCAGGAATGGCGCCTTCGTAGCGGCAGGAATGTCGAACTCCGAGAGAACCGCCGGGAGCGGCGAGCACACCATCGTGGTGCGGGGAGTGCGGAACGTCGGGATGACGGTCGGCCAGAGCGACATCAGGTACTGACGGCCGCGCGCTGTTCAGTCCCGCCAGGGATTCACCAACGGGAGATCCATGTCCTGGAAGTCCTTTGTATTGCGCGTGGCCAGAATCAGATCGTGGCGTCGGGCGACCGCCGCGATCTGGGCGTCGAGGGCGGGCCGCGGGTGCCCGGCCTGATCGCCGGCGGCCATGATTTCGCCCCAGATGAACGCAGCCCGATCGTCGAAGGCCAGGATCCGCCCCTCGAACTGACCAGTGAGATCCCGCGTGATCCACTCCCGGTACCGAACGGACCGGGCCGGATCATCCAGCTTCAACGCTCCCCGAATCAACTCGCCGAGAGTGACCGTGGACAGGAAGAGGATCCGTGGCGTCCGCTTGCGAAACCAGTTCAGGACGCGCGGCTCAGGCCGTGGCCGAACCGTCTCGCTGATGACGTTCGTGTCCAGCAGGAAACCGGTCACTCGAAGTCGAACGGCCGTCCGGAGGAGCGATCACGCTCCACTTCCAGCCCCGTCTCGCGCAGGGGCGAAGCGAGGAGAAACTCCACGAGGTCGGTTCCCGTCGCCGCCGGCGCCCGCACGACCTCCGTTTCGAGAAGCTGCCGCAGGCGAGAGGCCTCGCGTTCGTCCTCGCGGAGCGTCCGGGCCAGGGATCGCAACAGCGGAGCGTCCTGGAGAGGAATCGAAACCTCGACGCGGGTGGTCCCGCGCGCGGAAGCCCGGAGGCGGTGACGGTTGACGCGCGGGGTGGAGGTGCGACCTTCGGAGTCGTTGGGCATGTTACCGGAAACGTTGCCGGAACTAGCCGAAGAATACCATGGCGCCACGACCCAACCGCGGCCGGTTGCCTACCCGGGTTCCCCGGCGCGCCGGGTCCCGGGATCGGACGGGAAGAAGCCGATCGACTTCCACGAGACCAGCAGCAGCGCGGCGGCGAAGGCGGTCAGCGCGAGACCGGGCATCCAGACGGCGCCGGCGGCGACCCACAGTGGCAGCACGGTGAGGATGGCGATCTCGATCACCGCAATCGGGAGGTACGCCACGCCGTAGTCGTCGAGCGTCCCGGACTTCCGGTGGGGATCCACCACCCGCAGCAGCGCGATCCCCATCCCGACTACGCCGGTCGCGTAACCGAACGTGAACAGGCCCCGCTCGAACCAGTAGTTGCGGAAGGTCCGGCGGGCGATCCACCAGGTGATGAGGGCCGCGTGGGCGAAGCCGAACACGGACATCACGAGGATGGGCGCCGCGTATGCCGCCACCGTCGAGAGTGGGATCGAGGCCACCCCGAAGGCCACCAGGAAGTCCGAGACCGAGGATCCGATGCGCGCCATCGTGGCCCGGTCCACGTTCCGGCCGACGCCCAGCCGGTTGAGCGCGCCCTGGAGCAGCGCGCCGGCGATCACCGCGAGCGCGAACATGGGGAGGGCGGTGAAGAGGCCTCCCGCCGACCCGAGCGCCCAGCTTGCGGCGTGGGCGGCTCCGTAGGCGAGCAGGACGAGTCCGAAGTGCCAGGAAAGGGTGTCGAGGGCCAGCGGGCTGACGGTCTCCTTCACCGCGTCCCGCGCGTCTTCCGGTGCGATCAGGCCCCGCCGCTGGTCTTCGGGAAGTTCGTGCGGGCTGGAGACGAGGCGGGTCCAGCCGGCCCGGGTGGCGAGGTTGATCGCGGCGACGCCGCCGAACACCGCCGCCAGGAGCCCGATGGTGGCGAAGGTGTAGCCGACGGGGAGGGCGTCCGGATAGCCCTGTTCGGCGAGGACGGACCCGATGGCGGTGGCGGTGCCGTGGCCGCCGACGAAGCCGCCGGGAAGCATCAGGGCAAAGGGGCCGCCCACCTCGGGGAACAGCGGGATCAGGACCGCGCCCGCGAAGAGGAGCGCGAGGCCGAACTGGCCGACCCAGGCCGAGAGGTTGTAGAAGAAGGTGTCTCCGACGTCGCGGAGCATCTGGCGGAAGCGCGGCGCGTTCGGGCGCCAGCCCATGAAGAGGGTTCCAAACAGCACCACGATCAGTTCGCCCGGGTAGCGGCCCATCACCGGGGCGCCGCCCGCGTCCCGCGCGAAGGGGAGGAGATCCGCGCCCTCGGGTCCCGCGGCGAGCCCGATCAGCCCCGCCAGGATCGGCGTGGGCAGGAAGATGGCCTGGAAGAACCGCACCCACGTCCGCAGGAGGTGCGCGACGACGAGCAGCCCGGAGATCAGGGCGAAGTCGAGGAAGACGTCCGTCATCGCGTGCTTTGCCCGCCCAGGGTGGCGGGGACCGCTTGGAACCCGCAGCGGGAGAGACGGTCATGATCGGTCCTTCGGCACCCCCCGCCGGGCATGAAAACGGCGGGAACGGCTTGAGTTCGGAGCGCCGGCCTCCGGCCGGCATCGCGGCCGCAGGCCGCGAAACGCACGCCGCAGCCGATTCCCATGGCGTTATCCCAACGGGAACGGCTGCGGGCCACCCGAAACGAGCCGGATGTTGGCCCCACCTTCCGGGGGAGGAGCGCCATCAGCGCGGGTTCGCGCTCCCGCGCGATGCCGGCCGGAGGCCGGCGCTCCGAGGCGGCGCCACCACGGCTGCTGGCCAACCCCGCATGGTTGCATTCTCACAGCAAGAGCCGCACCCAGGTCCGCAGGAGGT
>JAJEFG010000096.1 GCA_022820545.1 Acidobacteriota bacterium | reverse complement strand
CACCTTCAGGAGGAGGAGGAGCGCCATCAGCGCGGGTTTCGCGCTCCCGCGCGATGCCGGCCGGAGGCCGGCGCTCCGAGGCGGCGCCACCACGACTGCTGGCCATACCCGCACGGCTGCACTTTCACAGCAACTGGGGCGATGCCGGCCGGAGGCCGGCGCTCCGAGCGGCTTCCCCTAGAAGGGCACTTCGTCGACGTCGTCGCTCGTATTCACTCCGCTGGATCCCCAGGCGTCCGGCGCTTTCCGCTCCGCGCGTGACCCGGAGTCCGTTCCGGATCTCTGGCCGGAAGCCCGGCCCGCGGATTCGTAGCCGCCGCGTCCCGAGCTGCCGCTGCCCAGAACCGAGTGCGCCTGAGTTTCGGTAGCCCGGCGTTCCCGGCCCTCCCGGTCCGTGTACTTGCGCGTCTGGACGAACCCGGTCACGAGCACCCGCTGGCCCTTTTCGAGTTGCCCTTCGAGCCGCCGGGCGGCATCCCCGAAGAGTGAGACCCGGTGCCATTCCGTCTCCTCGCTGTTCTCCCCGTCGCGCCGGGTCCAGTTTTCGCTGGTCGCCACCGTGAGGTTCATGACCTCGAAATTCGGGAAACTCCGCAACTCCGGAGTCTGGCCGAGGTTCCCCAGCACGATGGAGCGGTTCACGTTCGGCTCCGCGGTCTCAGGCGCGCGCAGGATGTCGGTCCGGACCTCCGTGGCATACACGTCCTCGCCCTCCTTGTTCCGGTACTTGCGGGTGCGGAGCTGGCCCTCGACGTACACCGGGTCGCCCGGTGCGAGTCGCTCGGCCGTTTCCACGTTCCGGGTCCCGCCGACGGCGACCCGGTGCCAGGCCTGGCGCTCCCGCTCGCCGCCCCGGTCGTCCGGCTCCAGTGTCGCCGTCCTGACGTTCAGGTTGACCAGTTTCCGTCCGTCATCGAAGGTGTGCGTCCGCGGGGCTTCGGAAACCACCCCACGCAGCACGATCTTGTTCACATCTCGCATCTCATCCACTCCCTCCGGCCGCCTGGTGCGGCCGGCTTTCACCTGCCGGGATCCCTCGGGGGCATGGCGTCCAGCTCTCTTTGCGCCAGACGCGCCGCCGTGGTGCCGGCAAAAACATCCAAGATGTCTTCGAAGATCTCGCGTGCGTCGGACTCATGGCCCATCCGCCCGAGGATGAGGCCTCGCTTGTACCAGGCCTCGCCAATTTTGCTGCTCTCCGGGAAGTCTTCGATGACGCTCACAAACTGTTCGAGAGCGTCGTCCAGCCGGTCCTGGGCCAGCCGGCACTCCCCCATGAAGTAGCGGGCGTTGTCCGCGAGCTCGCCTCCCAGGTCGACGACCCGCTCGAAGCCCGTGAACGCGAGATCGTAGCGCCCCTGGAGATAGTCGGAGTCGGCCTGCAGATAGATCTCGGAAACGCTCGGTTCGTCCAGGACCGTTGCCTCTTCTTCGCCGGAGTCCTGTTCGGGCGATGATTCATCCTGGGCCGCGACCTCCGGCGCTCCGGCCTCCTCACCCTCGGGAAGCGCCGTGTCGTCCGCCTCCCCGGGTCCGCCGCCCAGGAGCGCGGCGCGACGCTGCGCCTCCCGCACCGACTCCACCTCCACCATGAGGGCCGAAAGGCGCTCGTTCGTGTCCCGGAAGGCCTCGCTCAGCGTCGCGACGCTCCGTTCCATGCGTTCGAGCGTGTTCATCGTTTCGGCGCGGCTCTGGCGATCGGCCGTGAGCTGTTCCTCCCGGTCGGCGAGGAGGGCTTCCACCGCCTGGGCGAGGGCGGCCTGCGCTTCGACCAGGGTGGCGAGCTGTGTCTGGATCTGCCGGATCTCGGACACGATGCGGTTCTGGTCCCGTTGGGCGCCGGGCCGGGTCTCACCGGGGAGCGGAGTCGCGGAAAGGGAACCGAGGAGGACCGCGGCGACGAGGACCGTAGCGGGGGGCGCGGTTCGGAAGGACGTCACTTGGCGACGATCTCCAGATGGGCGCGGCGGTTTCGCCGCCAGGCGGTTTCGTTATGGCCCGGATCGAGCGGGAATTCCTTGCCGTAGCTGATGATCCGCATCCGCCCGGAATCGACGCCCAGATCCCGCAGGTAGTCGCGGACGGCCCGGGCGCGTTCTTCCCCGAGCGCAAGGTTGTACTCCACGGTGCCGCGTTCGTCGCAGTGGCCTTCGACGAGGATCCTGACCGAGGGATAGCGGGACAGCCACGCGGCGTTCTCCTCGAGGGTGGCGCGCATCGGCGGGCTGAGGTCGGCGCTGTCGTAGTCGAACTGCACGTCCTTGAGGTGCCCTTCGGCGTTCAACGCCTCGAGGCTCTTCGCCCCGATGTCCAGCAGGTCGGTCTCGCTTCCGACCTCCGGCGGGATGGCCAGGATCTCGTCCTCGGTCAACCCGCTGGAGCTCGACGGCGACGGATCGGATTCGGGTGCGCCCTCCGCCTCCGACGCTTCGGGAGGAGTCATCGGGCCGGGCGGCACGTCACTCCCGGTTGCCGGGGTGCGGTCGACGGAAGAACACGCGAAGCACGCCAGCAGCGCGAGCAGGGAGGCCGCCGGGAGCGCCCGGCGGGTCGGGAGGAGTCTCGAATCTGGTCTCATGGGGGCGGTTTCAGCGCGGATTTGCCGGGGGATTGCCCCAGCGCGGGGTGGTGTTGCTCCCTTCGCGGGTGAGCTGCTTCAGATTGGAACCGTCCCGATGCATCGTGAACACCTGGTCGTCGCCCGCCCGGTTGGAAGCGAACGCGATGTGCAGTCCATTGGGAGCCCACGAGGGACTCTCGTTGCTGCCGCGGCCGGTGGTGAGCTGGCGGGTCTGCCGGGTCTCGAAGTCGTGGACGACGATGTCGAACGGGCGGCGTTCGATCCGGGACGCGTAGGCGATCTCGCTGTGCTGGCGTGACGGGGACCAGGCGGGGGAATCGTTCCACGAGCCCTCGAAGGAAACGCGCCGCAGGTTCAGTCCGTCCCGGTCCATCGTGTAGATCTGTGGAGCTCCGGTGCGATCCGAGGTAAAGGCGATCGTGCGTCCGTTCGGGGACCAGGCGGGGGCGACGTCGATGGCTCGGTTGTCGGTAAGCCGTCGCAGTTCGGCGCCGTCCACCGCGGCCAGATAGATCTCCGACTGGCCGTCGCGGTTCGAAGTGAAGGCGATCCACCGTCCGTCCGGCGACCAGGCCGGGGTGAAGGACTGGAAGTCGCCCACGAGCTTCTCGCCCCGGCCCTGGTAGAGGAAGGCGAGATAGAGGGCGGGAGCGCCTTCGCGGTAGGAGATGTAGCTGAGCGCGCGTCCATCCGGCGACCAGCTCGGGGTGATGTTCAGGGAGCCGTTGGCGGTCACCGGGCGTTGCCCGTGACCGTCGTAGTCCATCAGGTAGATCTCCTTGCTGCGCGGTCCCGAGCGGTTGGTGGAGAAGGCGATCCGGGTGCGGGCGACGCCCTGGTAGTTCCCGGCGTGCAGCAGGATGTCGTCCGCGATCCGGTGGGCGAGCGTCCGCGCGGCTCCGCGGGCCGCCGTGTAGCGGCGGCCGAAGACGTTTTCCTGGGCGCGGACGGCGTGCATCCGCACTTCGGCCACCAGGAACTCGCCGTCGATCCGGAGCGTCCCGCGGACCAGGATGTCGGCGCCGATCGATTCCCACTGGTAGTAGTCGAGAACCCCTTCCGGCGATCCGGCTTCCGCGATCCGGTAGAAGCGTTTCGGGAGCATCCGGTACACCCCTGCGTACTCGATGTCGCTCCAGAGGACGGCGCTGGCCACCGCCGCCGATTCGGCCGCCTCCTCGGCCAGCGTGGATCCCGCTTCGGAAAGCGGTTCCGTCCGGGCGGCTTCCGTTTCCCCGGCCCCGCTCTCGGAGGCTTCGGGCGCCGCCAACCGGAAGTCCGGAATGGCCATCCTCACCGGAGCTCCCGGACGGGTGATGTCGAGATACCAGTCGCCGGTGTCCTGACCGGCGGTTGCGGCCGCGGGGGCGGCGAGATTCGCGACTCCCACCTCCCCGGCGCCGCTTCCGGAGCCGGCGAACGGTGCGTGAGTCCCCGCCACGGGGACGAAGCCCGCAGCCACGCCGGTGGCCAGTGCGGCGCCGAGGGCTGGAAGTGCGAGACGGGGCAGGCGCGGAGGCTTCATGGAACCTCGGGCGCCGCTCCGTCCGGACTTCCGGTCGCTTCCTGTTCGTAGGTGAACAGGAGATGTACGCCGACGCGGTCTCTCGGATAGCTGTCGGGAAGCCGCGGCAGGGGTTCGGCCAGCACGACCGCCCGAAGCGCCGCCCGGTCGAGGAGCGACTGGCCGCTCGAGGTCTCCACCTCCGCGCCGCTGATGGCCCCGTCACGGAAGATCGTGAACCGGATGACGACGGTGGCCCGGCCGCGAACCGGGATCTGCTGCCAGTTGGCCTGGATGCGGGCGATCATCTGGCGCTGGTAGAAGGCGTACTCGAAGTCCTGGTCGAAGCGCGTGCCGCCCGGAGCCCCTCCAAGGCCGATCCCGGTGTTGCCGGAAGCCTGCCGGTTGGCCGAGCCGGTGTCGGCGGGCCTCCGCGTGGGCCGGGAGCTGGTGTCGACGGGACGGCGGGTTTCGAGCCGCGCGGAATCCGCCCACGCGGCGTCGCGGCCCCGGAGACCGGATTCCGGGCGCTGGGGCCGCGCCGTCCGGCGGCGGGCCCGGGCGTCGGGGACCGGCATGCGATCGCGGTTCTCCACCGTGGGGCGCACCACGTCCGGCCGGGACGGCGGAGGTTCCGGGGCGGGTTCGGGTTCGGGCGCCGGTGGCTCGGGAGCGGGCGGCTCCGGCTCCGGTTCCGGGATCGGCTCCGGGGCAGGGGGCGGCGCCGCGGCGCTTCCCAGGCTGGGGGTCGGGCTCGGGCCCGACATCCCGAGCTCGATGAAGGCCGCGGACGGAGGCGCCAGGACGCGGCCCGACTCCAGCTCCAGACCCACGGCGGCGCCCCCGAGCAGCACGACGTGAGCGGTCGCGGACCAGATCAGGTTGCGCCGGAACGGCTCGTCCGCGCGGCCCGGCCGTGGGGATGCCGCCGGTCCTCGCCGGGGAGGCGGCGTCCGGGATGGATCCGGCACGAACAGCTACCTTTGCCGTTGTTCGCCGGGGTAGGCGTACACGAGACCCACACGGTCGAAACCCGCCCGTTTCATCGTGTCTATTACCTCGATGACCTGTCCGTATTCTAGCGAGACATCCCCCTGCAGATAGCCTTCGCGAGCCCCCTCCAGATCGACGATTTCGCGGAGCCGTTCCTCCAGCAGCAACGGGTTCACCGCCCGCTCGCCGACGAAGGTCCGGCCCTCGGCGTCCACGGTGACGATGACGCGCTCGGTGGCCTCCGCGGACTGCATCCGGGCGGTCGGCAGGTTCACCTCGAGGGAGCGGACGAGGAGGGGAGCGGTCACCATGAAGATGATCAGCAAGACGAGTACCACGTCCACGAAAGGGGTGACGTTGATCTCGGAGAGCGCGCTTCCCGCTGCCGCTCTCCGGCGGGCGCCGAGCTGGGCGAGGGCGGAACCGGAACCCGTTCCCGAACCGGGAGCGGCGCCGCCGGCGGTTCTCATCGCCATGCCGTCAGCGGGCCAGGTGCCGTTCCAGCATGGCCACGTACTCCATGGAGAAATCGTCCATCGTGGTGGTGATCCGGCGGATCTGGGCGAGGAACGCGTTGTAGGCGATGACGGCCGGGATCGCCGCGCCGAGTCCCGCCGCGGTCGCGATCAGGGCTTCCGATACTCCGGGGGCGACCACGCTGATGTTCGCCGACTGGGTGAGCGCGATGTCCCGGAAGGAGTTCATGATGCCCCAGACGGTCCCGAAGAGTCCGATGAACGGGGTGGCGCCGCCGGTCGTCGCCAGGAACATCATCCGATGCTCCAGCGCCGCGGTCTCCGTGGACGAAGCGCGGAGCAGCGATCGCGCCACGGCTTCCATGTTCGAGACCCTCAGGCGCACCGGCTCTTCGTCGTCCTGGTCGTTCCGGGACTGATAGCGGACTTCCTGGTAACCGGCTTGAAACAGCCTCGCCAGGGGGCTGTCCGGGTGTTTCCGGGCCCACGCGACGACGTCCGCGAATCGCTTGGCGGACCGGAAGTGGCTCAGGAACGCGGCCGAGCTCCGCTCCACCTGGCCGAGACGCCGCGACTTGTGCAGGATGATGGCCCAGGAAACGAGGCTGAAGAAGAGCAGCGTGGCGAGCACGAACCACGCGACCGGCCCGGCCTCCACCACGAGCGCGAGGAAACCGCCCTCATCGAGGAATCCCGAGGCCGAATCGAGTTCGACGGTGGTCACCGCCTCGTCGACGGCCTCGGCCGCCTGGGGTTCGGGCGGGACCTGCCCCGCCAGCACGGCGTGGGGAAACAGCAGCGAGACTCCGGCCCGGAAGAGAGCGTTGCAAGAAGCCGTGAACCGGGCGAACACGTAGGAGCGGCGGGAGGTCCGAATACCCAACATATAGTAGCCTAACCCATGCCCAACCACTACCCATTGGGGTTCTTGCCGTTTTCGGCGGTGATCCGCCGCTGGGAGAGTTCCGGGGCAGGCTGGGGGAGCGAGCCCCCCGGCTCTCCCCGCTAGCCGCGGAATCCGGCCTCCGGGTTTCAACTGCCGGCCGCGATGCTCCACTGGCTTCGGGCGCAAAACGTCGCCCTCCTCAGGGACGTCTCTCTCGAGTTCGAAGCGGGACTGAACGTGGTCACCGGCGAGACCGGCGTGGGGAAGAGCGTTCTGCTGGAAGCGCTCGGGCTGATTCTCGGCGGGCGCGGGCGCACGCCGCTCGTGGGCCCCGCGGCGGATCGCGCGGTCGTCGAGGCGGGTTTCACGCCGCCCGAAACGGAAACATCGGACCGGGAGCGATTCAGGGCGCTCGCCGAGGAATCCGGATTCCCGGTGGGAGACGGCGAGCTGGTGATCCGGCGGGAGCTGCGGCTCGCGCCGGGACGGCGCTCGATCTCCAACCGGATCGCCGTGAACGGGACCGCGGTGCCCGTGGTCGTGCTCCGCACGCTGGGGACGATCCTCGCCGAGGTCTACGGCCAGGGGGAGTACCTGGCCCTCCTGCAGCCGGGGGCGGCCCGGGAAACGGTGGACGAGGCGGGTGGTCATGGACCCTTGCGGCGGGAGGTGGCGGCTGCTTTCCGCGCCGTCCGCGCGCGGGAAGCGGAACGCGACGCCCTTCAGGAACGGCTGGCCGCCGCGGCGGCGCGGCGCGCCGAGATGGAACGGGCGCTCGAAGAGATCGAACGGGCGGCGCCGCAACCGGGCGAGGCCGGGGACCTGCTCGAAGAGCGCCGGACGCTCGGCCACGCGGAACAGCTCGCCGGCCGCCTCGAAAACGCGTATCAGGCGCTCTACGGGTCGGACTCCGCGGCCGGCGCGCAGTTGGCGGTTGCGCTCCGCGCCCTCGAGGAGGCGGGCGCCATCGACCCGCGGACCGCCGGGCTGCTCGATGGACGTCCCGACCTGCTCGTCGAGGTGGAGGACCTGGCCGCCGCGGTGCGGGACCGTCGCGACAGCGTCCGGGCGGCGCCGGAGCGGCTCGCGGAAATCGAGGATCGTCTCGTGGTGTTGCGCGGTCTCGAGCGCCGCTACGCGGGAGGAGCGGGCGGCGCGGACGCCTTGCTCGAGCGGGCCGCGGAGATGCGCAGCTCCCTCGCCGAGCTGACGGATCAGGCCGAGGAACGCCGCCGCGCGGTGGCCGCGGCCGCGGTGGCGGCCGCCCGCTACCGGGAGCGGACGGAATCGCTCCGCGCCGCGCGCCAGGCAGCCGCGGACGCGCTTGCCAGAGGCGTGCAGGCGGAACTTGTCGGCCTCGGCATACCCCGCGCCCGCTTCTCCATCGCGATGGAACCGCTGTCGGAAGGTTCCGGATCCGGGGAGGCGGCACGCACCAGGCACTTCACGGAACACGGCCTCGACCGCGTGGAGTTCCTGTTCAGCGCCAGCGCCGAGATGGCGCCGGCGCCGATCGGAGAGGTCGCCTCGGGAGGAGAGTCATCGCGGTTCTTTCTGGCGCTGAAGGCAGCCGGGGCGGGGAAGGGGGGTGCGCCAACCCTGGTCTTCGACGAGGCGGACACGGGGACCTCCGGCCGCATCGCGGACGCCGTGGGGCGGCGCCTGCGGCGTCTCGCCGCTTCGCGCCAGGTCGTTTCCGTCACGCATCTGCCCCAGGTCGCCGCACTCGGGAGGATCCATCTCGTGGTCGAGAAACTAGAATCCGGCGATGCGGTCCGGGTCTCGACCCTTGTTGGAGACGCCCGCATCGAGGAAATCGCCCGTATGCTCGCCGGCCCCGAGGTCACCGACAGCGCTCGGAAACACGCGTCCCAGTTGCTCGCCGGTGCGGACGCCGATCCTCCCGGCGGCGAAACCGGAGGGTTTGCGCGGGAGCCGGCGGGGCGCTGAATGACGGTCCACGCACCAGGTCTGCCGTTGCCGCACACCGGTCCGGTCACCGGGGTTCCCGCCGGTGCGCCGATCCCCGGGCGTTCCCTCCGGTTCCGGGTCGAAACCTGGGGTTGCCAGATGAACGTCCACGACTCGGAGAAGATGGCCGCGGCGCTCGGGTCGCTCGGTTGCCGGCCGGCCGAGACGGAGCCCGCGGACGTCGTGGTGCTCAACACCTGTTCCGTTCGCGAGAAGGCACAGGAAAAGGTCTTCACCCGGGTGGAACAGCTCGTCGGCCGCGGCGGCGAGCGGCCCCGTCTGATCGGCGTGGCGGGATGCGTGGCGCAGCAGGAAGGGGGGGCCATCTTCGGCCGGGCGCCGGCGGTGGATTTCATCCTCGGCACCCAGAGCCTGGTGTGCCTTCCCGACATCGTGCGCCGGCTCCTCGATGGCGAGACCCGGATCGTCGAGACCGGGCGTCATCCGGACAACCTCGACATCCCGCCGGAGCAGATCGACCGGATTCCCGGGGTCAAGGCGTACATCACGATCATGGAGGGGTGCGACAACTTCTGCTCCTTCTGCGTGGTGCCTTTCACCCGCGGACGCGAGCGGTGCCGGAGCGTGTCCTCCATCGTGCGGGAAGCGGAGTCGCTCGCGGCGTCGGGTTTCCGGGAGGTCCAGCTTCTCGGCCAGAACGTGAATTCCTACCGGGACCCGGAAGATGAAAGGGACTTCGCCGAACTGACCGACGCCGTGGGAGCCGTGCCGGGCATCCGCCGAATCCGTTTCACGAGCCCTCATCCCAAGGACTTCAGCAACGCGCTCATGGATCGTTTCGCGGCCGGGGGACCCCTGATGCCGCACATGCATCTCCCCGCGCAGTCCGGTTCGACGACCGTGCTGGAACGCATGCGTCGCGGATACAGCCGGGGAGAATTCCTGGAACTCGTGGGACGGGCGCGGGACAAGGCTCCCGAACTCGCCCTTTCCACGGACCTGATCGTCGGTTTCTGCGGCGAAACGAGGCGCGAGTTCGAGGACACCCTGACTCTTCTCGACGAGGTGCGGTTTTCCTCGGTCTATTCGTTCAAGTACTCCGAGCGTCCGCACACGCTCGCCTCGAAGCGGTTGCCGGACGACGTTCCGGACCCGGAGAAGACGGACCGGCTCGTCGAACTCCAGGCCCGGCAGCGGGAGATCCAGCTCGCGCTCCACCGCGACCTCGTCGGCCGCGAGGTGGAGGTGCTCATCGAGGGGCCCAGCCGCAAGGGCGGTCAGCTCGCGGGTCGGGGGCCCGACAACCGCATCGTCAACTTCGACGGCCCGGTGGAGGCCACCGGCAGCTTCGGCGACGTGAGGATCACGGGGTTCGGTCCGAACAGCCTGCTGGGTGAGCCGGTGGGTTCATTGACGCCGCGCCGGCTCACCGGCTCACCCGCGAGCGCCGCCGCCAACCCGCGTGACTGGGGTGCCGAAATCCCCCTGCCGGTCGTCCAGGCGGCCATGCGGGGCCGCGAGGCGAGCCCCTCCGCATGAGCGAAGCAGCGAGGAGCTGACCGTGGAGATCGAGGTAAGCATCAAGGCCATCCTGATGGTGCCGCGGACCAGCGCCGCGGTGGTGATGCTCAAGGAGGAGTCCGGGGATCGGGAAGTCCCCATCTGGGTGGGACCCATGGAGGTCCGCGCGATCGGTCTGCAGATCGAGAACTACGAGCCGCCCCGGCCGTTCACCCACGATCTGATCCGGGAACTGCTCCGCGAGCTGGATGCCCGGGTCACCAAGGTGGTGATCCACGACGTGCAGGACAACACCTTCTACGCGCACGTCCATCTCCAGCGCAAGCGCCAGCGGTTGGCGGTGGACGCCCGGCCAAGCGACGCCATCGCCCTCGCGCTGAGGACGAGGGCGCCCATCTTCGTCCATTCCCGCGTCATCGAACGCGGCGCCCGGCGGGCGGAGGAACTCATGGCGGAGGACGTCGAACCACCGGAGGACAGCGAGGCGCTCGGCGACTGGCTGGAAGCTCTGGACGAGGACGACCTGGGTGACACGCACTGATCGGACGTCGATGCGCACCACCATTACCGTCGCGAACCAGAAGGGCGGGGTAGCCAAGACCACCACGGCGGTCAACCTGGCGGCGGCGTTCGCGGGCGCCGGGCACCCGACGCTGCTGGTGGACGTCGATCCCCAGGCGAACGCCTCGGTAAGCGTCATCGAACCGGATCCGTCCCGTCCTTCGATGCTGGAGGCGCTCACCGGCGAGGTCCGCTTCGCGAAGATCATCAGTCCGACCTCGGTGGAAGGACTCTCGGTCGCCGAGGCGCGTATCTCGCTCGCGAAGCTGGAGCGCCAGCTCCTCGGCGACATCGACGCCCACTACCGGCTTCGGGATCGCCTCCAGTACGTCCGGGACGACTTCGACTACGTGGTCATCGATACCCCGCCCACCCTGGGCCTCATCACGGTGAACGCCATGGTGGCGAGCGACTACCTGCTGCTGCCGCTGCCGCCGACCTACTACGCTCTGGAGGGCGCCGACGACCTGCTGGACACCCTGGAGCAGGTCCGCCGACGCCCCAATCCCGATCTCTCGCTCCTCGGAGTGGTGATCACCATGGCAGATCAGCGCACCAGGATCGCACGGGATGCGATTCGCAAGATTCGCGGGCACTTTGGAGAGGCCGTTTTTCGGACGCTGATCAGCCGGAACGTTCGACTCGAAGAGAGTCCCGCCTACAAGGAGTCCATCTTCGCGTTCGCCCCCAACTCCCGGGGAGCCGAGGATTACGGACGCCTGTCCCGGGAGGTGCTTGCCCGTGTCCAAGCGAACCGGTCTTCCTGAAAAGGTCGCCCTGAAGCCGCGTGACAGCCACTATGTGGCGGGGCTCTCTCCCGACGAGCCCCAGGTCCGGCACCGGATGATCCCCACGGCTCAGATCCATCCGAATCCCGATCAACCGCGCCAGCGGATCGGGGCTCTGGAGCCGCTCGCCACCTCGATCCGCGACCAGGGCATTCTGCAACCCATTCTGGTCCGTCGCCTGGGTCCCAAGGACTTCCAGATCATCGCGGGGGAGCGGCGCTACCGCGCTGCGGTACTGGCCGGACTGCGCGAGGTGCCGTGCGTCGAGCGGGAGGCCGAGCCGGGGGACGCGCTCGAGCTGGCCCTGGTGGAGAACCTGTTGCGGGACGACCTCTCCGCTTTCGAAGAGGCGGCCGCGTACGAGGGACTCATCCGGGAGCACGGACACACCCACGACTCGCTGGCCCGCCGGGTCGGCAAGGGACGTACCTCCATCACCGAGACCCTCGCCCTTCTGAACATACCGGACGAGATCCGGGAACTCTGCGATGCCTCCGGGATCGTCTCCCGCCGCCAGTTGCTGCGGGTGGCCCGCGAGCCGAATGCGGAGGCCATGCTGGCCTGCGTCCAGCGGCTGGCCCAGGGACTCGAGGAGCCCGCACCCAAACGCCCGAAGGGCAGGGGGGAGCGAGCGCGGCCCTTCGTCTTCCGCTACGCCCCCCGAGGCGGCCCGTTCCGTCTCCAGTTGACCTTTCGCCGCAGTGAGGTGGAAGAGGGGGAGGTGCTGGAAGCGCTCAGGACGCTTCTCCGGCAGCTCGAAGAGCAAGGCGCTGATGTCGGCGCGCCGACATCCGACGCAAGCGACAGCGAATCAACGGGTTAGGAAGGACACCGGCGGGGTTCGAGACGCCGGCGATTCCCGGAGACCTCCGGCGCTCGCGAATGCCGGGCGATTTCCGGGACGCCAGACTAGAATGCCGCGCATGTCTCGATTCTCAGCTTCCACGCTCCTGGTAGCCGGCCTGGCCACCGGTCTCGGCGCCACCGGGTCTGCGCAGGACACCGACACACCCACCGTCAACGTCGGTGATCCGGCGCCCGATTTCGAGCTCAAGGACGCCCACGGCGCTTCCTACCGTCTTTCCGAACTGCTGGAGCGCGGCCCGGTCGTCCTGGAGTTCTTCCGCAGCGGGGGTTGGTGACCATTCTGCATTGCGCAACTCGGCGAGTTGCAAGGATCCCTGGCTGAGTTCGAGGCGGCGAACACGACCGTGCTCGGCATTTCCAAGTACGGGACGGGGGACACCCTGATGTGGCTTTCGAAGAACGACTGGTCCTTCCCGATCCTGGTGGACGGAGGCCCGGTCATCCGCGAATACGGCATCCCGAACCCGGATCACGACGGGACCGACCGCGAGGGCATTCCGCATCCCGCGACGATCATCGTGGACACCGACGGTGTCGTCCGCTTCGTCAACGTCTGGGTGAACTACCGCGACCGCACGCCGCCCAACGAGATCCTCGCCGAGATCTCCCGTCTCGGGGGGTCCTGATGACCGCCCATCAACAAAAGGAGTTTCCCCCCATGAAACGCCGTCTCATTCTGTCCGCCCTGCTGTTGGCCGTGTCCGGCGGTCTCGCCGCCGGCCAGGCGCCGATGATTCCCGACTGGGAGAACGCCGCGAAGTTCGAACTGGTGGCTTCGCAGTCGCCGGTCCGGCCCGGTGATCAACTCGAAGTGGCGGTGGTCGCGGAACTCGACGAGGGTTACCACCTCTACGGCCCCGAAGAGGCCTTCCCGACCGCCACCGTGGTGGAACTCGTCGAGGGCGGAGCCTTCGAGAGCGGCGAGCCCGCCTATCCGCCCCCGATTCGGCGCGATCTCTCGGGATTGGGGGAGTACGACCTCTATGAGGGGACGATCGCCATCCGGATCCCGGTCACTTCCGTTCTCGAGCGGGGCCGGTCCGCGGACGCCGAAGTGCTGGTTCGCTACCAGCTCTGCACGGACAACGCCTGCAGCGCACCCACGAGCACGACCCTCGAGTTGTCGCTGCCGACCGCGAGGGCGGGGGCCCCGGTGAAGGACTTGCATTCCGAGATCTTCGGAAAATCGCGATGAGCCGGGTGGTCCACACCTGCCACGCCCGGGTCGTCAAGCAGGCCGGTCCGGTCCGGCAGGCGTTCCTCGAGGACTTCGAGGAGCCGGTCCGTTTCGGCGTCCACAGCGGGATTGCCGCGTTCTACGGCGTGACCCCGGCGGAGGAACTGCCGGCGACCCTCGACTACGTGGTGGCGGCCACCGGCGGTTGAATGGTGGGGACGTTCGGGCGGGCGCTCGAAGTACGCGGCATCCCGAGCCAGCCGGATCGGCTTTCGGCGGACGTCGAGGGCGACATCGTCGATGAGGACGGGGTCATGGCGCTCCGTGCCATCCGGATCCGGTACCGTGTGGCGTTGCCGGCCGGGAAGCGCGAGGAGGCCGAGCGCGCCCTCCGTTTCCACGAACGTGGCTGCCCGCTCGCCAACACGCTCAAGGGCAGCGTGGACATCACCTACGCGGCAGACTTCAGAGAACTGGACATCTAGCCGGATGAGCGACCCCGGCTCGGCGGTTCGCGGCCTGATGCGCCGTGCGCCGCAACTGGTGACCGTGGTGACCGCGAACGGCCCGGAGGGCCCGAGAGGCATCACCGTCAGTTCCTTCATCCCGGTGAGCCTCGACCCGCCGCTGGTGCTCGTCTCGATCATGAACTCGGCGCAGGCCCACACCGCGATCGCCGCGGGCGCCTTTCGGGTCCATCTGCTCGCCTCCGATCAGGCCGGGGTTTCCGGACACTTCGCGAAGCCGGGGCTCGATTCGCAGGCCCAGTTCGCGGCTCCGTTCTCCGATGCGCCGAGAGCGGGCGGATCGGGGGGGCCGCCACAGCTTGCCGGCTGTATCGGCTGGCTCGAATGCGCCACCGTCGGCGCCTACGCCGAGGGCGATCACACGCTCTTCATCGGGAGGGTGACCGAGGGCAGGGTGGAGCGGAGCGAGGCCGCGCCCCTCCTCTACTACGACCGGGGGTATCGCGAACTGGGAGGTGTCCCAAGTGATTCGCCGGATTAACGCGGTGCGCCGGCAGGCGATGCGGACGGGAGCCGCGCTGCTGGTCCTGGCGGCAGCCGGGACTCTCGCAGGCTGCGGTGGCGGCGAGGAGGCTCCCGCGCCTGTTGAGGAAGCGGCGCCGGTCGAGGA
>JAJEFG010000041.1 GCA_022820545.1 Acidobacteriota bacterium | reverse complement strand
GGTGCGCGGTGCGGAGCACCGCGCGTGCCGGTCTGGAGACCGGCGTTCCAAGCCGGCGGAGTAATGCGGCGGATCGGCGAACGCGTCTTGCGCCCCTCGGGGCCGCGTGCCGGTCTGAAGACCGGCGGTCCCCCGGCGTTCCCCGGGCTACAGGTTGCGGGCGTGGGCGCGGGCCGGGAGCACGTCCCGGAGGCGCAGACCTTCGTCCTTCAGGTAGCTCAGCAGGCCCTTCTTGTCGATCGTGCGGAGGGCGCGGGCGCTGAGCCGCAGCCTCACGGACCGCTCCAGCTCGGGCACCCACACGGTCTTCCACTGCAGGTTGGGAAGCTGACGCCGCTTGGTCTTGTTGTGGGCGTGGCTGATGGCGTTCCCGGTGAGGGGACGCTTGCCGGTCAGCCTGCAGGTCCTGGCCATGAGAGGCGCGGATTCTAGCGGGGATCGGGGGCTTCCGCCTATCGCGCCCCGAGATCCTCCACGGCGGCGCCGTTCAGGGCGTTCAGGAAGAGCTTGTAGGTGCCGCGCGGCTGGCCGCGGAACTGGGGACGGAAACCGAAGAGCACGACCTCGCCCGCGCCCATCGGGACCCGCGCCATCGCGATCTTGCCGCCGATGGCGTCTTCCTCACCGAGCGCCCAACCGCTCATGAGGATGTCCTCGTCGGCGTAGCGGGCGATGACCTCCACGTTGGCGGGAGGCGGCTCCGTGGTGGTTTCCCGGCCGCCCTCCCGGGTCCGCGGCAGGCTCACGGTCTCGAACGCGCGACTCCGGACGAACTGGGTCGCCACCTCGTCGCGCATGCCGAAGGCCAGCGGATGCGCGGTGTCCACGGTGGCCCGGATCAGCGAGCCCGGGATGAAGAAGGTCCGGTCGGCCAGTCCGGCGGTGACGTTCCGCAGGGGGAGGCCGAACTGGGCGATGGCGAAGTCGCTCGCCCCGTCGAGCGTCACCAGCATGCCGCCCTCCTCGACGAAACGGCTCAGCGCGAGCGATCCCTCCAGCCCGATGCCGCCGGTGAACTCGTCGGGCATGGTGCCGGGGGCGTGCCCCTGGAGGATCTCCCGGGTGGACTGGTGGGGCAGGACGATCACGTCCAGCCGCGACAGGTCGCCGGTCCGCACGTCGTCGTCGGAGAGGCTGGTGAGGTCGTATTCGTAGTTCTCGAGCAGCCAGCGGGTCCATCCCTCGTCCATGCTCGCGACGTAGGACTTGTAGAGCCCGACCCGGACCGGCTCCAGCGGGAGCAGTTCCACGTCCGGCGCCCCGGAGAGCCCGGCGACGTCGAGCCCCAGCTCGGAGGCGATGCCCTCCATGGCCGCATCGGCCGGGTCCGAACTGCGCACGACGAGGGTTCCCGCGGGATGCTCCGTCCCGCCGTCCGTGAAGCCCTCGGCCGCCCAGGCCACTTCGGCGCCCGCGGCGAGCAGCCGGTTCTGGGCGATCACCGCGGCGTTCGGCCGGTGCGAGATCGTGTAGCCGAAGGAGCCCCCGCCGGAGACCTCACCGGCCGGCGCCCGGACCGCGCCGTCCACCCGTGCGGAGGCGATGCCGGGAACCTCCGCGACCCGGTCCACCCGCACTCCCATCTGCATGGGCAACGTCCAGCCCGCGAGGTCGTAGGGGGGATCCGGCGGCCCGTCCGGCGTCCGCCGGCGGTCGGGATAGTCCTGGGCTTCGAGCAGGTCCTCGGCATAGGCGCGAAACGCCTGGGCGCCCGGAATGATGTAGGAGCCCTCCCCGTAGGTCTCCCCCTCGACCTCGAACGACTCCTCGGCCCGCTCGATCACGATTCCGCCGTCGTAGAGGACGTTGACGAGCGCAGCGGCCTCGCCCGGGTCCCACTGGTCGGCCGGGACGATCCAGCTCGCCTCGCTCCCCTCGATCGCGTCGCGGCCCATCCTCCAGATGTCGAAGAGCCACTTCTCCCGGAGGTCGGCAGCCACGTCCAGGACCGCCATGGATGCGGTCAGCGTGTAGCGGATCGGATCCGAGAAGGGCGACTCGCCGCCCTCCCAGGGATAGGGATAGAAGACGTCGGTTCCGTTGGTCGGCGCCGCCTGTCCGCGGCGGGGATTCCCCACGAACTCCGGACGGTCCGCCGGGTCGTAGATGCGCGGACTCGCCGAGGCGTGCGACGTCTCGGTCAGCAGCCCGATCATGTTGTGGAAGTAGGGCGCCGTCCGCATGCCCCCGTTCCACCACATCGAATAGATCATGTCGGACACCGCGCCCGGCATCTTCTTCATGGCGAAGCGGTTCGCCATCGCCGAGCCGATCAGGTTCACCGAGGTGGTGACCCCGGGATGGATCCGGGGATTCACCGGGTCGGCGAAGGGCGGCAGGAAGATCCGCGCCCAGGCCGGGCCGGTCTGGTGGTGGTTGTAGACGATCTGCGGGAACCACTCGTGGTAGAGCACCCGGCTCACCGCCGCCGTCTCGGGCATGTTGTTCATGAACCAGTCGCGGTTGTTGTCGTGCCCGACGTAGTGGTGGTAGAGCTCGGGCGGGCGCGTCGTCTCGAAGGGGGTCTTGAGGTTCCGGCGGTACCACGACGCCACGATGTCGAGGCCGTCGGGATTCATGCAGGGCATGAGGATCAGGATCACCTCGTCCCGGATCTTCCGCATCTCCTCGGAGTCCTCGGTGGCGACCCGGTGGGCGAGGAGCGGCGCCATCTGCGCCGGCGCCACCTCGGTGGCGTGGAGTCCCGCGTCGATCCAGACCACCGCCTTCCCCTCGCGGGAGATCCGGATTGCCTCGGCTTCCGGAATCTCGGCATGGGCGAGCGCCCGCGCGTTCTGCCGGTGCGTATCCAGCGCCGCGAGGTTCTCCGGCGAGGAGATGAAGAGGACGAGGAGCGGCTTGCCGAGGACGGTCTCGCCGATCTCGCGGAGTTGCACCCGGTCGCTCGCCGCCGCGAGCGCCTCGTAGTACGGGGTCAGTTCGTCCCAGAGCGCGAGCTGGTAGTCGTCTCCCGGCTCGAAGCCGAGAACATCCGACGGCGCCGGAACCTGCGCCTCCGCCACACTGCCGAACGTCAGGCCGGCGGCCAGCAGGAAAGAAACGGTGACTCGAAGCATGGAGCGCCCCCCGGGAGAACGGGAAATGTTACGGGGGAGGCCCCCGGAGTCAGACGGACTCCTTCAGGGTCACCGCGTCGAGGAACGGCATCATCTTCCTGAGCTCCGCCCCGACCGTCTCGATCTGGTGGTTCTGTTCGGCGCGGCGCCGCGCCATGAAGTGGGGCCGGCCGGCCCGGTCCTCGTCGATCCAGCCCTGCGCGTAGGCCCCGCTGCGAACGTCCGCGAGGATCTTCCGCATCGCCGCCCGGGTCTCCTCGGTGACGATCTGCCGGCCGCCGTGGTAGTCGCCGTGCTCGGCGGTGTCGCTCACCGAATACCGCATGTAGTTGAGGCCGCCGCGGTACATCAGGTCCACGATCAGCTTCAGTTCGTGGAGGCATTCGAAGTAGGCGATCTCCGGCTGGTAACCCGCGTTCACCAGGGTCTCGAACCCGGCCTTCACGAGCTCGCTCACGCCGCCGCAGAGGACGCTCTGCTCACCGAAGAGATCCGTCTCCGTCTCTTCGGCGAAGGTCGTCTCGAGGACTCCGGCGCGGGTCAGCCCGACTCCCCGGGCGTAGGAGAGCGCCAGCGCGAGCGCGCTGCCCGACGCATCCTGCTCGACCGCCACCAGGGCCGGGGTTCCGCCCCCCTCGATGAACAACTCGCGGACGCGGTGGCCCGGTGACTTCGGGGCGATGAGCGACACGTCCACATCCGCCGGCGGACGGATGGTGCCGAAGCGGATGTTGAACCCGTGGGCGAACATCAGCGTCTTGCCGGCGCCGAGATGGGGCGCGATCTGTTCCTCGTAGATCGCCGCCTGCGTGGTGTCGGGGGTCAGGATGGTGACCACGTCCGCCCAGGCGGCGGCCTCGGGACCGGAGACCACCGTGAGTCCCTCGGCTTCCGCGCGGCCGCGCGAGCGGCTTCCGGCATGGAGCGCGATCCGCACCTCGACCCCGCTGTCCCGAAGGTTCAGCGCGTGGGCGTGGCCCTGCGAGCCGTAGCCGAAGACGGCGACCTTCTTGCCACGAATCAGATCGAGGTCCGCGGAGTCGTCGTAGTAGATGTTGGCCATGGAAGGAATCCTCCGGTGGGTGGCGGAGACGTTCCTCCGCCGTGAAAAAGTGGTCCGCGCGCCGCGGTTTCAGCCTTTCGGTTGGAGATTAGACAGAGTGCGACCCGCCGTTCTCTTCCGACGAGGCCCGGCGGCGCTTCGGCGGTTTGCGGGCGTCCGGATCGGTCATCACGCTCGCGGCCCCGCGCGCCATCCCGACCAGCCCGGTCCGGACCTGTTCCACGATCCCGTAGGGGCGCAGCACCTCGGCGAGTCCGTCGATCTTCGCCGGCGACGCCGTCGCCTCGAGCACGACCGATTCCGGCGCGATGTCCACGAGGCGCGCCCCGGTGGCGCCGGCGAGCTGGATGACCTGGGTGCGCTCCTCGCCCGTTGCCTGGATCTTGAACATCGCGAGCTCGTGATGGATCGCGGGCTCGTTCGTGATGTCGTCGGCGCGCAGCACGTTCACGAGGCGCGAGAGCTGGACCAGCATCCGGCGCGCGGTCGTCGCGTCGGTCCGCACCACGATCGTCATCCGGGATACCCCCGGGGCGCGCGCGGGCCCGACGCTCAACGACTCGATGTTGAAGCCGCGGCGGCGGAACAGCGAGGTGACCCGGTTCAGGACCCCGGGAAGGTCCTCCACCCACACCACGAAGATGTGCGGCCGGATCCGGCCGTCCGGGCCCGGCGTCACGGCCTCACCACTCCACCGTACGGCCGGCCGCGACCGGCTCCTCCTCGGACTCCGGGTCGCCGTCGGCTTCCTGCCCGGGCCGCCGGATCATGTCCTGCAGGCGGGCGCCGGTCGGGACCATGGGGTACACGGTGTCCTCCTTCTCGACCTGGAAGTCGAGCACCACGGTTCGCTCGTCGGCGCGGGCGCGCTCGACCGCGCCTTCGACTTCCTGCCGGCTCTTCACGGCCTCGCCGCCGAGCCCGAAGGACCGCGCGAGGGCCGCGAAGTCCGGGCTCAGGATGGGAGTCCCGGCGTAGCGGCGGTCGTAGAAGAACTCCTGCCACTGCCGCACCATGCCCAGATACCCGTTGTTGATGATCGCGACGTTCAGCTTGAGCCGTTCCTGGGCGATGGTCGCGAGCTCGCACATCGTCATCTGGAACCCGCCGTCGCCCGCGATCACCCACACCTCGTCGTCCGGGCGCGCGACCTTGGCCCCCACGGCCGCCGGCAGCGCGAACCCCATCGTCCCCAGCCCCCCGGAGGTGATCAGCGAGCGGGGTTCGTTGTGGCGGTAGTACTGCGCCTCCCACATCTGGTGCTGGCCGACGTCGGTGGTCACGATCGCCTTCCCGCCGGTCATGCGCCAGATGTCGTGGATGACGTGCGCCGCGTAGAGCTTTCCCATGTCGGGAAGGTTCTGGATGTCGCGGACCGCGGTGTCCCCCTTGAAACCCCGGATGCTCCCGAGCCACCCGGAGCGGTCCCGGGCCTCGATCACCGGCAGCAGGTGGGCCAGCACCGCGGAGAGGTCCCCGGCGAGGGCCACGTCCACCCGGACGTTCTTGTTGAACTCGGCCGGGTCGATGTCGATGTGGATCTTGGCCGCGTTCGGGGCGTAGGTCTTGAGGGTGCCGGTCACCCGGTCGTCGAACCGCATGCCGAGCGCGAGCAGCAGGTCGGCCTCCTGGATGGCCTGGTTCACCCACGACTCCCCGTGCATGCCCATCATCCCCATGTTGAGCGCGTGGTTCGCCGGGATCGCGCCGATGCCCAGCAGGGTCATGGCGATCGGGATCCGGGCGCGCTCGGCGAGTTCCCGCACCTGCCCCATCGCTCCCGAGATCAGGATGCCGTGGCCGGCGAGGATGACCGGGCGCTCCGCCCGGTTGATGAGTTCGGCCGCCCGCTGCAGTTCGGATTCCGGCGGCCGGGGTTCCGGCCGGTAGCCGGGAAGGTCCACCTTCCCGAGGCGCGGCCGCGTCTCGGTGAACGCCTGCTGCGCGTCCTTGGTGATGTCCACGAGCACCGGCCCCGGACGTCCCGAACGGGCGACGTAGAAGGCCTCGTGGAGCGCCGGCGCGATCTCGTCCACCTCCGTCACCAGGTAGTTGTGCTTGGTGATCGGCAGGGTGACCCCGGTGACGTCGGTCTCCTGGAAGGCGTCGGTGCCGATCAGGGCGCTGCCGACCTGGCCGGTGACGCACACGATGGGGGACGAGTCGAGCATCGCGGTGGCGATCCCGGTCACCATGTTCGTCGCGCCGGGCCCGGAGGTCGCGACCGCCACCCCAACCTCGCCGCTCGCGCGGGAGTATCCGTCCGCCATGTGGGTGGCGCCCTGCTCGTGGCGCACCAGGACGTGGCGGATGGGGTAGTCGAGCATGGCGTCGTACGCCGGGAGGATGGCGCCCCCCGGATACCCGAACACGGTGTGCACCCCTTCCCCGAGCAGGGTCTCCCAGATGAGCTGCGCTCCGGTTCTCCGCCAGCGTTTCGTCATCGTGCTCTCTCCGGGCCGTCGCCCGGCGTCATGCCCGGGCGGCGACGCCAGCGCGGATCAGGAACCGCCGGGCCCCGCGTCATTCGCGAGAGCCTCGCGGATCCCTGCCGAAATCCGTTCTCCTTCGGCGGCGCCGAGGGACCCCGGGCGCCAGTCGGTGTGAAGTCCCTGCCCTGGCTCGCTCCGGCGGCCGTAGGCAGGAATGACATGGAAGTGTACGTGCGGAATCGCCTGGCCGGCGGGCCGGCCGTTGTTGAGCAGGATGTTGTAGTGCGGCGTGCCCGTCGCCTTCGCGACCGCCCGGCAGAGGCGGGGAAGCACTCGCCCGACGGCGGCGGCGGCATCGTCCGAGAGTTCGCCGACGGTCTCCCGGCTCTCCTTGGGGACCACCAGGAGGTGTCCGGCGCTCTGGGGACCGATGTCGAGGAACGCGCACACCGAATCGTCCTCATAGACGCGGTGGCTCGGCAGTTCGCCCCGGATGATCCGGTCGAAGAGGGTTCCCTCGGACATCGGGGCGAACACTAGCAGCCCGAAGGGGCCGTGGAAACGGCGGAACGGGACGGCGGAACGCGCGTCACCGGGCTCAAAAGGGCCGCCGGAAACCGCGTTCCCGCCGGTACACTGCCGGCCGTGAAGCGCTGGGTATTCCATCGGTTTGGGAGCGAAAACCTCCGCTTCGAGGACGACTCTCCATCCCGGCCCGGACCCGGCGAAGTCCTCGTGGGACTCCGCGCGGCGTCACTCAACTACCGGGACCTGCTGATCCTGAAAGGCCTCTACAACCCGCGCCTCCCCCTGCCCCAGGTTCCGGTCAGCGACGGCGCGGGCGAAGTGCTCGAGCTCGGCGAGGGAGTCACGGAGTTTTCTCCCGGCGACCGCGTGATCACCCATCCGGTGGTCGGCTGGGAGGACGGCCGCTTCCGCCGCGAGTACTCGCGGGCCACGCTGGGCGGACCCGGCCCGGGGATGGCGCAGGAAGCGGTGGTGCTTCCCGAGGCCGCGCTCTGCCTCGCCCCGTCCGGCTGGAGCCACGAAGAGGCGGCCGCGCTGCCGATCGCCGCCGTGACCGCCTGGAGCGCACTCGTGACGGAGGGTCCGGTGGGGCGTGGCCAGACGGTGCTCACCCTCGGGACCGGCGGTGTCTCCATTTTCGCGCTCCAGATCGCGAAGGCGCTCGGAGCGAGGGTGATCATCACCTCCTCCTCGCACGAGAAGCTGGAGAGGGCGCGCGCGCTGGGCGCCGACGTCGGGATCCACCGGATCGAGGACCCCGCCTGGGACAAGGCGGTGCGGGAGGCCACCGGGGGCGAGGGCGCGGATCTCGTGGTCGAGAACGGCGGCGCCGGCACCCTCAACCAGTCGATCCGGGCCACCGCCGCCGGCGGCACCGTCGCGATGCTCGGCGCCCTCACGGGACTCGAGGCCCCGGTCCAGTTCGCGCCCGTGGTGATGCGCCGGATCCGGATCGCGGGGATCATGACCGACTGCCGGCGGGCCCTCCGGGACGCGGTGGACTTCCTCGAGAAGAAGGACCTCCGGCCCGTCCTCGACAGCCACTTTCCCCTCGCCGAACTCCCCGCGGCGCTCGACCGGATGGAGCGGGGAGCACATTTCGGCAAAATCATCATCCGGATCGCCTGATCGCCCCCACACAATTGCCGGTTCCATCCCCCATGCTCCCGAACCCGACCTTCCTGGTGCCCGGCGGCGCCGGCTTCATCGGCAGCCACTTCGTGGACCTCCTGCTCGCGCGCTACCCGGACTGCCGGGTGATCACGGTGGACAAGCTGACCTACGCGGGATCCCTGGACAACCTGGGCACGGCGCTCGCCGATCCCCGGCACGAGTTCATCCACGGCGACATCTGCGATCAGGCCACCGTCGGGCCGCTCGCGGTTCGGGCCGACTACGTCATCAACTTCGCCGCGGAGACCCACGTGGACCGGGCCATCCTCGACGGCGAGGTCTTCGCCCGCACCGATACGCTCGGGACGGCGGTCCTGCTGGAAGCCTTCCGCCAGTCCGCCCGGGGACGGCTCTTCCTCCAGGTGTCCACGGACGAGGTGTACGGGGAGATCCTGGAGGGCGACGCCGACGAAGAGGCTCCGCTGGTGCCCCGAAATCCCTACGCCGCGAGCAAGGCCGGCGCGGACCTCCTCGCCCTCGCCTACCGCACCACCCACGGCCTGCCGGTGGTCATCAGCCGCGGGGCCAACACCTACGGCCCCCGCCAGCACGACGAGAAGATGGTCCCGACCTTCTTCGCCAGGGCGCTGGCCGGCGAGGACCTGCCGGTGTACGGAGACGGCGCCCAGGTCCGGGACTGGTTCTTCGTCTCCGACCATTGCGCCGCGCTGGACCTCCTCCTGCGCTCCGGCACGCCGGGCACGGTCTATAACGTCGGCGGCGGGGACCGGCGGACCAATCTCGAGATGGCGGGAACCATTCTGGACCTCGCCGAGCGGGCTGGCGGGCGGCGCGGACGCATCGCCCACGTGGCGGACCGCCCCGGACACGACCGGCGCTACAGCCTGGACACGAACCGGATCCGCCGGCTTGGCTGGACGCCCGAGACCCCGCTCGAGGAAGGGCTCGCGCTGACCTGCGACTGGATCGTCGAGCACCAGGCCCACGCCGCCGCCGCCACCCCCGTCCCCGCCTGACGGCCTGGAACGCCGGTCTCCAGACCGGCACCGCGGCGCTCCCCACCGGGAGAAACCGTCATGATCGGTCTCCTGCACACCCCGCTGGGCACAAGAAGGGCGGGAACGGCTTGAGTTAGGAGCGCCGGCCTCTGGCCGGCATCGCGGCCGCAGGCCGCGAAACGCACGCCGCAGCCGATTCCCGTGGCGTGATCCCAACCGGACGCGGCTACGCGCCGCCCGAAACGAGCCGGACGTGGGCCCCACCTTCAAGGGGGAGGAGCGCTATCAGCGCGGGTCTCGCGCTCCCGCGCGATGCCGGCCAGAGGCCGGCGCTCCGAGGCGACGCCGCCACCGCTGCTGGCCAACCCCGCCCGGCTGCACTTTCGCAGCACCTGTCGTGCCGCGTACGCCGCAGCGCGGTTCGAGCAGGGTGACGCGTACGGTTTGGAACGCCGGCTTCAGCCGGCACGCGCTGGCCCTCGGCCAGCGCACGTCCCAACCGCGCCCATCCTCACGGTTCGGCCCCCGCGGACGGCGCCGCAGAGCCGGACCTCCGGTCATCCCCGGCGTCGCGGCCGAACACGCCGTTCCCTATGATCGGCCCGTGGACCGGACCGCACACGCGATGCGCGCGCCACGCCCGCACCGCCGCCGGTTCCTGAGACGGCTTCTGGCCTGCGGACCGGCGGCGATGCTGGCAGCCTGTGGCGACTCCGAAGCGCCCACGGCGCCACCGCCTCCGACCGAGCCGCCGTTCCCCCCTCCCGCGCCGGAGCCCCCGGACGTCGCCCCCTTCTTCAAGGACACGGCGCCGTTCATCGAGCACGGGAACAGCCTCGAAGCGCGCCTCGAAGACATGCCGGGCGTGATCACCCCGAACGAGCTGTTCTTCGTCCGCAATAACGGCGGCAGCCTGGGGATTCGGGCAAGCGACTGGAAACTCGTCATCGAGGGCGACGCGGTGGAGAACCCGGTCGAGCTCTCCTACGACGAGATCCGCGCCCTGCCGCCGCAGGACCTGACCGCCTACCTCGAGTGCGCCGGGAACCACCGGGCGATGTTCGACCGGGTGCAGGGCCGGCCCGCCGAAGGCACCCAGTGGGGGACGGGCGCCATCGGGAACGGGGTCTGGCGCGGCGCCCGCCTCGCCGACGTGCTCGAACTGGCGGGGATAACCGGGGCCGCCGCCTCGGTCCTGCTGATCGGGCTCGATTCGGAGGCGCCGGAAGGGGGATTCCGGCGGGCGCTGCCCGCGGAGAAGGCCCTCGACGACGTCCTCCTCGCCTACGAGCTGAACGGCGAGCCGCTGCCGCAGGACCACGGATTTCCCGCGCGCGCCCTCGTCCCCGGCTGGGTGGGGAGTTCCAGCATCAAGTGGCTCGGGCGGATCGAGGTCTCGAGCGAGCCGCACTGGACCCGGAACAACACGGGTTCCTACGTCCTGATCGGAGGCAGCTATCCGCCGGAGGGCCGCGCGATGGGCCAGATCGCCACGGTCCAGACGATCAAGAGCGCCCTCGCCCTGCCCTGGCCGGCGGAACTCGGCCCCGGGCCCCACACCCTGCACGGCTTCGCCCAGTCCCCCGAGGGAAGGATCGACAGGGTGGAATGGAGCGACGACGGCGGCGCAACCTGGAACGACGCGCGCCTCACCGGCGTCCAGACCGAGTTGAGCTGGCGCCGCTTCGAGTTCGAGTGGGAGCCCGCGCCCGGCAGCCACACGGTCATGACCAGGGCCACCGACGTCACCGGCGCAACCCAGCCGGAGTCGGTTCCCTGGAACCGCAAGGGCTACCTCTTCAACCAGCCGCTGCCCCATCCCGTCCGGGTCGGTCGATAGCACCCGGACGCACTCCGTCCCTGCTACCAGTAGCAGTGCTCCGGAACCGGCACTGCTACTAGTAGCAGCCCACCGAGGCCGATACTGCTACTAGCAACAGTCCGGCCGACTCCCCTTCAGCTACTAGTAGCAGCCCCATCGGAGCCCTTACTGCTACTAGTTACAGCCCGCCGGAGCCTTTACTGCTACTAGTAGCAGTGCCCCGGTCAGACCGCAGGCGGCCCGTGTTATTCGCGGCGGTGGTCCTCGAACCAGCGGAGGATGTGGGCGACCTTGGCGATCAGGTGACTCGGCCGGGCGGCGATGCTGTGGGAGGCGCCCGGAATGCGGACCAGCGCCGAGTCGATCCCGCGTAACTGGAGCGCCTGGAAGAACTGCTCCGACTCCGACATCGGGGTCCGGTAGTCCTCCTCGCCGGTGAGGAGCATCGTCGGGGTGGTCACGTTCCCCACGTGGTGGAGCGGCGAGCGCTCCAGGTAGTGCTCGGGGTAGTCCCAGGGGAACCCGGGGAACCAGTAGCGGTAGAAGAACCCGTAGGCGTCCGCGGTCAGCACGAAGCTGTACCAGTTGATGACCGGCTTGGCGGCCACCGCGGCGGCGAACCGGTCGGTGTGCCCCACGATCCAGCTCGTCAGCACGCCGCCGCCGCTGCCGCCGGTGACGAAGAGGTTGTTCTCGTCCACGTAGCCCTCCGCGATCACGGCGTCCACGGCGCTCATCAGGTCGTCGAAGTCCTGGCTCGGATAGGCGTGGTGGATCAGGTTTCCGAACTCCTCGCCGTAGGAGGTGCTGCCGCGCGGATTCACGTAGAGCACGACGTACCCCGCGGCGGCGAAGAGCTGGACCTCGGCCGTGAACCGGGACCCGTAGTTGGTGAACGGGCCACCGTGGATCTCGAGGATCAGCGGGTACTTCCGGGAGGGGTCGAACCCGGGCGGGGTCACCACCCAGGCCTGGATCGGGCGTTCGTCGAACGAGGACTCGAGCCAGATCTCCCTCGTCTCGCCGATTTCGCGGTGCCCGAGCAGGTCCTCGTTCAGCCCGGTGACCCGTCCTCCCTCCGGCCCGACCGAAACGTCGGCGGGACGGGCGGTGGTTCCCGAGGTGAACGCGAACGACCCGTCGCTGGCGACGGAAAAGGAGCCACCCGCATAGGGACGGCCGAGCGAGGTGCCGCCCAGGCCTGAAGCCCGCACCTCGACATCGCCGTCGAGCGGCACGAACGCCACCTTGGTGTCGCCCTCGTCGTCGTACTGGAAGAAGAGTCCGTCGCTGTCCGCGTTCCACTGCGGGAGGGCGGCGTCCCGATCGAGCGAACCGGTGACCACCGTGGGGGACGAGCCGTCGCGGTTCATGACATAGAGCTTGGTGACCTGGTACCCCTGGTAGCGGTCGTCGTAGCCCAGATAGGCGATGCGCTCGCCGTCGGGTGAAACCGCCGGGCTCTCGTCGGGTCCGAGCCGCGAGGTCAGGGTGCGGATTGCGCCGTCGGCGACCGCCACCTGGTGGATCTCGCTGTCCGCAGGTTCCTTCAGAGCGTCGGGCCGCCGATTCGCCGAGAACACGATGTGGTCCCCGTCGGGAGTCCAGGAGAGCCGGCTCCGGTGATGGAAGGGGCCGCTGGTGAGCTGCCGCGGCGAGCCCCCCTCGGCCGGTACCACGAAGATCTGGCGGTAGCCGTCCTCGAGATACCCCACCCCGTCGGCGCGGTAGATCATCTTGCGGATGACCCTCGCGGCGGGAGCCCAGTCCGCATTCGCCGGCTTGGCCGGGAGCTGGACGTACGGCGCTGACGGTTCGGGAACCAGCATCGAGAACGCCAGGAAGCGCCCGTCGGGAGACCAGCTGAGGTTCGCCGGGGGCCGGGCGAGCTGGGTCAGCCGCGCCGTCTGCCCGCTGTCCATCCAGCGGACGTGGATCTGCGCCGAGCGGTCGTCGGGCAGCGTCCCGGAGGACACGTAGGCGATCCGGTTGCCGTCCGGGGACCAGCGCGGCGAGCGCTCGTCGCCCCCGGTCTCCCCGGAAGTCAGGGCCCGATGGTCGGAGCCGTCCGCTCCCACGATCCACAGCCGGGACCGCTGGCGGTCCACCAGGATGTCCATGGAGTTGCGGACGTACACCACCCGGGATCCGTCGGGGGCGATCTGCGGATCGGTGGCGAGTTCGAGGCCGAACACGTCCTCGAGCTGGAGGATGGGGAGGGTGTCGTCCTGCGCGGGCGGTGACGCGGCCGCGGGCGCGGCGGCCGCCGACGCGGCGATGAGGACGGCAGCCCACCGTAGATTGGGGAGGAAACGGCGCGGGAGTGGGAGGATCATTCGGCAAACCCTACCCAAACGGGCGGGTCCCGATGGACGCGGAACAGCGATGTCCGGAAGGCGGGGTGGCGGGGCCGGTCATGACACGGATCGCTCGACGCACTCGCGGGGTGTCAGGAACGCCCGCCGACTGTCCCGGTATCCTGCTGGCGGGACACGTATCGATGGACGACGCCGCGGGACGTTCCCCCGTCGAACGGGCGCACGAGTTGGTGAACCGTGCCTGGACCCTGCGCTCCGCGACGATGGCATCGCCGCCGGCGACCCGGCCCGAAATCGAGAAGGCGGCAGCGCACGTTCAGAGGTGTCTGGCCGAGGCCGTGGCCCTCTTCCGCGCGGCCGGCGCGGTCACCGAGCTGGTGGCGGCGCTGGGCAAGCTCGGTCATGCCGAGGAAGACGCCGGGCGCGGCGACGCCGCTCTGGCCTGCCGCGAGGAGGCGGTGGCGGTCGCGCGCCGCGCGGGTCGCCCAATGCCGCTCGCCCACGCGGTCCGCCATCTCGGCGACCTGCATCGGAAGTCGGGACGGTTGGCACCAGCGGAAGCCTGCTATGCGGAGGCCGTGGCCCTTTACGGCGGGCAGGACGACCCGCCGGCGCTTGACTACGCGAACGCTCTGCGACCGATGGCGATCCTCAACGAGACGCTCGGCCGGACCGAAGAAGCCAGGACTCTCTGGCGGCGCGCCCGGGATCTCTACGGAGCGGTCCCGGTTGAGGCGGGGGTGGCCGAATGCAGGGAACGCCTGGCCCGCCTCGGCTAGCGGAACCTGCGCCGTTGCGCCGCGCCGTTCAGGCACGACGCGGGCCGCCCCGCTGCCGTGGCGTGGCGCCACGGATCCGGGTTTCGCGCTCCCGCGCGATGCCGGCCGGAGGCCGGCGCTCCCGCCCTACTCTCCCACCAGCGCGTTGAAGAAGAGCTTGAAGGTGCCGTGGGTCTGGGCGCGGTGCTGGGTCCGGAAGCCGATCATCACGATCGTCCCCTCGCCGTGGGCCACCGACACCATGGCGGCCTTGTCCGCGATCGCCTCCTCGCCGAGCAGCCAGCCGCTCTGGAGGAGGTCCCGTCCCGGGTAGGTCAGCACGCGCTGCACGTCGTCGCTGCGCGCCCCGGCAACCGTCTCGTACACCTGCCCGCCGGCGAGGTAGGCGATGAGCGCATCCTCGGGCATCCCGTAGGCGAACCGGCTGGACGTGTCCACCTTCACCTTGAGCGTCGAACCCGGCGCCCAGAACTCGTTGCCCCACATGCCGGCCACCGCGTCGCGCACCGGCACGTCGAACTCGTCGAGCACGAGCTGGCCCGCCTGCGCGAAGGTCACGAGCGTGCCCCCGTTCTCGACGAACGCGTTGAGGGCCGTGACGCCCTCCGCTCCGAAGCCGCTCTGGTAGTCGGGGGGCGTCTGGCCGGGATCCTCCCGCCCGAGCATCCCCTCCTTCGAGTCGGCGGGGAGGACGATGACGTCCCAGCGCTCGTGCAGGTCGCCGGCCAGGATCTCCGGATCGAAGAGGCTCGTGTACTCGAATCCGAAGTCGTCGAGAAGCCAGCGGGTCCAGCCCTCGTCCATGTTGCCGCCGTAGTAGCGCTGGTACATCCCGATGCGCTGCTGCGCGAGCGGCTGCGCCTCGGCTCCCGCGTCGAGGGCCGAGAAGTCCACTCCGGTGGCCTCGGCAACCTCGCCCAGCGTCGCGGCGGGCACCCCCGGAGCGACGATGAAGTCCCCGGGCTGCGCCCCGCCGCCGTCTCCGGTCGCGCGGCTGACGGAGGCGCCCGCCGCGAAGAGCATGTTGACCGCCCGGAAGGCGTCGTTCAGCGCCCCGTCCACCCGGTAGCCGTTCGGCGCCGAGGAGGCGACGTCACCTGCAACCAGCGGGCGCTCGGTGACCACCTCGAGGTCGGCCTCCACCGGCGTCCGCGCCTCGTCCACGCGCACGCCCATGAACTCGGCGATGACGTCACCGGACATGTCGTAGGGGCGGATGGGGTCCCCATCCCGATTGCGGGTGTAGCTGTTGTCCGGGTAGAAGGTGCGGCCCAGGAGCCAGCGGATCACGCCCTGCTTCGGCTGGGCCATGGAGACCACCCAGCTTCCCGGCCCGTACACCCGGCCCTCGTGCGTGAAACCCGTGGGCGAATGCTCCACGGTGATCCCCTGGAGGAGCAGCTTGTCGATCATCTTGCCCATGGTCAGCGGGTCGTGCTGGCTTGCCGGCACGATGTAGGCCTTCACCTCGCCCTCGGCGCCGCGCCGGGTCTGGCGGCTGGCCTTGAGCCAGGCGTTCCGCAGCACGGTCTCGCGGTTGCGGGCCGCGATCTCGAGCGGCGTGAAGGTGGCCGCGATCTGCCGCTCGACGATGTCGCGGACGTGCCACCAGCCTCCCGGCCAGGGGTTCGGGAAGGTGGTCTGCGCCTCGTATTCGGGAAGCTGCCGGGAGCCGCGGAGCTGGTCCGGATGCACGTAGAGCGGGGTGGCGAGCCGGGCGCTGGCGGACTCGGTGAGCATGCCGGCGATGTTGTGGAAGGGGGTGATCCAGTGGAACCCGAAGTGCCCCCAGCCGGAATAGATGGCGGAGGTCACCGTTCCCTCGAAGCCCTCTTCCTCCATGCGGTACGCCATGTGGGCGCCGTACCAGGACATCTCGCGCCAGACGAGCGGGTCCGCTCCCGGCCGGATGGGCTCGGCGTAGGGCGGCAGGTAGATGCGGGCGGTGTAGGCCCCCATCTGGTGGTGGTCGATGAACGCCTGCGGGATCCAGTCGCGGAACAGCAGCGTGGCCACGTAGCGCGACTCCACCGTGTTCTGCATGAAGGCGTCGCGGTTGTTGTCGTGCCCGATGTAGTGGTGGTAGAGCCCCGGCGGCTGGGCCGCCTCGTACTCGGTGCCCACCCACCGGTCGTACCACTCGTTCACCAGGTCCACTCCGTCCGGATTCATGGAGGGGACCAGGATCGAGATGGTTTTGTCGAGGATCTCGTGGATCCCGGGATCGTCACGGGTGGCGAAGCCCCAGACGATCTCGGCCGCCGCCTGGCTCGCAGCGACCTCGGTCGAATGGAGCGCGTAACCCTGGAGGAAGACCACCTTGCCCTCGGCGATGGCGGCGTCGATCTCAGTCTGGGAATGCCCGCGCGGATCCTGGAGGACCGCGTTCATCCGCTGGTAGTCGTCGAGCCGCGCGAGGTTCTCCGGGGAGGAGACGTACAGCACGAGAAAGGGACGGCCGAGCGTCGAAGTGCCGACGTTGACCAGATGGACCCGGTCGCTCTCCGCGCCGATGAGCTCGTAGTACTCGACGAGCTGGTTCCACTTGGCGAGCTTGCGGTCGGCGCCCATTTCGTGCCCGAAGAACTCCTCCGGGGTCGGGATCTGGGCGGCGGCGTGGGTGGCGAAGGCGCCGAGGGTGAGAGCGCCCACGATGGCGAGGGTGCGAAGGAGGCGGGGGGTGGAGCTTTCAGTCATGGCGGGTACGGTCGGGGTTGGCTGGAAGGAGATGGGGCGATCTGTCGGCCCCGGGGAGCTATGAAGAATACCGGCGGCGTAGGCAGTGTCATTGCTGCCGCCCGTGATGGAGGGGGCGGAGCGTCACGCCCTTCCGCTGCGCTCTGCGCAGCGGGTGCCGGCTGAAGCCGGCTTCCAAGCCGGTGCGTCACCGGCGGAGGGGCAACTTGCAGGCTGGGGGCTCGCCGGGAGGCGGACGGGAGGCTGCGACGTGCGCGGCGCGGAGCGCCGCGGTGCCGGTCTGGAGACCGGCGTTCCAGGCCGGTGTGCGATCGGCTACTGGCGGGGCGCCCGCCAACGATCCACGCTCCAGCGGTCCTCGTGGAAGAGCGCCAGGGCCACCACCAGCAGGATGATCCGCGGCAGCACGTGGGCGTTGAAGGCGAAGAGGGGCTCCGCGAGCAGGTGTCCGAAGGTCACGAGGATCAGCACGCCGCCGAGCGCGAGCGCGGCCGGCCACCGCAGCCAGCCCACCAGCAGCAGACCCCCGCCGACGAGTTCCACGTACGGCACCGCCGTCCCGGTCGCCCAGAGCGCCCACGCCGGCAGCCAGGTGTCCGCATACGGCTCCACGAAACCCGACCGCGCGTGGGTCACCGCTCCCACGGTGAACACCTTCCACCAGCCGGCCATGAAGAAGGTCAGGCCCACGATCGCCCGCGCCACGAACGCCGCCAGCGCCCGGGGATCCGCGGGCGGTCGGAGAGACACGGGGCGCCGGCGCGCTCCGTCAGGTGATGATGAGCGTCCGCGGATGCTGGTTGTTCTGCTCGAGGAAGGTCTGCTTGACCTCGAGTTCCTCGGCCGTCGGCTGGCGGTAGCCGTTCGCGTCGGTGGCGCGCGAGGTGACGGTGTGCTCGCCCGGCGTGGCCCCGTGCCAGTCGTAGGTGAAGAACTTCCACGAGTACTTCTCGGTCATGGTGGGGTCGAGGGTCGCGGCCTCCCACGGCCCGTCGTCCACCTGCACCTCGACCGACTCGATGGGGGTGCCGTCGTGCAGGATCACCCCGAAGACGCGGTGGTGGCCGTTCACCTTCGTCACCCGGGCGACGAACGACTTGAGCCGCATCTTCGTGATCGCGGTCTCGACCCACTTCATCTCGCCGTTGATCATCTCCCCTCGCAGGGTGCGGTACCAGCGCGCCTGGTACTTGCCCAGATAGGGGTCTTCCTGCACGTGGATCTCGGAGAGCCACTTGACGTTCGGCGCGCCGTACCAGCCGGGGACGAGCAGCCGGAGCGGCCGGCCCTGGTGCGCGGTCAGCGGCTCGCCGTTCAGCGCGTAGGCCAGCAGCGGCTCGTCCGACAGCGCCTGGTCCCGTGACAGGCTGCGGCCGTACTGCTGGTCGACGGTGAAGGTCCGGCCCCGGAACAGCACCTCCTCCTCACCGTGATCGGCCCCGAAGAAGACGATCTCGCGAGCGCGGTCCGTGAGGCCGGCCCGCTCGAGGACCGCCCGCAGCGGAACGCCCGTCCAGTGCCCGTTGCTCGAGAGCCCGTTCAGCGGACCCCGGTTGCCGGAGCATTCGAACCCGAACACCAGGTCCCGGCTGGGCATCGCGCGCAGGTCGGAGAGCGACAGGTCCAGCGCGGAGTTCACCATGCCCGAAACCTTCAGCCGGTAGGTGTCCGGATCGACGTCCGGATGGCCGTAGTGCTGGGTGGTGAACCACTGGTCGGCGGGCGTGATCCCTCCGTCGATATGCCGGACGTCGATGATGCGTCGGTCCGGCGTCCGCGCCAGCACGATCTCCTCCGGCAGGTCCGTGAACTCGACGAGTTCCTCGCCCTGCGCGAGGGCGGGAAACGCCCATTCGGGCACCCCGAAGACCCCGAGGCCGGCCAGCGCGACACCGCCCTGGAGAACTTCGCGACGAGTCGTCTGCTTCGACATGACGTTCTTCCCCTTCAGTACGCGGCCCCACCGCGTCGCGACGGAACCGGTTGCCTGCTTCTTGTGACACTCATGCTACCAGCCGGGAGAAGTCCAATCACTCCCGGACAAACAGGAATCCGCGCGCCCGCCCCGCCGACAGTTCGAACCCACGGGCGCGGTCTTCACCCGGGTCGGGCAGGAAGCGGACCGTCCCCCGGTTCCAGGCGTACACCGGCGAGGGTCCTGCCGGGTCTTCGAACACCGGCTCCAGCGGCCGCTCTCCGCCCACGCCCACCAGCGTGAGTCCGGGACGGGCGTCCAATCGCACTTCGTAGCTCACGTCCAGTTCCCGGCAGCGATAGGTGCCGGCAAGCTCCACCATGTCGGCGAGGGCGGGCTCCGCCGCTTCGCGCGGGTACGCCTCGACGCGGACATAGCGGAAATCCCGCTGTCCCGGCTGGCGAAGGACGAAACCCTCCGGCCGGGGCCCGAGCCGCAGCCGGGTATCTCCGGCGAATCCGGAGAGTTCGCCCTCGACGACGGACAGCGCGGTTTCGCCGCCGCCCCGGACCAGAACGAGCCCCGCGTCCTTTCGCTCGATGGAGGCAAGCGACGCGGAGGCGGCCTCCCAGAACCGCCCGGGACGGATCGGCAGCTCTCTCCCCGTCCCCGCGCGATCGGGATCCCGCGGCGGCGCCATCTCGCCAGCGAGGAACAGGTCGGCTACCCGCCGCGAGAGCGCTCCCGGATCCGCGCTCGCGGAGTTGCAGAGCACGAAAACCGCGAACGCCTGGTCGGGGAAGCGGAGTGCGTAGGTGCGGAAGCCGACGAAGCTCCCCCCATGGGAAACGGTGGTGAGTCCCCGGTACTCGCCGAGCCCCAGGCCCCCCGCGTAGTCCTGCGCCGAACCGTCGTTGAAGCTCCCCGGGGCGGTCAGCCGCCGCAGCAGATCGGGGCCGAGGGAAGCCGGATCGAGGAACATGCGTTCCCAGTGCCGGAGTTCGTTCACCGACGTGTAGAGCCCCCCGTCCCCAACCATCTCGAGGGTGGTCATGTCCTCCTCGAACCCGCCTCCCTCCGCCTCGGGGCGAGGCCGGTACCCGGTCGCCCGTCCCGGCACGATTTCCCGGTGCCGGTCGTGGAAGTGGCTGCCCGTCATGCCCACCGGCCCAAGGAGGTGCTCCCCGGCGAACTGCCGCAGCGTCAGTCCGGAGACGCGCGGTAGGAGTTCCGCGAGGAGCCAGTAGCCCGAGTTGGAGTAGAGGTATTCGGTGCCCGGTTCGAAGTTCAACCGCTCGAGCTGGCGGAGCGCCGCGAGCACGTCGGCATCGGTGTAATGGGCGTCGTCCCCGAATCCCCTCAGGGACATGACCACCAGGTAGTCGCGAATGCCACTGGTGTGGTGCACCAGATGGCGGATCCGGACCGGGTCCGCCCACGCCGGGAGGTCGGGGAAGTGCTTCCGGAGTGGGTCCTCGAGCGACAGCAGTCCCTGGTCCTCCGCCACCAGCACCGCCGCCACGGTGAACTGCTTGGACACCGACGCCATCCGGAAGATGGAATCGGGGCTGAGCGGAATCCCGTAGTCCAGGTTCGCCATCCCGTAGGCGCCGCGGAACACGAACTCCCCGTTCCGGAGCGCGCCGGCCGCGCAGCCGGGGGAGTCAACCCGATCCCACTCGGAAAAGACGGCGTCGAGATCCGCGGCGGACGGTTGGGCTACGGCGGCGCCGGGAATTGCCAGCGCGAGGGCGAGGAGACCGAAGACCAGCCACGCGTGGGATGCGCAGACACCGCGCGACGAGCCAGCCGCCGGCTGGCGGTGCCGGTCTGAAGACCGGCGCTCCCGGCGCCCCACCGCTCTTCAGGAGTCCGATGCCGGGGCCGGAATCGGCGTGGGGAACAACCGTACTTCCCCCTTGGGTCCGCCGCCGGCGCCCGGGGTGATGCGGGCCTCGCCTTCCCGCTCGACCTGATCGATCCGGAGCACCGCATGGAGCGGCACGAACGTCCGGGGCACGCCCTTGAACTCGCTCGCGATCCGCTCCCGGGACGGATCGATGACCTTTCTGGTTTCGTCCCGGAAGATCAGGTCCGCGATCTCCACGAAACCGAAGATGCCTCCCTGGCTGACGGACCGGGCATAGACCTCGTAGACCTCGCCCTGATTCAGAAAGGTCACGCGATACACGGTGTTCTGGCTCACGTCCATGGAAGCGACCGGGGCGGGCCGGATTATCGCACTGGGCGGCCGGTAGAATCCGCGCCCTTGTCTCCGTCCGAACCCGGATCCGACCGGGACACCAGGGGCTTCGCCACCCGCGCCATCCACGCCGGGCAACATCCCGATTCCGGCAGCGGCGCGGTCGTCGTCCCCCTGGTCCAGGCCGCCACCTTCATCCAGAAGTCACCCGGCCAGCCGGGCGACTACGAGTACTCGCGGACCGGGAATCCGACCCGGGACGCGGTGGAAGTCAACCTCGCGTCGCTCGAAGGGGGTATCGGCGCCGTCGCCTGCGCCTCGGGGATGGCGGCCATCGTGATGGCGTTCGACCTGGTTCCGAGCGGCGGCCGGGTGGTCGCCACGAGCGACAGCTACGGCGGCACCTACCGCGTCGGGGAGAACGTGCTCCGCCCCCGGGGGCTCGACTTCACCTGGCTGGACACGAGCGACACGGAAGCCACCCTCCGGGAGCTGGACGCGGGAGCGGCGATGCTGTTCCTCGAGACACCCACCAATCCCATGCTCCGGATTGCCGACCTGGAGACCCTTTCCGAGGCGGCCCATGCGGCCGGGGCCGTGGTGGTGGTGGACAACACCTTCATGTCCCCCTACTTCCAGCGGCCGCTGGAACTGGGCGCCGACGTCGTGGTGCACTCGTCCACCAAGTACCTGAACGGCCACAGCGACGGGGTGGGCGGGATCCTGGTGGCGCGGGATCCCGAGCACCACGAACGTTTCAAGTACCTCCAGAACGCCGCGGGCGCGATCCTCTCGCCGTTCGAGTCCTGGCTGCTGCTGCGGAGCACCAAGACCCTCGCGCTCCGCATGGAGCGCCACGACCGGAACGCCCGGGAGATCGCCCGGATGCTCGTGGAACACCCCGAGGTCGGGGCGGTCCACTACCCGGGACTCCCGGACCATCCCGGACACGAACTCGCCCGCCGCCAGATGAGCGGTTTCGGCGGCATGCTGTCGTTCGACGTGGGCACCATGGAGCGCGCCCGCCGCGTCATGGAGGCGATGCGCCTGTTCCACATTGCCGAGAGCCTGGGAGGGGTCGAGAGCCTCGCAAACCATCCCGCCACCATGACCCACGCCTCGATTCCGGAGCCGATGCGCCGCGAACTCGGCATCGGGGACGGGCTGGTGCGGCTCTCGGTGGGGATCGAGGACATCGCGGATCTCCGCCGAGATCTGGAAGACGCGCTGGAAACGCTCGGCTAGTGGCGGGCGAAGACCGGATCGCTCGACGCTACATCGTGACCGGACTGGTGCAGGGAGTCGGCTTTCGCTGGACCGCCCAGCGGGTCGCCCGCTCGCTGGACGTCACCGGCACCGTGCGCAACCTGCCGGACGGGGCCGTGGAAATCGAAGCCCACGGCGGCCCGGAGGCCGTGGAGAGCCTGCGGGTGGCGCTCCGAACGCGCATGCCCGGCCGGGTGGACGCGGTCCGCGAGGATCGGCTCGAGAGTCCTGGACAAGGAGGAATACCCGATGACTTCCGGGTCGTCTTCTGACCCGGCGCTCGTCGCCCGCCTCAAGGCGCGGATCCGGACCATTCCGGATTTTCCGGAGCCGGGTGTCCGCTTCCGGGACGTCACCCCCCTCCTGGGAAACCCGGAAGCGTTCCCGGAGGCAGTCGCCGCGATGACCTCGCGGTTCGAGGGGTCGCGGGTGGACGCGGTCGCGGCCATCGAGAGCCGCGGCTTCCTGCTGGGCGGCGGAGTCGCGGAACGGCTGAACGCCGGGCTCGTGCCATTGCGGAAGCCGGGAAAACTCCCGGCGGACACGCTGAGCGAGGCCTACGATCTGGAATACGGCCAGGCCGCCCTCGAGATCCACGCGGACGCGCTGGTGGCGGGCGAGCGAACGCTCATCGTGGACGACGTCCTCGCCACCGGAGGCACCGCGGCCGCCGCCTTCCGGCTCTGCCGGCGGCTCGGGGCGAACGTGGTGGGGTTCTCGTTCCTGCTGGCGCTTCCGCCGCTCGGCGGGGTCAGGCGGCTCGCGGACCTGGGTCCGCCGGTGCGGACGGTCCTGGAGTATCCGTAGGGGTCGCTCTGCCGGATTCCGTCCGGTCGGCCATCCCGCGCGGGGTACGATTCCCCCGGGCATCGTCCGGCGGTCCGATGCGCCTGTAGCTCAGGTGGATAGAGCGACGGATTCCTAATCCGTAGGTCGCAGGTTCGAGTCCTGCCAGGCGTACGACGCCCGGCGCACCCCCCTGAAACACGAATGAGTGACCAAGCCCGCATGACCTTCCGCTTGGCGCTGGCGGCGCTGTTCGCCTTGGGGGCAGCGGCCCACGCCCAGACGCCGGCGGCCGAGGACCTCCGCAGTCCCCGGACGACGCTCGACACCTTCCTCGGCGGTCAACTGCAGCCGGATGTCCCCTGGGACCGGGTCACCGCCACGCTCGACTTCGAGGCGGGGGTCTCTCCGGACGAACAACGCCTCACCGCCGGGCAGTTGAAGTCGGTGCTCGACGGACGAGGGCTCTTCGTGCGGATGAACGGCGTCCCCGCCGATCCCGACTACCTCGATCCGGATTCCCGCCAGGCGGTGTTCGCGCCCTTCCCCATCCGGCTGCCGGCGTTCGAGCTCCGGCGGGGCGACGACCTCGGGTGGCGGATCTCCGCGAGCACCGTGCGCGCCACCGAGAGCCTCTACGACGAGACCTTCTCCTGGTACGCCCGCCGGCTGCTGGATGTCCTCCCACCGGCGGTGGAGCGTTCGTTCCTGGGGTTCACCCTCTGGCAGTTCATCGGGCTCGCCATCCTCGCCGGACTCGCCTGGCTGGCGCAGTGGCTGCTCAGGATCTTCTTCCACGGCTTCCTGGTGCGGTTCGCCCGCCGGCATACCGATTGGGCCGGACCCGAACTCGAGTCCGCGGCGCTCCCCGCGTCCTGGCTCGTCTCCTTCTGGGTCTTTCACCGGTTCCTGGCCGATCTGCGCTTTCCCGTACTGGTGAACCAGGTCCTCAACGTCCTGCTCGACGTCGTCCTCGCCGGAATCACCATCTGGTTGGCGTTCCGCGCCATCGAAGCGGTCTGCTCGAAGCTGGAGATGATCGCCGCCCGGACCGAGACCAGCGTGGACGACCACCTGGTGCCCCTGGCCCGGACCGCGCTGCGGGTGGGCTCGGTGATCGTGGCCTTCCTGCTGATTGCCCAGAGCCAAGGCTATTCGATCACCACCCTGATCGCCGGGCTCGGTCTCGGCGGTCTCGCCATCGCGCTCGCGGCGCAGGAGACCCTCGCCAACGTGCTCGGCTCGCTGGCGATCGTGGGCGACCGGCCGTTCCAGGTCGGGGACTGGGTGCTCGTCGACGGCCACGAAGGCACCGTGGAGCGTGTGGGGCTCCGGTCAACCCGGGTGCGGACCTTCTACGACTCCGTGGTCAGCGTTCCGAACAGCAAGGTCGCCAACTCCGTCGTGGACAACATGGGCCAGCGCAAGTTCCGGCGGATGAAGCACATGCTGGCGCTCCGCTACGACACCGATCCCGACCGGATCCAGGCGTTCGTTGACGGGATCCGGGGCCTGATCCTCAAGAACCCGGCGATGCGCCACGACTACTTCGAGATCCACCTGAACCGGTTCGCCGACTCTTCGGTGGATGTCCTCGTCTACTGCTTCTTCCGGGTTCCCAACTGGCACGAGGAGCTGACCGAGCGGCACAATTTCCTGCTCTCCATCCTGCGCCTCGCGAAGGAGATCGGCGTGGACTTCGCGTTCCCGACCCGCACGCTGGCGCTCGAACACCCGCCGGGTGACGGGGATTCGTTCCCCGCGGAACCACCCGGCCGATAGCGGCTCCGAGCCGCCCGGTTCCATGAGCGGCAAACAGCGACTCGCTCGTCTGGTCCTCGCGGCGATTCTTGCGTGGATCGCCGTGACGGTGCTGCTCGTGCTGCCCTGGCGCTGGATCCCGCCGCCGACCACGGCCTTCATGCTCCGGGAGCGGCTCGCGGGCGAGGGAACGATTCACTACCAGTGGGTGCGGTGGGGCGACATCTCCCCCCACCTGCCCATCGCGGCGGTGGCGGCCGAGGACCAGAAGTTCCCCGAACACTTCGGCTTCGATTTCGATTCCATCGCCGACGCGATGGAAGAGAAGCGGCGCGGCGGACGGCTCCGGGGAGCGAGCACGATCTCCCAGCAGGTCGCCAAGAACCTCTACCTGTGGCCCGGCCAGAACCTCGTCCGGAAGGGGCTGGAGGCGTACCTCACGGTCGCGATCGAACTGATGTGGCCCAAACGCCGGATCCTGGAGGTCTATCTGAACGTCGCCGAGTTCGGCCCCGGCGTCTTCGGCGCACTGGCGGCGAGCCGGCACGCCTTCCTCCGCGAACCGGGGGACCTGACGCCGCGCCAGGCCGCGACGCTGATCGCCGTGCTGCCGAGCCCCAAGAGCATGTCGGCGGCCAGTCCTTCGGAATACGTGAGGCGGCGGACCCGCGAGATCCAGGAGGCCGTGGCGCAACTCGGCGGCGCCGGCTATCTCCGCGGTCTCTGAAAGGAACGCCTGGGATCAACGCGGGTCCTCCGCGTAGCGACGAATGGCGTCAAGAACCCGACGCCGCGTCGGTGAATCGAGCCTTCGCAAATCCCGGAGCGCGCGCCGTGTCAGGACGGCCTTCTCGCTCAGAGGCCGAGTTCCTGCTCCGCTTCCTCGATCGTGTACGTCCGCCTCGCGTCGCAATCCGCCACTCCCTCGTGAAACGCCTGAACGGCCTCTTCACTCAGATCCTGTTCATCTACCAAAGTTACGTGGCGGCGCTCCGGCGCCCCCGGGGGAGTGGCGAGGGACTGCAGATATCGCACCGCGGCCTCGGTCCGCCCCTCAGGAAGGCGGTCCACGAGGCGATGGAGGTGCTCTCGCGCGGCGCTCATACCCGACACGGTAACACGCTGAGGTTCCCGGCCAGCGGTCGTGCTCGTCCCACCGGATGTCAGGCGTGCCGTTTCGCCCGTGCGGCGGCGGGCAATCCTGACTTTCACCCCCACCGGGAGGGCTGCCCAGCGGTCCCCTACCTCACCGGAACTCGGGGACGAACGGCAGCAGCGCCAGCCGGGTGCCCCGGAGCGCCGCATCGAGAACCGGCAGCCGCTCCCGCAGGCCGCCGGCGCGGAGTTCGGCCTCGATCGCCTCGGCGAGGGTCGGGGGCTCCGGCAGCGAGACCCACTCGATGGTGGCGTCGTCCGGGAAACCGGCCTCCGTGGCCGCCAGGCGGACGGCGTCTTCGATCCCTCCCTCCTGGTCCACGAGACCGACCGCGATCGCCTGCCCGCCGGTGAAGACCCGGCCCTGGCCGATGGCATCCACGTCGGCCGTGGTCATGTTCCGGGCCGCGGACACGCGCTCCAGGAAGACGCCGTAGATCTCGGCGGCGCCCTCCCGCAGCCGCTCGAGGTCCTGCTCGTCCAGCGGCCGGGCGGGGCTGAGCCAGTTCGGCCGGCCGCCCGCCGACACGAGGTCGGCCGCGATCCCGATCTTCTCCAGGAGTTCCCCGATGCTGAACTTCCCGACGTACACGCCGATGGAGCCGGTGACGGAAAGCGGCTCGGCGACCACGTGCCGCGCGGCCGTCGAGACCCAGTAGCCGCCGGACGCCGCCGTGTCGCCGAACGACGCCACGAGAGGCTTCACCGCCCGCACCCGGTCGGCGGCCCTCCAGATCGTGTCCGAGGCGGAATCGCTGCCGCCGGGACTGGACACGCGCAACACCACCGCGTCCACCGACTCTTCCGCCTCCGCCCAGGCGAGCGCCTCCGCGACCGTCGTGGCGCCGGCGACGCGTCCCACGGAGAGGTCCTCGCGGCTCTTGCCGGGGAGGATCGCGCCGTCCACGTGGACGACCGCGACCCTGGCTTCAGCCCGAGAGGAGGCCCGCCGCGACGATGCCACGTAGTCCGCGATGTCCACGAGCTTCGCCTCCTCGACGTCCTCCTTGATCTCGTCCAGGTAGCTGAGCACGTCCACCAGGCCGTGCTCCAGCGCGCGGCTCGCGGTGTAGGGGCCGCCCGCGAGCACCCGGTCCGCGTCGGCCGGCGTCATTCCCCGCGCCTCGGCCACCGCTGCCGCCGTCCCGGAGCGGAACTCCTCGCCGAGGGATTCGAGCTGCTCGCGATGCTCGGGGCTCATCCCCGACCCGGTGAACACGTCCGGCGCATTCTTGTAGGGGCCGATCGCCTCGAACTGCGCCTCGACCCCCAGCTTCTCGAAGAGCCCGGCGAAGAACATGACCTCCATCGAGATCCCGTAGAGGCCCAACTGGCCCCGCGGGTGCATGTGGATCCGGTCGGCGGCGCTCGCCAGGTAGTAGTCCATGAGCCCGGCGTACTCGAGCGAGGCGGTGACCCGCTTGCCCGCCTCCCGGAAACCGAGCGCGGCGTCGCGCAGTTCGCGCGCCCGCGCCCATCCCATCCGGGTGTTCCCCACGCGCAGGTGCAGGGCGCCGATGCGGGGATCCTCCGCGGCCCGTGACATGCCCTGGATCAATTCGCTGAAGCTGGGTCCGGCGTCCGCGAACAGGAACGGGGCGTAGGGAAGCGTCTCCGGGTAATCCCCCTCGGTGCCGACGAGCAGGATGCCGTCCTCGGGGACCGAAGGGTCGCCGCCGAGGAAGAAGGTGAACGCCAGCCCGAGGAATCCCAGGCCCACAAACACCGCGGCCACCAGCATGGCGGTGAGCAGACAGCCGGTGCCGGTGCGGCGGGGCGCCGGCTGCGGGGGCGGGGGCGCTACGCGGCCGGCGAACGGCTCGGTCATCGGTTCAGGTTCCTGCTTGGTGTCGCGGGAACCGCGGGGGGTTCGGCCGGGGATGCATCCGGGCCAGGCGTGCCGTGAGGTTGTTTGGTGTTGCGGCGTGCGCGGCGCGGAGCGCCGCGGTGCCGGTCTGGAGACCGGCGTTCCAAGGGTCAGCGCGACGGGTCAGGGAGGCGCTCCTTCCGGGTCTCCGCGAGATCCCGAAAGGCGGAGGCGGGGTACTCCTCGACGAGCCGTTCGTAGAGGGAAACCGCCGCTTCCGGCCTTCCCTGTTCCTCTTCGAGAACCCCGAGCTCGAACAGCACCGGATCGAGCGGCAGATCGCCGCCCCCGTCGAGCAGGCTCCGGTACGCGAGCGCCGCCTCCTCGCCCTTGCCGGAGGTTCGCTGGACGCCGGCGAGACCGAGGGTGGCGAGCTCCGCCAGCAGATCGTTCCGGCCCCGCACCTGCTCGAAGCTCGCCGCCGCCGCTTCGTACTCGCCCAGCGCTCGCTGGCAGACCCCGGCGTAGTAGCGGGCGGTCCTGCCCTCGACCGAGTTGCCTTCGCTCTCGGCGAGTCGCTCCAGTTCGGACAGCGACGCCACGCACGGCCCCTGCTGCCCTTCCTGCCCCCCGGTCACCTGCTGGATCTCGGTGGTGAGGGCGCCGAGGCGGGTGCGCGCCGCCTCCTTGCGGTTCCCGCGATTCACCAGGAAACCGCCGGCGAGGAGCGCGATCCCCACGGTTGCGGCAACGATGGTGACCAGCGAACGGCGGTTCTCCTGGGCCCAGTCGACCGCCTGCTCGACCCGCACAATGAGGGCGTCGGTCTCGAGCTTTTGCCGTTCTTCGCCGCGCATGGGTCCGGGGGTGCGGAATTCTAGCCGGGACCGGCCCGGGACCCGGCCCCTGGCCCGCTCCGGTTCCGGCTTCCGCTAGACGCGCACCACACCCCGCAGGCGGGCGCCGTCCGGGATCCGCCCGGGCCGGTCGCGGCGCCCCACCACGGTCACCTCCCCCTCGCAGGCGACCTGCCGCCCGAACCGCACGTCGCCGCTGACCTGAAGGCGGTCGCAGGCGAGCAGCGACGGGGGCCCGTGGGGGAAGCGGGCCTCGAGGTCGCTGATGAACCGGTAGCGCTCCCGGTCGAGGGCGACCGGCGGCGGCTCGCGGGCGGGCTCGACGAGGCCGTTCTCGTCGATCGCGTAGATGTCCGAACGAAGGACCAGCAGGTTCTCCGTGGTCTTCACGGGCGCAAACCGCCGCCTCGGGACCTCGACCGCCTCCGCCCCGTCGAATACCTCGAGCGCGCTCCCGGCGGCCTGCTCGAGGTGAAACACGGGCTCGGATCCCGGATCGCGCGGATCCGCCGTCTTGGGGTTCACGATCGTCGGAAGCGGAAGGAAGCCGCCTCCGCGATCCAGCGCTTCGCGGAGCGGCTCGAGGCGCAGCCAGAGGTTGTTGGCGTTGAAATAGCAGTACCGCTCGTGGTCCCGGAAGGCGTCCTGGTCCCCGGGCGCGCACTGCGCCGTCTCCCGGAGCACCAGGCGCCCGTCGCTGCGGCGGCGCGCCAGGTGGCCACCCTTCCAGTCCTCGGGGGTGCGGCGGACGACTTCCATGAGGAACGGGGCGCCCGAACGGATGAACCAGGCCAGCAGCGACGGGTCGGGGCACCCTCCCACGTTGTCCACGTTCGAGACGAAGGCGTAGCGGAAGCCCTTTCGCAGGAGATCGGCGAGCACGCCGCTCGTGCCCAGGGCGGTGTAGAGATCGCCGTGTCCCGGCGGACACCACTCGAGATCCGGCCGGTCGGGCACCCGAACGGGGTGGAAGTCGGTGCGGCGAAGCTTGGGCGCGAGGTGCTGCAGGAAGCTCTGAACTTCCTGGTCCCCCAGGTTCTCCCGAACCGCCGCGTCCGTCGCGAAGCTGTTCATGAGAGCGGGGCGTACCCCCACGGTCTCGGCCTGCTTCAGGGCAATGTCGAGAAAGGTCATCCCCTCGGTGGCGTAGAGAAGGGCCTTGGGCGCCCGCATCCCCATGGTGGTCCCGAGTCCGCCGTTCAGGGTGATCGCCACGGTGCGGCCCCGTTCGGCACTGGATGCGGGGGCGCCGGACTCTGCGAACACGGGAAGTTCCGTCACGGGACCAAGAGTCGTTTCCTGAAGGTGGCACGGCCCGCGCGAAGCCGACCGCACGCTCTCCACGAACCCGCGCCGGAACGCCGCGGGCATCCTGCGGCGGCGGAGCACCGCCTCGATCGCCAGCGCGGCGTTCACCGACACGACGTCAAGCCTCCGCGGAATGCCGGCCCCGCCAGACGATCGCCGCCACCGGCAGCAGGGCCGCCAGCACGGTCCAGCCGAGCGGCTGGCGGAGAACCCCCGCGAGGATCGCCAGCCCGAAGCCCGCTCCCCAGACGAGCCGGGCCGGTCCGTACCAGCGGGCGTGCCGGGTCGTGAGGAGGAAGTCGCTGGGCGGTACCGCGAGGGCGATGAGACTCGTCCGGAACTCGGGAAGCGGGCTCAGGATCAGCACGGCGGTCCCCACCGTGCCCACGAGCGCCATCAGCACCGCCGCGCCCGCGGTCCCCGCGCGCCGGAGTCCGGGCGTCCGTGGCAGCGCGATGACCGCCGCGAGGAACGCCGCGATCCCGAAGAGCCAGGGAAGGTAGGGACGGCTCCCCGGATCGGGCGGCAGCAGGTCGCCGTAGCTTCCCGTGTGCAGCCGCCGGGGCGGCGCGTCGAACGCCGCTTCCACGCCGTAGCGGAGCGCGCCCGGCAGGAACATGGCGTCGAACGAAGAGATGGGCTCATCCGCCACCGAACCGACGCCGACGTCGGACAGCCAGAGCAGCAGGGGATCCTCGTACAGCCCGCGGCGGATGTGCCCGCGAAACGTCGGTTCGGCCTCCGGCCGCTCGAAGGGCACCGGCAGCGGGATCGGCTCGCGCAGCTTCCCGGAAGTCGCCTCATCGAGGTAGTCGCGAATGCGGCTCGTGCAGTTGTCGTCGAAGTGGTTGTAGATGTACTCGCTCGCGCCGGGCACCAGGTCCTGCGCGATCCGGCCGAGAAGCGCATCGCGCGCCTCCGGAGCGAGGTCGAGATCCTGACGGAACACGCTCCGGTCGTCCCGGGAGTAGACGCTCACCATGTCTTCGTACCCGGAGACCGCCATCCAGAAGATCGCTTCGCCCCGGAGGACCTCCTGTACGAGTCCCACCGGCCGCGAGAAGTCCGTGACGCCGTAGTTCAGGCAACGGTCCCCGACGCAGAGCGCGGCGTGCCCCCACTTGCGGAAGACCACCGACTGGTCGGGGCCCATCGTCAGCAGGAAGATGGGCGGGGTGTCCGGCGTCTCGGGCGCGGCCTCCGATTCCTGGCCCCAGGCCACGGCGCCGGGTAGCGAGATCACGAGTCCGGCCAGCAACAGCAGAGAGAAACGGGCCAAGGCGAAGCGGAATTCTAGTGACCGCGTGAGCGGTAATCCGTCTCTATACTCAAAACCGTGCGCATCCAGCCCGGACGGAGAAAGCCCGGAGTTCCCCTGCCCCCCGCCCCGGCGGATGACGGAGCCGCGCGCTCCGCGGCTCCGGTGACCGGCCAGGCGCTCATCTTCTGGGACCCGAAGCGTCCGGGCCGGAAGCGGGACGCGATCGACACCGATCAGATCACCCCGTGCGCCGACTGCGTTTCCGAAAGCCTCGACGCGCTCGACGCGCGCTGGAAGGCGGGAGCGTTCCGCCACCTGATGCCGGACTTCGCGGCCCGCGTGCAGGCGGGAGCGAACTTCGTGATCGCCGGCGAGCGCTTCGGAATCGGCTCCTCGCGCGAAATGAGCCCGGCGGGGCTGCTCGGAATCGCCCGGGATGCGGGGACAACGCTGGTGCTGGTGCTGGGATCCGGGGTCGGTGACATCTTTCGCCGGAACGCGCTCAACCTCGGGCTCGAGGTGCTCGAATGCCCCGCCGCGGCCGAGGACGCCCGGGACGGGCACCGCTTCACCTTCCATCCGGCGACCCGGCGGCTCGTGAACGACTCGCTCGGCCGGTCCTACGACCCGAAGCCCCTCACCGCCCGGGAAGCGGAACTCCGGAGATCCGGCGGCATCCTGGCGGCGGGACGTCGCGAGTTCCTCGCTTCCGTCGAGGCCGAACCGCTCGTCGAGTGGCCCGGGCCGGAGGAGCGCGACCGCCTCACCGTCACCGAGCAGATCCTCTGGGCGCACCGGATGGACCGCCGGGCCGCCGTCGCGGTGGGAGAGAGCATCCTGGTGTTGGCCGACCTGCTGCCCGCCTCCGACGGGACGGCTCCGTTCGCGATCCACACCTTCCGGGAGATCACCGGGGGCGCCATCCATCCCCGGCAGGCCGCGATCGCCAACGATCACTTCGTCTTCACCGGGCGCGCCGCGGACGACCGGCAGACGGAGATCAGCCGAAGGTTCGCCGAAGCCGAGGGCCTGCAAGCGCCCTGGTTCGCGACCCCGGGGGACGGCATCTTCCACTTCTACTTCCCCGAACAGGGACTCGTGTTCCCCGGCGCGGTGATCCCGGGGGCCGACAGCCACAGCCGGGCGTACGGCGCCTACGGAGCGCTCGGGGTCGGCGTCGGATCGAGCGCGCTCGGCTTCGGCTGGGCCACCGGCAGCGTCCTGCTGACCCCGCCCCCGGCCCGGCGGGTGGTGCTCACCGGCGACATCCCTCCCTGGTCTTCGGGCAAGGACGTCGTCCTCGCGCTCATCGCGCGGTGGAACGGCGCCGCCGCGGGAACCTCGGTGGAGTTCGTCGATGAGCGCGGCGCCCTGCCGATCACCTGGCGCAACACGATCTGCAACATGATGGCGGAGGCGGAAGCCTGGAACGGGATCTTTCCCTTCGACGAGGTCACGGCGGGGTTCTACGCGGACCGCGGGTCGGACGACCTCCCCTATCCACCGCTCACGAGCGGCGACGCCGCGGATTTCAGCGCCGAAGAGGTCTTCGACCTTGCCGGGGTGGAACCGCTGGTGGCGCTCCCTTCGGCGCCCGGGAACGCGCACCCCGCGACCGAGGTGGCGGCGGGTCGGGTCGGGTTCGACCGCGCCTACATCGGGTCCTGCACGAACGGCAGCTACGAGGACCTGCTGGCCGCCGCCCAGGTCGTCCGCGCGGCGCGCGAACGCGGACACGACCGGACGCGCGAGAAGTTCGTCATCTTTCCGGGCTCGGGAGGAGTCCGGAAGGCGATCGAGGAGGCCGAGCCGCGCCTGGGAGGAGAACCGGTCGCTTCCGTCCTGCGCTCGGTGGGAGGCGAGATCCGGGCGTCGTGGTGCGGTCCCTGTTTCGGTCAGGGCGAAGATGCCCTCAGCCCGGGGATGCGGGCGATCACTTCCTTCAACCGGAACTGGGAGAACCGCATGGGCCGCGGCGGCGAGGGATACCTGGCGAGCCCGGCGGTGGTCGCCGCCTCCGCGCTCCTCGGGTACATCGCGCCGCCTTCGGAACTCGGGCTCCGCTGGGACCCGGAACGGTTCGGCGGATGAACCGACGGCTACCGGACCCAGGTCACCGAGGACTCGAGGTGGGTGCCTGCGAGCGCCCGCGCCAGCCGGCCGTCGAACGTTGCCAGCTGACCTTCGTGTCGAGCCGCCAGCGCCGCGAGATGAAAGTCGGTCACTTGCCGGTGTCCCTGAAGGCGCCGGCCGGACGCGCTCAACGAGATCCGCGGCGGAATGTCGTCGGGCCAGAACGTGTGTCCGCCCGATTCGCAGAACCGCGCCAGGCGTACGGCCGCCTCGGCAGGAGTCGCCGTTGCGGTGCGATAGGCAGGATTGGACAGCACCCGGATGAATCCCGCTTCCGTCACCGAACAGGTCGCCCAATCGTTACGGCACACACGGGCGAACCAACCATGGGCCGCTTCGTGGCCGACATGGTGGGGGTCGAACAGCGCCAGCAGGACGTTGACGTCGAGCAGACGCGTCAAGGCCATTCGTCCCGAAGCCGGTTGACCAGTTCCAGATCCGGTGCGGCCGTACCGGGCGGCAGGGGCGACGCTGGCAATAGCGGAACTCCGTTCCGTACCTGGGGCGTTTCCTTCGGCTCCAGCGCTTTCAGAATCAACTCCGAGGTCACGGCGCCGAGCGTCTCTCCCCGCTGCGCGGCAAGCTGGCGCACCTTGGCCATCGCTTCGGGAGCGAGATTCAGGGTCGTTCTCATCGCCTTCAGGATAGCAAGGTGTGATGCGGCGCATCAAGCATCATATGGGCGGCAAACCGATCCGCGCCCGGAAGGCCACTGCTTGCGCCCATGACCGTCCACCTCCGGGCAACCCGGCCGCCGCTTCCGGTGGACCGGCTGTTGGCCGACCGGGCGCCGGGCCCCGAGGCTCTGCCGTTCGACGTGGCGATCGTGGGGGGCGGGCCCGCCGGGCTGGCCGCCGCGATCCGGTTGGCCCAGACCGCGAAGACGGCGGGTGAAGAACTCTCCATCTGCGTCTTCGAGAAGGCGGCGGAACTGGGTGGCCACTGCCTTTCGGGGGCGGTGGTCAACCCGGTCGCGTTCCGGGAGCTCTTCCCGGAAATGGAGGACGACGCGTTTCCGTTCCGGACGCGGGTCACCCGCGAGGGGGTCTGGTTCCTCGGCTCGCAGGGCGGGATCCGGGTACCGACCCCGCCGACCATGCGGAACCACGGCTTCTTCACTGCGTCGCTCTCCGAAATGGCCCGGTGGCTGGGAGAACAGGCCGAAGCGCTCGGGGTCGAGGTGTTCCCGGGATTCGCCATCGGGTCGCTGCTCATGCGCGAGAACCGCGTCCTGGGACTCGAGACCGTCCCCGCGGGGCGGCGGCGGGACGGCTCGCCGGGACCTGGCTTCGAGCCGGCCACCGAGGTGGCGGCGCGCGTCGTGATCCTCGCCGAGGGAGCCCGCGGTCCGCTGGGGCAGGCCTGGCGCGCCCGTCTCGGGATCTCCTCGCCGAATCCCCCCATCTTCGCGCTGGGAGTGAAGGAACTCTGGAAGTCGGAGAACCCGCCGGACCGGGTCGTTCACACCCTCGGCTACCCGCTCCCGCGGTCCGCCTTCGGCGGGGGTTTCCTGTATCCGATGGGGGACGGCCTGTCCGCGGTGGGAATGGTGGTAGGGCTCGACGCGCCCACCGAGGCGCTCGACGCCCACCGGGCGCTCCAGTTGCTGAAGGCCCATCCCCGGATCCGGCCCCACCTGGAGGGCGGCGAATGCCTCGAATGGGGCGCCCGCCTGATCCCGGAGGGGGGCGCCGGCTCGCTCCCCGAGCGGCTGTCGGGCGACGGACTGCTCCTCGTCGGAGACACCGCCGGCTTCGTGGACGTCCCGTCGCTCAAGGGCATCCACTACGCGATGCTCTCGGGGATCCTCGCGGCCGATGCGGCGGTCGCGCACCTGCGGGCGGGGGTGCCGCTGTCGCTCTACGACGCCTCGCTGCAGGACAGCGAGATCCTCGCCGACCTCAGGCGCAACCGGAACATGCGGCCCGCGTTCCAGCGCGGCTTCTACCGCGGGGCGCTCACTTCCGTACTGGCCACCGTGACCGCCGGAGCGCTCCCCACGGGCACGCTGCCGGTGGAAGACGACGTCACACGGCCCCGGGAAACACCCGAGCCCGTCCCTCCCCCGCCTTTCTCGAAGCTCGACGGGGTCTTCCGGTCCGGCAACAACACGCGGGACGACATCCCCACCCATCTGGTGGTCCCCGAGCGGGTCCCGCCGGATACCGCCGCGCTCTGGGAACGGATCTGCCCGGCCGGCGTGTACGAGGCCCGTGACGGCGGACTGACGGTCAACCCCTCCAACTGCGTGGACTGCCGCGCCGCCGACATCTTCGGCCCCCGCTGGACCCCCCGCGAGGGCGGCGTGGGTCCCCGCTGGCGCCGGATGTGACGTCCGTCAGTTTTCCCGGGACAGGTAATCGAGCAGGTCGATGGGGGTCAGCAGCCCCACCGCCTGCCCACCGTCGGTCACCACCGTGATCCGGCCTCCGGCAAAGATCTGGGCCAGCTCCTCGAGCGGGCTCGCCGCGTCCAGCGAAGCGATCTTGTCGGTCTTCACGAAGGCGCTGATCGGATCGCTCCGGCCCACCCCGCCGGAGAAGTGGCCCTCCAGCAGCGAGGCCTCGGTAACCACCCCGATGAAGCCGTTCTCATCCCGGACCGGGAGCTGGGAGACGTCGTGCTTGCGCATCAGCGCCACGGCGTCGCGGACTCCCGCGGTCCGGGGAAGGCTCACGATCTCCTGGCCGCCCTTCGCGGCCAGCACGTCGCCGACCGTCTCCCCTTCGCGCGGCGACTCGAGGAAGCCGTTCTGGCGCATCCAGTCGTCGCTGAAGATCTTAGACAGGTAACGCGCCCCCGAATCGGGAGCGAGCACCACGACGAGCGCGCCCCGGGGGACGCGCGAGGCCGCTCCCACCGCCGCGACCATCGCGGTGCCCGTGGAGCCCCCCACGAACAGCCCCTCTTCGCGGGCGAGCCGCCGGGTCATCAGGAAGGAGTCCCGGTCGCCTACCTGGATCACCTCGTCCACCACGGCGAAATCGATGGTGGACGGGATGAAGTCCTCCCCGATCCCTTCCACCTTGTAGCTGCGCGCCTCGCCGATCTTCCCGGTCCGGAAGTACTCGTCGTAGAGCGACCCGACCGGGTCCGCCCCGACGACGCGGATCTCCGGGTTCCGCTCCTTGAGGTAGCGGCCGGTCCCGGTGATGGTGCCCCCCGTCCCGAGCCCGCACACCAGCGTGTGGATCTCGGGCCCGACCTGCTCCCAGAGCTCGGGACCGGTGGTGCGGTAGTGGGTCTCCGGGTTCACCGGGTTGTGGTACTGGTTCGCGTAGAGGGCTCCTTCGGTTTCCTCGACGAGACGCTTCGCCACGCTGTAGTAGCTGCGCGGGTCCTCGGGCTCCACCGCGGTCGGCGTCACCACCACCTCGGCGCCGAGCGCGCGGAGCGCGCGGATCTTCTCGTCGCTCATCTTGTCGGGCATCACGAAGATGGACCGGTAGCCCTTCACGGCGGCAACCAGGGCGAGACCCATTCCCGTGTTTCCCGAGGTCCCCTCGATGATCGTCCCGCCCGGTTTCAGGTCTCCCCGGCGCTCGGCATCCTCGACGATGGTGATGGCGATCCGGTCCTTCACGGAGCCGCCCGGGTTGAAGGACTCCATCTTGACCGCGATCCGGCCGGGAAGTCCCTGCCCGATCCGCCGGAGCCCGACGAGGGGCGTGCCCCCGACCGTCTCGAGGATCGTCCCGGCGATGGCGGAATCAGGGTTCACGTGGTTCTCCTTCGCACGGTGGAAACGGTAACGCGTTGCGTGGTGGCGGCGACCCGGCCGGAGCGCAACTCATTCCCCGCCCATCCAGTGCGGGGTCAGCACCCGGCCGGCGAGCGCCCCGGTCGCCTCGCCATTCTCGATCGCGAAGACCCCGGCCACCAGCGCGTGCACCATCCCTTCGGCGAGCGCGTGCGGGTTCTCGTAGGTGGCGGCATCACCGAACTCCTCGATGTCCACCACGAGGAGGTCGGCGATGCGGCCCGCCGCAATCTGTCCCCGGTCGTGCATCCGAAACACCGTTGCGGTCAGGCTCGTCATTCCCCGAACCGCTTCTGCCAGGGTCAGCACCTCCCGTTCCCTCACGTAGCGCGCGATGCGCCGGGGGAACGCGCCGTAGAAACGTGGGTGGGGGCGTCCCTCGCCCGCCGGGACCAGCCCGCCGTCCGAGGAACCCATCGTCCACTCGCGCGTCATGATGTGCGCGATGTCCTCCTCCGACATGTTGAAGGACACGAGCCCGGCTCCCCCGGCGTCGAGCAGGCGGAGCGCCGCGTCGATGGGCTCGAGCTCCCACTCCTCCGCCAGGTCACTGAGATAGCGGCCTTCGAGCGAGGTGTCCGCCCGGTGGCGGGAGAGGAGCAGCGTCTCGGCGCCGCCCCGCCGCTCCAGCGCCACGAGCATGTCGGCGCGCAGACGCGCCCGCTCCTGGGCGTTCGCCAGCCGGTTCTCGAGCGGCGAGGGCATCCCGGGCATGGTCTCGCCGGCGAGCGCCCAGCGCGGAACCAGCGCCCCGACGATGCTCGTGCCGGACGCCTCGTACGGGTACTGGTCCGCGAACACCTCCACCCCACGGGCGCGGGCGGCGTCGATGGCGGCGGTGGCTTCCCGGCTCAGGCCCCATACCGGAGGACCAAGCGCCTTGAAATGGGTCACCACGCCGCGGATGCCGTGCGCCTCCGCCACCTCGATCACTTCCTCGACGGCCGCGACCAGGCCGATGTTGTAGTCGCTCTCGTCGCGAATGTGACTGACGAAGGCGCCGAACGGCGCGATCTCGGCCGCCAGGCGCACGACCTCGTCGTTCTCGGCGTAGCTTCCGGGGGCGTAGTAGAGGCCCCCGGTCATTCCGAAGGCGCCGGCATCCATTCCGGCGCGCACCAGCCCGGCCATCCGCTCGAGTTCCTCCCCGGTCGGGGGGCGGGCCTCCATCCCGAGCACCTCCCGCCGCACCGCCCCGTGGCCGATCATCAGCGCCACGTGGACACCGGTCCCTCCCTCCTCGAAGCGGCGTCGCTGCTCGGCCAGATCCACGCCGCCACCCCCGTCGGGATTCACCATCACCGTCGTGATCCCCTGCCGGATGACCGGTTCTCCCACGCGGAGTTCGGGCGTGGCGAGCCCGGGGCCGGCATGCGAGTGCGGATCGATGAAACCGGGCATGAGGGTGAGGCCGGCGATGTCGATCTCGCGCGTCTCCGCGGGGACCTCCTCCGCGGGGATGACGCCGACGCGGGCGATGCGGTCTCCCACGACCAGTACGTCGCCGCGGTACCAGGGATTCCCGGTTCCGTCGAGGACCTGGCCGCCCCGGAAGAGGACCGCCGCACCCTCCCCGGGCTCCGGCGGCGACGCCGCAGTGCAGGCGAAGCCGAGCGACACGCCGGCCAGCAGGAGCGTTCGGAATCGGATCGGCAGGTCGTTCACGGCGCCCATCCTACGGGAACCGCCCCGTATACTCGCCCGCAAATCTCAGCGTGCGAACGGCGGCGATCATTCCCGCACCAGGTGGCGGGCCCGAGCTTTCCCGGGTACTGGCGGCTCTTCCCCACGGCCATCTGCGGGAAATCGTGGTCGTCGGCGCTCCGGGCGCCGAGTGCGCCGACGCCGCGCGGCGCTACGGAGCCACGGCCGTCGAGGAAGGACGTCCGGGATACGGTCGCGCCTGCCTCACCGGCATGGTCCACCTCGCGCCCGAACCGCCCGACGTCGTCGTGTTCCTGCGCGGCGACGGAACGGACGACGCCGAGGAGCTTCCGGCGGTGCTGTCGCCGCTCCTGTCTCCGCAGGTGGACTTCGTCCTGGGTTCGCGGAGCCGGGGGAACCCGGACCCCGGCGCCTATCCGGGACTGGTCCGCATCGGACACTGGATCGCGACGCGGCTCATGCTCCTGCTCTACGGCTATCGCTTCACCGATCTCGGGCCGTTTCGGGCCATCCGCTGGCAGGCGCTGTCGCAGTTGAACCTCTCGGATCCGGACTACGGCTGGCTCGCCGAGATGCAGGTGAACGCTGCCCGGGCGCGCATCACATCCGTTGAAGTCCCGGTCTCGAGCCGGCGGCCCGCCGGAAGCGGCGGCCGGAATTCCACGCTCCCCGCCTTCTTCCTCGCGGGCCTCAAGGTCCTGCTGACCGTTCTGCGCCCCCGGAGCGCGGATCCTCCCCGGATCCGGAAGACGGAGGCCGAACCGCAAGACGGCTGACATGTTTCGCCGAACCAAGATCATCGCCACGCTGGGTCCCGCAACGCGCCCCGCCAGGACCGTCGAGGCGCTCGTGGACGCCGGGATGGACGCGGCCCGGCTCAATTGCGCCCACGAGACCGCCGCCAGCCTGCAGAGCCGGGTCCGCGCCGTGCGCCGGGCGGCTCGCAAGGCGGGCCGCGCCGTCGCCACGCTCGCCGACCTGGCGGGACCGAAGATGCGGGTCTGCGAGGTCCCCGCGGAAGGCGTCGAGCTGAAACCGGGCGCCCGGTTCGTGCTCACCTCGCGGACGGTGGCCGGGAGCGCGGAGGCCGTATCGACGACGTATCCCCAGCTCGCCCGCGACGTGCGTCCGGGGGACTTCATCCTGATCGACGACGGACTGCTGAAGCTGCGGGTTCTCAAGAGCGTCGACCGCGACGTGCAGACCGAAGTCGTGATCGGCGGCGTCCTCCTGTCCCGGAAGGGCATCAACCTGCCCGGCGTGCCGCTGTCCGGGCCCTCGCTCACGGTGAAGGACCGGACCGACCTGCAAGCGGCGGTGGACGCCGGGGTGGACTACCTCGCGGTGTCCTTCGTCCAGCGGGCGCGGGATGTCGAGACGGTGAGGGGGCTGCTCGCGCGGCTCGATCGCGAAGACATCCCGATCATCGCGAAGATCGAGCGGCCGGAGGCGCTCGAGAACCTGGAGGAGATCCTCCACGTCTCCGACGGAGTGATGGTCGCCCGCGGCGACCTCGGCGTGGAGACCTCGTCCGAGCGCGTTCCCATCGTCCAGAAGTGGGTGATTCGCCAGGCCAATTCCCGGGGCAAGATCGCCATCACCGCGACCCAGATGCTGGACTCGATGATCTCCCATCCGATGCCGACCCGGGCCGAGGCTTCCGACGTTGCGAACGCGATCCTCGACGGCAGCGACGCGGTGATGCTCTCCGGGGAGACGTCGGTGGGCGAATACCCCATCGAGGCGGTGCGGACGCTCGACCGCCTCGCCACCTATACCGAACAGCACGCGGACTTCGGCGAGCTGCCGCACTACCAGGCCCTCATCGACCGCAGCCGGATCGAGCACGCGATCGCCGCCGCCGCCCGCGAGGCGGCCGCCACCATCGACGCCGCCTACATCGTCGCCTTCACCGATTCGGGGGCCACCGTCCGCCAGGTGAGCCGCATGCGGCCGCGCTGCGGGATCTTCGGCTTCACCACGTCCGACCACGTGTACCGGCGGCTGGCGCTCCGCTGGGGTGTCCGTCCCATGCGCAATCGGCGGTTCCGGAACACCGACCAGATGCTCAGCCGGGCGCTCGACCAGCTCCGGTCCGAACGCTTCGTCGCCTCCGGCGATCGCGTGGTGGTCGTCTGCGGCACCCACCAGCTCAGCGGCGCCACGAACATGATGAAGGTGGAGTCCTTCTAGTCCGGGGGCCAGCGCACGTCGCAACCCCACCCACCCTCATCGCGCAACGGCTTGGAACGCCGGTCTCCAGACCGGCACCGGGGGGGGCCCCCCCCCCCGGGGGGGGGGGGCCCCCCCACCCCAGGGACCACCGCGGGGGAAACA
>JAJEFG010000081.1 GCA_022820545.1 Acidobacteriota bacterium | reverse complement strand
TGCACGGCGCCGCTCAACGCCTCCACCACGAGTTCCCGGTTGCCTGACTCCGAGCGGTCGATGCCCCGGGGCGTGTTGAGCGGGTCGGCCGGGTCGAAATCCACTTCCCAGAAGGAGGAGGAATCGATGAGCTGGCCGAACTCGCTGCCCAGCTCACGGTAAATGCCGCGCCAGAACTCGGTGAACACCTGGGCGCCGCGGCTTTCGGGATCCACCTTCCGGTCCCAGCCGGCCAGGACGGAGCAGGCGCGGCGAGCGCGCGCCTCCTCGGCGCTTTGGATTCCCACTTCTGCGCAGACCGCGAGGACGTCGTCGAGGACGATCTCGGCGGCGTAAACCCGGTTGCGGTACATCAGTCCCTTCAGGGAATCGAGCGTGAAACCCGGCGCCGGATCCAGCCCGTCGCTCGCCTCCCGGCGCTCCCGCACCATCAGGTGTCCGATGCGGGTGCGCAGGGACTGCTGCGAGTTCTCCCGCCCGAGCCAGCCGAACACCAGCGGATAGCCGGTCAGCGGGCGGTCGGCGTTGCTCAGCCAGTAGCTGTCGTTGCCGTTGCCGACGTAGTCGGTCGTCAGGAGCCGGGGCCGCGCCTCGTAGCCGTAGAGGTTCGAGTCCGGGGGGCTGTCCGGGTCCTCGCCCCACTCGCAGGCGCGCGAACTGCCGTCGAGAACCGTCAGCGCCTGGTTGGAGGCGGAGGCGAGAAGACGTCCCAGGGCGGTGGCGCAGACGTCCCGTTGCCGCTCGGTCACGTGGGGCACGCCGGCGACCTCGCCGTAGAAGGCGTCGCCGTGGCGGTCGGCGGCCAGGGTATGGAAGACCGGAACCCCGATCCCCTTCAGCGCCTCGGTGAACTCGGTGAGGTTGCGCGCCCGGCCCATGTCCAGGTACTGGTCGATCGCGGAGGTGTTGGGCGGAGCGCCCGCGTCCCGAAGGGTGAGGAGATTGCCGTTCGGGAGCGGCCAGGCGCCGAGCAGCGGGATGATCTCCCTCAGGCTCACGATCGGACCGAAGTGGGACCGGTAGAAGGTGTGCGTCCGTTCTTCGAGGGATCCGTCCTCGAGCCGCACCCGGATGGTGGTTTGTTCCGTCGTGATGTCCCGCCATCCGTCCTCGTAGCGGTACTGCATCGGGTCGTCCGGATTGAGCTGCAGTTCGTAGAGCGTGAAGCGCGCGGCGAACGAGGTGGTGTGGGTCCAGGCCAGGTCGCCGTTGAATCCGATCCCCACCCAGGGCATGCCGTGCAGGGCGGCGCCCGCGACGTCGTATTCGCCGGGAAGGGTCAGGTGGACCTGGTGGAAGCCGTCCGGGCCGCTCCAGCCGCGGTGCGGGTTGCCGAGCAACAGTCCCTTGCCGGTCTGGCTGAGGTCGCGGCCGACCGCCAGTGCGTTGCTGCCGAGGCCGCCGGTCTGGAAAGCGTGCCGGTTGCGGCGCACGGCGCGCTCGAGTTCCAGGCGCTGGGAACGGCTGAAGCCGGTCGCGCGGGCGCCGTCCGGTCCAGCGGCGGCGAAGATCGCGCGGCGGACGATGGGCTGGTCCGAACTGCCCGAGACCAGGATCCGGAGCATGCGCATCCAGACATCGACCGCATCGATCTCGTAGACCCAGTCGGCGCCTCGGCAGCCCTCGTCGCCCGCGGGCAGGTTGGCGGCGCCGGTCTCCCGCAGGTATCGGTTCATCCCGGCGGCATATCCTTCGGCGAGAGCCAGCGCGCGGGCGGCCGAGCCGCGCAGGTAGTTCGCCCTGAACTCCTCTTTGGCGCCGAAGAGCAGCCGCAGCACGAAGTCGGAGGCGAGGTTGCCGCGCTCCGGCCCGAAGAACTCCGCGGACCGGCTCGTCGCGGAGACGAAGGCCCGCATCGCGACGCAGAAGTTGTCCCGGGCGTAGGCGTACCCGTAGCCGTAGCCGAGGCTGCCCCAGTCGTCGGCCCTGACGTGCGGGATGCCGTATTCGGTGCGGCGGATCTCCGCCCGGTAGCTCGGGTCCGGGGCCGTCGGCTCGGGTGCGGGCGGCTCGGGCGTGGGCGACGGGACGGGCGGTGCGCTGTCGTCGGTGCAGCCCGCCAGCCATAGGAGGGCGATGGCCGGCAACACCCGCATGACGTCTTCGATCGTACCGGAGGGGTCAAGCTGTGGCCGCTACGGAGATGGGGAGGTTTCGCGGCCCTCGCGGGCCGCGATGCCGGCCGGAGGCCGGCGCTCCTGCGTACAAGGAAGAACCCCGGGGCCGGTTGGCCCCGGGGTTCCGTTTTGATTCCGAAGAATCAGCTCAGCGACGAACTCCTACTTGATCGTGCACTTGGCGAAGGCGCCGATCCAGCCGGCTGTCCGGGCGCCGGCCGTTTCGGCCTGAACGAGGTTCACACCCGTGCCTGGCCCGGTGGCCACCAGCGTGGCGTGATCGTCCGCGCGGTAGCGGCCCATCTCACCGTTGGCGTCCCACTCACAACTGATCGTGACCATGCGCTTCTCGGTGCAGCCGAAGAGGCCGTCCGCGAACAGGACTTCGTAGTCCGCTGACCACATGGCGTCACATCCGTCTCCGCCGTCGTCGTCGGTGCAGCCGTGGGCGTCGTCGGTGCTGGCGTAGTTGTCGGCCTTGCCGTCCTCGTTCCCAACGACCTGCGATTCGTTCACCGCTGTCGTCGACGCAACGTCCGTGGTGCGCACCATGTCAATCTTGCCGAAGTCGCCCATGATGGGGTCGTTGTCCTTGTCAACAAGCGACTTCCAGATGACCGTGATGTTGGCGGTTACGTTGTCAGTGGTGGCTGTGGTCTCGGCCAGGTCGTAGAGGTCGTTCGGCCCGCCCATCCCGGGAGTGGTGTCGGAAGTCGACGCCCGGATCTTCCCGTCCAGGTCATCGTCGAACCAGAGGGTCTTGAAGCGGTCCATGCTGGCGCCGCGGACGCCCGCGCGCCACATCTCGACGTTTCCCTCGTTGGCGCCGCCGGACTCGGCGTTGATCACGACTTGCGCCTGTCCCCGCTCGGAACTCGCGACGGAGCCGTTGCCATCAAGGTCCTCATTGCCCCAGCCGCCGGCGAGCGCCTGATCCACCTCGTCCGCGAACAGGTCGCAGACGCTCGCTTCCATCGCGTCGGTGGCCATGAAGCTCATCGAGTCGCAGGTGAGATCCTCTCCCTCGGCGTCCACGAAGGGGTTGTCCTCCCACTCGACCATGCCCCACATGACGGCGGAGTCCTTGGCCGCGACCTCGATGCTGTAGCCGTCGAGATAGTTGGCGCCGTTGGCGACGACGCGGAAGCAGTTGGCCGGCCGGTGATTTGCGCCGATCGTCTCGCCGTACTCGGACGCCGCGTAGCAGGCGCTCGGGTTGGCGGCGTCGGTCCTCGGGTCCGTCCCGGTCGCCACCACGTTGTCGTTCAAACGGATCTGGATACCGGCGCCATAGCCCTCGTTGTCGTCCCAGGTAGAAGCGGTAGCCGTGACCTTGTCCAGGCTGAGGGCCTTGTCGGAACCCTTGGAGGCATCCGGGCCCGCGACGTCGTAGTTCGTCCCGTCCTCAACGCCGGAGAACTTGTGCTTCACGGTCATCGCGGCGGTGGAATCGGTCACCCAGCCGGCATCGATTCCGTCGGTCGCCAGCGGGTCCGCCGCAGTGTCCCCGTCGAGGTCGAAGACATCGTTGTCGACAAGACCCACGTTCAGCATCGCTTCCGGCATCCAGCCCGCGCACACCGGAGAGTCGGCGATCGAGATCGGCGGCGGCGCAGGGCCTTCGGCGCACGCGAACGGCCCGCAGGTCACGAGCGAGGCCTCCCCGATCGGCAGCGGAACCTGGTTCGCCCCGATCTCCACCGGCTGGACCGCGAAGGTCGCGCCGGACGTGACGACCATGCTCTGGAGAGCGCTCCAGGAGACGTACTTGAACGGCATGTTCTCGCCGGGAACCAGCCCGATCGGGCTCGAGCCCGGCATGAAGGTCGCGGAGATGATGGCCGGCATGTTGACCCCGACCTCCATGTCCTGATTCACCATCGCCATGGCGGTCATCTCGTCGTCGTCGTCATCCGGGACCATCGGGAACTCACCGTCCGGGATGCGGAAATGCACGTCGAACGGAGTTGGCTCGGGCTCCGGCTCGGGCTCGGGTTCCGGTTCGGGCTCCGGCTCCGGCTCGGGAGCTGGCGGCGGCGGTGGCGGCGGCGCCGGTGCGGGCGTGGTCGTCGTCTCGTCGTCGCCACAACCCGAGAGCACGAGACCGGCACCCAGGAACATGGCAAGAAGGAGAAAATTTTTATGACAGAAGTGACGTAGCGTTACTGACGGGGGGTACAACCCGTTTCAACTGTAAGTGACTTATTTGTCATTGACTTATGCGTTGACTTATGCGAGAACGCACCGCCCCGTCCCGATGAATCCCGGATTCACAGCCCGTCGCGCCGCGTTCGACCCGCGCTATTCCCGTCCTCTTGGGTGTTGTCGGGTGTTGACGCGCGCGGCGTTCCAGATCCCCGTCTGACCCCGTTCCGAGACCCATGCCAGGCACTTCCGGCAAACGCACCGCGAAGGTCAAGGTGGGCCTGACCCGGCGGGCGATCGAGGCCCTGAGGCCGCAGCGACAGGCCTGGATCGCCTGGGACACGCAGGTCACCGGGTTCGGCGTGCGGGTCCAGCCCACCGGGACCAAGTCCTACATCATCAACTACCGCCCCGGCGGCGGGCGCGCCGCTCCCAACCGGCGCATCGCCATCGGCCGGGTTGACTCGATGGCGCCGGACACCGCGCGGCGCCGGGCGCGGGAGTTGCTGGACCAGGTCGCCCGGGGGGCGGATCCGGTGGAGTCGCCGACCACCACGTTCCGCCGCCCGACGCTCGAGGAGGCCTTCGCCGAGTACCTGACGATCAACCCGGACCGCAAGGAGCAGACCGAGAGGTTCTACCGCGCCCTGATGCGCAATTGCTTCGCGGACTGGCTGACGCGGCCGCTCGACACGATCGCGCGCCGCGAGGTGGAGTCGCGGTTCCACCTGGTCTCGAGGCGTCGCGGCCGGACCGTCGGGAACCACGCGATCTCCTTGCTGCGCTCGGTGTATCGCCGGCCGTGCGTGGACTTCGAGGGCCTGCGCAACCCCGTCGAGCTGTGGCTCGCCGCGGGCGGGCGCTACCACCGCGTCGTGCGGCGGCGCATCGCCGCGCCGTCCGAGGTGCTGCCGCGGTGGCGCCGGGGGATCGAAGCGGAGGTCATCGTGCCGGCGACCCGGGACATCTTCTGGTGCGGGGTCTACACGGGCCTGCGCGTCGGCGAGGTGTTCGGCCTGCGCTGGGACCGGGTGAGCCTCTCGCGGCGCCTCCTGCGGGTCGAAGAGACCAAGACCGGGAAACCGCTGCTCCTGCCGGTCACCCGGCAGCTCGCCGCCGTCCTCGAGCGGCGGCGGGCCGACTGTCTGGGGGAGCGGGCGGCGGCGGATCCGGCGGGTGTCCGGCCGAGCGGCTGGGTGTTCCCCTCACCGACCAGCGCCTCCGGCCACGTGGAAGAGCTTTACCACCTGTACGGACGGATTTCCCGGGCGGCGGGAACGAAGTTCTGGTTCCACGGGCTCCGGAACGCCTTCATCAGCGTCGCGGAGCGCGAGCTCATGCTGCCGCGCTCGCTCACGAAGCGGCTGGTGAACCACGCCCGGCACACCGACGTGACCGAGGACTACGCCGCGGACTGGACCATCCGGCAGCTCCGCGAACCGGCGCAGCGCATCGCCGACCGGATCGAGGAGCTGATGTACGCGGAGGTTTCGGAGGATGCGGAGTGGGGAGGGGAGACCCCCGAGGGATGGTGGGACGATCCGTGACGGGGTGGGGTGTGGCAGGCGCCTGGGACGGCTGTCAGGGCTCGCGCACGGTGAAGGGAGCTTCGTCAGCCGCCTGGGTGAACCGCCCGTCGACGCAGCTTCGTCCAGCCCGGCTTTCACCGGGGCCGCCCCGATGGAACGGGCTCATCCGAGCGCAGAGCGCGGGTCAGGACGGCGGATCACTTGCAGGCAGGCGCTGAACCCAATCCAGGGCCCCGTCCATGAAGAAGCAGTCGTCGGGGATGGGGCCAAGCACGTCCCGATATCTCGCTTTCAAGGCTTCGCCGCTGGCCTCATCGGTCTCGAGGCCGACCACGGTTACGGCGTCGGGCGGCAGATCGGCTAGCGCTTCGGAGAAGAGCACGCGAGCCGCGGTGTCCGTTGCGGGGAACGAGTAGCCGATGAAGCTGACGGCGTCGGCCTTGGAAAGGCGCTCATATGCCAGGGACCAGACGAGGCGAAGCACTGGCTGCGCGACGAGGTCCGACTTGGAGAGTACCGGGGGAACGATGACCGGCTCGGGCTCGAGGTGGCGGGCGACCAGGGCGCGGTCGTAGGAGTTGCGCCACGAGCTGCGCTGCCGAAAGTAGTGATGGACGATGGCGTCGAGCGCGAAGGGCTTGACGTAGCCGAGGCGGGGCCACCAGTTGACGGAACCGTGCAGCTTGAGCAGCAGAAGGTCGGACGGCTTTGGATCGTAGGAGATGTCGGCGACCGTGTCGGCGGAGGACCGGCACAAGAAGCCGTACCCCCAGTAGGGATCCCAATTGCTGGCAGCGTTGAGGGCCGCGTCGAGGAGATCGTCGTAGTTGAAAGTGATGCAGGTGGCGCTCGTGTCGGCGCAATGGCGGGCGAACGCGACAGCGCTCTCGGGCAGGACCTCGACGCCGTCCAGAGCGTGCTGGATCGTCCGCAGGAAAGCGCGCTTGAGTTCGGCGAGCAGGAAGGCGAACTCGTGGGTCGAGCCGCGGTGGTCGTCGTAGGGCATGAGCTCGTGGAGGCGGGTCATCAGACGTTCGATGTCGATGAACCCGTCGGGGTGACGGTTGCGCTCGGCTTCGAGCAGCCGGCTTGCCGCCCGCAGACCGCGCACGGTTTTGACGAGACGGTCGTTGTCGAAGTCGCCGACCAGCAACGGCGCGCTGCGGACGAAGGCGCGCGTGAAACCGGCACCGGTGACATACACGCGGTGCGGCCGGTCGGGGGAGGTCACAAGGCCGCTGGAGTGCGAGGCCGGGCGTCAGCCAGTGACGGCCGATGGGCCGCGGGCCTGCTGCTGTTCCCACTCCCATGCTTTGGCGTGGGAGGTGGGTCGGCCGACGGCTTCGATGTGCCCCTCGGGCCACCGGTGCCGGTGTTCGCGCTCACGGCGCTCAAGGTCCGTCGTGATGCCCCAGTAAACGACGCGGGAACCGACCCAAAAGCGGTACCTGTAGGTCTTGGTTGTCGGCGTAGGGGCGACCATGGCCGGAAGTGTGGTGCGTCGGGGTGGCGGGGTCAAATCCGACGAGCGATCAGCGTCGACGGCGCGATCTCGGGCTTCCGTCATGTCCCATACATCTCCAGGAGGGCAACGGAGTGCGGACACTTGCCGTTCAGCGTTCCCCACTCGACGTCGCCTCGAGGACCGAGGCGATACGGGGCCTGGCTCTGCTCTTGTTGCGCGGGCGGGCCCGCCGGGCTTCCGTCATGACCCCCGCTTCCATATCCGCGAGCGACTTCGGCGGGCCATCGAACGGGAGGCATCCGAAAACCTCCTCCGGGTCGGTCTCCGGGATGCTCGCCACGGGTTTCAGGAGCACGCCTTCGGAAGTGCGCTCGACCACCAGCCGAGCCCCGGCGTCCCAGCCGAGCGCATCGCGAACCGGCTTCGGGAGCGTGATCCGGCCCCTGGTCGAAAGGGTGGTGGTGGGCGGGTGGGACACGGACATCGGAAGCTCCGGCAGTTCTTGCAGGTCAAAAGCGGGAAAGTCCGGGCGCTGCCCGGAATCAAGCGCGGAGATCGGCGGACGGTACCGCTTCGGGAGCCGGTCAGCGGATCGCGGCCCGCATCGACGAACTGATGGGCGTGGAGGTGGTGGAGGATCCGGGGCGGGAAGGGAGGAGAGACCCGAGGGGTCATGGGACGATCCTGAGGGTAGCCGCGTTCGGGGGTTCCGAGCCGGCCGCGGGCGCCCGGCCGGCCGGAGTTAGCACGGACTCCCGATTCTGACAATCACATATATAATAAGTGATTATCACCTAGATAGCGATGAATCATCTCCTTCCGCGATCCATCGGCCAGAGCCTGCTGACGCATCTCGGGGAATCCCCCGCGGTGGTCGTCACGGGCGCGCGGCAGACCGGCAAGACAACGCTCGTGCGGGAACTGGCGCCGGGCCCGCGCCGGTATCTTGCCCTCGACGACCTCGACGTCATGGAGACGGCCCGGCGGGATCCGGAACGGCTGCTGCTCGGTGCCGAGCCGGTGATCCTGGACGAGGTGCAGAGGGTTCCCGCGGTCCTTTCCGCGGTGAAGCGCGCGGTGGACGCGTCCGGGGCGCCCGGCCGGTTCCTGCTGACGGGATCGGCGAACCTGCTGTTGATGCGGTGCGTTTCCGAATCGCTCGCCGGCCGGGCGAGCTACCTCACGCTCGGGCCCATGACCCGCCGGGAACAGCGAGGACTCGGGACGTGCGGGAGCTGGGAGGATTTCCTGCGGGCGCCCGACGCGGACTGGCCGGCGGCCGTCGCGGAGGGGCCCGACGCACCCGAAGACTGGCGTCCTCTCGCGCGGCGGGGAGGCTTTCCGGTGGCCGCCCTGGTCCGCAGGACCGACGCGGCGCGCGGGCGGTGGTTCGACGGCTACGTCCGCACCTACCTGGAGCGCGACCTCCAGACCCAGGCGCGGATCACCGCGCTCCCCGATTTCCGGCGGGTGATGCGCGCCGCCTCCCGGAGGCTCGGGGGGCTCGTCAACCAGGCCGAGCTGGGGCGTGATGCGGCGCTTCCCCAGCAGACCGTGGGGCGGTACCTGAACCTGCTGGAGACGTCGCACCTGCTGGTTCGGCTTCCCGCCTACACCACGAACCGCACGAAACGGCTCATCAAGGCTCCGAAGCTCTACTGGGCGGACACGGGACTGGCGCTCCACCTGGCGGGGGATCCCGAGCCGGAGGGCGCGCACCTCGAGAACATCGTTCTCCACGACCTGCTGGCGTGGCGCGACAGCAGGCTTGGCCGCGCCGGGATCTTCTATTGGCGCACGGCTTCGGGCGCGGAGGTCGACTTCGTCATCGAGGCGGAGAGCCGGCTCCTGCCGATCGAGGTCAAGAGCACCGCCCGTCCCAGATTCCGGGACGCCCGGCACCTGCTCGCCTTCGGCGTGGAATACGGGGACGCGGCCCGCGGTGGACTACTGCTCCATACGGGGGACGAGATTCGCTGGATCGCCCCTGGAGTGCTGGCCGCGCCCTGGTGGCGCGTGCTGTAGCCGGCGGCGGACCCCGGCGCCGGGCTGCAGCCGGCCCTCGAGACCGCCCGCTACCACGGGCTGGCGCCTTCGGCCGCGCGCGAGGGTCCTGGCGGAAGTTGCGGCGAGCGTGGAGAGGCGGCGCGAGGGGGCGGCCTTGCCGGGTGCGGAGGGCCGGTCACCCGGCAGCTCGCCGCCGTCCTCGAGCGGCGGCGCGCCGACTGTCTGGGCGAGCGGGCGGCGGCCGATCCGGCCGGCGTCCGGCCGAGCGGCTGGGTGTTCCCCTCACCGGATCGAGAAGCTGTATGTACGCGGAGGTCCCGGAGGACGCGGAGTGGGGAGGGGAGGAGGTCCCGGAGGGGTGGTGGGACGATCCGTGACGGGAGGGTGGGGGCCGGCGCGCCACGCGCTTTGCGGCCCTACGCGCCTTGCGGGCCTGCGTGCCGACCAGAGGTCGGCGTTCCAAGCCGCTCCGCCACCGGGATTGGGGGTTGGCGGCGCAAGCCATCCGGGGCGGCTTGCCGACCTCGAAGTGGCCGCGTGGTGAATCAGAGCGTGGGTCTCAAAGGCCGAACTCCCGCTCCACTTCCTCCAGCGTGTGCGTTCCGCCCCGCCGCGGAGTCCTCTCGCGCCTCCCGGAGCCTCCACCGTCCAACCTCATTCAGTCAATATTCTTGTAAATCAAATATCAGATTTATAATATGCAAGGATGATTGCTCGGCGCGCTCTTTCCGAAGTCCGTTCCGCTCTTCGCCGGCAGGCCGCCGTAGCTCTGCTGGGCCCGCGCCAGGCGGGGAAGACGACGCTCGCCCTTCAGATCGCGCGCGAGGAGCAGGCTCTCTATCTCGACCTGCAGTTGCCGGACGACCGGCGCCGCCTCGACGACGCGACCGCCTTCCTGGAGGCGCATGCCGATCGCCTCGTCATCCTCGATGAGGTCCACCGGACGCCGCAGCTCTTCGAGCAGCTCCGCGGGATCATCGATCGGGGCCGCCGCAGCGGCAAGGGGACCGGCCGCTTTCTGATCCTGGGATCGGCGTCGCTCCTGCTGCTGCACCAGTCCGAAAGCCTCGCCGGCCGTCTCGCGCACGTCGAGCTGCACCCGCTGGACGTGCTGGAGGTCGGAGGCGCCGCCGCTGCAGTCCGGACGCTCTGGCTGCGCGGCGGCCTGCCGCTCAGCTATCTCGCCGAAACCGGGGAGGAGAGCTTGCGCTGGCGCCGGGAATTCATGCTCGGCCACCTCCATCGGGACGTCCGCGAGTTCGGTTGGGACATCCCGCCCTCGACCCTGGACGATCTGCTCACGATGCTCGCCCACGGCCAGGGCGCAACCGTCAATGCCACGCGACTCGCCGGGAACCTCTCCCTCACCGCGCCGACGGTCCAGCGCTACCTCAATCTGCTTGCCGACCTCCATCTGCTGCGGCTGTTGCGGCCCTACCGCCGGAACGTCGGGAAACGCCTCGTCAAGGCGCCGAAGGCGTATCTGCGCGACAGCGGCCTGGTGCACTCCCAGCTCGGCATCCTCGACTACCACGGCGTCGCCGGCCACCCGGTGGTCGGAGCCAGCTGGGAGGGATTCGTGATCGAGAACCTGCTCGCCGTCGCTCCGTTCGGAACCCGCCCGTCCTGGTACCGGACGAGCGGTGGCGCCGAAGTGGATCTCGTTCTGGAGATTCCCGGACGGACGCGGCCCTGGGCCGTCGAGATCAAGTACGGCCGGGCGCCTCGGTTGAGCCGCGGTTTCTTCAGCGCGCTCGAGGACATCGCCCCCGAGCGGGCTTTTGTCGTCCACGCGGGGGAGGACCGCTATCCCGTCCGGGCGGAGGTGGAGGCGATCGGCCTCCCGGAACTGGCGCGCGTCCTGAGTTCCCGCTAGAGACCCCCGAGGGGTGCTGGGACGATCCGTGACGGGGGAGTGGCGGGCCGGCGCGTCTCGCCGCGCTACGCGCTTGGCGGGCCTGCGGACCGCTTGCGTTGCGCCTCCCTGCGGTCGGCGATGCCGGCCGGAGGCCGGCGCTCCGAGGTCGGCGTTCCAAGCGGGTGGCATCATGAGGACGTGTAGCCCGACGCCCTTTGCGGCCCTCCGGGTCGCGGTGCCGGCTAAAGCCGGCGTTCCAAGCCGTACGTGCTGGCGGGCGGTCGCGGTGGCTCAGGGGCCGGCCGGATCGCGGGCGTCCGAAGCCGGAACCAGGCGCGTCTCGATCAGCGTTTCGATGCGCGTCATTCGCTCGGAGAGCTTGCCGATCTCCTCGCGCATTTCCGCGCGCAGGTTGCCGATCTCTTCGCGCATTTCCGCGCGCAGGCCGCCAATCTCCTCGTGCATTTCCGCGCGGAGGCCGCCGATCTCTGC
>JAJEFG010000102.1 GCA_022820545.1 Acidobacteriota bacterium | reverse complement strand
GAGGGATTGGGGCCGGGGAACCCGGCTCCCAACCCCTCCTGGCTCGGGAACCGAAACTCCCTCGTGTGCTGGCGCACACTTCGGCGAGTTCCGATTTGTCGTTTCCTCTTTGTGAACGGGGGTAACCCCCTTTCACACTTTCCCCCGAAAACGCCGGCAGCGAACCCGAGGTTCGCTGCCATTTTGTTTTTCGCTCGTTTCGAAGGAACAGCGGCTGGCGCTGGAGGGAGGCGAAACGCGCGCCGCAGACAGAGCCGGGGGCAGACTGTCGCCTGGCCTGTTTTTCGTCACTTTCTCCGCGCGCTTCCTCCGTAGAATTCCCGGATGGCTGAAGCAGTTCTGACGACCTCGCTGGAGGGTGTCGCCCTCCGTTCCCGCGGCAAGGTCCGCGACATCTACGCCGTCGGCGACCAACTCCTGCTGGTGACCACGGACCGGGTGTCGGCCTTCGACGTCGTGCTTCCGGAGGGGATTCCCGAGAAGGGCCGCGTGCTGAACAGCCTGAGCGCCTGGTGGCTGCGGCGGACCGAACACATCGTTCCCAATCACCTGGTGACCGACGACGTGGACGAGTACCCCGACGTGCTGGCGCCGGCGAAGGGAATTCTGGACGGACGTTCCATGCTGGTGCGCCGGCTGAACCCGATCCCCTTCGAGTGCGTGATGCGCGGGTTCCTCTACGGGTCGGGCTGGAAGGAGTACGGACGGGAAGGCAGCGTGTGCGGCATTTCGCTCCCGAGCGGGATGCAGCTCGCCGAGCGTTTCCCCGAGCCGCTCTTCACGCCGGCCACGAAGGCCGAGGACGGTCACGACGAGAACGTGAGCGAGGACTTCATGGCGAACGCGCTGGGCCGGGAGCTGACCACTCGCCTCCACGAGATCTCCCGCGAGATCTATGCGAGCGGGGTGGAGTGGGCCGCCGAGCGGGGCATCATCATTGCCGACACCAAGTTCGAGTTCGGACACGACGACGACGGGAAGCTGTACGTGATCGACGAGGTCCTGACTCCGGACTCCTCGCGCTTCTGGCCCGCCGACGAATACGCCCCCGGGAAACTCCAGTCCAGCTTCGACAAGCAGTACGTCCGCGACTACCTCGAAACGGTCGACTGGAACAAGGAGCCGCCGGCGCCGCATCTGCCCGACCGCATCGTGCGGGGGACGACCGAGCGTTTCCTCAGCGCCTACCGCCAGATCACCGGTTCTCCCCTGCCGGCTCCGCGCTACTGATCCGACGCGCGGCGGCAGTCCGGGCCGGAATCCGGTCGCTGCCCCGGATCAGTCCCGGTCGGCGAACCTCACCCGGACAGAGCCGTCACCGGTCCGCAGGTGGATGCGGGGTCCCGACCCATCGCCCAGGGTGGCGAGCGCCAGCGGCCCCTCCCGCTGCCAGTCAGAAATATCGCGGCGGTCATCGACATCTGGCCTTCCCACGGCCGTCACCACGGCGTCGGTGATTCGGGGCAGGGAGAGCCGTACCGGGCCGCTCCCCGTCCGCAGGAACCACTCGCCAGTCGGCGGGGGACCACCCCCGCGGACGTCGATCTCGATCCGTCCGTCGCCCGTCACCGCGGTGACCTCCTGCAGTCGTCCCTCGAGCTCGATGCGCCCGTCGCCGCTCTCGGCCCGGACGCTCCCCTCGAGGCCCTGCGCCGCGATCCGGCCCTCCGCGGTACGCAGACGGATCGGTTCCGCCGCTGTCCCCGGCGGCGACCGGAGATCGTTGGCGGCAATGCGGCCGGAGGCGGAGGTCGCCCGGACGGGGCCGGTGAGGCCCTCCAGTTCGATCCTCCCCGAACCGGTCCGGGCATCGACGGCGGTGCCCGGCGGGACGGCGATCCTCAAGCTGAGAGCGAGTTCTTCCCACGGCCGGAAGGTCCCGGCCGTAGCGCTGCGGCCGGTGACGGTCAGGGCGCCCGAATCCGGGTCGCGTTCGAGATCGACGACGAGGGCTTCGAGCGCCGCCTGGGCGGCGTCCCGGGAAGGCGCCTGGGCGGTTCGCCAGACCTCGATCTCGAACTCGGCGCCGAGGTGTTCCCGGACGATCACGGAACCCCGGTCGAGGCGGATCGCGAGTTCGGGGGCCCCGGGTTGGCGGATCGTTTCCACGGACGTCTGATCGACGCCGGGAAGACAGCCCCACGACAGGACGCCCACCACCAGGACGGCGGCGAGAACGAGAACGGACCGCCTCACCGCTGTTCTCCCGTGGCCGGATGCGAGCGCAGCGTGATGTCGCCTTCCCGGGTCGAGATCGTGACCCGCCCGGCGCCGGACCCCGCCCGGCCTTCCCATCGTGACCTCCCGTCCGCCTCGCGCCGCTCCAGGGTGAACTCGCTGTCGACGTCGCCGCCGTCGGTCTCGGCCGAAAGGGAGAAGGACCCCTCGGAGGGAAGCGCCAGCCGGATGTCCCCGCGCTCCGTAGTGAGTCCGACCTCTCCACCGAGTGCGTCCGTGGCGACGTCCACCTCGGCGTCTCCAGTCGTGACCGACAGGGCGCCCCCGAATCCCCGGACCGTGATGCCGCCGGCATCGCCCGTGAAGTCGGCCGCTCCCGAGAGCCGCGAGGCCCGCACCTCGCCACGGCCGCTGGTCACGGTCAGCGGTCCGGCCACATCGTCGAGAACCAGGAGTCCGCCGGCCGCCTGAATCGCCGCCCCGGAGCGGGCCCTCCGCACCTCCAGGTCGGCGGAGTCGGTCCGGATCTCGAGCGGACCTTCGATGGACACCGCCACCACGTCGCCGAACTCGGAACGCAACACCGCGGAACCGCCGATCCGTTCCACGCGGATGGGAGCGATCCGCGTCTCGATCTCGATCGGGCCGAACGAGTCCTCGACCGCCACGGGTGCGTTGCGGCCGCGAACCGTGACGGAAGACTCCGCCCCCGAGATCCACACCGGAGCGCCCTCCGCATCCACTGTGGCGGCCCCCGCGACTCTGTCCACTTCGACGGACGCGCGCCGCGCCTCGATCGCGAGCGCACCCTCGATCCCCGAGGCCCACGCCGCCCCGTTGCGCACCGTGAGCGAGACCGGGCCTCCCGCACCCCGGACTTCTACGGGACCGTCATCGGTGCGGGCTTCCACCCGGGCGAACGGACCGTCCACCCGCACCCATCCCTCGTCGGTGAAGGCGGAGATCCTGACCCCGGGAGGCAGGGTCGCGAGCAACTCGAGCGCCACTTCGGACGTCCCGGAATCTTCGACCCGGACAGGGAACTGGCGCGTTCCGGGGTCCAGGGGGCCGGTCCGGAGCCGAACGGCCTCGGCCCGGGCGGCGGCCGCCGCCTCGTCGGTGGCCCATACGCGCTTCACGAGCTGCAGCCGGCCCTCGATTCCCGCTGCGCCGGGAACGTCCTGGCCCTCCGGCTCCGGGCCGGGAGCCTCGGGGGCGCCGGGAGCGGCGGCGGAGGCCGCTTCCACCCGGATGTTGCCGGCCGGCAGCGAAATCCGGATCTCCACCTCTCCCTCGGCCGGAAGGGACACGGACTCTTCCGTGACGAAGGCATGGACGGGAAACGGTCCCGATTGCTGTTCGATCAGACGCCGTACTTCCGTCACGCGGGGCGTGAGCCCCTGGCTCTCGATGGCGCGCTGGGCCAGCGTGAAGACGGTGCCGCCGAGGATGAACAGCAGCAGGAGGAGGACCTCCCCGAATCCAAGGCCGGCCCGTCCGGTCCGTAGCCGGGTGACGACCTTCCAGGCGCCCCACAGAACCAGCAGGAGCGGCCACCAGACGGCCGCCAGCGGCAGCGCGTCGAGGAGCAGCAGCGCCAGGGGCGTGCCCGTGAGGTTGACCCAGAGGAAGAGACCTCCCGCCAGGATCAGCCCGATTCCGAACGCGACGCCGCACCCGCTCCCGGAACGTGGCGGGTTTGCCGCCGCTCCCGGGTCCGTCACGGCGGGGGCGGGGGGCCGGATGACGGTCCCGAACCGGAGCCGCGGTCACGAAACACCAGCCGCGCACCGACCGCGATCAGGATGAGCGGCCAGAAACGAAGGAGATCACCCAGATCGACGAAGTCGAGGTTGGACAGCAGGAAGACGATTCCGATGACGATCAGGATCGGTCCCGACCAGTTGTCGTTGCGAGCCATGCCTAGTCTGCCTCCTCGTCCGTCCGGGCCAGGGGCGCGCCGTTTTCCGCTGCCGGTGGGGCGGGCGGCGGACCCGCGGCTCGCGCCGTGTCCGGCGCCTCGGCCGGCGGGGCGGTCCCCGAAGCCCCGGCCGGCGCGCCGGCGGATCCGGGGATCACGGGCTGTCCCTGGTAGAGCCGGAATCCGACCCAGATCAGCAGGAGGGGCCAGAACCTCAGGGCCCACTCGAGGTCGGGAATGCGAGCGAGCGTCGCGAGCACGCCGGCCGCTATCAGTCCGGTGGCCCAGTTCCGATCCAGGGAGACGGCCGCCGGCCGGCCTTCGGCGTGTGCTTGCACGATCTCCTCGGCGGTCCGGATTGCGTTCACGATCCCGAAGATCCACACGGCCAGCACGAAGGGGACGAGTTCCTCCTGCAGGAGGGCGATGAACGCCCCGGCGAGCGCCAGTCCGCGCGCCGTGGCTCCGGCATACAGATGACCAAGCCCGGGGAACACCACGGAAAGGACTCCAGCGAGTCCCGGTGAACGGTTCATGGGGAGACTTCTCCTTGCGTGTCGGTGCTGGGGGCCGGGCCGGCGTCCGATTCGGGAGCGGACAACAATGCGTCACGGTGACGGGTTGCCCGTTCCAGGTCCCGAAGCCGGTCCTCCAGCCGGTCCATCTGGTCTTCCAGCGCGAAGGAAACGGAGGCGCGGAGCACCCCGAACTCGGCCAGCGCCCGATCGGTGTGACGATTCGCGGCGGCCCGCAGGCTGCTGACCCCGTCCGAAGCGCGGGGAAGCGAGTCGAGCGCCCCCCGGACCAGCGGCGGCTGGAAGAACAGCAGCATGGCGGCCGCGGCGGCCGCCGCGAGCCAGGTCGGCCAGTAGTGCGTCCGCCGCACGTAGAGCGAGCGGAACGCGGGCAGCGTCGCGGACAGGATGTGCCCCTCGAGGCCCGGCGGCGGCGTTGGCGCCCCGGCGGCGAAGTCGTCGAGACTCCGGCGCACTGCCCGGATCTCGCCGTAGAGGCGGGCGAGTTCGGGATCCTCCGCCAGCCGGGCCCGCACCCGCTGCGCTTCGGCCGGGTCCAGCTCCCCCGCGGCGAGGGCGGACACCAGGTCCCCGAAGCGGTCGTCCGCACGAGCGGCGGTCAACGGTCGCCTCCTTTGCCGATCCGGACGGATCCGCCGCGGACCAGGGCGCGCCGGGTTCGCGCGAGCGTCTGACGGGCCCGGTGGATGCGGGACTTCACGGTACCGAGCGGGATGTCCAGCCGCTCCGCGATCTCGGGATAGTCGCAGTCCATGAGATCGCGGAGGATGAGCGGCTCCGACAACTCGGGCGGCATGCGGTCCACAAGCGCCCTGATCCTGGCGGCTTCTTCCCGCCGTTCGGCGATCGCGTCCGGCTGCCAGGCTGCCGGCACGGGAGCTTCCGGCATCTCTTCGTCGGACACCAGCAGCGGTGTCCGACGGCGCCGCCGGTAGGCGTCGATGGCCACGTTGGTCGCCACCTGCCGCACCCAGGCGCCCAGCGCTCCGCTCGGGCGATAGCTGGGCAACACGTTCACGAGCCGCACGAAGACGTCCTGGGTGAGTTCGTCGGCATCGTCCGGCGTTGCCGCGAAGCGAAACGCGATGTGCCAGACGGGGGTCCGGAATCGGTCCACGAACGTGCGCCACCCGTCCTCGTGGCCGGACAGGCACTGGCTGACGAGTTGGGCATCGGAGATTTGTACGGGGGAATCCAATGGCGGCGCTTCGGTCTTCTCCCCGTCAACCGAACATAACGAAACCGGGCGTTCGCCGGTTCTCGATTCTCGGGAAGCCGGGCTTTCCGCGGTTTCGCCGGGGTGAGAGTTTCGCCAGGTTTCGGGCTCAGTGAGCTTTCGCAACCTTCTTGCGCCGCTTTGCGGGCGCTCGCTTCCGCAGGAGGGATTGAACCTCCTTCACGAAATCGCGGGTGTCCTGAAAGTCGCGGTACACCGATGCGAACCGTACGAAGGCCACGTGGTCCTCCCGCTTCAGCTCCTCCATCAGGACTTCGCCGATTTCGGCGGCGCTGAGTTCCCGGTCGGGGCTCTTGGCCACCAGCGCGCCCACCCGGTCGGCGATCGCCCCGATCTTCTCCTCGGCGACCCGTGTTCCGCAAGCCTTCTTGAGTCCCGACAGCACCTTGTCCCGGTCGAAGACCTCCCGGTCGCCGTTCTTCTTGACCACCATGCACGGGATTTCCTCGACCGCCTCATAGCTGGTGAACCGCTTCCCGCACCGGATGCACTCGCGCCGGCGGCGGATGACCTCTCCTTCCCGGCTCTCGCGGGAATCCACGACCCGGTCCTCGGGATTGCCGCAATACGGGCATTTCACGGCGGTTGCTCCACGGAGTGAGCAGCCTACCAGTCGGTGGCAAAACCCACGCGGCCCAGTTCTCCCGGTGGGGGCTCGAGCGGCGATGCATCCCGCCTGAACCGCCCCGCTTCGCGGTGCTCATCGTTGCGTTTCGGTCGGAATACACGCGGTATTCCTCCCTCACGCGCCTTGTCAGCCGGACCCCCACCGGGAGGACTGGGCCTCCCCGCTCTCGGCGCTCACGTGGGTTTCACCACCGACTGGTAAACCCCCTCAATGGTCCGGGCCGGCTCCCGCAAGGCGATTTCCATTTCCATCCCGGGCCAGGTCGCGGCGCGGGGAACGAGTCCGACGATCTCCGAATGGACCACCCCGGTACCGGCCGCGCCCGCCTCCGTCAGAACGCGGCGGAACGCGTCAGCCAGGGAGGTCCGGCGCCAGTCCAGCAGGTTCATCGAGACCTGGGCGAGGACTCGGCCGCTCCCGGGATCTGCCTGTCGCACCCCGAGGGCCCGGAGCGCGGGAAGACCTCCCGCGCTCGTCCTGATCCTTCCGGCGATGGCCCGCGCGACTCCCGCGTCGGACGTATCGAGGTTGACGTTGAAGGCGATGAGCGGCCGCCTCGCGCCGATGGCGATGCCCCCGGCCGACGGGTGCAGGGCGGGCGGGCCGTAGTCGGAACGAATCTCCCCCCGGGCGAGGCGATCCGCGAGGCCCCGAAGTCCGCCTCGTCGAATCTGCGGCAGGGCGCGCCGCGCGGGCTCGGCTTCCCCGTAGAGGAAGACGGGGACCGACTGGTCGGCGCCGATTTCTTCCGCCAGCGAGACGGCGAGCCCGACCGCCTGCTCCATGGGGGCTTCTCCCCACGGGACGATGGGGAGGACGTCGAGTGCGCCGATGCGCGGGTGCTCGCCGCAATGGCGCCGCAGGTCGATGTGGCGGACGGCGGTCTCGAGGAGGGAACGCACCGAGGAACGCAGTTGCGAGGCGCTTCCGGCGAGGGTCAGGACCGAGCGATGGTGGGACGCGTCCGCATGCAGGTCGAGCAGCGGCCGCCCCGCCGCCTCCACCAGGCGGCGGAGAGTCGGTTGGGACCGTCCCTCACTGAAGTTGGGGACCGCCTCGAGCAGGTTGTTCGGCGCCGGCGAGTCGTTGCCCATCCAGCTCTCCTCGCCGGGCCTTTTCGGGGAGAAATCCGGCCGCTGTATCCCGGGAGCCGGCAGTATAGTTTCGCTGTTCCCCACCCCCTCCGGTGCAGGGTTCGACCCATGATTCGTGCTTTCCCCGGTCCCGCTCCGTGAGCCCGGACGATCGGGGAGAGGGCGTGACCGGATCCGTTCCGGAAGAAAGGGCCAGCGTCGCGAAGCCCGACCCGCGGTCGGGCGAAGCTCAGGCGGCAGGCCTCGCCGGGACGGCGGATGGAGGTCGGGAGCCCGGCACTCGCGAGCGGGTGGAGGAGGCGCTCCGCCGCCGGGCCGCGCAGGGCGCGGACGAATCCGATCCTCCCGGCGAGCGGGAACGGCTCTCCGCGCCCCAACCGTCTCCGCAGCCCTCGGCCGGGGAACACTGGAGTTCGACCATCCGCCGGCGCGTGGCCGAAGGAGGTCCGAGCGCGGAGGCCGGGACGTCGGACACGGAGGACGAGGGAGCGCCCTCTCCCGCCGCGGAGGCTTCCGGAGTCCGCGAACGGGTGGAGCGCCGCCTCCAGGAAGCCGAGGATCGCCGGAATCGGAGCGCCGATCCGCCAGCGACCTCGCCGAAACCGGCTCCGCCGGGTCCGCAGCCGGGCGTCGCCACTGGTGGAGGGCAGGAGGATCTGCCGCTCCGGCCTGAAGACACGCCCGCTTGGGACGCGCCCTGGCCCGAGGACGAAGAGGCGCCGGGGCCTGCCGGGGAAACCCCGCCGGCTCCGTCGCGGCTCGCCGCCTTCATCGCGACCTGCGCGTTCATCGGGCGGGTTCCGGTCGCGCCGGGAACCGCCGGCGCGGCCGCCGGCCTGGTTGCCTTCCTGCTGACGCGGAACCTGCCGGGCGCCCTTCCCGTGGCCCTGTTCGTCGCGGCCGTGGCGGTCGGCCTCTGGGCCGGGGCGCGCCACGCGAAGGATCTTCGGCAGCCCGACCCGCGGTCGGTGGTGGTGGACGAGTTCTGCGGGATGTGGCTGGCGCTCGTCGGCACCAACCCGTCGGTCCTCGTGATGGGGGGCGCCTTCGTGGCTTTCCGCTTCCTGGACATCGTGAAACCGCCTCCCGTACGGCAGGCCGAGCGGCTTCCGGGCGGCCTCGGCATCATGGCCGACGACCTGGTCGCGGGCGGCATCGTGCGGATCGTCCTCCTGCTCGCCCTGGGCATCTGACAGCCGGTGGAACTGCGGCGGCGCGGGTCCGTTCTTCCGCCGTGACGACCCCGCTCGTCCGGCGTGCGGGTGAGGCGGTCCGCCGGGAGCCGGTCTCCTGACCAGCGGAGAGGGTCCGCCCCCGGGTGCGGCCGTCATCGCGGTCGGCACCGAACTCCTCGCCTCCGGCCGCCTGGACCGCAACACCCCGTTGCTGAAGGAGCGGCTCTCGGTTCTGGGGTTGGCGGTTCGCTTTTCGGCGGTCGTTCCGGATGAACAGTCACTCATGGAGGGGACCCTCCGCCTGGCTCTGGCCCGCTGCCGGCATGTGCTGGTGTGCGGCGGGCTCGGCCCCACGACCGATGACCTGACGCGTTTCGCGGCGGCGAGCGTCCTCGGGGTGCGGCTGGTCGAGGATGCGACTTCGCTGGCGAGCATCGAAGCGCGGTTCAGGGACCGGGGCATCGAGATGCCGGAAGTGAACCGGCGGCAGGCCCTCATTCCCGAAGGGGCGTCGGCGCTGCCCAATCCGGCCGGGACCGCACCGGGCGTGCTGGCGCGCACCGGGACGGGAGCGTGGCTCGTGCTCCTCCCGGGGCCGCCCTCGGAACTGGCCGCGATGTTCGACGCGGAGGTGCGACCACGTCTTGAGGCAGAGACCGGACGAACGGCGGGCAGCGTGCGCGAGACGCTGATGGTGGCCGGACTGCCGGAATCGGTCCTGCAGGAGCGGATCCTGGATCTCACCCCGGCGCGGGATGCGCCGGACGACCTCGCGATCCTCGCGTCCCGCGGCGAGATCGAACTCCGGGTCACCGGACCTGCCGGACGGGCCGCGGAAGTCCGGAGGCTTGCCGATCGAATGGCGGAACGGCTGGGACCCGCGGTCTTCAGCCGGACGGCGGGCGATCATCTGGAGCATGCGGTGGGGCGCCTGCTCGAGCGGCGGGGAGAGCGCGCCGCGTTCGCCGAATCGCTCACCGGGGGTCTGATTGCCGAACGGGTGACCCGCGTTCCCGGATCCTCGGCGTGGTTCGATCTGGGAGTGGTGGCCTATGCCAACGAGGCCAAGCGGGACCTGCTGGCGGTTCCGGAAGCGGCGCTGCTTGCGCACGGAGCGGTCAGCGAACCGGTAGCGATGGCAATGGCCGAGGGTGCGCGCCGCCGCTCCGGCAACGCCTGGGGAGTCGCGGTAACCGGAATCGCCGGTCCGGGGGGAGGGAGCGCGGAAAAGCCAGTGGGTCTCGTCTGGGTCGCGGTCAGCGGCCCGGTTTCGCGCACCCAACGGTTCCGCCTGCCGGGGGATCGGGCGCTCGTGCGGCAGCTCACCGCGACGGCGGCGCTCGACCTGCTGCGCCAGAGCATGCTGGCGGCCGGCGATGCCGGCCACTGACATGCGAGGGTCCGGGACGGTCGCGCGAAAGCACGGAGGAGCGGCCCAGGCGCCGCGGCTCTTCGCAGCGCTGCCGCTCCCCGACGCGCTCCGCCGCGAACTCTTCGCCGCCTCGGGAGCGGTAGCCCGCCTGTTCCCCGCTTCCGTCTTCCGCCGGGTTCCTCCCGAGAACCTCCATCTCACCATGCGTTTCTTTGGCCCGGAAGGCGGCCCGGTTGACCGCGGGCGCATTGCGGCGCTGCTTCGCGAGAGGCTCGAGACCGGTTGCCCGGGGCCCCTGACGCTGAAGGCCGCCGAGGTCTCGGCGTTCGGCTCGCTCCGCCGTGCCCGGATCGTCTGGGTGGGGCTCGCTGAAGAGGGGGTTCCGGGGGGTGATCCCGGACGGCTCCTGCCCCTGCAGCGGGAGGTGGAAACGGTCGCGCGCGACGTCGGCCTCGCTCCGGAAACGCGGCCCTTCGTTCCTCACGTGACGCTTGGCCGGCTGCGTGTCCCCTCGCGTCTTTCGGCAGGGGACCTGAACGCCGCCCGGCCTCCGGCGCCGGACGCGGCCTGGTCATCCCCCTTCACCGTGAGGGAGCTCGGTCTGTTCGGCAGCTTCCTCGGCCCCGGCGGAGCGGTCTACGAACGGCTCGAACGTTTCTCCCTGACCAGGGACTGACCGGATGTCCCCGTTCAACGGCTGCTACCCCCGTCGCTCCGCCAGCCGGAAGTCGGCGAGGAGGTCAGGACCGAGGCAGGCGTAGCGCGCCGAACGAGGCTCGGGCTGGGCGCGTGGCAACTCACGGCGGCCGCCGGCCGGAGCCCGGGTAGCGTCGAAGAGTCCCGTTCCTTCGGCACGGCCCAGGAACCGCGGCGCCAGGTAGAGCACCAGCCGGTCGGCCAGTCCCTGTTGCAGGAATGCCGACGTGAGCCGGGGGCCCGCCTCCACCAGCAGGGTGTGCGCGCCGCGGCGGCCCAATTCGGCCAGCACCGCCTCCAGCGCGATCGGCTGGGTGACACCCTTCTTCGGGGGGGCCGCGACGCTGTCCACCTCCGCCTCGATCACTTCGACGCCCAGGTTCTCGAGGCGACGGTGAGCCGCTGCGGGCGCGCCCGGCGCGCAGATGACGAGCACCGGGTCCTGGTCGAGGCCACGCAGCACGCGCGCCTCGGGGGAGATCCGGAGGCTGGGATCGAGGACCACCCGGAGCAGGGGGCGGGATCCGCGCCGGGGCCGGGGTGTCAGCAGGGGGTCGTCGGCCGTCACGGTCGCGATTCCGGTGAGGATGGCGTCGTTCTCCCGGCGCAGAACCCTTCCGTGGCGGCGGCTCGAGGGGCGGGTGATCCAGCGGGTCCCGGGCGGGGCCATGACCCCGTCCACGGAAACCGCGGCCTTCACCGTTACCCAGGGAGTGCCGGTCAGGAGGAACTTGAAGAACGAAGGATTCAGGTCCTGCGCCTCCTCGCGAAGGACGCCCGTCGTCACCTCAACGCCGGCGGATCGCAGGCGGTCGAACCCCCCGCCGCGCACTCTCGGGTCGGGGTCGGGATGGGAGGCCACGACGCGCCGCACTCCCGAGGCGATGATCCGTTCGGCGCACGGTGGGGTCCGTCCGACGTGACAGCAGGGTTCCAGGTTGACGTAGAGCGTGGCCCCCCGCGTCGCGCGCCCCACCCTGAGCACCTGCGCTTCCGCGTGCGGGCGTCCGGCGCGGGCATGGAAGCCTTCGGCAAGGACTCGCCCGTCGCGGACCAGTACGGCGCCCACCGCCGGATTGGGCGGGGCGGTGTACTGGCCGAGCCGGGCGAGTTCGAGGGCTCGCCGCATGAAGCGATCGTCCACGCGGAGATCGTATGGTGGCTTGCGCGGCGGGAACGGATCGGGCAATCTCCCGGCCGGATGTTCACGGGACTCGTCATCGCGGTCGGCGCCGTGCAGGCGGTCCGCGATCTCGCCGCCGGGCGGCTTCTCACCGTCGGGCACGAGGGCGGCGAGTTCTCGGGGCTCTCGGTCGGCGACAGCGTCGCGGTGTCCGGAGTCTGTCTGACCGCGGTGTCGGTCCAGCCCGCATCCGTATCGTTCGAAGTCGCGGCCGAGACGCTCTCGCTGACGACGCTGGGGGACCTCCGGACGGGGAACCGGGTCAACCTGGAGCTGCCGCTGCGCGCGTCGGACCGGCTGGGCGGGCATTTCGTCCAGGGACATGTGGACGGTTGCGGCGAGGTGATCGAGGCAGGGGGTTCCGACGACGACTACCGGGTGAGGATCCGGCACCGGGAGCCCCGCTGGATCGTCCGCAAGGGTTCGGTGGCGATCGACGGGGTCAGCCTGACGGTGGCGGCGGCTTCGCCCGGCGAGGCGTGCTTCGAAGTCATGCTGATTCCTCACACGCGCGCGGCCACCACCCTCGGGGATCTCCGGAAAGAGGACCGCGTCAACCTGGAGTACGACATCCTCGCCAAGTACGTCGGCGCCCTGGCGGGGACGCCGGACGCCGGTTGAGCCATCCGGGTCCGGCGCGCGGCTAGAATTCCGCAAACCGGAACGGTTTCCGCAAGAGGGCCCCTCGGGCCCGACGAGGTGTTGTGCGCGTGGTTGACACGGGAAAGAGCGAATCCACGGCGTTTTGGCCGGTCGAGCGGGCGGTGTCCGAGATCGCCGCCGGACGCATGGTCATCGTCGTGGACGACGAGGACCGCGAGAACGAGGGCGACCTGACGATCGCCGCCGAAAAGGTCACTCCCGAAGCGATCAACTTCATGGCCACGCACGGGCGCGGCCTCATCTGCATGCCCATGACCGGGGAGCGCCTCGACGAGTTGGACATTCCGTTGATGGTCCGGGACAACACCTCGGTGCACGAGACGGCGTTCTGCGTCTCCGTCGAGGCGAAGGACGGGGTGACGACCGGAATCTCCGCCGCGGACCGGGCCCGGACCGTCCAGGTCGCGATCCGTGAGGGAACGCGGCCGTCCGACCTCGTCCGGCCGGGCCACGTGTTCCCGCTCCGCGCCCGCCCCGGTGGCGTGCTGCAGCGGGCGGGACAGACCGAGGCCGGAGTGGACCTGGCGCGGATCGCCGGCCTCTATCCGGCCGCGGTCATCTGCGAGGTGATGAAGGAAGACGGCACGATGGCCCGCCTTCCGGACCTCCTGGCCTTCGCCGGAAAACACGGGATGGCGATCGTGAGCGTCGCGGACCTGATCCGCTACCGGCTCCGCACCGAATCCCTGGTGCGGCGCCTCGCGTCCACCGTGCTGCCGACCCGGTTCGGCAACTTCCGCACCGTCGCCTACGAGAACACCCTCGACGGCACCAAGCACCTGGTTCTCCAACTCGGCGAAGCCCGGCCGGACACACCGGTGCTGCTGCGGGTCCACAGCCAATGCCTGACCGGCGAGGTCTTCGGATCGCTCCGCTGCGACTGCGGCCCGCAGCTCGAGGCGGCGCTGGCCCGGATCGGGGAAGAAGGCGCCGGGGTGCTGCTCTATCTGAACCAGGAGGGGCGGGGCATCGGACTCGTCAACAAGCTGCGGGCGTACGCGGCCCAGGACGATGGCCTCGACACGGTGGATGCCAATACGCACCTCGGGTTCCGGGCCGACCAGCGCGAGTACGGTGTCGGCGCCCAGATTCTCCAGGACCTCGGCGTCGGACGGATTCGTCTGCTGACCAACAACCCGAGGAAGTTCGTCGCTCTCGAGGCCCACGGTCTCGTGATCGAGGAGCGGGTCGCGATCGAGGTTCCGGCGAACAAGTACTCCCGCGACTACCTGCGCACCAAGAAGGAGCGCATGGGACACCTCCTGACCGAGGTCTAGCAGCCTCTCCGGCCTGGCGCTGCCGGTCCCGCGGCGCGCCCCCGTTGGTACGATTCCGGCCACCAGACCCCTGAAGGGAGCGATTCCTTGGCCAACACCTACGCGACAAACGAGTTCCGCAGCGGGCTCAAGGTCCTGCTCGATTCCGATCCCTGCGTCCTGCTGGACTGCGAGTTCGTGAAGCCCGGAAAGGGGCAGGCGTTCACCCGGATCCGCTACCGGAACCTCAAGACCGGCCGGGTCCTTGACAAGACGTTCAAGTCGGGCGAAAAGGTGGAAGCGGCTGACGTGCTCGACACCGAGATGGAGTTCCTCTACAGCGACGGCGGCGACTGGCACTTCATGGATCCCAACACCTACGAGCAGTACTCGGCGGCGAAAGCCGCGCTCGGCGGCCACGAGAAGTGGCTGCTCCAGGGAATGACCTGCGGCGTCACGCTCTACAACGACGCGATCCTGCTCATCCACCCGCCGCACTTCGTGGACCTGAAGGTGGTGGAGACCGAACCCGGGATCCGTGGCGACACGGCGACCGGGGGATCCAAGAACGCGACCCTCGAGACCGGCGCGGTCGTGCGGGTTCCCCTGTTCATCGAGGTGGACGAGACACTGCGTCTGGATACCCGCACCGGCGAGTACGTTTCCCGGGTAAAGAACTGACCGGCACGGGCAGTCCCGAATGGGGGCCTGCGGCGCCCCTCGAGAACTTGCGGGAGCGCTCCCGGCTCGTTGCCCGGTTGCGGGCTTTTCTGGCCGCCCGGGGCTACCAGGAGGTCGAGACGCCGATCCTCGGACCGGACGCCACGCCCGATCGGCATCTGGATTCGGTGCCCGCGGCCGGGGGCTTCCTCCACACCTCGCCGGAGTTCGCCATGAAGCGCCTGCTGGCGGCGGGAAGCGGTCCCATCTTCCAGATCGTCAAGGCGTTTCGCGCCGGAGAGTCCGGGCGGCACCACGCGGTCGAGTTCACCATTGCCGAGTGGTACCGCATCGGTCCGCTGGAGGGGCTGCTGTCGGAGATGGACCTGCTGCTGGGAGATCTCCTCGGCACTCGCCCCGCGGAGCGGCGCACCTACCGGGAGCTTTTCCTTGCCGCGGTCGGGGTGGACCCGCTGTCGGCAGGGGCGGAACGTCTTCGGACGCTGGCCGAGGCGCACGGCCACCCGGGCCGTCCCGACGACCGGGCCGCGGCGCTCGACTACCTGTTCTCACGGCTCGTGGAGCCCGGTCTCGGGGCTCGGGTCCCCACGATCGTGACCCGGTTTCCGGCCCCGCTCGCGGCGCTCGCCCGGCTGAGTGACGACGATTCGCGGACCGCGGAGCGTTTCGAGGTCTTCTGGGCCGGACTCGAACTCGCGAACGGCTACGACGAACTTCAGGACGCGGCCGAGCACCGCCGGCGTTTCGCGGCCGAGAACCGGGCGCGCGAGCGGGCCGGCAAGCCGGCGGCCCGACCCGACGGGCGGTTCCTGGCCGCCCTCGAGGATCCGGGCATCCCACGCTGTTCGGGGGTGGCCCTGGGCGTGGACCGCCTGGTCATGGCGGCGCTCGGGGCGTCGAGGCTCGACGAGGTCATCGCGTTTCGCGAGGAACCGGATGGCTGAGTCGAAATCCCGCGTCCCGCGCGCCCCGGTACACTGACCGGCTCGTTCCCGGAGGAAACTCTTGATGCACATTGGACGATTTCTTCGCATTCCGGCGGCCCTTGCCATGGCCGTCCCGCTCGCCGCGCCGCTCGCACTGGGGCAGGGGAGCCATCGCGACTACCACGACCATTTCGACGAGGCGAACGTCACCGTGCCGCCGGAGTACTACGAGGAGATGCGGTTCCGCGCCGTCGGGTTCACTCGCGGCGGACGCTCGACCGCCGCCGTGGGCGTGCCCGGCGATCCGCTGACCTACTACTTCGGCGGCACCGGGGGCGGGGTGTACAAGACGATCGACGCCGGACAGAACTGGACGAACGTCACCGACGGCTTCCTCGGAGTCGGCGCGGTGGGCGCCATCGAGGTGGCCCGCGCGGACGTCAACGTCGTCTATGTGGGCACGGGTTCCGCCTGTCCGCGCGGGAACATCTCCGTCGGCGACGGGATGTACCGCTCGACGGACGCCGGGAAGACCTGGGAGCACATCGGACTTCGGCACGCGGGCCAGATCGGCGCCATCGCGGTGCATCCGGACGATCCGAACCTCGTGTATGCCGCGGCGCTCGGCTACATCTTCGGGCCCAACGAGGATCGCGGCATCTTCCGCAGCAAGGACGGCGGCGACACCTGGGAGAAGGTGTTCTTCCTCTCGGAGCGCACGGGTTTCGTGGACATCCAGATGGACCCGAACAACCCGCGCATCCTCTACGCGGGCGCCTGGCGGGCCGAGCGGAAGCCCTGGACCATGATCTCGGGCAGCGAGGACGGCGGGATCTACCGCAGCAAGGACGGCGGCGACACCTGGGAGAAGGTGGATGCGGGCCTCCCGAGCGGAATGGTCGGCAAGACCGCGATCGCGATCTCGCCCGCCAACTCGGACCGCATCTGGGTCCTGGTGGAAGTGGAAGGCGACGCGGGCGGCCTCTACCGCTCGGACGACGGCGGCGAGAGCTTCACCCGCATCAACGGCGACGCCAACCTGCGGCAGCGCCCCTGGTACTACATCCACATCTACGCGGACCCCAAGGACGAGAACACCATCTACGGCCTGAACGTGGGTTTCCACAAGTCCATTGACGGGGGACGGACGTTCCCCGAGCGGATCCGCGTGCCGCACGGCGACAACCACGACCTCTGGATCAACCCCGACAACCCGATGAACATGGTCAACGCCAACGACGGCGGCGCGAACGTGTCCTTCGACGGCGGCCAGAGCTGGACCGACCTGAACGGCCAGGAGACCTCCGAGATGTACCGGGTCTATGTGGACGACCAGTGGCCGTACCGGATCTACGGATCCCAGCAGGACAACAGCACCATCTCGGTGCCGTCACGCGGCGGTTTCAGCGTCGTTCCGGACTGGTACCAGGTGGGCGGCTGCGAGAGCGGCCACATCGCGGTGGACCCGCGCGATCCGGACATCATCTATGCGGGCTGCTACGGCGGCGCGATCACGCGCGTGAACCGGAAGACCGGCGAGTTCCGGCAGATCCTCCACTACCCGCAGCTCCAGCTCGGACAGGCGGCGCGGGATCTCAACTACCGGTTCCAGTGGAACGCGCCGATCCGGCTCTCGCCGCACGACCCGGACATCCTCTACCACGCCTCGCAGGTGGTCCACATGTCCCGGGACCAGGGCCAGAGCTGGCAGGTCATCAGCCCCGACCTGACCACCAACAACCCGGAGCACCAGGACTACGCCGGGGGACCGATCACGCGCGACAGCACCGGCGTCGAGGTCTACAACACCCTCTTCTCGTTCGAGGAGTCGCCGCACACGCCCGCGGAGCTGTGGGCGGGCAGCGACGACGGCCGCGTCCACATCTCCCGCGACCGCGGCGAGACGTGGACGGAGATCACCCCCGAGGACATGCCGGAAGGGGGCACCGTCAACGTCATCGAGATGTCCTCCCACGACCCCGCCCGGGTGTTCATCGCGGTGTACCGCTACCGGGAGAACGACTTCCGGCCCTACATCTTCCGGACGAACGACTCCGGAGCGAGCTGGGACCTGCTCACCGACGGAACGAACGGCATCCCGCCGACGCACTTCACCCGCGCCATCCGCGAAGACCACGACCGCCAGGGCCTGCTCTACGCGGGGACCGAGTTCGGGCTCTATGTCTCGTTCGACGACGGCGCCCACTGGCAGCGCTTCCAGAACAACCTGCCGGTAAGCCCGATCACCGATATGCAGGTGCACCGGAAAGATCTGGTGATCTCGACCCAGGGCCGGTCCTTCTGGGTGCTCGACGACCTGAGCCCGCTCCACCAGATCACCGACGAGGCGATGGCGGCGGATTCCGTGCTCTACGCCCCCCGGACCGCCTATCGGGGCGGCTTCGGCGGCGGGGCGGACATCCGCTACCACCTCAAGGAGCAGCCGGAGTCCGCGATCACCCTGGAGATCCTCGACTCCGAAGGGAACTCGGTGCGGAAGGTCACCGGGCAGCCGGGGCCCGCGCCTCCAACCGGCCCGGTATCGCCGTTCGCGGCGTTCTTCGGCGGCGGGCCGGGCGCCCGTCTCCCGGCCGCGGCGGGACTCAATTCGTTCCGCTGGAACCTGCGCGAGGCAGCCATTCAGCGTCCGGCCGGCGTGGTTCACTGGGGCGGCACGCCGGGACTCTCGGTACTCCCGGGGACCTACGAGGTCCGACTGACGGTCGGGGAGGAGACCCACACCCAGCCGCTCGAAGTGGCGCTGAATCCGAATCTCTCCTCGACCGCCGAGGAGCTCGCGGAACAGCGTGAACTGGGCGAGACCGTCGCCGGTGAGATCACGAAGCTCTTCGATGCGCTCAACCGGCTCCGTGACGTCAAGACCCAGGCGGGCGACATCGTCGGGCGACTCCAGAAGGCCGGAAAGGCCGACGAGGAGCTCGGCACACTGAACAAGGCGCTCACGGATCGCCTGACCGAGATCGAGGAGACGATCACGCAGACGAACAGCAGGTCGTCGCAGGACCCGATCAACTTCCCGCCGCAGATCGACAACCAGTTGGTGACTCTCTACGGCTACATCGTGCAGGGGGACTACCAGCCGACGGCGGGCGCCTACGAACGCTTCGACGACCTGAAGCCGGGGCTCGACGCCATCCACGCGGACCTCGAGGCCGCCATCTCGGAGCACCTGACCCCGTTCAACGAGCGGGTGGCGAGCCTCGGCGTCCCGGCGGTCCTCGTCGCCCCGGAGGAGAACTGACGGCGCGGTGCCGATCCGGAGAACGGCGGTAGGGCAGGGACCGCCGGTCTTCAGACCGGCACCGCCCCGCGTCAGCGCGGCGCCCACGTCGCGCTTGGCCGTTCGGCCTCATGACGAGGACGGCTTGGAGCGCCGGCCTCCGGCCGGCATCGCGCGGGAGCGCGAAACCAGCGCGATGCCGCCGCGCCATGTGGAGAGGGCGACGGAGTGATTGAGGAAGCCCGTCCACCCGCGGACTCGGGGAGACGAAGTCCTGCCCGAGAGATGGAGAAATGCCCAATCCCTCGTCGGGCGGCGCTCGCGCTACTGGGGAGTGGGGCCACGATGCCGTTCCTGGCGGCCGCGAAGGCTCACCCGGCGCAGCCGCCCCTGATCCGGCCGCCCCGCATCCAGCCCGGCGATGTCTTCGGTCTGGTCAGCCCCGCGACCGCGGCGTTCGAAACGGACCCGACGGAGATCTTCGCGGACGCCTTCCGGGCGGTCGGGCTCGAACCGCGGCTCGGATCCAACTACTACCGGCGCCGGGGATACTTCGCGGGGAGCGACGCGGAGCGGGCCGCGGACATCATGGAGTTCTTCGCCGATCCCGGGGTAAGGGGCATCTTCGCCCGGGGCGGCTGGGGCTCGGCGCGCGTCCTGCCGCTCCTCGACTACGACGTGATCCGGGCGAATCCCAAGGTCCTGCTCGGTTACAGCGACGCCACCGCGCTCCTCACCGGGGTCCATGCGAAGACGGGGTTGGTTGTGATGCACGGTCCCGGCCCGGGGAACCGCTTTTCGACCGAGCATTTCCGCCGCACCCTGATGGAGGGTGAAGCGGACCTGCTCGAGAACCTGGCCGATGACCCGGGGGACCACATCGTGCCGCGGGACCATCGGGTCCGCACCATTGCAGGCGGGCGGGCAACCGGGCCTCTTCTTGGCGGCAACCTGACGGTGCTGACCGCGATCATGGGGTCCGAGTACCTTCCCGATTTCACCGGAGCGATCCTGTTCCTCGAGGACGTGGACGAGGCGGTCTACCGGGTGGACCGGATGATGACCACCCTGAAGCTCGCGGGCGTCCTGGACCGGATCGCCGGGTTCATCTTCGGGCGCTGCACCGACTGCGATCCCGGATCCGGCTTCGGGTCGCTCACCCTGGAGCAGGTGCTCGAAGACCACATCGCTCCGCTCGGCATTCCGGCCTTCCGCGGGAGCATGATCGGGCACATCCCCGAGCAGTTCACGCTGCCCATCGGCGGCCGCGCCGAGATGGACGCGGACCGGGGCACGATCCGGCTGCTGGAACCGGCGGTCCTGTAGTCCGGCCGCCACCGTGCGGCGATAGACTCTCGTGACTGGGTCACGAGGATCTTGATGCGTCCGCAACGCGGACGGAACACCTTGACGCTTGACAACTCGAGGAGCCCCGATGGGCTCGACGGCCGGGAACCGGCTGGAGGAAGTGTGAAGAGGAAAGAGTGGATTCCGTTTGTGTCACTCGGGGTCTTCCTGGCGGTGATGAACCTCACCATCGCCGCGTTCGGTTTTGAGCGGATCGACCGCCTGGAAGCGCGGATGGATCGTATAGAGGCCCGCATCGACCGAATCGAGGCTCGTATGGATCGCCTTGAGGAGCGGCTGAGCAGCCTCGAACAGCGGGTTTCCCGGATCGAGGGCGTCCTGCTGCTCCGGGAGCGGCCCGACGCCGGCGCGTTGCCACCGGGTGGCGGCTCCGCAGAGCCCAAGGGCTAGCTCCTCCCATTGCGAAGCCAGGGCCGCGCCTCTCCCGATTTGACATAACTAGATAACTAGAGATATAGTGATATTGTCATGGCGAGAGCAACCCCGCTCACCGAGGACCTCGCGGCCGCGAGTCTGGGCGCGCTCGGGAACCCGACCCGGCTCCGGCTCTACCGGCTGCTGGTCCGGACCGGTCCCACCGGGCTGACCGTCGGGGCCATCGTCCGGACGCTGGGGACGCCGGCCTCGACGCTCGCCCACCACCTGGCTGCTCTCACGCGGGCGGGCCTCGTGGAGCAGGAGCAGCGCGGACGCGAAGTGCGGTCCCGGCCCGACTTTCCCGCCATGGCCCAACTGATGGACTTTCTGACTGCCGAATGCTGTGTGGATTCAGCGGAACCGACCAAGGAGGATTGCGATGTCCCGACTGCAGCTTGCCCTGAATGTGACGAACCTCGAGAAGGCGATTGACTTCTACTCGCGGATGTTCGCGACCGCGCCGGCGAAGGTGAAGCCCGGTTACGCGAACTTCGCGATTGCCGACCCGCCGCTGAAGCTGGTCCTCTTCGAAGGTTCGGAGGGGGCAACGATCAACCACCTCGGGGTGGAGGTGGAAGCGGCCCGGCAGGTGCGGGCGGCTGAAGGGAGACTGCGGGAGTCGGGACTTGAGACGACGGGTGTGGATGACACCGTGTGCTGCTACGCGGAGAAGACGGAGACCTGGGTCACCGACCCCGACGGGGCACGCTGGGAGTGGTACGTGAAGTCGGGGGACGCGGAGCAGTTGCAGAACGTCGTGATTTCGACGGACGGGGCGGACGTGGGGGCGGAGGGGGCCGAAGGGGTCTGCTGTACCTGAGGGGAGGTGGCGGAGGTTTCAACAGGAATCACGCCGATACGGACGCCATCCCGGCGGTCGCGGGCCGTCCCGCCGCCCGCCTGCGGCGGGCTGTGCCGGTCGGAGACCGGCGTTCCAAGCCGCTGCGCCACGATCCCGGGCGGCGATCTGCGGGCGAAGCCGGCGGGCGTGACCCTGTCTGGTCAAGTCCGCGCTTCGACGTCGATTTCGATGGGGTGAGGGTGCGAGGGCCGCCCCGGAGCGCGAGCGACATCGGCGGTTGACGGGAGGCGTTCGCGAAAGACCGCCTGTACGTGCGGCCAATCTTTCTCGTGGGTGCGCGCCTCGACCCGAACGGCGTGCGCCATCTCGGCGTCGAGCGACCGGAGGGCGCCCTCCGCCCGGTCGAGGGCGAAGTGCGTCTGCGCCCGGATGCTGTCTCCGCCGATGAGGCGGTCGCGATGGGCCGGAGTGACCCCGGCAATCCGGATGCCGGGCCCGGTGCGGACCGCTTCCCGGAAGCCGGCGTCCGGATCCAGTTCGACGCCGCGCTCCGTGGTCCGCGCCGCGTAGGGCGCCGGGAAGTGGGTGACGTGGTGGTGGAGGTCTCCCGACGCGGTCAGGTACGGCGGCCGCCGGTACTCGTCGCCGCAGTCGCCGGGAATCGGGTCGAGGCCGGCCTGCGCCTCGGCAAGCTCCGCCCGGGACCGCTCTTCGAGCTCGAAATCGAACAGCCGGAGGTTGTCTTCGAGGTGGGTTCGCTCTCCGGGGCGCGCCCCGATGATGACCCCGGCCACCGCGGGCTGTTCCAGCACGTGGCGCACCGCCACATTGGCGATCGACACGCCGTAGCGGTCCGCGACCCGGCGCGCGGCGCGCAGCACCGCCTGGAAGCGGTCCCAGCCACCGGCCTGGTCGATGAAACGGCGGTACTTCATCTGCGACCAGGTGAGCGAGTCGTCGATCGGAGGCTCGGCAACGCCGAGCCAGCGATCGCTCAGCAATCCGCCGGCAAGGGTTCCATAGACCAGCATCCCGATCCCGTGCGTGCGGCACACGTCGGTCATCCGTCCCGCCGGCCGGCGGTCGACGAGCGAGTAACAGACCTGGTTCGAAACAATGGGGATGCCGCTTTGGAGCGCAAGATCAAGATGGACCGCGTCGAAGTTCGTGACTCCGAGATGGCCGATCCGTCCCTCGGCGCGGATCTCCATCAGGTGGAACAGGCAGTCCAGCCAGCCCGGGTCGGGGTAGCTCCAGGCGTGGAACTGGAGCGCGTCGAGCCGATCGGTGCCGATCCGGTCCAGGGACCGCTGGATCGCGGCTTCCACGTCCGTTCGGGACGAAACCCCGGGTTCCGGAACCCATTTGGTCAGCACCTGGACCTCGGGACGGCGTTTCCGAAGCGCGCCGGCGATGAGTTCGGCGGATCCGTAGTGGTCCGCGACGTCCACCGTGACGAAGCCGGCGTCCACCGCCGGTTCGAGCGCCCGGGCCGCCCGCCTGGTTTCGAGCGCGGCGCCGCCCCGCTCCTGGTCGGCGACCTGCCAGAGCCCGGTCAGGACGCGGGACACCTCCAGCCCGGCGGCCAGCCGGGTCCGTTCTACCGCGCTCACTCGGGCGGCAAGGTGCGGAACAAACGGTCGGTGTCCACCCCGCGCCCCCGCAGTCGCGTCATTTCTCGCAGGTAGATCAGGGACGCAACCCCCATCACCAACAGCCACACCCACGTCGAGTGGAAATACCAGGCGGCGGTCTCGGTGGAGAGGTCCCTCACGATGTGGAGGATCAGGAAAAGGCCCAGCAGCGCCGCGCCCCCGCCCCCGACCAGCACCTGCGCGGGCCTCCCCAGGACCTTCACCTCGCCGGCAAGGTCCGGGTTGCGGTGGGGGAGGGTCACGAGCGACAGGCAGATGAGCCCGAAGTTGACGAGCATCGACGTCACCAGGATGTCGATCCCGAGGAAGAAGTCGCCCGCGAGGTGGCTTCCCACAATCCCTGCCGTTGCCATCGTTCCGCTCAGCAGGATCGCTACCCAGGGAGTGTGGAAGCTCCGGTGCACGGTGGCCACCCCCTTCGGGAAGATGCCGTCCTCGGCCCAGGCGAACATCATGCGGGAGACGGCGAGCAGCATGGCCGGCAGGTCGTTGATGAGCGCCACCGCGGCCCCGGCGAGGATCGCCGCGGTGCCGGCCGCCGGCAGCAGGTAGCCGAGCAGCCCCGGTGCGGTCACGTCGCGGACGGCCGCTTCCTCGGCGACGAACTGCCACGGCACGGCGTGGTACATCGCGGCGGTGAACAGGAAATAGAACCCGCCGACCGAGGCGATCGCGATCCCGATGGCGAGCGGGATGTTGCGGCCGGGGTTCTTCGCCTCGCCGCCGGCCTGCGCGATCGAGTCGAACCCGATGAAGGTGGCGAAGAGCACGACGGCTGCGGTCACGAACGGGACGAGTTGGAGCGGCGTGGCCGGAGCGTCCGGGACCGATCGGCCGTCGCTCGCCAGCAGCGCCGCGGCGAAGTCCCCGTGGTCGAACGCGAAGCCGCTGACGATCACGACCCCGCCGAGCGCGAACATCAGGAACATCATGGGGACCAGGGTCCGCTCGTAGAGCTTCAGCCCGCGCACGTTCACCAGCACGAAGGTCCAGAGGAAGGCGATCGAGATGCCGACCCGCACCGGGCCGCGCTCGAGGGTTGCGGCAACCGCGGAGTAGCCCAGCGCGCCGGCCATGTCGCGGATGAAGGGAACGAGCAGGTACGACACCACCCCGATGGCGATGGACAGCCCGAACCACTGGGAGAAACTGGCGATGAACCCCCACCAGGGACTGAGCGCCCGGCTCGCGTACACGTAGCTGCCACCGGCGCGCGGCATGGCGGAGCCCAGGCTGCCGTAGGCAAGCGCCGCCAGCACGGCTGGCAGGGCCGCGAAGGCGTAGGCGGGGAGGACGTAGGGCCCCATCTCCGGGATACCCCGCAGGAGCGCGAACGGCATCACGTTGATGGCCGCCCCGAGCATGGCGCAGATCCCGGTGGCGGCGAGCCCCATGAGCCCGAGATTCCGGGCGAGCCCGGTGCCGGAATTCGGATTCCGCCCGCCGGCAGCCGTGGTCATGTGCGCACCTTACCGGTTGGCGCGCCAACGGAGAGCGCGGAATGGGTGTCGGGTCGGGCCGTGAACTCGTGAACGGGCGGAGGGGTTCATCGGGGATCTGTGTGCGGAATATCCGTTATTCGGAAAATACGCTAAGCTACTTCAGACACCGGAGGGTGAGTTGGCGCAGACGCTTGTAGTTTCCGACCGTGGCCAGATCACCCTGCCCGCCCGGGTCCGCAAGCGAATGGGGATCAAGGGTGGGGACGTGATGATTCTCGAAGATCGTCCCGAAGAGATTGTCCTGCGGCCGGGAATCGTCCTTGAGTTCGAGCGCTACAGCGACGAGCAGATCGCCGAGTGGGACGCCGCCGACCGACTGGATGGCGAGGAGCGGGCGCGCCTGCTTCAGGCGCTCAACCTCCGGAAGTGACGCTCTTTCTGGACGCCAATGTGCTCTTCACGGCCGCGCACGATCCACGCGGGAAAGCAGCGCTTCTGATCGAAGCAGGGAGGAGTGGGCGCTGGAAGCTCGTCACGAGCAGCTACGCGCGGGAAGAAGCCCGGCGCAATCTCACGGCGAAGTTCCCGCAGATCGTGGGTGACTACGAAGCGCTGGTGTCCGGGATCCATCTCGTGGGCCATCCGCCCGACCTCCCGTTTCCCGCGGGCTTGGCGTCGAAGGATCGGCCCATTTTTCGGGCGGCCCTCGCCAGCGGTGCGACTCACTTGCTGACCGGTGACCTCCGGGACTTCGGCCCATTCATGAACCGGCCCGACCAGACCTTCGGAATCAGGATTCAGACGGTCGCCGAGTTTCTCAAGTCCGTTTTGGACTGACCCGACCTAGCACGATCGGACCGCGTTCAGATCACGCCGTGTAGCGGTCCACCCGGAGCCGCGAGGGCGTCCACCCGGCGGGTGACCGCGGGGTCTTCGATCAGCGGGGGGGCGTGGTGAGGCTTGAGGCGGGCGTCGATGAGCACGGGTTCCACGCAGCTCCAGTGCTTGTGGTGGATCGCGGCCCGCCGGCCGTGGACATCATGCGACGGATTGGAGCGGGTGAACCCCACCCAGAGCAGGTTGCGGAGGGTCTCGGCGGCGAAGCCGGGGTCGTCACAGAGGATGATCAGCGGCATCCCGGTCAGATCGGCGCCAGCGCGTTCCGCGGCATCCAGCGCGCTCCAGAGTGGCGCCAGATCCGATTCCACCCGGTCGTAGGCTTCGAATCTCGGCCCGCCCAGCGCGAAGACGCCCGGCAACACCGCTCGCAGTCCGGTGAACCCGGCCGGAAGCGCTGCGCCGACCCCCTCTGGAACGGTGCGGGCGGGTGATCTCCGTTCGGGACCCGCTCCGGCGATCACCAGCTTGGAGCCGGCGTTCAGGCCGGTGCCCGAGTAGTCGAGGGTGTCGATCGTGGTACGGGTCTGGAAGTGGAGATCGGAGGCCAGATCCACCCGGCGCAGGACGTGGTCGAGCATCCCCGGAATGTCGTGGGCGGCCAGTTCCGGATCGTCTTCACGGGCCGCGATGAACAGGTACTTGGCCAGCGAGCACTGCCCGAACCCGAGGATGGCGTTCGCGATGGTCCACAACTCCTGCGGCCGCCGGCCGGTGAAGGGCGAGTAGCGTTCGCTCCCGACCGCGAGCAGCAGCGGGTGGACGCCGGCGGCGTCCACCGCGTGGACCGAATGGACGCCCGGCAGCGTGGTGGGCACCATGGGTTCGGTGATCTCGTGGATGAGCTGCCCGAAGGTGGTGTCCTCCTGGGGAGGGCGGCCCACCACCGTAAGCGGCCAGACGGCTCCGGCCCGGTGGGTCACGGAGGTGACCCGCAGGACCGGGAACGGATGGGCCAGGCTGTAGTAGCCGAGGTGGTCCCCGAAGGGACCTTCGGGGAGCGTGCGGCCCGGATCCACCCAGCCGGTGATCGTGAAATCGGCGTCCGCGGAAACCACGAAACCATCATCACGCCGCTTCCAGGCGAAGCGTCGTCCGGCCAGCATCCCGGCGAACAGCAGTTCGCTGAGCCCTTCGGGAAGCGGCATCACCGCCGCGAGAGTGTGCGCCGGAGGACCCCCCACGAAGATGCTCACGCGGAGCGGTTCGCCGCGGCGCTCGGCGGCGGTGTGGTGGACCCCGATCCCGCGGTGGATCTGGTAGTGCATGCCGGCCTCCCCACCGGCGTAGTCGCCTCCGGCCAACTGGATGCGGTACATCCCGACGTTGGAGGAGAGGGGAGCGCCGAGCGGGCCTTTCCCGGGGGGAACGTCGGGATCCTCTGTGAAGACCTGGGGCAGGGTGATGAACGGCCCCCCGTCGTCCGGCCACGAGGTGATGCGGGGTACATCGGAGAGGGTGACGGGATGCGCCTGGCTCGGAGCCGTGCCCACCCGGCGGGGCAGGGAGTGGATTGCCGCCGTCGCGGCGCTCAGCGGAGCGGAAGGGCGGTCCCGGAGGTCCGAGAAGACCCTGCCCGGTTCCGCCCGGTAGCGGACCGCGGCCTTTGCCCCGTCGAGCCCGTGCCGGAGCAGGAAACGCGCCCGCTCCATGGTGCCGAAGAGGTTGGAAACGCAGGGAAACGCCGACCCCTTCACGTGCTCGTAGAGGATGGCGGGCGCTCGGGCGGCGTAGGCGCGGCGCTGGATTTCCGCGACTTCGAGGTGTCCGTCCACCTCGTCGGGCACCCGGACCAGCATCCGGTTTCGTTCGAGATCGCGGACGGCGTCGGCGAGCGACCGGTAGGGCATGGGCGGTGGGGAGGGTAACGGGAGAGAGCTCAGTCGAAGCCGGCCTTCCAAGCCGCTGCTCCGTCGGGGCTGGTTGGGGTGTGGCCGGCCGGGGATTGCCGTGAGGCGGAATGGGGTTACGACGTGCGCGGCGCGGAGCGCCGCGGTGCCGGTCAGGAGACCCGCGGTCCAAACCCTAACTGCCGATGCCCCCAGGAGGAAGCGGCCAAGGAGAAAAAAA
>JAJEFG010000027.1 GCA_022820545.1 Acidobacteriota bacterium | reverse complement strand
GGAGGCCCCTCCCGCCCCGGAGCCGGAACCGGCGAGGCCCGCACCACCGCCGCCCCCACCGCCGCCGACCACCGGCAGTCTGCAGGTGGAGGGAACCGAAGGGGCCAGCGTGGTCCTGGGCGGCCGGGTACTGGGAACCGTGCCGGGCGCCTGGGAGGACCTGGATGCGGGGGAGTATCCGATTCGGGTCGAGAAGGAGGGTTTCCACCCGCTCGAGGTGGACATCACGATCCGGGGCGGCCGGACGCGGTCGCTGGCCGCGAATCTCATCGAGATGCTGGGCTCCATCACCGTGGAGAGCGACGTGGCCGGCGCGAATGTCTTCCTGAACCGGAACTTCAAGGGAAACACCCCGGTGACGATCGCGGACCTGCAGCCCGGCGAATACAACCTGACGGTGTCGGTGGAGGGGCGCGACGTGGTCTCCCGGAAGGTCGAGGTCGGCCGCCGGGCGGTGCCGGTGCGGGTTGATTTCGGGGACCTGGTGGCGGCGCTGGACGTGCGGGTGGCCGTTGTCCACAAGCACCGCTTCGGATCGTGCGAGGGGACGCTGGTCGCCACGCCGGAGGGGTTCGACTACCGGACGGACCACAAGGACGCCTTCCAGTTGTCGTTCGGAGACACGGAACGCTTCGAGATCGATTATCTCGACAACAACCTGCGTCTCAAGGTGCGCGGTGGGCGCACCTACAACTTCGAATCGCCTTCGGAGGATGTGGACGCGCTGTTCGTGTTCCACCGGGACGTCTCGGCGTTTCGGGAAGAGGGGTAGCCGGCGCCGCTTTTCCGGTGCGTAGCCGCCCGGTTGTCAGTTCTTAACATAATCATCCTTATCGGAAGCTGGCTCCGCACCGGCCGACGCCCGCGCGCGCAAGGACGTCCGGGCTCGGAACAGACGCGCACAGCGCTGGGCGGAGTCCCGCAGCACCCTGGTCATCGCGGCAGTGATCCAGGACGAGGCGCGGCTCTCCCGCTGGGCGCAACTCGAATTCCCCGACGGAACGCCGGCCGAAGAGGCGCGCGCGCTCGTGGCCCTGATCCGGCGCGACGGCTGGCGCGTCCACAGGGGGGACGGCACCCGCCTGGTCATATCCGAGGTCCCCGCCAGCGACAATCCTCCCGCCGCACTGATGAAGGCCCTGAACGCCCCCGTGAATCCGGCGGGCCTCTCGGCCCTCGCGGAGGTGGTCGAGCAGGTTCGCGCCTGGGATTCGGGCTGGCAGGCGCGTTTCCCCGCCGGCCTGGAACGCTGGAACTTCAGCAAGGAGCAGCCTCCAGAGTCGAGGTTGCTGGCCTTCCCCGGCCCCCAGGAGCCCGCCCCGGACGAATTCCGGCCGGGCTACTTGCCGTTCAACGATGCGCCGACGCATCCGGAGGCGCCACCACTGCCTCCCGCACTGGCGGCGTTCGACTTCCTCGGCGGACAGTCCATGCGCAGCGGGCGCGGCGTAACCCACGAGGCCCGACTCGTCGTTCATGTGCTCGGCAACCTGAGTCCGGCCGCACGCAAGAGCGGCGTCCTGACTCCGCAGTACTTCTCCGCGGCCGAGATGGCGGCGGAATTGTGGGAGGAGATCCCCCGAGGGGGCCGGGCGATCCGGATGCTGCGCGGGGCGCTCAACCGCATGACGCACCTCGAGGCGGGGCCGATCACCCTTCCGGACGGATCGCTTGCCGCGCTGCGGCCCCTGATGATCGGCGCCATGCCTTACGGGCTCGACGGCTCGGTGGAGATCTTCGTCCGACTGCCGCCGGATCCCGACGGGCGAGGCTTCCGGTACGACCGGCTTCGAGCCCGCCACTGGGCGCGGCGGGCGGCGCCGCACTGGCGGCTCTATTTCGCCGCCTGTTTCCTGCGCGACCGTTTCGCCATCGATGGGCGGGGCATCGAACTCACGATTCCCGAAGTGCAGCGCGGCCGCGGAGGGGTCATTCTCGACGCCGCCGGCAACCCCGTATTCAGCAAGGGAAAGCCGGTCTTGGAGTGGCATCACCCGAAAGCGATCGCCACGGGGAAGCGGCTCCCCAACCCCGCCGCTAGCCGCCTTCAGATCTACTCCCTCGCCGACCTTACCCGGGTTGCGTGTGGCCCTCCTCCGGAACATATGCCCAAACAAGGGCGGCACATGCGGCGCACGCGGACCGAGCAAGCCCTTGCCGACCTCCAGGACGCGGGCGACCTGGAATTCGAACTCGCGGACGACTCGAGTGGCCGCCGCGGCTTCCGGCTCGTGGCCGTGGATCCCAGGCGCCGGCACCGCCGACTCATCGAGTAGCCGAGCCCTCAACCCACCCCCGAAACGGGGCGTGTGTTTCCAGGGCGACCCGGTGTGTTTCCAGGTTTACCCGGTGTGTTTCCACGTGGACCTGGCGTGTTTCCACGTGGACCTGGTGTGTTTCCACGTGGACCGGCGGCTCGAAAACGCATGCCACTCTTGGCCTCACAGATTTACCCCAATTCTTCCCCAATTCCTTCCCAATTCCTCCCATATGGGGGAAGGGAATTGGGGAAGCGGACCTACGACGAATTTCCACGCCACCCACACACGGCGCGACGGAGCCGACTTAGCGCGACTTCGTCGCGCGCCTCCGGTCGGGCGCCGCTCCGCGGCCCCTCCCTCTCCCGCCGCTCGCGCGGCGGTCAACTACGAACGCGAAAACCTTGGCTCGACCGGCCCTGGGACGCCAAGAACATCACCAGAGCAGACCGGCGAATTCGCGCCGACGGTCTGGAGTGTGATAGATAACCGGCTCCGAACCCATGGCCTCCACACACACACACACACACACACACACAGCAAGACCCGGACCAGGCCACGGCGTATGTTCGGGCGCTATATCCCGCTCAATCTGAACACCTCGCGCTAGTCGCGATCGACCGGGTCAAGGACCGCCGCCCGGAACAGCGAATCCGACAGGCGCGAGCCGTGACCGCGCCGAAGTTCCAGGCGTGGCTTCGGGCTCTGAACGCCCAGGGCTACGACATCTTCGTGTCGATGAATCCCATCAACCCGGAGCGGCGGCGGCGCGAGAAGCAGGACGTGGCGAAGGTGCGCCGGCTCCAGCTCGACCTGGACCGCAACGGCCCCGAGTCCCTGCATCGCGTCCTCGCCGACGTGCATGCCGGGTCCCTGCCCCGCCCCGCGGCTGTGGTCCGGAGCTCACGCCACAACTACCAGGTCATCTGGCACGCGGATCCGGACGTCTGGACCGCTCCGGAGGCCGAGGACACCATGCGCCGCCTGGCGGCCCGCTACGGGGGCGACTCCTCGGTCGCCGACGTCGCCCGCGTCATGCGTCTGCCGGGCTTCCGCAACAAGAAACCGGAGCGCGACGACGCACCCGTGCAGTGGACCGACCACGCCGGCCGGCCGACGCGCCCGGATGCGTTCGCGCACCTCCCGAAGGTGGAGCAGTCCCTGCAGCGCTCCCCCGGCACGGGCCGCCAGATCGAGGGCCGCGACACCAGCCAGTCCGCCAGGGACTGGGCCTATGCGAAGGACCAGCTCCGGAAGGGCGTCCCCCAGGAGAAGGTCATCGCCGCGCTTGAGAAGCGCCGCGCCGGCGAGAAGCACGACCCCCGCTACTACGCCGAGCGGACCACCCGCAAGGCATTCCTCGACATCCAGCGTCCGCGCGCGCGGGCGCTGCCATCCCGCTGACACGCGAAAGGAGCAGCACACATGGCAATCCGAGAAATCGAGATCGAGGGCAACCCCGCCCTCAGCGTCGACACCGAGGAGGAGTTCGCTCAGGTCTTCGACCGCGGGCTGCCCATCGAGGCCCCGCGAGAGGTCGTCGCCGCCTTCGGCATCCCGGGCGCCGACGAGAACGGCGACCCCCTCGACACCGACGAGCCTTCGGCTGAGTTTGACGACCTGGCTCTGGAGGACCAGCCTTAACCGCGCGGAACCCCGCGCCGCATGAGTAACCAACATGGCCGAAGCCAAAGCCAACACTCGCGGCCGGGACCGCATCACCGAGTACCACCAGCAGTTCGCCGCCGCGATCATCAAGCAGATCGAGGCCGGCACCGCCCCCTGGCAGCGCCCCTGGAAACCCGGCGAGCACCTCCTTCCCCGCAACCCCTTCACGGGCAACCGATACACCGGCGGCAACTCCCTCGGCCTCGCACTCGAGGGCGCGCAACGCGGCTTCGCCGACCATCGCTGGGCCACCTACCGCCAGATCAAAGAAGCTGGCGGCCACGTCCGCAAGGGCGAACGCGGCGCACAGATCCTCTACTTCCAGAACCAGAAGCTGCTTGCCAAGAAGGACGACCAGGGCCGTCAAATGGTCGACTCCGACGGCCGCACCGTCTACGAACGCCCCGACAAACCGCGGCTCCTCGTCCGCGTCTACACCGTCTTCAACGCCGAGCAAGCCGAAGGACTCGACCTGCCCCCGCGCGACGCGCCCGCGCCCGAGTGGCAACGCCACCAGGCGGCCGAAGCCGTGATCGAAACCTCCAACGTCCCGATCAAGCACGCACCCGGCAATCGCGCCTACTACAGCTCAAGAGCCGACCAGATCGTCCTCCCCGAGCGCCGCCAGTTCCCGTCCGCCGAGCACTACTACGCGACGGCTCTCCACGAGCTTTCACACGCGTCCGGACACAAGAGCCGGATGGACCGCGAGGCCTTCCACAACGCCGTCAAATACCCCACGGGCGGCTTCGGCAGCGCGCCCTACGCCCGCGAAGAGCTCCGGGCGGAAATCGCCGCCATGATGACCGGCGAGCGCATCGGCATTGGCCACCACCCGCAGGACGGCCACTGCGGCAACAGCGCGGCGTACGTCGAGAGCTGGATCAAAGCCCTCAAGGACGACCCACGCGAGATCTACCGCGCGGCCGCCGAGGCCACCCGCATCTCCGACTTCCTCGTGAAGCCGGCCCGCGAGCGGATCCAGGAGATCGGCCGGGACAAGCCGTCCTCACCGGACGCCGCCGAGATGCGCGTTCCCGCGCTCACGCATCCGTCTCCCGCGCGGCAGCAGCTGGCCATGACGCCCCGACGATGAGCCTCCCATCTCATGCCCAGCCTCCGCGCGATCCCGAAACCCCCCACCAGGAGTAAGAATCATGGCTGAAGCCCCTCCTGCGTGGCGAAGGTTCCTGAGGAACCTGCGCTGGGGCAACCCTGGGAAAAACCGGGCCTGGGACGAGGGGGGAGTCAAGGTCGCCGGGCCCCCGGCAAGACCACCGACCAAAAATAACGCCGCCCGCCCGCACCGCCTGGCCGGTAGAAGCCGAGAGGCCCACCTCCACGGCCCGCTGGGCGATTACTACCGGATGTTTGCCGAGACCGCCATCCGGCAGATGGAGGAAGGCACCGCGCTCTGGCACTGCCCGTCAGAGGACGGGGAGCGGGTTCTGCCCCGGAACGCCGTCACTCACCGCGCCTACACCGCCGGCAACGCCATCTACCTGGCCGTCCGCGGCCAGGACCGCGGCTTCCGCGACAACCGCTGGATGACCCTGCAGCAGATCAAGGAGGCCGGCGCCCTGCCGCCGGACGGACCCGGCGAACGGATCCTCGTCCGCCACGACCGCAAGGGCCAGAAGCCCGTCTGCCGCACCTCCACCGTCTACAACGTCGAGCAGGTCCGCGGCCTCAACCTCGAGCGGCGCATGCCGCGTCCGGCGGACTGGCTCGCGGAACGCGGCGCCGACGCTGTCATCGCCGCTTCCGCCGTCGAGATCAAGCACACCGACGAGCCCTATAGCTGGCCCTACTACCGCGGGAACCGCAACCAGATCGTCCTGCCCAACTGGAAGAAAACCGCGAGCAGCAACCACTACTACAGCACCGCGCTTCGGAACATAGCCTGCGCATCCACACACGAAAATCGAACGGACCGCTGGCCACCTCCCCGCGAGCTGCTGCGCGCGGACATCGCCACCATCACGGTCTGCGACCGGTTGGGGCTCGGCTACCAGCCGCTTGCCGAGAATCCGCAGGATATTCGCGACCCGACCGGGGCTCCCGACTACACGGAGGCCTGGATCAAGGCCCTCAAGGAGGACCCGCGCGAGATGCACCGCGCGGCATCCGAGGGCCACCGCATCGCGGAGCACCTCATCCAGCCGGCCCGCGCGCAGTTACGGAACATCGTCCGCAAGGCACACGCCGCGCTCGATGCGGAGATGCTCGAAGGCACATCCCCCGCCCGTCCGTCTCCCGTGCGCCCGCAGCCGGCCATGACGCCCGGACGATGAGCCTCTCATCCCGTGCGCGGACCCCGCGCGATCCCGAAACCCCCAACCAGGAGTAACCAACATGGCCGAAGCCAAAACCTCTCCCTCGAAGCCCGCGATCGACTCGCCCAGCCGCTACTACGGGAAGTTCGCTGAGACCGCCATCCGGCAGATGGAGGAAGGCACCGCGCCTTGGCAGCGCGCCGCGAAGGCCGGCGAGCGGGTCCTGCCCCGGAACGCCGTCACCCACCGCGCCTACACCGGCGGCAACGCCGTCTACCTGCCCGTCCGCGGCCAGGACCGCGGCTTCACCGACAACCGCTGGATCACCATGCAGCAGATCAAGGAGGCCGGCGCCCAGCCGCCGAAGGGGCCCGGCGAACGCATCCTCGTCCGCCAGGAACGCGACAGGCAGAAGCCCGTCTGGCGCACCTCCATCGTCTACAACGTCGAGCAGGTCCGCGGCCTCAAGCTCGAGCGGCGCCCGCCGCGGCCGGAATGGCAGGCGCACCGCAGCGCCGACGCCGTCATCGCCGCCTCCGCCGTCGAGATCAAGCACACTGCCGGCGAACACAATTACTACAACAAGGAGCACGACCAGGTCGTCCTCCCCGAGCGGAAGCAGTTCCGGAGTCCGGAGCACTACTACAGCACCGCGCTGCGGAACATGGCCCACGCCTCCGGACACGAGAGCCGGATGGACCGCGAGACCTTCAAGCAGACCCACAGCGAAGGCCTGGACGGCGCGGCGCACGGCCGAGAGAAGCTGCGCGTCGAGATCGCCACCATGACGGCGGGCGACCGGCTCGGCGTCGGCTACCAGCCGCAGCACGATCCCAGCTACAAGGAGCTCTGGATCAAGGCCCTCAAGGAGGACCCGCGCGAGATGCACCGCGCAGCCTCTGAGGGCCACCGCATCGCGCGGAACCTCATCAAGCCCGCCCGCGAACAACTGCGGGGCATCGCCCGCGAAGCGCGCGCCGCGCGCGATGCGGAGACGCCCGAACGCGCTCCCCAGGCCCCTCCGAAACCCATGCCCCAGCGCCAGGCGCCGGCGATGTCCCCCGCGCGCTGACCCCCGCCCATGAGTCGCCGTCCGGAGCCCCGCCATCCCACCAGGCCGGCCGCCCCCCGCGGCCGCGAGCCGCGGCGCACCGGACACCGCCGGGAACACGGTTCCCGGGACGGCGCTCCCCGCGGCCGGGACCGGCGCGAAGGCGCGCTCGTGGACATCAGCGCCCATCGAGTCGCCGCCTACCAGGACATCGCGGCCGTCCACTTCGACGGCCACCCCTACGCCGCGCGCGCCGGCATCAACCGCCTCAAGCGCGAGGGCCTCGTGACCGAGCATCAGGCGGACGGGCCGAACGGCGGCTCCTTCACTGTCCTGGCGGCGACCAGGAAGGGAGCCGCGGAGGCGCAGGCCGCCGCGGAGAGCCGCGGCGGCGCCGACGGACAGCACTTCTGGAGCGGGATCGGACGCCGCGAGGACCTCGCCCACGACGTCGCCGTCTACCGCGCCGTGCTTGCCGCCCGGGAAGAGCTCGCCGCCAAGGGAGTCGAGGCGCTCCGGGTCCGGCTCGACGCGGAGCTGCGCCGCATCGTGGTCCGGCGGAGCGAGCGGGCCCGGGCCCGGGCGGGGCGGAAGGCGGCCGACGCCGAACGGCGGCGCGCGGCCGCCGAGCTCGGACTTCCCCACTCCCCGGAGGGGGCGGTGTCGTTCCCGGACGCGCAGCTCGAATACACCCTCGAGGAGGATGCCGGGGGACAGACGTTCGGCCGGGTGAACATCGAGGTCACCACCGAGCACTACCGCGAAGGCGCGATCGCGGCGAAGGCCGCGGCGGGCTTCGCGCTCCACGGCTCGAACGGCAAGGCCGGCCGCCTCATCGCGAGAACCATCGCGAAAGCCTTTCGGGAGGCGGCAAGACCACAGCGCAGCGGCGGGGGGAGGGACCCGACGCCGCGGGAGCTGATGGAGATCTGAGATGCATCCCTGGAAAGTGAGCGTCGGCGTCACCGTCGCGGTCACGGCGCTGGCCGTCTTCTTCGGGGCCTCCCACTTCGACTACCTCGCACCCTACCGCCGGGTCATCGTCACCGAGTACTGGTGGCCGATCACCCTCTACGCGGGCGCGGCCTTCCTCACCGTCGTCATTGCCGTCGCCGGGATCCTGCGGAGCCTGGGGCTCTACGACATCGGCCGGAAGGTCGACCTCGCGGAGCGCTCGGTTCGCCGCGGCGACGGCGATCCCGACCTTGCCCGCCGCCTTGCCGAACAGGAGCAGGGCGACTTCACCGACTAACCCAACCCAGGAGGCTCTTCCATGAAGCGCACCACATCCCATATCCGTGCGGCCATCATCCTGGCTGCCGCCGCTGTGCTCGTGCCGAGCGCCGCGTTCGCCACGATGGCAGGCACCAGCCCCTGGCTGAACGCCGTCTCGGTCCTCGAGACCGCCTTCACCGGCCCGATCGCCCGCGGCCTGTCCCTGATCGCCATCGTCATCGGCGGGCTGATGTTCGCCTTCGGCGAGGGCGGCTCCAAGAAGGCCCTGGCCGGGATCATCTTCGGCCTCGGCATGGCGATGGGCGCCGTGAACTTCCTCGGCTGGCTCTTCTGACCCGTCCATACGGTATTGATCGTATGACGCCATACGGTATTGACCGTGCATACGGTCGGGCTTGAATCGTGACCGGCAAGCGCGCCTGGCACGGCCACCCCGCCCTGAGCCGGCCGCTCACCATCATGGGGGTCGAGAGACGGTGGTTCCTGCTGTCTCTCACCCTCGGCCTGGCGATGTGGAACGCCATCAACTCGCTCGTCACGGGCGGCCTGATCTTCGGCACCCTCTACGCCGCCGGCTGGCTCGCCTGGCGCCAGGACCCGAACATGCTGTCCATCGTCGCGGCGAGCGCCACGAGCCGCGTCCGCTACGACCCCGGCAAGCCGAGCCTCTGGCACGTCGACCTCCTCGAATGAACCTCCGGGCCGAGCAGCAGGACTTCGCCGCGGCGGGCGCGCTCGCCGACGAGCTGCCCTACTGGGGCTGGCTGAAGGAACATCCCTTCTGCCTCACCCGCGCCGGCGAGTTCCTGGCGGCCGCCGAACTGGAGCCGGCCGTCCTGGACGGCCGCACTCCCGAGCAGCTGGACCAGGTGCTGAACCGCTGGCAGCGCCTGCTCTCCTCCCTCGACACCAGCACCCGGCTCTACTTCTACCTGCTCCGTCGCCCCGGCGTCCTGGGCGAGGTCACCGGCCTCGACGGCGTCGCGGCCCTCTCCCAGCGGAACCGGCGCGACTTCCTCCTGTCCCGGATCCACGACCTCCGGACGTTCGTCGTCTGGAGCCACAACCCCGGCCTCGAGCGGGCGGGTCGCTCCGGCCCCCGGGGCAACCACTGGCTGGTCGAGTACGCGCGCAACTGGCTCCGGGCGCGCCGTAACCCCCACGAGTCCGTCTTTCTCCTCGCCGAGGTGCGCCAGGCCGCCACCCGCTTCCGCCAGCTCGTCGAGGCCTCCGCCGCCCTCGCCAACGAGGTCACCCCGATCCGCCTCCTGCCGGCGGACGAGGCGACTCCCTTCCTGAGCGAACTCGTCAACCGTCCCGGCCTCGAGTGGCACGGCGACGCCGCGGCCAGCGCCCTCAACTGGCGGCTGCCGCTCTCCGAACTCGAAGCCGAGCGCCAACACCTCCGGCTCGACGGCGAGCCCGTCATCCTCTACTCCCTCCTCTCGCCGCCGGCCACCGCCCGCGCGAACCTCCTCTACGAACTCGCCCGCATGGAGGCGCGGTTCACCCTGTCTCTCGAGTGGCGTCCCTACGCCCTCGAGGCCGCCCGGCGCAAGATCCGGAGCGCGCAGCGCCACTACTTCTCGAAGCGCTACTCCATGGCGGCGCACGTGCAGGACACCGAGGGCACGGCTTCGGCCATGGTCGATGCCGCCGCCGACGCCGAGGCCGACCGCCTCGGCGGCGCCCTCGTCGAGCTCGAGGCCGACGGCGTCGGCTACGGCGACGTATCGCTAACGATCGCGCTGCACGGTCCGCTCGCGGAAACGGAGCGCCAGGACGCTGAACTGCGCCGGATCTTCTCCGGCTGCGACGCCAAGCTCATCCGCGAGGGCTACGGCCAGCTCGCCAGCTGGTTCGCGCGCATGCCGGCCATGCCGCGCAAGCGGCAGATCCGTTCCGTCTTCGCGAGCGCGGGCGTCGCCTCCTGCCTGGCGCCACTCTTCGGGCCCCCGCGCGGCCACCGGGTCAGCAAGCACCTCTCCCGGCCGGCCTTGGCCACGTTCGAGACTCCCTGGAAGACCTCGTATCACTACGACCTCTTCGCGGGGGCCGATGTCGGGCACACGCTCATCCTCGGCGCCACCGGCGCGGGCAAGAGCTTCACGCTCAACTTCCTGCTCGTCCAGGCCCTCCAGTACCAGCCGCGGGTCCTCATCCTGGACCTCGGCGGCTCCTACCGGTGGCTCACCCAGTTCCTGGGCGGCGGCTACCTCCAGCTCGCCCCCGAGCGCGCCGACGGCGCGCTCGCCCTCAAGCCCTTCTCCCTGCCCTCCGGCGAGCGGACCTTCCAGTTCCTCACCGGCTGGATCACCCGCCTCCTCCGCATCGGCGGCTACGAACTCACCGGACGGGACCCGTCCGAGATCCGGAACCGCGTCGAGGACCTCTACGCCTTCTCCGAGGCCCAGCGCTCCCTGTCCGCGTTCGTCTCCTCCCTGCCGAAGGGGATGTGGCCGGCCATGAGCCGCTGGCACGGCAACGGCGCCTGGGCCGCCTACTTCGACAACCCGGGCGCTGACGAGCTGCAGCTCCAGGACTGGCAGGTCATCGACCTCGCGGGCGCCGCCGAGCACGAGGACCTCTGCGAGGCCGCCCTGTTCTACCTCCTGGAACGCATGCGCCTCGCCCTCGACAACCCGGACGAGGCGGCCCGCGTCAAGCTGATGGTCGTCGACGAGGCCTGGCGGTACCTCCGGGACCCCGCCATCCTCGCCTACCTCGCGGAGGCGGCGAAGACCTGGCGGAAGCGCAACGCCGCCCTCGTCCTTGCCACCCAGTCGGCGATCGACGTCACCGCCAGCCCGGCGGCGAAGGGGCTCCTCGAGTCCCTCCCGACGAAGCTCTTCCTGGCCAATCCCGACCTCCCCGACCAGGTCGGCGAGATCTTCCGCCTCAACGAGACGGAGATGGCCACCATCCGCCAGCTCGTCCCCAAGCAGGAGCTCTACCTGCGCCGGTCCCAGTCCGCCGGCGTCCTCCGCCTCCACGTCGACCCCGAGAGCTACTGGCTCTACACGTCCTCTCCCATCGACTCCGAGCGGCGCGCCGAGGCGGTCGCGGCGCACGGCCTCACCGGCGGCCTCGCCGCCCTCGCCAGACAAACGGAGCTCTCCACATGATCCCCGGCTTCCCCGCGATCCCGCCCCGTCTCCTCCTCTTCCTGCTCGTGTTCCTCCTCTGCCAGGGGCTCGCACCGCTCGCGGCGCCCCAGGACGGGCACATCCTCCGGCTCGACGACACCCCCGAGGACACCGTCTGGAGGCTCCAGACCCGCACCCGCCACACCACCGTCATCACCCTCCCGCCGCACGAGACCATCCTGGACTTCGTCGTCGGCGACGCCGAGTACTGGCACCTCTCCGGCAGCGCCAACGTCGCCTTCCTCAAGCCGATCGCGGACGATGCCGCGACCAACATCGCGCTGGTCTGCGAGTCCGGACGGATCTACACCTTCCTCGTCGCCGAGTCCGCAGAAGAGGAGCCCCACCTCGTCGTCCGCTTCCCGGCCGCCGGGCCGGACGACGGCACCACCGACGTCCCCGCGCCGACGGCCCGCGGCGCCCACGAGCCGGCATTCGTCGCCCGCTCCCGGGTCCAGTCCTACCAGGCCATGGCCACCCAGGCGCGCGCCGAGGTGCAGGCCGCCCGGGCCGACGCCGAAGAGCAGATCGACGCGGCCCGCCAGGCCGCCGCGGAGGAGATCGACGCCTACCGCGCCGCCTATCCGCTCCGGATCGAGTTCCCCTACACCCTCGACAAGAAAGCCCGCGAGTGGCCCTTCCTGGTCGAGGCCATGTGGCACGACGGCCAGTTCACCTACCTCCGGAGCCGCGCCCAGGAGTCCCCCGCGCTCTACGAGCGCAAGGACGGCGAGCCCTCCCTCGTCCCCTACGACCTCACCGAGACCGGTCTCTACGTCGTTCGCCGCATCATCGGCGAAGGCTGGCTGCAGCTCGGCAGGGAACGTGCCCGCTGGCGCTTCACGCCCCCGGACCCCCTGCCGTGAACATCGCTCACCGCTCCCCCCGCCGCTCGGGATCCCCCCTCGCGGAGACGGCCGGTCCTCCGGACCGTCCGGAGAACGCCAGCCTTCGACTCCGATGCCTCCGTGCGGCCTCTGGACCACCCCACACACGGCGCGCAACCGCGCCTGAAAGGCCGCAGGAGCGCGCCGCCGTCCGGCGGATCTCGGCATCGTGTGGAGCCCGGAAACGGCGAGGAAGGCCCGTTCTTGCGCCTTCCAGGGCCATTTCCGGAGAAACCCCTGCTCCCGCATGGCTCCGGAGTCGCTTCCCAACGCCCAGATCTGTCTGACAGCCCCCCATGCCCATCTGGAAACGCATCGCCGCCAACCCCGCCGGCGCACCCGACCGCCTCTCCCCGCTCGCCCTCGGCGCGATCCTGCTTGCGGAGGGCTACGCCTCGCTGGGCACCGAGATCCTGGCGCTGCGGCGCATCGCCCCCTGGGCCGGGACCTCGGTGGACGTCACCACCGTGCTCCTCGCCGCCTACCTGGCCGCCCTCGCCGGCGGGTACCGCCGCGGCGGGCGCCTCGCCCGTGACGGCGACCCCCGCCCGCGGCTCGCGTTCCGCCTGACGCTCGCCGCCGCCCTCGCCGCCTTCTGGCTGTCCGAGCCCGGCATCCTGCTGGCCTTCGGCCTGCCGCTCCCCCCGCTGGTCCAGGCGGCCTTCTACGCGGTCGTGGGCATCGCTCCCGTCGGCTGGCTCCTCGCGGAGTGCGTTCTGCTGGCCCACGCCTGCGCGCCCACCGGCGAACGCTCGGCGACCGCCGGCCGCGTCTTCGCCCTCTCCACCGTCGGGAACGTCGCGGGGGCGCTCGCCACGACGTTCCTGCTGTTGCGCTTTCTCGGTACCGCCGCCGCCGCACTCGTCCTCTGCGCAGGCCTGCTGGGCGCGGCCCTGCTGGCCTTCCGGCGCAGCGTCCCGCTGGCCGCCTGCGCGGCCGTTGCCGTCTTCCTCGCCGTCGACCTCTGGACCGAGGCGTCCGTCTACGTCGAGCGCAACGCCTACGCCGACTATCGCATTGCGGAGCGCGACGGCGGGCGGGTCCTCGAACTCAACCAGCAATGGGCCTCCCGCCATGACGCCGCCGGCAAGGGTTGGCCCTATGTCGAGCTCCTCGAGGCGACCCTGTGCGAAGCCGGCGAGACGCGTGTGCTGGTGCTCGGCGCCGGCGGGATGACCATCGGCCAGGGCGCCCCCTGCGCGCTCGAGCCGGTCTTCCTCGACCTCGACCCGGACCTGGAGCGCATCGCCTCCGACTTCCTGGACGTCCCCGAAGGCGCCGCGGGGACCTTCCATGCCCGCGACGCGCGCGCCTTCCTCCGGGACGACCCCGGAGGCTGGGACGCCATCGTCGCCGATGCCTTCACGAACTGGCGATCCGTTCCCCGCCACCTTCTCACCGTCGAGTTCTACCGCCTGGCCCGCTCCCGCCTCCGTCCCGGCGGCTCGCTCTACGTCAACCACGTCGCCCACGGCGATCCGGCCGGCGAGCGGCTGTTCCTCACCCGCGTCGAACGCACCCTCCGCAGCGTGTTCGCCGGCTGCGCCATGCGCGAGACCGGTCTGCCGCCCGGCACCGGCTGGCACGCCGCCGCCACCATCCCCCGCGGCCTCCTCTTCCGCTGCCTCCGGTCGGATCTCGACGGGGACCGCGCCGTCTACTCCGACGCTTTGCCGCGGGCTGACCTCGACCGCGGCCTCCGGCTGGGAGCCCCCGACTGATGCCCGACTGGAAGCAGATCGCCAGCAAGCCCGCCGGGGCGCTACCCGCCAACCTCGTCACCAAGGTCGGCGTCCTCCTCATCACCGTCCTCCTGCTCGCCCTCATCCTCAGCGCCTCGCTCAGCTCCGACGATCCCGACGACCTCGTCGGCGCCACCCCCGGCTCGGAAACCGACGAGCCGATCGTCGCTCCCGGCATGGCCCGCGGCCTCCGGTCCCAGATCGAACAACAGGAGCGCCAACAGGAATACCAGCAGCTGATCGAGGAACGCGACGCGGAACGACAGCGGATCCGCGACGCGCTCGGCATCACCGGGGGCCGCCCGTCAACCGGGTCCGACGCGGCGCCTGCCGAGCTTCCCGCGGTCGACCCCGATACCGGGGAGGAGCTCACCCCCGAGGAATACGAACTGCGGCAGGCCATCCGGCTCGAAGAGCTCGAACGCCAGCTCCGCTCGCTCCGGACCCAGCCCGTCGCGCAGTCCTACCGCGGCGCGGATGGCGCGCCGGCGGGCGCCGGGAGCGCCTCCTCGGCATCACCGCCGGCCCCGGCACGTCCCGGCCTCGACGTGGAGCCGTTCGCCGCCGCCGCGCAGCAGTCCACAGACGCGATGCTCGACGCCCTCACCCGGGCGGAAGCCCGCCCGCGCGCCGACCCATCGGGATACACCCCCATGACGGGAGAGCTCGATGTCCCGCTCCCCGATTCGTCCAACCTGCCCGACTACGACACCCCCCCTCGTTTCTCCACACCCAGGGATCCACCCGGCTGGGAACGCATCTTCGAAGGCTCGTTCGCCGAAGCCGTGCTCGTCACCCAGCTCACCGGCGACTTCCCGTCGCCGGTCCTCGCCACCGTCGCCGTCCCCTTCTACAGCACCGACCGCCAGCGGATTCTGATCCCCCGCGGCAGCCGCTTCATCGGCACCGCCCAGCCCGTACGCGGGCAGGACCAGGAGCGGCTCGCCGTCGGCTTCCACCGGGTCATCCTGCCCGACGGGACGCACGTCGCCCTGCAGTTCCAGGGACTCAACGCGCTGGGCGAGGGCGCCCTCAAGGACCAGGTCAACCGCCACTACTTCTCGACCTTCCTCGCCGCCGGCGCCGTCGGCCTCATGAGCGGCTTCGCCGCCATCGGCGCCAACCCATACGCCGGCGGACTCGCCGGCTACCGCGCCGGCGTGGCCCAGAGCACCGCCGGAAGCGGCATCCAGCTCATGAACCGCTTCCTCAACCGCTTCCCCACCGTCACGATCCGCGCCGGCCACCGGCTCCGGATCTGGTTCACCAGCGACGCCCTCTTCCCATCCCACCGAAGGAGACTCCAATGATCCACACTGCCATCCGCTGGGCCCTCGTCGCTCTCCTCGCCGTTGGCTTGGTCGTCGTCACCACCACGCCGGTGGAGGGCTTCGCGGATCCGCTGAGTCCGGCCATCCTGTCCGCCGTCGCCGCGGTGGGTACCGCCATCGCGGGCGTGACAGCCGCGATCGCGGCTCTTCAACGTGCGAACGAAGGCAAATTCACTGAGACCCTGATGAGCGTTGCCCAGCTCGCCACCGGTGAACAGACACCGGGAGCGACCTCTGAGGTCTCCCAATACGCGGCCGATCTCGTACGGCTCCGCAACGCCTGGCAAAACCGCGACAGCCTTTTCGACTTCACCAGCGGCACCGGCCTGTGGCTCGGCAGCCTGAACAACGCGGAAGCGAACACGCTCGCGACTCGTCTCGACGCGCTCGGGAGCCTCACCGGCAGCGCCGGAATTGCGGATCACTGGCGTGACGCCACCAACCGCGCGGACACGGTGACCGCCGCCCAATTCGGGAACCTGTACAACGATCCAGTCCAACGACAGGCGGCGATCGACGCGATGGACCGAATGCGCGAGCAAGCTGAAAACGACCGAGTACTCGACTACCACACGCTCCGCTTTACCGATGCCGCTCACTGGCGATCCGTCGAACTACGCGAGCGGATATCCGAACTACCGGACGGCACGGAAGCCGCTCAGCTCCAAGCCGAAATTGCTTTGCTGGCGGCCGACGCGGCCTTGCTCAATACCAGCCGCCAGGCGCAACAGAACCGCGCTGGCGAACTCCAACATCACCAGCACCTCGACCGCTGGTACCAAGCTGAGGTCGCCGCCCACGCCCAGAACGACGCCTCCATAGCCTGGATCCAGGCGAACGCCGCCGACCTGGGCGCCGGCCTGCTGCTGCCCACAGCGTTCGGCCCCCGCTGACGCGCTTCCCCGGAACCCTCTCAATGGCGGATGCACACCCTGCACGCCGGGTGTCTCCATACCGTATGCACGATGCACACGCACCCCGCCGGATGACCCTCTCGCACGGCGCCTGACGAAGCTCATGGGACAGCCACCGCCGGCAACGCTGCCGCACCCGAGCCTTCCACCGACGATCGTGCCGGATGAGCTGGCCGATTACCTGGGACCGCTGAACACGGTGCTGTCGGATGTCCTGACCGGGACCAGCCATCCGCTATTGGGCCTGGGCAAGGACCTGTGGAGCGGGCTGGCGACGATCGTGGTTATCTGGACCGGCCTCCGCATCGGCTTCGGCGGGTCCAGCTGGCGCGCCTGGGAAATCGTCCAGCTCCTGCTCACCCTCTGGGTCCCCTGGGTGATGCTGGAGTTCTACGACACCAATGTCCCGGGCATGGGCATGCCGTTCCCCATGATCATTCCGGGCGGCGCGAACTTCATCGCGGAGCGCTTTGTGACGGCGGTTCCTTCAGAGATGGTGGCGGCGCTACAGGCGCTGTGGGCTGATGTGACAAGAGACCAGCAGGTCGGGATCATGAGTGCGATCCTGAGCGGCGGGCGTACGCTCGTGCTGACGTACATCTCGGTCGCCTTGTTGATGGTCTTGGTGCTGCTGCTGGTGGTGATTTTCTCGTTCGTGGCGGCGCAGGTGATCTATGCCTTGGTGGCGGTCAACATCATGATCTTTCTCGGGCCGGTGATCATCCCGTTTTTCGTTTTCCAGCCGCTCGCGTTTCTGTTCTGGGGCTGGTTCCGGGCGCTCTGGACGTACTCGCTCTACAGCGTCATTGCCGGAGTGATGCTGTACGTCTGGAGCGCCGTGGCGCTCCAGTACATCCGGACGCTAAACGTGGCCGCAATCGATTTCTCGAACCTCGGCTGGTCCGCCGTATGGTTCGTGGCGATCATTCCGATGGCCGTTGCCGCCGTGTTGTGCGCAACGAAGGTCGGCGAGCTGGCCGGCGCGATTGTGAGCGGCGGCGGCGCCGGCGGCATGAACGTCGCCGGCATGGCGACCACCGGCGTGATGATGGCCACCGGCGGCGCAGGCAAGATCGCCGCCGTCGCCGGCAAGCCCAAGTAGGGGCCCCTCCCGTGGCGCGGCGCAAGAAACCCGATCCCGGCAAGGAGTTCGCGGAGATCTGGGGCGAACAGGTCGCCAGCAACCGCTTCCTCCGCCTCTGGATCTTCGCCCTCGCCGGGCTCGCCCTCCTGCTCCTCGTCGTCGTCGTGCGCCTCTCCGCCGTCGAACTCCCCAAGCCGATCGTCATCCGCGTCGACGAGGTCGGCAGGGCCGAGGCTCTCGCCTACGAGGCCCTGGAAGCCCAGGCCGATCCCCTGGACCCCACCACCAAGTACTTCCTCAACCAGTTCCTCTCCGACTTCTACTCCCGCCGCCAGGCAACCGTCGAGGCGGCCTGGGCGCGGGCGCTGCGCTTCCTCGCTGCCGACCTGGCCAACGCGGCGTTCCGCACCGACAGCGAGGACGTCGCCCAGACGGCCGCCGGCTTCGCCGCCGCCGAACGCCAGGTCCAGGGCGTCGTCCTCCGGATCAACCCGAATCCCGAACCTCCCCACGCCGCCACCGCCGACTTCGACCTGGTCACCCTCGCGGCCGGACAGGAAACCGCCCGTGAACGCTGGACCGCCACGCTCCAGTTCACCTTCCTCGACCAGGTCCCGGCCGAACTCCTCCCCGCCAACCCCATGGGCCTCGTCATCACCTACCTCCAGGCGGACCGCGCCGCCGCGTTCGAATGAGCTACTGCCGCCATTGCCGCCAGCACCGCTTCCCGCACGACTTTCCCGTCTACATCCTCCTCACCGTCCCTCTCGTGCTGCTCATCTGGCTCGCCGCGTATCAGGCCGGCCTGCGCGACTGCGCGGCCTCCGTTGCGGATGCACACCGTATGCACGGTATGCCGGCACACGATGCATACGGTATGCGTATGCGCCGTGCATACGGCCTTCCGCCACTCTCCCGCCGGCCATGACGCGACCCCGCCCGCCGCTTGCTCGCACCGACGCGGCCGCAATCCTCCTTTTCCTTCTCGTGCCGCTCCTGCTCTGGGCCATCGTCCTCACGGCCTCCGCCCTCTTCTCCTCTCCGGAACCCCGGCGGCCCGCGGACATCGCCCGTCTCGTCCCGTGACCGCCACCGCGCCTCCAATCCCTCACCTGGCCGGCCGGGAGGCCGCCCTCGAACCGCTCGGCTGGACCGGCCGCGACGCCACCTGGATCGCCCTCGTCTGCCTCCACAGCGGCGTCTTTCTGCGCTCCCAATTGCTTACCTTCAACGGACGCACCGAGCCCACGGCACGCCGCGCCGTCGCCCGGCTGCTGGCGGCGCGCATAGCGCGCGAACACCCCATCTCCCCGGACCAGGGAGGTGCCTCCGAACACCTCTGCCACATCACCGCGCGGCCGATCTATTGCGCGCTCGGGATCGAGCACGTCCGCCACCGGCGGCACGGATCCCCCGGAGTCCTGTTCCGCCGACTCCTCTCCCTGGACCACATCATCGAACATCCCCGCCTGCCCTGGCTTCCGACCGAGCAGGAGAAGGTCGCCCACTTCACCGGCCTCGGCATTCCGCTCTCCGACCTTCCGCAGCGCACCTACAAGGGCGCCGTCGCCCCCACGGTCCGCCACTTCCCCGTCAAGCTCCCGATCGCCGCCGACGAGCGCTCCGCCATCTTCGTCTACACCGTCTCCGGAGCCAGCGATCTCAACTCGCTCCCCTACTGGGGCGAGACGCACCACTCCCTCTGGGCGGGTCTCCGCCGCGGCGGGCGCACCGTCCACGTCGCGGCCGTCACCCGCACCCGCGGCCAGGCCGCCTCGCTCGGCAAGAAGCTCGCCAAGTGGTGCGGCCCTCCGGCCGAGCCGCAATCGCTCTCGCCCGAGGACCAGGAACTCATGGACGATGTCCAGCGCGCACGTGAGACCCGCAACTGGCGGATCCTCGACAAGTGGGGCGGCGTCAACGCGGCCGCGGACGGCGTCCTCCGCATCCAGGAGCGGGAGGAAGCCGTCGTCCCCGCTGGTCCCTCGATCGACAGCTGCTCCACGCACGTCGCCGCGCGCCTCGCGCCCGACTCCCTCACCCTCCCGTAACACCCGCTCGCCATGCACTCCGCATTCCCCAGTTCCGTCTCGCGGCGATCCTGCCGCCGGTCTCTCGCGCTGTTTGCTGTCCTGTCCTGCGCGGCCTGCGACACGCTGAACAACGCCGTCGCCCCGCTCCCCCTGATCGGCCACTCGGACCAGGACGCAATCGAACTCGCGTTGCTGCAGGCAGACGTGACCAACGCCGTCGTCTGCCAGAACGAGGAGGAAGACCGGGAAACAGCGCCCGGCGACCTCGTCGGGGAGTGCGCCACCGCGTGGTACCTCGCGAAGCACTGGATCGAAACCTACTCGGCCATGCCGTGGAACGGTCCGCTCCTCGAGACGGCCCGACCGACACGCGGATCCCGGCGCGGCTTCACGGTCTGGTTCGACCTCGAGAACGACCCGACCGTCGAGATCCGGCTGCAGCAGTTCTGCGCCATCCCGTCCTGCGCGCCGCCCACCAACCCTCAGGTCGAAAAGGCCTTCCTCTTTTTTGTGGCCACCGGCATCGACCTCGTCCGGCACCTCAATTTCCGGCCGTAGCAGCCATCCCGTTTCACACGCCTTGACTACCCCCAAGGAGGCCCCATGACCACCAGCACGAAAAACAACGCCCCGCCCGTCGAGGAACTCCGCGTCGGCACCTGCCGCGCCGCCATCTGGCGGAACCAGGCCGAGGGCAACACCTTCCACTCGGCCACCTTCTCGCGTCTCTACAAGACCGAGGACGGCTGGCGCAACCGCTCCAGCTTCGGCATCAACGACCTGCCGCACCTTGCCCTGCTCGCCCAGGAGACGCACCGCGCGATCGCCGCGCTCAACGCCGCCGGCGACCCCGCCGCGGACGAGTGAATCGTCCCCGTCCGGTCGCTTTTCCGTGACGAATGCCCGCACCCTTGCATTCGTCATCCTTTCGCGGACTGCATTCGTCACGCCGGCTCGCCCGATTCTCTGTCTCGCCGTTGTGGTTCGGTCCCTTCGTGACCGCGCCGCCTGCCCGCATTGCAGCGGGCAGGCGGCGTGGGGAGCGACCCCCCCATTTCCACAGGAAATGCGGCACGGAATCGGGTTGCGTTCGTCACCCTCTTCCCGTGTCCGGGTCGCTCCCAGCCGTCGCCGGAGGCGACGCACTGATCCCTGCGGGAAGGCCATGGCGATCCGCCTCGCCGCCAAGCTCACGGTCCTGACGCTCGCCGTGCTCGTCGTCCTTTGGGCCCTTTCGTTTCACGGCTGCGCCTGACGCTCTCGTCGCCGCGCGTCCTCTTTCCGGCCGCCGCGGCGCTCCTGGCGCTCCTCGTCACCGTCCGCCAGGGCGGCTTCCCGCCGCCAGGTGCCGACCCTCTCCTCGACCTCGTCGCACTCGAGGATCCCGCCGGCTACCAGGTCCTCCGGGCCTGGTATTACGCCGGCCCCGCTCTCGGGGCCTTCTCCCTGGGCCTGCTCGCCTTCTGGTTCGCGCCGGCGTTCCGACACGCGCTCGGACGCGCTTTCTCGTGGGCATTTCTACGCCTACGCAACTCCGAGACGTCGCTCGGGCGGCTCCTCTCCTGGCGTACCGTCGCCGCCACCGTCCTGGGCCTGACGGCCCTCGCCTGGTCCGTCCTCTCCCGATCTTTCCCCGCGCCCGGCGAGGATCCACTCCTCGACCTCATCGCGCTCGAGGACCCCGTCTTCTTCCACCTCATCCGCGGGTGGTTTCTCGTGGCCCCCGCCGTCGTCGCCGGCGGGGGGCTGCTCATGGCCACAAGCGCGCGGCGCTTGTGGCTCGATTCCCAGGCCGCGCGCCACCTCCCCGGGCGCGGCGTCCTCCCTCCCTGGCCCACGAGCCCGGGGGACCCCGCCCCCTCTCTCGTGGTGGGAGAGCTCCACCATCCCACCGAGGCTCGGGAGACCACCCGGCCGGAATGGCTCACCCTGCCCGAACGCGGCCTCTTCACCGGCATCGCCATCTTCGGGGCCGTCGGCACCGGCAAGACCTCCGCGTGCATGCGCCCGTTCGCCGACCAGCTCCTCTCCTGGCAGGCCCACGACCCCGCCCGCCGCGCGGCCGGCCTCGTCCTCGAAGTCAAGGGCGACTTCTGCCACGACATCCGCGCCGTCCTGCAGGACGCCGGACGGGGAGACGACTACGTCGAACTCGGCATCGGCGGCCGCTGGCAGTGGAACCCGCTCGCCTCCGAGATGGACAGCTACTCGCTGGCCTACACCATCGCCAGCCTCCTCAACCAGCTCTTCGGCAAGTCCAAGGAGCCCTTCTGGCAGCAGGCATACACCAACCTCATCCGCTGGCTCATCGAGCTGCACCGCGCCCTCCCGGAGCGCTGGTGCACCTTCCGCGACCTCTACCTCTGCGCGATCGACACCGAACTCATCGGCAAGAAGATCAAGCGGGCGCGGTCCTTCAGCGACCCGCCGCCCGTCAACGACGTGGTCCTCGAGACCGAGGTCTTCCTCACCCACGTGAAGTGCCTCAAGAAGGGCCGAACCTGGACCCACAGCGGCGAAGACCACATGCGGACCGCCGCGGATCCCGACCTCCAGGAGGCCCTCACGAAGCTGCGCGTCCCGTTCACGATCGACAACCCGCCCGCGCCCCCGCGGTCGGAGCACGCCCTCCGGATCGACGCCATCGAGCGCTGGTACACACACGACTGGCTCCAGCTCGACGCGAAGCTCCGAACCTCGATCGTCGAGGGCGTCTCCGTCTTCCTCTCGGTGTTCGACCTGCCCGAGGTCGCCCGCGTCTTCTGTCCGGACCGCCCGCGCCCGCATATCTCGCCGCCGCCGGACCTGCCGCCGCCGCCTCCCGGTACGCCGTCCACCGCCGGCGCCGCCCTGCTGCAGCCGCTCCCTCCGCTCGACGAGCTCGTCGAGGAGGGCAAGGTGCTCGCCCTCAACATGCCGGCCGGCGCCAACCCCGCCCTGGCCCGCACCATCGGCGTTCTGCTCAAGAACGCCAGGCTCCAGGGCCTCCTCAAGCGGCCGGCAGCCATGAAGCGGCATCCCACCCGCTACGTGCGCCCCGCCGTCTTCCTCTGCGACGAATACCAGTCCTTCGCCTCCGTCGGCGAGGACGACCCCTCAGGTGACGAGAAGGCCTTCGCGCTCACCCGCCAGTGCCGCGTCATCCCCATCGTCGCCACCCAGTCCATCAGCTCGCTCAAGTCCGTCCTCCCCGGCCAGGACGCCTGGCGCACCCTCCTCCAGACGCTCCGGACCAAGATCTTCCTCTCCCTCAGCGACGACAGCAGCGCCGAACTGGCCTCCAACATGTCCGGCAAGGTCCTGCGGCTCTCCCCGTCCTACTCCTTCACGGAATCCGCCAAGCCGGGCTTCTCCCTCATCACCGCCCGCGCCGGCGGCGCGAAAGGCACGCTGGGGACCTCGAAGTCCTACCGCGAGCAACGCGAGCCCCTCTTCCACGCCCGCCAGTTCACGCTCCTCGAGAACTGCCAGGCCATCGTGCTCGCCTACGACGGCGCCCAGGCGCTCCCCGCCACCCGGGTCTATCTCAAGCCCCACTACCTCCCGCGCGACCGTCCCTACTGGCGCGCCCGCGCCGCCGGCCAGATATGAGCACCGCCATCGAGCACCTCACCCCGTTCCTGCCCGGCCTCGAAGACGTCCTCGCCGACATGGCCGTCTCGGAGCTCATGATCAACGGGCCGCACAACGTCTGGGTCGAGCGGACCGGGCAGGGACTCCGCCCCGCCGATGCTCCGCAGCTGGACAAGGACACCCTCCACCGGGCGGCCATCCACATCGCCCGGCCCCTCGGGCTCGACCCGAACGTCTCACCGACGATTGACGCCCGACTCGAGGACGGATCCCGCGTGGCGATCTGCGTCCCGCCGGCGTCGCCCCACGTCGCCATCACCATCCGCCGCTTCGGCAAGCGCGCCTTCACCGCGGAGGACCTCGTCGCGTCCGGCTCGCTCCCCAGGCCTCTCTTCGAAGCCGCCAAAGAGACCCTGTCGGGCCGCCGCAACGTCCTGGTCTCCGGCGGCACCGGCACCGGCAAAACGACCGTCGTCAACGCCCTCATCGGCCTGCTCCCTCCGGACGAGCGCATCGTCTCCATCGAGGACACCCTCGAGCTGCGCATCGAGCAGCCAAACACCGTGCGCTTCGAAGCCCGTGAAGCCGACACGGACGACACGCACACCCGGCCAGTCACCGTCCGGAACCTGGTGAAGCACTCCCTCCGCCACCGCCCCGACCACATCGTGGTCGGCGAGATCCGCGGCGCCGAGGCCGCCGACCTCCTGCAGGCCCTGAACACCGGCCACGGAGGCAGCCTCACCACCATCCACGCGAACACCGCCGTCTCCGCCCTCTCCCGGCTTGCGAGCTGCGCCATGGCGGCCCGGGACGCACTGCCCTGGGAGGTCGTCTGCCGCAGCGTCGTGGACGGCATCGCCCTCGTCCTGCACACCGCCCGCATCCGCGGCCGCCGCGTCGTCGAAAACGGGATCTACGTCCGCGGCTGGCAGGTCGAGGACAACAGCTGGGTCACCCAGGACGCAGCGGACGGGGTCCCGTCCGAACCGTGAGCCGTCCCGCCCTGTATCTGCTGGCGGTCTCGGCTGCCTGCGTAATCCTGGGCGAGGCGGCGCTCGTCGCCGCCTGGGGCAATCCGGACTCCGATCTCGCGTCCCTGCTCGCCAGCGCCGCTGGCTGGCCGTGGCTGCTCGCCGCGCTGCTGGGCGCACGGGTCTGGTATCGGGGCAAGGGCCGCAGCTCCGAGCCCTTCGAACACTTCCTGGCGACCTATGCCGCCGGAACCGGCGCTGCGATCCTCGCCGGCGCCGCGATCCTGATCGTGGCCGGCTGGGAGTTCCCCGTTCTCCCTGCCCGAGTTTCCCGTTCGAATCGCTCTGCGCGATCCTCGCGGCCATGGCCGTGGCCGCCGTTTTCGCCGGCATCACGCTCGGCCTCGTCTTCCCCGCTCTGCTCCCGATCGCCGCGGCAGCGGTCAGCGCCGTCGCACTCACGCGCCGTCCGCCTTCCCGGCGACACCTCGCCGCGGGCATCGCCGCTGCCGCGGCCGGCTGGCTTCTCGCGGCCGCCGGCGGCCTGGTTCTCGCACACGCCTAACCGAGGCGTCCGGACCCCGTCAACCGAGCAGCCGAACGATCGCGATCACGGCAGCGATCAGAACGCCCGTCTGAAGGAGCAGGGCACGGTAGAGATCACCGCGCGTCACCAACTCCCGCGCCTCCAGGTCTGGCGGCAAGCTCCACGCCCTGTGTGACGGCCATCTTTTCCTAATCCGGATCGAAAATCACCGTCACCGTCATGACGATCGGGACCGGAACTCCGTTGCTTACCGTTGGCTCGTACTTCCACTCCCGTACCGCATCCATCGCCGCCTGGTCGAGCAGTGGCCTCGAACGCACCACCCTGACGTTGGTCACGTTGCCGTTCGAATCGATGATCGCCTCAAGGACCACTACCCCCGAAACCCCCGCCCGCTTCGCGATTTCCGGATAGATCGGCTCGACGTACACCCGGCGGGTCGGCGCCGCGCCATCGCCCTCTGTCCGAACCGGCGCGCCCTGGGCCGCCGGGGAACCCGAGCTCGATGCGACGTTGTCCGTCACTCCCTCCGCGTTTCCTCCCCGCGAACCACTTTCCGGATTCTCCAGCAGGGCGTCGATCTCTGCCTGGAGCTGGTCTCGGGCCTGCGCGGCGTGGCGGATTGCGTCCTCGAGGCGCCACCGTTCGTCGGCGGCGATGTCGCTGCGCAGCCGGTCCATGTCCTGTCGCCCTGCGATGCGCGCGAGGATGACCTCCTCCGTCGCGCGCCTCGCTGCCGCGTCGTTGCCCTGAGCGGCGGCCGCGCGCGTCTCCAGGAGGCCGATCAACTCGTCGTGGAGTGTCTCCAGCTGATCTCTGGCCGTGGTGGCGGTGGCGCGGATTTCGTCGATCGACGGGACCCCCGTGAGCGAACGCTCGAAACGCGCGGTTCCTGCCCCGACCCGGTCCCGCGACGCTTCCTCCTCGCGCCCGCCTGTGGCCACTTGGCCACCAGCGTCCCTTCCCACTCCGGCTTCGGCAGCGGCGACATCCCCTCCCCGTGGCGAATCCACGAAACGGTCTGCGAGCTTCCACAGCAACAGCGCAGCGCACACCGTCGCTCCGCACACGACCACCACTCTTGCGCCCGCAGTAACGGCGCCCCGCCCGGCGACGGGGGCGAACGCGCCCTCTCTCCATCGCCGGGGTGCAGCCCCTGACCCGTCCGCTCCGCCCCCGTTCCAGGCCCTACGCCCTTTCGGGACTCCTGTACGCCGGCAAACCCTCTCTGTCTCGCTGCGCGACGCGCGGATCAGCAGCCCCACGTCCTCTGGCCACCGCTCATGCATCCGCTTCAGGAGTAGCTCGTACCGCGCCGCTTCCCCGCGCGTCGGCAGCTCCGCCATGTAAACGAGCTCAGCAGCCGCTCCCTTCGTCGTCTTCGTCTTACCCTCCGCGTGTTGTCTCATCCGTTGGCGTGGATGCCCTGTCTGCCCCACATACCGTCCGGGCGTACGGTTCATTTCCAGAATGTAGACATAGAACCGCTCAACCCCGCGGTCGTCCCACTTTTCGGACCACTCCAGCCGAAAATACCAAGGTCGCATTTCTTCCGCCTGCCGTTACAACCGCCAGGACGGGCGCGCGGTCTGCAGCACCAGCCGCGTCGGCCCCGTAATCCGCGCCACGTGGTGGTCGCCCAACACTCGCAACTGGTATTCCCCCGTCGCGGCATACCAGGCGACTCCCCACACGGCTGCCTCCACCGCTTCCTGCGCTGCCAGCTCCACGTCGACCGCGTCGCCGAACGCCGCCAGGAGCACCAGCCCTTCACCGGTCAGCCGGTGCATGACCAACGGGCGGCGCTCTCCTCCGTCGCGGATCTTCTCGACCAGCGCCACGTCCACCTCCACGGTGGACACAGCCGCCAACAACGCTGGCGCCCCAACCACCAGGTTGTCTCCCCTCGTGAGTTCCACCGCCTGAACCTCCGCCGGGCCCCCCGCGGCGAATGCCACCTCTCCGGGCCCCTCGTAGCGGCTCATCCGCCCTACCAGGCCACCCGCGCGCCGCTGGATCCGATTCACCCATCCCCGTATCCGGCCGCTCCCTGACCCCGCCAGGGAGGACGTCACGCCACCGCCGCGATACAGCAGGCGGTCGCCCTCGGCCACCATCGCCTGGCCCTCCGGGATTGCGACGCGGACGCCGCCACCTTCCAGGGAGTACCGAATTCCCCCGGAAGCTGCGGTCCACTCGTCCATGATCCCCTCCGGGCGGCGGTGCCTGCGCGACTGATCAGCCCTCGAGGGCGCTACCGCGCCGCTCCCGAGCTTCGCGCCGCTTTGTCTGTCGCCGGCGCATCCTCCCCAGAGCGTTCGCCACCTCCCTTGCCCGGCGGTGGAGCCGTCCCAGGTCGAGCGGCTCCTCGCGCTGTCCCCCATGTCCGCAGCGCGCCTCGTGCCAATCGTCCAAGTCTCGTGCGACCTCCTGGATCATCGCTTCGACCCGGTCCAGGTCCCGTCGATCCACTTTCGAAAGCGTGAGCGCTTCGGCCATGTAGGCAATTCTATGCCTGCTTCGGCCGACTGGTCCTCCCGGGCCTGCCACCGTGCATACCGTATGCCTTACATACGGTATGCTTTCATACGGTATTGATCGTGCGTACCGTGAAGACCTCCCCCCCGCGCGGCACCGCGCTGGCCCGCATCGTCGTCCTCGCCAATCAGAAAGGCGGACCCGGCAAGACCACGCTGGCCATGTGCCTTGCAGGCGAACTCGCCCGCCGCGGACAGCGCGTCCTGGTCGCCGATGCGGATCCACAGGGTACGGCGACACGCTGGGCGGCTGCCGCGCCGGAGACGAAACCCTTCCCCGCCCGCGTCCTCGCCACCGGCGCGAACCCTGGCCGCCTCCGCGGCGAGCTGCGATCCCACCTCCACGACTACGACTTCATCATCGTGGACTGTCCACCCTCGGCGGACTCTCCCCTCTCGCACAGCGCGCTGCTGATAGCCGATCTGGCGGTCGTGCCCGTCATCCCCTCGCCGCCCGATCTCTGGGCCGGCCTCACCATCCGCCACGTCATCGCCGGAGCCGCCCGCGTGCACCCCGAGCTGAGGGCCCGCATCGTCGTGAACCAGCGCAAGCCGGGCACCCGGCTTGCTGCCAAGACCCGCGAGCTGCTGCCCGAGTACGGGATCCCGGTCCTCAACACCCAAGTTGGAGACCGCGAAGCCTTTCGCCACGCGGCCGCCGCCGGTTCGACCGTGGCCGACCTTCCCCGGGCGCAGCTGGCCCAGGCCGAGGTCTTCAGCCTCACCCACGAAATCCTCGACGTTCTCGAGGAGGACACGCCACCATGACCTCAAAAGACCCTGTCGACAACCTGGGCCGCACCCTGACGGATGCAGCGGCAGCGGCCGAACGGCGTTTCGACGACGCGGACCGCATCATGGGAGGGCGCTCACCCGCCAGGCGCGACACGAACGCCGTCCGCGCCACGTTTTCCTTCCCGCCCAGCGATCACGCGCTCCTTGGGGATCTCCAGGCGCGCTGTCTTGCCGCCTCGTTCCAGGCCAGCAAGAGCGAACTCGTCCGCGCCGGACTCCATGCCCTGGCCGCGCTCCCACCGGACGCCTTGCGCGAGGCCATCGGGACTCTCAACAAGTACGAGCCCGGGCGGGCACGCTGGGCGGCGCCTGCCCCCTAGCCACCTGGTGCCCGAACTCGACCTCCCGCCGCACAACGCCGCGCTCTTTGCCCGCGTTCGCGAACCCCTCGCGAAACACCTCGGCGGGGAGCGCCATCTCTGTCTGGGTGGCGGTACGGCCCTCGCGGCACGCTGGGATCACCGCCATAGCACCGACCTCGACTTCTTTGTCGATTCCAATCCCTACAGCCGTCTCTACGACAATGCCGACGCTTTCAAGCGTGACCTCGCGCGTGCCGCCGGGGGTATCAGCACCGGCGGCATCTCGCGGGGATCGGCGACCATCATCCTCGCGGACGGCGCGGAAATCAGCCTGTCCTCGACGCTGCCCCGGATGGCGCACCCCCGCTCGACCGACACCATTCGCGGCTCCGCGGTTCCCTTGCAAGAAACCGAGGAAATCCTGGCCCGGAAGATCGGTGGACGAATACTCATCAACCATATCTTTGTCCCCCGCGACCTCTACGACACGGCGGTTGCCAAGCACTACGATCCTCTCGCGCTGGACCGCGCACTCCGGCGCTTTCGCCCAGACGAACTGGAACAAATCAGCGACGAACTCCGAGCCCTCCCACGGGACTGGCTCGCCAACCAGCCGGAGAAAATCCTTCACCCCGCACGGCCGCTGACGGCTGAGCAATGCGTACAGCGCGCCGCCGAAATCCTAGAGCCGCCACGCTCCCTTGGGTGGACGCGATAACCCCATGCTCGACCTCGAACAAGTCCGCCGCGCCTATTTCCACCCGCCACCCGACGAACACCTGCGCCCCGCGACGCGCGAGGAACACATCGCGCGCCAGGAGCGCAACGCGGTCCGGCGTTGCCTTGCTGCCGGCAGAGATCCGCGGGCCGAAGGCCTCGGGGAACATGGCTCTCTCATCGGCGGCCCGGGCAAGCCCCTCCGATTCGCCAGCCACGATGCGAAACTCGAATACGCCCCGCCCTGGACCCCGCTCCCGCTGTCGTGGTTCTCGTACCCTCGAGCGCTCGTGCGACCACCGGGACGGCCGCCGGCCGATCATCCCCTGCTCACCCTCCTGATCGGGACGCACCTGGCGGGCTATCCGGATCGGCCGACCGCCCAAGAGCTCGCCCGAATCTTCCGCACCGACGATCCCAGCGCGCGGGATCGCTCCATCCTCTACCACGTCTTGGGTTGCATCGACCCCTGGCATCTGCCCCGCCTGCTCTTTGACGAAAGGCTCTCCATTTTCGAACTCGCACGCGCGATCCACCTCTCGTGCATCCGCCGACCCCAAGTGATCGACTGGCTCCACATGTTCGCCCGCCGCCCCGCACAGACCACCGCCGCAGACCAGGACTAGCCCACCATGCGCTTCCTCTCCGCCCTCCGGCCAGCGCGGGAGTCCGACGACGATTCTCCTCAGGACGTTCCGGAACTTGCCACCCCCGAAGCCCCCGGCACTGATCCGCGCCCGGGCGACACCTACATCCGGCAGCTCCTGATCGAAAACGCCCAGGACTCCCGCGCCATCCTTCGGGAAATCGTGGAGGCCACGACCGACCTTCGCCAGGAGCTGCGGCGCCATCGCCGCACCGTCTACCGGCGCTGGGTGCTCCGCTTCACCTTCGGCCTGGTCATCGGCTTCTCGATCGGCCTCATGGTCGGCCAACTGGTCGCCCGCTGATCCACATGGGCGCCCTTGTCCTCCCCTCCGGTCCCGCCGAGATCCTAGAGCGCACCCGCGAACCGCTCGCCGCCCATCTCGGCGGCGAACACCACCTCTGCCTCGGGGGCGGAACCGCTCTCGCCGCTCGTTGGGACCACCGCCACACGACGGACCTTGACTACTTCATCGAGCCGAAACCCTACGCTCAGCTCTACGCCAACGCCACCCAGTTCGCCCGCGACCTCGAGCGCGCCACCGGCGTCCGCGACCTGTCCGTCGGCCCGGGGGCCACACGCATCGTCCTCGCGGATGGCGGCGAACTCAGCGTCGACACTATTCCCGGTTTCACGGGCAACCCACGCTCAAACGACACCGTTCGGGGAACCGCGGTCGGCATCGAAAGCAGCGCCGAGATCCTCGCGCGCAAGATCGGCGGCCGCATCCTCGGAAACAACATCTTCGTCCCGCGCGACCTGTACGACATTGCGGTTTCGACGCACTACGACCCGGACGCATTCGCCACCGCGCGCTCCTGCTTCACCGACCGGCAACTCCGCGACATCGCCACCGAACTCCGTTCCCTCCACCCCGACTGGATGGAAACCCACCGCCAGCCAGTCGTTGCAGCCGCGCGGCCCGGCGCCGCGCGAAACGCCGTCTTCGTCGTTCGCGGGCTATTCCAACACTCCCGCGACATCACCTGGGGCCGCTGATCGTGCTCGACATTGCCGAACTTCGGTACGCCTACTTTCATCCACCACCGGACGATCTGCACCGGCCGCTCACCCGCGAAGAACACATCGCCCGGCACGAACGGCGCGCGCTGGACGCCTGCCGCCTCGACGGTTCCGATCCCCGTGTCTTTCATATCGGGGAACACGGTTCCCTCATCGGTGGGCCGGACAAACCACTGTCCTTCTCGAACCTCGACTGCCCTCCCGAATACCGAGCCGGGCGGCTCCCCCTGCCCCTGTCCTGGTTCACGCATCCGGGGGCCCGCACGCCGCCACCCGGGGGGATTCCCAAAGATCATCCGGTGCTCGACGCTCTCATCGCGGACCACCTGGCCGGATACCCTGACCGGCCCACCGGCTCCGAACTCGCCCGTGTCTTCCGCTCGCCCGCCCCCACCCCACGCGACCGTTCCATCCTCTATCACATCCTGGGCTGTATCCGGCCCTGGGATCTCACGAGACTCCTGTCTCGCGAACGGCTGTCCGTCTACGAGCTGGCCCGCGCGATCCACTTCTCCGGGATCCGCCGGCCGCAGGTGATCGACTGGCTCCACATGTTCGCCGCACCCCCCGAGTCACCCGACGAGCCGTCGTAGCACGCGTCTGCACCGTGCATACCGTATGCGTAAATACGGTATGCCGTCGTACCGTATTGATCGTGCATACCTCCACCCCACGCCGTGCGCCGCGGCACGCATCGTCGTCCTCGTCGCTCGCTGATCCGCATGGCCGCCCTTGTCCTCCCCCAACTCCTCTTTCGCTATCCTCACTCTCACGAGGCAACGCTCATGGCGATCCGCGAAACCACCGACGTTGACGGGCCGGTAGTCCTTATCGAAACCATCGGCGACTTCGACCGCGCCATCGCCACCTACGACCTCCCGATCATCGTCCCTCCCGAACTCGTTGACGCGCTTGGACTACGGGGTGCTCCCGACCATCCTAGGCTCTTGGCCGACCTTCTCGATTCCCCCCAGGACAACTCGGCCCACCCCCCGTCAATAGACGCGGCTTAGCGCCCGATCGCCGATCTTCCCGGCCTGGGTCCCGACCATCCGCCTCCTCCGGCGCGGGGCGGCGACTTAGCAACGCCCTTTCCCTCCGGGCCAAATCATCCGCCCAGTCAGCCTCCGCATCGGGCTCCCAATCGCGGGCGGCCGCAATGCCCTTGGGCTCATCCGCCGAGCTACCGACTACCGGCGCTGGGTGCTCCGCTTCACCTTCGGCCTGGTCATCGGCTTCTGGATCGGCCTCATGGTCGGCCAACTGGTCGTAGGCTGATCCGGCCGGGATCGGCCTCGCTAATCCGACTTGTCGAGCGTTGCCGCCAGGAGGTCGCGGATATTGATGAGCACCGCCAGGGCGCCGCACAGGAGCACGGCAGCTGCCGTTCCGGCCAGCAGACCCACGATGATCCCTGCGGCCCCGAGTACCCCCATGGCCGCCGCCGTGGACCCCACGACGAGGAATACCGCCGTAAGGGCGTTGAGCCAGCCAATGGACGCCGCCAGGAAATGGTTGATTCTTGAAATCATGGTCGATCCTCCACCGAAGACATTACGGCACAGACTCTCCGGAGTCCGCGCCGGGGCTCCGAGCACGATCCCGAACGCGGCGGCCCCGTCTGCCAACCCTTCCGCCAAGAGACGCAAACGGGCCTCCAGGAGGCCCGGACAGTGCCTCTGGTTTCACAGGCTCTACACAGGTCGCGTTTCCCCTCTAGCGGCTCTCCTGGCGCTCTCCGCCGCCCCCACGGGCCAATTTTTCGCCCCAGGCCGCCTCCGGCTCGAGCTTTCAACCCTCACCAGCCCACAACGCGCACAGCCCCGCACGCTGAGACCTACCTCGGCAACCGTTTCACAGCCGTGGCGATCGCCTCTCGTGCTACTTCCCGCGCTCCTCGGTGCTCTCGGCGGCTAACCCGCCGCCGCTTGGGCGCGCGGCCCTCTCGCCGCGCGGTCAACACTTCCGCACGAGCGATTCCTGCAGCTGCCATCCACTCTTCGAACCCGGCCGGGTCGTGCCGCCTCTGCGCCGACAAGATGGCACTCGCCCCTCTCGGATGCCGCTCCAACCACTCCCAGGTAGTCACCCAGCCGCACTCTGCGCACCGGATACCCCGATCGCCCGGCGCCGGCGTTTCCCAGCCGGCGACTGCACACCCGCAAATCCCCTTCGCGGCTTCCGCTATCTCGGCCGCTTCCATTCCTTCATCCTACCTCCTGGAGGCTTCGGATAAAAAGGATTATCGCAGCCCCTTTGCTACACTCACCAGCAGGAGATTCTGATGGCCTACACCCTCGACACCGCTGCGGCGACTGAGCGGATCATCGCCGCCGGCGCGGACCCCGCTCTCGCCCGTGCCATCATCGCCGAAGTCGCCAGCGCCGATGATGCTCAGCGCGCTGACCTCGCCACTCGCGCCGACCTCCGCGCCCTCCGCTCCGACCTCGAAGCCGCGATCATCGCCAGCGAGCGTCGCTCCCTCATCGCCGCCCTCGCTATCGCTGGTGTCTTGTTCGCCGCCCTCCGGTTGACCGGATGACCGGCCGCGCGGCCGCGCTCGTTCCCTTCGAACACCCGGCGCGGCTCGCTGTCCTGCGCGACGCCGGCCCCCAAGCCTGCTTCGCCGCGGAGGAATTCTTCACCGCGCGGATCCGGAACCCGCACACCCGCAAGGCGTACGCCATCCCGGTGCGCCGCTTCCTCCACTGGCTGGCCACGCAGGACATCTCCCTCGTGGATGCCACCCCCGGACACGCCGCGCGCTTCCTGGATGCCTACGGCGGCTCCATCCCCACCCAGAAGCTCGCGCTTTCCGCGCTCCGGCACTTCTTCGACCTTCTCACGCTTCGCCATGCGGTCGTCATCAACCCCTTCCAGTCCGTCCGGCCACCGCGTTCCGAATCCCGCGAAGGCAAGACCCCCGAGATCACCGTCGCCCAGACACGCGACCTCATCGCTTCCATAGACGCGTCCTCGAGGCCCGGCGTGCGCGATCGAGCCATCCTCGGCACCCTCATCTATACCGGCGCCCGGGCCGGCGCCGTCGCGGCGCTCCGACTCCAGGACCTTCGCAACTACGGCGACCACCGAGCGCTGCGCATGCGCGAGAAACGCGGCAAGCAGCGCGAAATCCCCGTCCGCATCGACCTCGACGCCTGGATCGCCGCCTACCTGGCCGCCGCCCAGATCCGCGACCAGCCCCAGGACACCCCCCTCTTCCGCGTCATCGCCCCGGGCTCGCCCACGGGGTTCGGCGACGCCGGCATCGAACCATGGACCCTGCGTTCCATGCTCAAGCGCCGGCTCCGGGCGGCGGGACTCCCGAGCTTCATCACCGTGCACAGTTTCCGGGCCATGGTCATCACCGACCTCCTCGACCAGGGCGTCCCCATGGAGGACGTCCAATACCTGGTCGGCCATTCGGATCCCTCCACCACTCAGCTCTACGACCGGCGGAGCAGATCCGTCAGCCGCAACATCGTCGAGCGGATCTCCGTCTGATGGCGGAATACGACCTTCCCCCCGGTCCGGCCGAACTCTTCGAGGCCGTCCGCGAGGCCTTCGGAGAGCACCTGGGCGGAGAACAGCACATGCGTCTCGGGGGAGGCACTGCCCTAGCGCTCCGCTGGGCGCACCGACACAGCACGGACGTGGACCTCTTCACCGATCAGGATTCTTACAGTCGGCTCTGGGCGCGCCGCGACGCGTTCCGGCACGCTATCGAACGGAACACCGGAGCCCCAGAGGAGCTCAGCGTCAGGCTCTGGAACACCAAGATCATTCTGCGCGGCGGCGAGGTCACCCTGTTCACCAGCCTTCCTCTCACCGGCCACCCGCGGTCCGCCGATACGGTGCGGGGCACGTCCGTGGCTCTGGAGGCCAACGCCGAGATCCTCGCGAAAAAACTCGCCGGGCGTATGCTTGATTCCAGGAAGCTACTGGCGCGGGACCTCTACGACTTCGCCGTCGCCCGACACCGCGACCCCGCCGCGGTCAAGACCTCCATGACGAACATCGAAGCCTCGGATCTCAAGCAGCTGAGGCACGAACTCCAGAGTCTCCCGGACGGCTGGATGCAGCGAACCGACCAGCGTGCGCTCATCAGGCCCGCCTACCCCGAGGAGGCCAAAGACCCCGCCCCCTTTGTCGCTGACCAGGTCCTGCGAGAGATCCTGTCCAGAACACCGTCGCGTCTCGAGCGCTCCACTCCCGTCTGGGAGCGCTGATACCTCCGATGCTCGACATTGCGAAGATCCGCCACCTCTACTTCAACCCCCCGACCAGCGCTGGGAAACACTTCCCCTCCCGCGAGGAGCTGTACGCAGATGCAGAGCGCCGCGCCGTCGAGGCTTGCATCCTGACCGGGGGAGACCCCCGTGAGGACGGTGTCGGCGAACACGGCGCTCTCATCGGGGGACCAGGGAAACCCCCTCGTCGGTTCTCCGTGGATCCGGAGTTCAAAAACCCTGCCCGGACTCCCCTTCCCCTCACTTGGTTCCAGCATCCGAAAGCCCTTTCGACGCCACCCACTCCCCCGGAACGAGTGCGCGGATTCTTCGCGCACCTGTCCGGTGGCCATCTCGCGGGCTACCCGGACAGGCCCACCGGAGCGGAGTTGGCCCAGATTTTCCGGTCCTCACAGATGACCGCCACCGAACGTGACCAGGTCTGGCACGTCTTCGCCTGCATCCACCCATGGGACCTGCCCGGGCTTCTCTGGTCCGGAGGCATGTCGGTCTACCAGGTCGCCCGCTCCATCCACCTTTGCTACACGCTCCGGCAGGATGTCGTCGCCTGGATCAATCTCTTCGGCGTTCCGCCAGAGGAGAGTGCCCAGGAGCACTGAACCGCGCACGATGCTCGACCTTGCGAAGGTCCGCCGGCTGTACTTCAACCCGCCGCCGAACGATCCGGGCCGGCTCCCCTCCCGCGAGGAGCTCTACGCTCGGGCCGAGCGCCGGCAATTCGAGGACTGTTTGCTCTCCGGCGACGACCCGCGCGAACAAGGTGTCGGCGAACACGGCTCCCTGATCGGCGGCCCCGGCAAACCGAGCCGCCACTTCACATGGGATCCCGAGTTTGCCCCCCGAAGCCGCATCCCCCTCCCGCTCGCCTGGTTCGACCACCCGCAAGCCCATTCCCGGCCGTCGACCCCGGCGGACGAAATCTCTGTCTTCTTCGCCCACCTTTTGGGCGCCCATCTGGCGGGCTACCCGAACCGTCCCACCGGTATCGAGTTGGCCCGGATTTTCCGGCCCACGCAAATGACGGAGGTCGAACGCGACCAGGTCTGGCACGTCTTTGCCTCCATTCACCTGTGGGATCTTCCCGGGCTCCTCTCTGCCGGAGGCATGTCCGTCTACGAGGTTGCCCGCGCCATCCGTCTCTCCCTGACATTACGACCCCACGTCGTAGCCTGGATCAACCTCTTCGGCGTTCCGCCGGCGGAGGGTGCCTGACCACAATAGGTGTGAGCCCCACCATGAGACTTAGAGCTCTCCTCCTTCCCCTCGGTGCCCTGATCCTCGCCGGTTGCGTGCTGCCGACACCCGACGAATTCCAGGAAGAACAGGCGCGGTTCAACAGGGAGTTCGCCAAGAACCTCCGCGCCTCACGCACGGCGCTCAGGGGACCCCCGCCCCGCCCGATCGAGGAGATGCGTGCCGACGCGATGACCCAGCTCAATGCGCTTGCACGCCTCCGCGACCAGGTTCTCGGGCGCCTGGACGAACTGGAGCGCAATCCGAACGCCGGACCGGACCAGCGCCGCTACGCCACTACCACGGCGAGCCGCATCGACTTGGAATGGCACAGCTTTGGGTTCGCTGAACGTGCCCGCCGCCAGATCGCCTCGGATGACTGGACGCTCATCCAGCACACTGCCAACGAACTCAACAACCGAAAACCGACTCTCGAGCAGCGCCTCGCCGAGACGAACCATCGCCTCCGGAGACTGGGCGGCAATGCCGCCACATCGCTCGGACCAGTTCCGCCCGCAGAACAGCGCCTTTCGGATGCAATTGAAGGAGCTCGCGCCAAGGCCTCCGCCGCCATGAATGAGGTCGAGACGCTCCACGACGAGCTGATCCGCCTCCTCGAGGCGCGGATCTCCGCCTTGGGCGACGACGCGGCAAAGAAACGCGTCGCGGACGCCATCACTCTCGCGCGCCTCGCCAAACGACAGGACATGGACCTGCTGCGCGGCGACGTCGCTGCCGACGCGCAGTGGCGCATCGAAGGCGCACTCAGCAAGGCCGCGATCATCCGAGACCAACTCCAGGCACAAATCGCCGACCTGAAGGAGTGACCTCGTCCGCCCAGGGCCGCTAAAGACTACCCACGCGGCGCACGATCGCTCGCCGCGCGTCTGTGCTATCTCGATTTATGTCAAATCGGTCGAATTCGCTCGGATCTCGCCGGCGCCGGCGTGGATCCGGGCTCCTCGAGGAGCTGCGCAGGCCTCCAGGAGGCCAAATTCGGGCTGCCCGGGCGCACCAGGTCCGGACGCAGGTTCCGATAACGGCTCTTGTGTGGAGAGCGGGCCGGCCGGCCCCGGCTACGCGCTCACCTGCGCGGCGGGCTTCTCCGGATCCGGAAGCGGCCGGGTGGTGAGGAAGGGAACCGCGCCCTCGAGACGCGCAACCCGTTCCCCGAGGGCGTGAATCGCGGCTTCCAGCCGGTCCATCCGCCCCTCCAGCCGATCCATCCGGGTGTTCAGGGATCGTTGCCCCGAGAGAATGAGGGCCGCCAGAGACACTCCGACGCCGAGGATCGAGAGGACTTCCGCACTCATGGTCTTCGGATTCTAGTCCCGTTCGCCCCGACAGATAAATTCGGCACCTTTTCCGCTACTCCTGACTTGACGCTCCCCAGCCCATTCGGCTAATACGCTCTACCCGAACCTCCCCAACCCGGCGACCCGCAATCGATCCCGCGATCGGCCGATGAGCACCCCTCCCAAAGACTGCCCGGACTGCGGCGACACCTGCTGGGTCCACTCCACGCGCCCCGACGGTTCCCCCGCCGTCGCCCCCTGCCCTGCCTGCGTGCCCAACACTCCGGCGTCGCGGCCCCGACACCAGCGCCAGGAACGTCTCCCTCTCGCCGCCGATCCGGTCCGTCTCGGCGCCCTTTTCGGGCTCCCCGACAACGTCGCCAACAGCTCCACCGGTCCACTCCTCGCGCAACCCGTCAAGCACCGCCAGCGGCCCCCGGCCGCGCGCGCACGCAACGCCGCACATGGACCGGACTCATCCTTATCGGAAGCTGCGAAAGCAGCTTTCGATAAGGATTCGCGGCCAATTCGGAACGAAGCCACGCCTTTCGCAGCATCCGATAAGAGCGCGGTGCTTATCCGAAGTTGCTGGCGCAACATCCGATAAGCGCGCGCGGCGCTTGGGAGTCGCGAAACGGTGCGAACGCCGGCCTCTGGCCGGCACGCGCGGTGCTCCGCAATGCGCACGGCGCCACCGTGCCCGGAAAAACGCGACCGCCGCCTCGGCGCGGATACCAGGAACGCCTGCCGCATCGAAAGTCTGGAACACCCGTTTCCGTTCGGCACGGGGCCCAAGGGCCGCAGACTTCTTCTCGCCAATGCCCCCCGAAGAAGGCTGCCGTCGCCTCCGGCCACCAATGTCGGCGCGCCGACATTGGGCGGCGATCCCCGTTTGCGCGGCGTCAGTCGTCCGGCCAACCGAACCGCTCCCGGAGCCTGGCCGTCCGATACCGGAAGATCCGTTTGAGATCGGGAGCGACGAGGAGCCGCTCGACCAGAGATCCACCCGGCGCCTCGTAGCGCACCTCGTCGGAAGCGATCACCACCGGTTCCCTGCCCGGGCGCTCTTCGATATCGAACCGGTGCTCGTGAACCCAGCTCCGGTAGGGGCCGATCACCTGTTCGTCCACGAAGCGACGCGGCGGCTCCCAGGCGGTGATCTCGCTGCGCCAGCGAAGGGGCAGACCGTGAAGACGCAGCCGATAGTCGATCTGCGTGCCGCGCGCCATCGGGATCTCGCCCTCGGTCAGGACCCGGAAGCGGAGCCAGGGCGGCGTGAGCACCTCCAGGTTCGCGGCGTTCGAGAAGAACGAAAAGACCGCATCCAGCGGAGCCGCCAGCGCTACGGAACATCGAAAGACCGGCACGCGTTCGGAATGCTAACCTTCCCCGGTTACTCCTCTTTCGACGCGCTGAGCGGGCGGCGCCAGACCGGTGGCCTTCCCACCCGCCGTCCTCCGAAACGAAGTCCCGGCCGAGAGCGGCGGGCACGAGGCAACATTCGGCATGGCGGACAACGTAGCGGCCCCCGAGGCCCGGATTCCCGGGATCGACTATGAACCGAAGCCGGCGGGGAACGAAAACGCCCAGCAGAAGGCGAACGGCTCGGCCCCGGCCTCCTATTCGATGCTCGAGCCCCGGATGAAGGCCATCTACGGCCAGTTCTACAAGGAAACCTACTTTTCCGAGAACAAGCATCTCGATCCCAAGGTGCAGGAGCTGATCGCCCTCGCCTGTTCCCTGATCGCCCAGTGCGAAGGCTGCCTCGACGGGCACGTGAAGAAGGCCCTCAAGCTGGGGGCCACCAAGGAAGAGATCAGCGAAGCGATCGTCATCGCGATCGGCATCAACGCCGCTGCGATCGTGGATCAGACGGACCGTACCGCGGCCCGGCTCGGGCTCAACCACTTCCCGGCCAAGACCCGCCTGTAGCGGCTCAGGGGCCGAAGACCCCCTCCCCCGCCCCGCCCGGATCGGGCCGGCCAGTGGACTGCGAGGTGAGCGCCTCGCGTTCGGCGCTCCTGACTTCCGCCTCCACCCGCGTTTCGATCTCCTCCAGTACGCCGTCGGGTACCGGCTCCCCGCCGGCGCCGCCCAGCCGCAGAAACGCCCGATAGGTGCGGACCGGATCCCGCCGGCCGTAGTGCACGAACAGGTCGGCCGGCAGGATCCTCCGGCTTTCTCCTTCGTCGTGGGTGGCGTGCCCGCCCATCCGGAAGGTGTCCGCCACCAGAAAGACGGGCCGGGACGCGGCGAGGGCCTCCTGCCGGGCGAGCATCGTGGCCGCGAACACGTCGAGCACGTTGTTGCCGTCCACCGGCAGACTGGAGATTCCGTAGGCGCCGCCGAGTTGCGCGAGCCGTTCCTCGGCTCCTTCCGGCAGCGGCGTCCCGAGCGCGATCCGGTTGTTCTGGATCACCACGACGAGCGGCGCCCGGAGCGCCACGGCGGACACCATGCCCTCGTGGAAGGCCGCCGTTGCCGTGGTGCCGTCCCCGGCCCAGGTCAGGGCCACTCTCGATTCCCCCCGGAGCCGGAAGGCGAGCGCCATGCCGGCGCACACCGGGACAAGGGAACCGACCATGCTGATGGGGGCCACGATCCCTCGCTCGAGGTCGCCGAAGTGGAGGTCCCTGCCCCGGGCCGGTCCGTCCGCGGTGCCGAGGGCCCCGCGAAACATGGAGGCCAGACTCATCCCTCGTTCGTGGCAGGCGCCGATGTTGCGGATCATCGGCCCGACGGCGTCGCCGGGTTGGAGCGCGTGGCAGGCCCCGACGGTCACGGCCTCCTCGCCGGGCCCGAGCCACGCCTTGGACAGCACGCCGGAGCGGACCCAGCGCTTCAGTTGCAGGTCGTGGAGCCGGTTGCGGACGAGCCCCTCGTAGAGCCGGAGCCTCGCCGGCTCGCCGAGCCCCCGAACGACGGTGGCGCGCCGCGAGTCGCGCAGGGCCGTCGCCCCGAACTCACCGAGGAGTTCCGGATCTTCGGTCCAGCCGACGTATTCGGGGGGATCGAGTCCGGGGACGGCCTTCACACGGAACTAGGTGGAAACGCCGTTCCAGCGGACGAGCTCCCCCGCGATCAGGTTTTCGACGGCGTCGGCGTTCCAGGAGTTGCGGAGGCCGTTCGTCATGACCGAAAAACCGAGCGCCCGGTTCTCGGCGGCAAGGGAAAACGCGACCCCGGAGAGCGAACTGACCCCGCTGAGGGTCCCCGTCTTCGCCACCACCCGGCCGAGGGTCTCTTCGCCCCAGAGGCGGCGGGCGAGGGTGCCGTCCACGCCGGAAACAGCGAGCGAACAGAGGAAATCCGTCCGGAGTTCCGGTTGGCTGTACAGATCGCGAACGACGCCGACGAGGAGGCGGGCGCTCAGGCGGTTCTTCCTCGAGAGTCCCGAGCCGTCGTCGACCGCGAAGCTGTCGGCGGGAAACCCGAGCCCCACGAGGTACTCCTCCGTCGCCCGCACGCCCTTCTCCCGCGTTCCGGGCGACCCCCAGCGATGGGCTCCGACGGCATAGAGGAGCTGTTCGGCGGACCAGTTGTTGCTGTACTTGCCGAGCGCCTCCACGACCTGGGTCAGGGGGGCGGACTCGTGGCGGTAGAGCAGGAGCTTCTCGCCGCCGGCCGGAACGGTCCCCCGTCGCGGTTCGCCGGTCACCTGCACGCCGCGCTCGACGAGCTTGCCCTTGAGGGCGTGGCCGAAATAGAGGGCCGGCTCCGTCGCCGTGAACATCGCGACACGTTCGTTGCCGCCCCTGAGGATGCGGCCCTGGAGCCGGATCCGGCGCTCGCCCCGGCGCTGCGCCAGGATGTAGGGACGCCCTGAGTTGCGCAGCACCATCCGGTTCTGAATGGCGTAGTACCCATACCCCTCATCGCGCACCGCCGGCTGCTGGCCGTCCCCGGGCACGCCCGCGACCTCCACCCGGTTCCAGTGGTAGCCGAGGGCGCTCTGGATGGGGTCCCGGGTCCGGATCCGCCGCCGGACGAGGGCCTGGTCGGTCTCCTGGACCTCGAAGAACGAGTCGTCGAGGACGATGTCGCCCCGGATCTCGGTGAGCCCGAACGCCGCCAGGGAATCGGCGATGAAGTCCATGTCATGCCGCTGGATGCTGGGATCCCCAGAGCCGATGACGTGGACCGGCCCCTCGATGACGCCGTCCTCGGTTGGCGGCGCATCCACGAGCAGACGCGTCGGAAAGCGGTAGCTCGGTCCCAGATAGTGGAGACAGGCCCCCATGATCGGCAGCTTCATGCCCGAGGCCGGCACGTAGCCGCGGTCCGCGTTGTGGCTGAAGAGGGCGGCCCCGGTCGTCAGGTCTTCCACGTGGATGCCGATGGCCTGGCGGAGGCCGAAACGCCTCCGGACTCCGTGGAGACGCCGCCCGAGGTCGGCGAGCGAGTCCTCGGAGAAGGGCGCCGCCCTTTCTCCGGCGAAGACCGGTCCGCCCAGGACGGCCGCGGCTCCGCCGGAGAGGACGCGCAGCGCCCGGCGCCGGTCCACCCGCCAGTCCGCGCTGGGATACCGGGGACGCTGACCGCTCACGATCGCGGCTCCTCATCCGGATTGGAGACGGCGCCCACCTCGGCCACCGCCGCGAGGAACGCTTCCTCCCCCCGGGCCCCGAGCACCGAGGTCCCCTGCCCTGTGACGCCGGCCCCGTCTTCCAGCGGTTCGACCACGGTCAGCGGCACCGAAGAGACGGAATAGGTCCGCGCCAGGTCCGGGAACTCCTGGACCATCACGATGTCGGTCGTCACCTCGGGGCTCGCCACCGCGAACTGGACGGCCAGACTGGCCGCCGGTGCGCACCAGGGTCAGGTGGGGGTCGTGAAGACCTTCACGTGGACCGGACGCCGGAGCGCCGACAACTGCTCGGTGGCATCTTCGGAAAGCGTCAGCGGCGCCCCGGAAACCCAGGTCGCCGCGGTGATCAGCGAACCGAATTCGTGACCGTCCGGCAGCCCCAGGAAACGCACCCGCCCCTTGGCGGCGCCGGTGAGTTCGATCGCCGGCAAACGGACGATTCCCGCGTCGCGCGCCGCATCCGGAGCCTGGTCCACGTCCCGGATCTCCACGGTGAACCGCTCGGAAAGCTCTTCCACCTCCCGCAACAGCGCCTCGGTCGTCGGACAGGTCCGGCAGGATGTCCGGCCCGGCACCACGAGAGAGCTTTCGGGCCGCGAATAGACGGTGGCGGAGACGGGGCCGGCAAGGTCCTCGAAGTGTTTCCGGACCGCCGTGCGATCGGCTTCGCGAAGCAGCACGGGACATAAGGATACCCCGGCCGGGAGCGGGACCACCCCGGTCCCGCTCCCCAGGCCGCGCCGGTAGAATCGGGGCCCGGTTCACAAGAGCGGAGGTCCGTTATGTCGAGGCGCACTCCGAAACCCATGACCCGCCGGCGGCTGCTCGGCAGCGCCGCCGCGGCGCCGGTCGCGGCGCCCCTGATCCTCGCGGGGTGCGAGACCGGGCCGGACCCGGGCGCCGGCCCGACGGTCACCGCCCTCGGGTACGCGAACAGCCTGCTCGATCACCCGCTGCCCGCGGACCGGCTGTCCACGATTCTCCCGGCGGTGCGCATGAATCACGCCTTCTTTCGCGCCGTTCGGGAACTGGAGATCCCGGACCTGGTCGAACCCGCCGTGACGTTCGTCGCCCGCGGACCGGGCGCGGCGGACCCAGGGGAGTGATCCGATGATCCCGGAACTCTGCCAGCTCAGCGGCCGCGCGCTTTCCGAGCGGATCCGCCGCCGGGAACTCTCGCCCGTCGAGGTCGTGGACGCCCACCTCGCCCATATCGAGGCCGTGGATCCGATCATCAACTCCTTCATCACGGTCACCGCCGATCACGCCCGCGAGCGGGCGCGGGCGGCCGAAGCGGAGATCGCCGCGGGCGACTGGCGCGGCCCTCTGCACGGAATCCCGTACGCCCCGAAGGACATCCTCGCGACCGCCGGCATCCTCACCACGAACGGCTCGCAGGCGACCGCCGACTGGGTTCCGGACCACGAGTCCACCATCACCGCGCGACTGAATGCGGCGGGCGCCATCCTGATCGGCAAGCTGAACCTCCTCGAGTTCGCGATGGGCAGCGGGGTGCTCTCCGGGTTCGGCCCGGCGCGCAATCCCTGGGCGACCGACTACACGCCCTCCGGGTCTTCCTCGGGTTCCGGCGCCGCCCTGGCCGCCCGCCTGATCCCGCTCTCGATCGGAACCGACACCGGGGGCTCCATTCGTGGTCCCGCCGCCGCCTGCGGCATCGTCGGCCTCAAGCAGACCTACGGCCGGATCAGCCGCTTCGGGGTCACCACGCTCAGTTGGACCCTCGACCACGCGGGGCCCATGACGCGCACCGCCTGGGACGCCGCGGCGATGCTCGGCGCGATCGCCGGTGCGGATCCCCGGGACCCGACGGCGGCCGACATGGCGGTTCCGGACTATCTCGCGGGACTCACGCCGGAAGTCTCCGGTCTCCGCATCGGCGTCCCCGTCGCGGGGTTCTTCGAAAGCGCTACCGACGAGATGCAGGAGGCGGTCCGCTCCGCCATCGCGCTGCTCACGGCGGACGGGGCGGAGGTCGTGGACGTCGAAGTGCCCCACGCGCACCTCGCCGGGGGCGCCGGGTGGATCGTCGCCATGGCGGAGGCCACGACGTTCCACGAGAAGCGCCTCGCCGAGCAGCCCGAGGATCTTGATCCGCTGGTGCGCGAACGGCTGGAGGTGGCGAAGTTCTACCCCGCCACCGACTACATCAAGGCCCTGCGGCTGCGAACCATCCTGCAGGAGGAGATGGCGGAGGTCTTCCAGAGCTGCGACGTGATGATCGTGCCCAGTTCGCTCTCCCCCGCCGATCCGCTCCGTTCGGAGGCGGCGGCCATGAGCGACGTCCGCGCGGGGACCGATCCCGATGAGCTGGACAGCCGTCCCGGAAACACCTTCATCGGCAACATGACCGGCTATCCGGGCCTCACCATGGGGTGCGGGTTCACGTCGGAGCCGCCGATGCGACCCCTTGCCCTCCAGATCTACGGGCCGCCCTTCTCCGAGGGCCGATTGCTCCAGGTCGCCCACGCCTACCAGGAGCGAACTTCCTGGCACGAGGAACTGCCGCCGATCTGATCGACGCGCCCGGGGACTGCTAGGGGACGATCTCGCAGCCGGCGCTGGTGCACGAGGCGACCGGGTCGCCGGAGCACGCACCGCCGAGGAACGCCAGGTCGAGGCTCTCCTCCGCCTCCTCCTCGAACCACTCCTCGCCGGACCAGTTCACGTCCAGTTCGTGCACGATCGCTCCGGACCCGGTGCGGACGCTCCACCGATTGATCCCGAACGCCGACACGGATTCCGCGATCCGGCCGTTCGTGCCGAGATCGAAGTACGGCCCCAGGATCTCCAGCCGGACACCGGCGCCGCCCGCCCCGATCTCCAGGTTCAGCGTGGTGGCGAGCATGTTCGCCAGGTCTTCGTCCGGGGATTCCTCTTCCCGCCAGGGGAGCCCGATGATGCTGATGCCCGGACACGGCGAGGCGCCCGCCTCGAGGATCGAGATCTCGACCGGATCACCCAGATCGGCCGGTCCGCCGGAATAGGCGAAGGCGAGCGGCAGGACTTCGGCGCCCTCGGTGAAGAAGAGGTCGGCCACGGCGGAAAGCTCGAAGTTCGCCTCGCCGGCGAGGTCGTGGCCCGCCGGGAGCTCCACCGAATCCACCCCGAGCTCGTAGTCGGCCTCCGACGCGCCGTCGTGGGTGGCGCTGAGGCGGACCTGCACCGGGCCGGGGAGATCCCGGACCTCGTATCGCACGCCCACCGCGAGCGTCTCCCCCTCGCGGACCTCGAGCGCCGTCTCCGCGAACGAAATCGCGAACGCCGGAGGCGGGGGAGGAGGTGGCGGCGGCGCGACGGGAGCGCTCTCGCCTCCGCCACAGGCGAAGAGCGCCGGCGCGGCCAGCAGGGCGGCGAGCAGCAGCTTACGGGTCATTCGCGCCGGAAGGGAGACGCCTCGCGTCCCGCCCGCAGGGGAACCGGAGGAACCCTGGTCTCCTGTCCCGCCACGACGCGCACCGGTTCCAGCAGGTACTGGTCGGTCGAGCCGAGCGTGGCGCCCCGGTCCACCAGCGACGAGTTCCCGCTGATGTCGCCCATCGCGCCGGCGGCCAGCAGGTAGCCGCCGGGCGAGAGTCCCTCGATGGCGAAGAAGCCCTCGCCGTTCGTGAACGTGTTCGCCGAGGCGACGACCTCCTCGCCGGAGATCCGCGTCGCGAACACCGGGACGTAGCGGGCGGGGCGGCCGTCCAGGGTCACCTGCCCCGCGATGCTGCCGACCCGGTCCAGCCAGCCGGGTGCGGGCCGGAGCAGCGAGGCGCCGATGAGGTCGTCGGGGGTCAACCCGGGTTCCGGCAGGTAGCCGTAGGACATCACCGGATCCGTATCCCAGAGGGCGGGCCGGAAGCCGTGGCGCCATCCCCAGGTGTCCCAGGTCGGAAACATCGCCGAGTGCGCGAGGCCGATGCAGTGACCGAACTCGTGAATCAGCACCTCCAGGCCCCGGCCCTCGAGGTCCTGGGTGTGCCGCGGATTCAGCGACACGTCGCACTCCACGATCTCCCCGTTCCGGTCCCAGATGTGGGCATAGGACGCTCCGTGGCCGAACGGGTGCATCCGGATGGCGTTGACATGGTCGCGTTCCGCGTGGAGTTCGCCGCCCACCCCGGCAACGGTCCAGTGGATATCCGTACTGGGGGGCGCCGACCAGAAGGCGAGCGCCCTCCGGGCGAAGGGGATCACGTCTTCCAGGCTCTCGAACGGCGGATCCTGCTCTTCCCCGCGGGCATCCTCCCAGGGCTCCGTCCACCGCGGCGAGTCGCCAACGACGAACTGCAACGTCCTTCCCGGCCCCCAGACCGCCGGGTCCCAGCGGGCGGCGTTGGCCGCGACCGGCAACGCCGAGTCATCCACGGTTCGCCAGAAGAACCGGTAGCCGAAGGCGTCGCCACCCGGAACGAGGACCACGGCGAGCGCCAGGAAGATCGCCATCCCCGCGGGCCGGCGGCCACGAACGGCGGTTCGGGGGGGACGGACTACCGGCGGCACGACGAACTCGGGGATGCCGGAATCTTGACACCCCTCGGCCGCTCGGCGAGGTCCGCGAGAGGTTCGAACGGCCGACGGTTGGCGCGTGCCCGGACGGGATGGATATGCTTGAAGCATGCGCGGAGTCGAGACAGCGGACATTGCGGCCCGCAGGTTTGCCGCGCTCTCGCTGCTGATCGCCGGCAGCCTCCTGGCCCTCGGGTCGCCCGCGACGGCGCAGCGCAACCAGCCGCCGGAGAACGAGCGGTTCCGGAATCCCTACGCCTGGCCCGGGCTTTCGGAGCTGGTCGAGAACTCGGACACGATCGTCGCGGGCGAGGTGCTCGACATGCGCTCCGCGTGGACGTCCGACCGGCGCGAGATCTTCACCACGGTGACCCTGCGCACCGAGCGGCGCTTCAAGGGCGCCGGCCGCAACCTGGTCCGCTTCCGGGTGCCCGGCGGCACCGTGGGGGACACCCGGATGACCGCGACGCATTCGGCGCAGTTCATGGTGGGAGAGAGGGCGCTGGTCTTCCTGACCGGGGAGAGCGGGCGGCTTCCCCGCGTGACGTCCGGAGAGGCGGGGAAGCGGCACCTCCGCACGGACGAGGACGGTAGCGACCGCATCCTCCCGGGATTCGCGCTGGTGGAATCGGACCCGGGACGCATGGGGTTCGACACACTCGACGACCTGGCCGCCGCCCTCTCCGGCCCACTGGCCGCACAGTCCCGCTAGTCCGGGCGCGATAATCGCCGCCTGATGTTCTCCGCACGCCGCCACGCCGCTGTCTCTCGCGCTCTCCTGGGCCTTTCCATTCCGCTGCTCGCCGCCGGTGGGTGCGGCGGAGGCGGCGACGGCGCCCCTCCCGCGTTTCTGAGCCTGGGCACGGCACCTCCCGGCGGGGCGTTCTTCGTGGTCGGCGGCGCCCTGGCGGAAGTGCTCGGCGAGGCGGGCCTCCGGGTCACTCCCGAAGCGACCAAGGGGTCGGGAGAGAACATCCGCCGGCTGGCTTCCGGTGAGCTCGATTTCGCGGTCTCGAATTCCGCCGTGACGTACTTCGCGGCCCGCGGTGAGGACGGCTGGGGCCGGGCGTATCCGGTGCAGGCCGTCATGACCCTGGCGCCCAACGTGGCCACCTTCGTGTCTCCCCGGCGGCACGAAGTGAACCGGATCCAGGATCTCGCCGGGAGGCGGGTCGTCGTCGGGGTGGCCGGCGCCGGCTTCGAGCACTTCATCCGGCCGATCGTGGAGGCGCACGGGGTCACCTACGAGGATTTCATCCCGCTCTACAACACCCAGGCGGGCGCCGTGGACATGTTGAGCGACGACTCGGCGGCGGCGGCCTTCCTCGGAGGTGCGGTGCCTACCGCTTCCATCGTGCAGGCGACCGCCGGGATGGACACGCTGCTCGTTCCGTTGGACCCGGAGATTCGCAGCCGGCTGCCCGAGCGGTATCCGTTCTACCGGGAGGCGGTCATTCCCGCCGGGACCTACCGCGGCCAGGACGAGGACTACCTCGGGCTCGACGTCGGCTCGATGCACCTCATCACGCGGGCGGACGCCGATGAGGAGACCGTCTACCAGGCGACCCGGGCGCTCTGGGAACGGCGTGAGTCGGTGGTCGAGAAGCACCCGGCCGGCCGGGCGATCAACGAGAACAACGCCGCCCGCAACACCGGCGTCGCCTTCCACCCCGGCGCCGTGCGCTTCTACCGGGAAGCCGGAATCTGGGTGGATCCCTGACCGAACTCCGGACGCGCCGCCGCGGTGAGTGAATCGGTCCCGCGGGAGCCCTTCGGCGTTCGCGGCGCTGCCGTCGCGATCCTCACGCTCCTCCTGACCGCCTTCGTTCTGGTCGAGGTCAATCGGCCGGCACTGACGCCTCAGGCCCAGTTGGCCGCCTTCGCGCTTTTCGGCCTGCCGCTCGCCTTCCTGATCCGGATGAAGCCCGGCGATCCCTGGTGGCGGCGCGGGCTCGACCTCCTCGGTCTCCTTTCCGCGGTCGGGAGCTGCGCCTACGTCCTCTATTGGAGCGGCTTCGGCCCCTCGACGCTCGGTGACCGCGCCGGCGGCGAGACGGGCCTCGACATCGCGCTCGGGCTCCTCGGGCTGTTCGGCGTGCTCGCGGCCACGGCGCGGGTGATCGGGCCCGCCCTGCCGATCCTGGCGGGCCTCTTCCTCCTGTACGCGGCGATCGGCCCCCACCTTCCGGAACTCCTCTTCCCCCACCGGGGGTATTCCCTCGCCCGCATCGCCTCCCAGGGTTTCCTGCAGAGCCAGGGGGTCTTCGGGATCGCGATGAAGGTCATGTTCGCCTACGTGTTCCTGTTCGTGGTCTTCGGGGCGATGCTGCAGGCGACCGGAGCCATCCGGTTCATCACCACCTCGGCGCGCCGTCTTTTCCTCGGTACGGTGGGAGGAGCGGCCAAGGTGTCGGTGGTCGCGAACGCGATGATGGGATCGCTTTCCGGAAGCGCCGTCGCCGACGCGGCGACCACCGGCACGGTGACGATTCCCCTGATGCGGAGCACCGGTTTCACCGCCCGCGCCGCGGCCGGGATCACGGCGGCGGCCAGTTCCGGGGCGGCTCTCGTTCCGCCGGTGATGGGAGCCGCCGCCTACATGATGCTCGAACTGGTGGACCCGCCGGTGAGCTATCTCCAGGTGGTGCAGGCGGCGATCCTGCCCGCCCTCCTTTACTACGTGGCGCTGATCGCCATGGTCCATCTGCACGCCCGCCGCCACCTGGCAACGCCCGCGGCCGAGAGCGGGGTGGAAGAGCAGGGCGAGAAGGTCCCCGTGCAGGCGGGCGTCGTGTTCGGGGTCGGCCTCGTGTCGCTGGTCGTGGCCCTCATCGCCGGGCGGACCGTCTTCCGGGCGGTCAGCGTCGCCCTGCTCATCGTGGTCGCGGCCTCCCTCTGGCACCGCAGCACCCGTCCCGATCTTCGGAAGCTGCTGGATTCGCTGGGCCGTATCGCACAGGGGGCGGCTCCGCTGGTCGCGGCCGCGGGGGCCGTGGGAATCATCCTCGGGATGGTCACTCTCACGGGGCTCGGCACCCGTTTTCCCGCGGCCGTCCTGTCCGTTGCCGGCGAGGGACTGCTTCCGGCCCTCCTCCTCATCATGGTGGGTTCGATCGTCCTGGGAATGGGGCTGCCGTCCGCCGTCTGCTACCTCCTGATGGCGATCCTCATCGGGCCCGTGATCGGCCAGCTCGGTGTCCCACCCCTGTCGGTCCACTTCTTCATCTTCTACTTCGGGATGATGTCCATGGTGACGCCGCCGGTCGCGCTCGCCGCCTACACCACCGCCGGCATCGCGAACACCCCCATCATTCCCGCCGCGCTCACCGCATTCCGCTACGCGCTCGCGGGATTCGCCCTGCCCTATTTCTTCGTGTTCCGGCCGGAGCTGCTGTTGATTCTGGACGGAAGCCGGGGTGTCCCCGGAGCGATCGTCGCCGTCATCCTGGGCAGCGCCGTCGTCCTGCTCCTCTCCGCGGGGATCGCGGGTTGGTTGTTCGGCCCGCTCACGGCCCCCGTTCGGGCCGGCGCCCTGACCGCGGCCGGGCTCCTGTTATGGCCCCCGGCGGCCGACGAACTGTTCGCTCTGGCCAACTTTCTGGGGATCGCGGCTTCCGCAGCGCTTCTCCTCTCCGCGTACCTCGGCACCCGCCGTAGCCGGGCGGCGACCTGATCCGGGCGGCCCGGCCGGCCGTTCAGTCACCGATGCAGTAGAGCGCCTCGGCAGTCCTCAGATAGATCCGGCCCCCGGACATCGCCATGGAACTCAGGGTGTAGGCCCCCATGTCGTTGGTGGCGAGGATCTCGAGGGCATCCGGACCCAGCCCCACCACCGTGGCGACTCCGTCCTCGTTGATGATGTAGATCCGGCCTTCGGCCAGCACGGGGGAGGCGCTGTAGGTGCCGGACGGCAGGCGGGTCGGCCCCAGGAGGACCTCTCCGGTCTTGGCGTCCAGCGCGTACATCACCCCGTTGTCGGTCACCACGTAGAAGCGCTCGCCGTCTGTCACCGGGCTCGGGACGTCGGGCCCCCGGTCGAAGGACCAGATGCGGTGCGAGTCGGTGATGTCCCCTTCCCCGCCGGTGCGGAGCGCGAGCAGCGGCTTCACCCGGGTCGGGGCGTAGATGATGCCGTCCTTCACCACCGGTGACGCCACGATGCGGTAGGCGCCGTTGTTCTCCGGGTTGAGGCCGTCGGAGCGCCAGCGCTCCCGGCCGGTGTCGAGGTCGTGGCCGGTGACGACGTCGCCTCCGGTGATCACGAGTTCGAAGCGCCCGTCCACGTCGTGCACGAAGGGCGTCGTGTAGGAATCGGGAGACTCCCGAATCGCCTCGGTCGGCCGCTCCACGCGCCACTCGGTCTCTCCGGTCGCCTTGTCGATGCGCAGGAGGTAGGACGGGTCGTCGGTCTTCATCCCGTGCAGCACCTGCACGTAGATCGCATCCTCGAACAGGAGCGGGCTGCTCGCGTAGCCCCAGTTCAGTCCGAAATCGCCGTAGTCCGCCGGAATGTTGCGCGACCAGAGTTCCGTTCCGTCGAAGTCGAACGCCTTCAGGATGCCGGTCCCCGTCAGCACGAAGACGTGGGTGCCGTCGGTTACCGGCGAGGGCGAGGACATTTTCTGCTTGCGTCCGCGCGTGTCCCGGTCACTCAGATGCCGCTTCCAGCGCGGTGTCCCGTCGGCCTTGTCGAGCGCCCAGAGTTCGATGTGCCCGGAATAGGCGACGTTGCCGCGTCCCTCGACGGCGCCGCGCCGGCGGCGGTAGCCCTCGGAGGGATTGGACGGGACTCCGGCGGCGTCCTCCGGAATGGAGACATTGAGGAAGATCGTGTCTCCCGAGATGATGGGGGTCGCGCCGCTCCAGGCGGGCATGGGCACCTTCCACACCACCCCGTTCTCGGTGTCCCATTCCACCGGCAGGCCGGTTTCCGCGCTGACCCCGTCATGCGACGGCCCGCGCCAGTGGGGCCAGTCCTCGGCGGCCAGGGTCGCCGGGAGGAGACCGGCAATCAGAAACGGCAGGAGAGCGCGAAGCGGGAATCGGACCACGGGAAGACCTCCGGAGGTGCCGTCCATTGTAGAAGCGCGCGCCCGCGGAGTGGAACTAGCGCGTGATCCCGAAGAGCCGGTCGATCGCCCGGATGACGAGGATGCCGCCGCTCGCCGCCGGGGAGGCCATCACGATCCGGTCCACGCTGTTCTTCGCGAGCAGCTCGTATTCGCGTCCCGCCCGCACGACGAAGGTGTCCCCTTCCTCGGTGGTGAAGTAGAGCCGGCCGTCGGCGGCGAACGGCGAAGCCGCGTAGGAGCCCCCGATGCCCCCGATCCGGGCGCGATAGAGACGCTCCCCGGTCTCGCCGTCGTAGGCGGAGAGGCGGCCGTTGTTCGCGCCTAGGTAGAGGACGCCGCGGTAGAAGATCGGCGAGGGGATGTACACCCCGCCACGGCTCTTGCTCCAGGCGATCGCTTCGCTCGAGTCCTCCCCGGGAGCGAGGCTCAGGTCGCCCTCCATTCCGGGACGGATGGCGTAGATGGGACGGATGGGTGGATAGCCGGCCTGGACGAACAGCAGGCCGTCGCCGAGCAGCGGCACGCTGATGGGGATCTCCGAGTTGGGGCCCAGCCGCCAGCGTTCGGCGCCGGTGGCGGCGTCGTAACCCCGGATCACCGTGCCGTTCACGACGACCTCGGCGTCTCCTCCCACGTCGTGCACGAACGGCGTGGAGAACGTGGAGACCTCGTCGCGGGGCGCCCGCCAGAGGGGCCCTCCGTCTTCCAAGTTGAAGGCGCCGAGGAAGGCGTCGCCATGGACGTCGGCCAGGACGATGACGGCGCCGCCGTGAATCACCGGCGAGGAGGCGTGTCCCCACTGGTAGTCGGGGTCGTAGAACCAGCCGCTGTTCAGGACCCCGACCTCACGCTCCCAGAGGAGGTTGCCCTCGAGGTCGTGGGCGAGCAGCACGCCCATGCTCCCGAGCAGGGTGACGATCCGTTCGCCGTCGGTCACCGGGGTGGCGTTGGCCTGGCTCGACTTGGTGTGCCGGCGCGTCTTCGGTACGCCGCGGCGCAGTTCGGTCGCCCACGCGGGAGCGCCGCTGGCCAGGTCGTAGGCGCGCAGCTCGAAGCGGTGGGCGCTGTCGTTCTGGACCGGCGCCACGTCGCCGTAGAGGCCGATCCGAAACTCCGAGTCCTCCGTGAGGCTCGCGGCGATCACCACGTACACGCGCTGCTCCCACACGATCGGGCTCGACACCCCGAGACCCGGGAGGGCGGCTTCCCAGGCGATCCCCTCGCCGTCGGCCGCGTTCCAGCGGAGCGGCACGCCCTGCTCGTCGGCGATGCCCGAGCCCCGGGGACCGCGGAACTGCGGCCAGGGGCGCGGCCGGATGGGCGCCAGGTCTCCGGCGGCGGAAGCCGCTCCCGATGGCGCGGCCGCCTCGGCAACCTCGCGGGCCGCCGCGCGGCTCTCGGCCTCACCCTCGGGCCCGTAGGCCACGGTCTCACCGCCGGTTTCCACGATCAGCCGTTCGACCATGCCGCCTCGTCCCGGGAAGCCGTACCGGGCTCCGCTCTCCGTGATGAAGGACCGCGGGCCGCCGCGCGGCGCGAGCGCGACCGGGGGCCCGGTGAAGCGCTCGTTCCCCGAATCGGCGTCGCGCTCGAAGATGCGCGCCCGGAGCATCCCGTCCTCGGACACGACCCGTACCCCCCGCTCCGCCGTCTCGTTCCAGTAGCTTCCGGCGAGCTGCTGCCGGGCCTCCTCGGTGAGATCGGGCGCCGCCACCGCCCGCGCGGTCCGCTCCCGGAGGAGGGCCGCGATGTCTTCCGAGTCCGCGGCCTCCCGCGCGGCCCCGAGTGCGTCCTCGTCGAAGTTTCCGTTCTCGAGGATGGCCCGCAGCAACTCCTCGTCACCCTGCCGCGACGCCCGGACCAGCAACCCGCCGGCGCCCGGCGCCCCTCGGGCGAGCAGGAAGAAGACGACCTCCCGGTGGCCGGAACCCGCGGCCCGGCTGAGGGCCGTCATCTGGTAGAAGCGGTCCTCGATGTCGAGGGCGGCCCCGGCGTCGGCCAGGCGCCGGACGACGTCCAGGTGTCCCCGGTCGGCGGCGAAGAACAGCGCGGTGGCGCCGTAGCGGTTGGGAGCATCCACGTCGGCGCCGGCGGCGAGCAGTTCCTCGATGCGGCCCACGTCCCCTTCCCGGGCGGCCCCGCGGAGCGCTTCACCCGGATCCTCCTGCGCGCTGGAGGAGGGTGCGGAGAGCAGCAACAGCGCTGCCAGCAGGACTCTTTGGGATTTCACGCCGGACCCTCCCTTCGGTTCCTGCCGCCGCCAAGCGCCGCTGAGCCCATCGCGGGCGGCAGTCCATGGTTGTTCCGTCCCCATTATCCCGCCCGGGGAGGAATATGCTCGGTGAGCGTGGCCCAGTACGACGCGATCGCCGCCGCTTACCAGGATTCGAAGCAGCTTCCCTTCCGGAAGCACGTCGAGCGCCACACGCTCTTCGAGGCGCTCGGCGACATTCGCGGGCTGAGAGTCCTGGACCTCGCGTGCGGGGAGGGGTTCTACACCCGGCTGCTCAGGATCGCCGGCGCGGCGGAGGTCACGGGAGTGGATATCTCTGGAGAGATGATCCGGCTGGCCGAGCGGCAGGAACGGGAGAACCCCCTCGGATGCCGCTACGTCTGCTCCGACGCGGCGGACTACCGGCCCGAGGGTACGGTGGACCTGGTCGTCGCCATGTACCTCCTGCACTACGCGGGGAGCGCGGACAAGCTGCTCCGCTTCCTGACGGTCGCCCACGCCGCGCTCCGCCCCGGCGGACGCCTCGCCGGGTTCAACGACAACGTGCTGAACCCGCCGCGGGGGACCGTCTCGTGGAGCAAGTACGGGATCGTCAAGACCGGGCCGGCCGTCCCCACCGCGGGCGCGCCGATCCGCTACCGCCTCACGAACTCCGATGGCGCGAGTTTCGAGTTCGACAACTACTACGAGAGCCCGGAGACCTATCGGCGCGCCTTCGGCGAAGCGGGCTTTCGCGAGTTCCGCTGGCTGGGCGTTTCGCTCGACCCCGCCGAGCGCGGCAACCCCTTCTGGGACGACTTCCTGGCCAACCCTCCGGTCATCGGCTTCACGGCGAGCAGGTGAAGACCGGGCGGTCCGGCGGTAGGCGGGCCGGCGCTATTCCGGGCCGAAGGCGTAGAGCGCCTCGACGGTCCGGATGTAGAGACGCGAGGGCGCGATCGCCGGGGTGGCGTAGACCGCTTCCCCGAGCGGGTTGACCTGGACGACGTCGAGTTCCGGGGACGTCTCCCCCGGATCGAGGGGGCGCACCACGGCCGCGAGCCCCAGCTCGCTCACGAAGTAGATCTTGCCGTCGGCCGCCACCGGGGACGCGTAGTAGGCATCCACGGCTCCCTGCAGGCGGTTCTGGGAGAGCATCTTCCCGCTCGAGGGATCCAGCGCGGTCACGATGCCCCCGTCGTTGACCATGTAGAGGACGCCGCCGTAGAGCAGCGGCGAGGGAAGCTGGGGGACCCGCCGGCGGTAGCTCCAGACCGTGTTCGGCTCGGTCAGGTCGCCGGCCTCGCCGGGGGCGCCGGGCCGGATTGCCAGGACGCCGTTCTGGGAGGACAGCACCGCCTCGTAGTACGCCCAGTCGCTGGCCTCCAGCAACCCGTTGCTGCTCAGGTCGATCACGTCGAACCAGAAGTCGGAATGCCCCGCGGCCTCCTCGCGCGCGAGCACGCCGTCGCCGTTGGCGTCGGAGGCTTCGAGCGCTTCGGCGAACGTCGGCGGGGTGATCTGGTTGCCGGGCTGGTTCACGGGCGCCCCGTAGCCGTTCACGTAGACCAGGTCTCCCTCGAGGAGCGGGGTGGACTTCATCTCCCAGGGCAGTCCCCGGACCCACCAGCGGGCGGCCCCGTCGGCGACGCCGTAGGCGGTGAGGAGGAAGCTCCCCGGCGCCAGGATCTCGAGCCCGTCCGCCGTCTCCCGCAGGACCGGCGTGGAGTGGCCGCTCGTTGCCTCGGGCCGCGGCGTGCGCCAGAGGACCTCGCCGCTCCGCCGGTCCACGGCGAGGATCTCCGAGTTGAGGTTCTGGTCCAGCACCAGCACCACCGTGTCGCCCGCCAGAATGGGGGATGCCCCCATCCCGTAGTAGTTGTCGAAGGGGCCGAGCGGCTGGCGCCACTGCTCCCTGCCCTTGCCGTCATAGCCGATCAGGCCGAGATCGGGAAAGAACGCGTACACCCCGTCGCCGGTCGCCGCGACGCTCGGTGACGCCGCGTTGTTCCGCGAATCCACCTCGGTCACCCGCTCCCGCTTCGCCGCCGCGCGCCACAGTTCCTCTCCGGTCTCGGGGTCGAGCGCGATGGTCAGGAACTCGTTCTCGACGAATGCCGTTACGTGCACGCGGCCGCCCGCGAGGATCGGCGACGAGTGCCCCGGCGGAAGCGGCGTCCGGAAGATCAGCGCCCGGTCGGGGCCGAAGACGACCGGCAGTTCACCGTCGGGGCCGATTCCGGTCCCGTTGGGGCCACGGAACCGGTCCCACTCGGACCCGGTGGCCGCTGCTGGGACAGCCAGATATACGGTCGCGAGGAGGGATGCTACGCGCTTCATTGCCGGTCAGACTCTAAGGCCCAGAGCGTTCAGACGAAAGTTGCGCAACCCTCGGAGCCGCCGGCCTCCGGCAGCCTTGCCGAGCGCAGCGAGGCGAAACCGTACTCCTCCACCCGGAACAGCGCGCGGCGGCGGCCGGCATCCACCCCCAAGCCCACCCGATGGCGCACACGGCTTGGAGCGCCGGCCTCCGGCCGGCATCGCCGAGCGCAGCGAGGCGAAACCGCACGTCCGAATGAGCCGACCACGGCTCTCCTTTCCCAGGGCGTTACCGCCATCCACGCGGGTTTGGCGCTCCCGCGCGATGCCGGCCAGAGGCCGGCGCTCCGAGCCGTACATGCCTTCCGTACGGTCAGCGCCGCGCGTCCAGTCTGGAAGCCGGGGCTTCTCCCTTACTGCAGGTACGTCTCCAGGAACCCCAGGATGCGGTCGGCGCTCTCGATGCGGTTGTCCCGGTTCCGGAAGCCGTGTCCCTCGTCCGGGAAGATCACGTACTCCACCGGCACGCCGTTTGCCCGCACCGCCTCGACGATCTCGTCGCTCTCCACCTGGAGCACCCGCGGATCGTTGGCGCCCTGGACCACGAAGAGCGGCCGCACGATGTTCTCGGCGTGGAAGAGCGGGGAGATGGCGGTCAGGCGCTCCAGATCGGTCTCCGGATCTCCCAGCTCGGCGTAGAGCGAATCGCGCGCCGCGCCCCACCAGGGCGGGATGCTGGACAGCGTCCGCACCCAGTTCATCACCCCGAAGATGTTCACCCCCACGTCGAAGACCTCCGGCTCGAAGGCGAGCGCGGCGCCCACCATGTAGCCGCCGTAGCTGCCGCCGATGATCCCGATGCGGCCGCCGTCCACCCAGTCGAGCGATTCGAGGTAGGACCGGGCCTCGACGCAGTCCTTCAGGTCCACGTCTCCGTGGCGCTTGTCGTCCATGTGGAAGAACGTCTTGCCGTAGCCCGACGAGCCGCGGTTGTTCACCGCCAGCACCGCGTATCCGTTGTTCACGAGATGCTGGATCTGCGCCCGGTATCCCTTCCGGCTCTGGCCGCCCGGGCCGCCGTGGACCCAGACGAGGGCCGGCGCCGGCGCGCTCGCCGTGGCCTGGTGGGGGCGGTAGAGCACCGACGGGATTTCCAGACCGTCGAAGCTCGGATAGCGGATCACTTCCCCGTCCACCAGGTGGTTCTCTTCGATCTCCGGGTTCAGGGTGTTCGTGAGACGGCGGTGCTCGCCGGTCTCGAGGTCCCAGACGTAGAGGTTTGACGGCGAGGTGTCGCTGTTCACGTAGAAGGCGAGCTTCGTCTCGCTCGGGGAAAAGCGTACGCCGGTGACATCGCCTCCGGGAACGTCGGGAAACTCGACCGTTTCGCCGGTCCGGGTGTCCACGACCGTGACCTCCGTGGAAGCGTCCACGTTGACGGCGCTCACCTGGTAGGTGCCCTTCTCCGAGAAGTACACGGTGAAGACATCCCAGTCGGCCTGCACCACCGGGCGGTGTTCCCCGGTCTCCAGGCCGTACGCCCACACTTCTGCGAACTCGCCGTGGGCGTCGGTGCGGTAGAGGAGCTCGGTGACCTCCGGGTCGAAGCTGACCGGGCCGTGCGAGGCGTCCCCCTCGTGCGGGGTGATGTGACGCGGCTCGGCGGAGGCGTCCTCGAGGTCCACGAGGAAAACGTCGCTGTCGGCGTTGTTCCGCGCTTTGGTGACGGCGAGCCAGCGTCCGTCCGGACTGACCGGCCCCGGCTGGAAGCCTCCGGGGTTCTCGAAGACGAGACGCCGGGTCAGATCCTCCACGCGGTACTCGTAGAGATCGAAGGCCTGCGGGTCCCGTTCGTTCGTGGTGACGAAGAACCGCTCGCCGTCCGCGGTGAAGCCGCTGAAGCCCGCCTTGAGGTTCTCTCCGGGGGTGATGTCCTCCGGAGCGCCGCCGGGCGCCTGGACGTAGAGATGGTTCAGCTCGTTCCCGCCCTGGTCGGCCGTGAACAGGATCCGGTCGTCATGCGGGAAGAACGCCATGCCCAGGTTGGCATCGGTATCCGAGGCGGTGAGCGCCTCGGGTTCCCCACCCGCGATCGGCTGCGCGTAGACGTTCATCACGCCGGTCCGGTCCGAGGTCATCAGCAGGCTGGTCTCGTCTGCCGAGAAGGACGCCCCGAAGACCTGTTCGGTGTCGTAGAACGCCCGGGCGCTGTACCTCGGGATGTCAGGGGCTGGCGGTGCGCAGCCCATCGCCACCCAAAGCAGGGTGGCGAGGGACGCCGCCGGGCCCGTCCGGTAGTGGTTCGGGGTTCGGAAATTCATCGATGCGCCTCCTCGGATGTGCTTGCCGCGCTCACGCGGCGGCCGTCCTCGTTCCGGATACGACGAGGCCTGGACGAGGGTTCCCGCCCGGGGGCGGTGAAAGCATCAGGGCCTGGAGCTTGCTGCGGCCGCCGGTTCCGCGATCGCGTACAGATGCTCGGCGCCGCGGAGATAGATCGTGCCGTCCACCACCGCCGGCGAGGCCATGACCGGTTCGTCCAGGCTGTTGGTCGCCAGGACCTCGAATTGGGGCCCGGGACGGATCACGTGGGTGTCCCCGTCCTCGCTGGTCAGGTAGATGCGCTCGCCCGCCACGACGGGGGACGAGAAGAATCGGGACGGCAGCGGCATCCTTCCGCCTTCGTAGATGACCTCACCGGTCGCTCCGTCGAGGGCGGTCAGGATGCCTCCGTCGCTGACCAGGTAGAGCGTTCCCCGATGGAAGATCGGAGAAGGGACGTAGCCCTGCCCCTTGCGGTAGTCCCAGCGGAGCGACCCGTCTTCGAGGTCGAGCGCCAGGATGTTCTTCCGGGGATACCCCGTGACCGCGAAGACGAGTCCGTCGCCGGAGGTCACCGGGCTCGGCACCGCGTTGCCCCCGAGTCCTTCCACGCGCCAGCGCTCCTCTCCGGAATCCGCCCCGTAGGCGACGATCTCGTCCGTCCCCATCGCGATCACCAGCGAGGGGCCGCCGCCGGCGGACTGCACCACCGCCGGCGTTGCCCAGCCCACCCGCTGGGTCCGCTCCGCCCGCCAGCGAATGGCGCCGGTGGCGATGTCCAGGGCCGCGACAAAGGACCCGTCACCCTCCTCCACATCGCTCTGGACCACGACGAGTCCGGCGGCCGCGACGAGCACGGGAGAGGTGGCCACCCCCATCCCCAGGGTTCCGACGCCCCCGAAGTCCTGGGACCAGAGGAGGTCTCCCTCCAGGCTGAATGCGTAGAGGCCCTGGGTTCCGAACCAGGTGACGACTCGCTTGCCGTCGCTTACCGGGGTGGGATTCGCGTAGGAGCCGATCCGGTGGCGGTTGTCGTAGGGAAGCCCGCCGGCCCGCACTTCCCGGCGCCAGCGCAGCGCTCCGTTCCGTCGATCCACGGCGAACAGCAGCACGTCCAGCCGCTGGTCGGCGCCCAGGCTGTCGGGGTGGAGGAACTCCTCGCTGCCGAGGAAATGGATGATCGCCCCCGCCCCGGGCACCTTCTCGCCGGAGGTGGCCGAGGTGAGGAAGATCAGATCGTCCACCACGATAGGCGACGAATGCCCCCGGCCTTCGACGGGGACCTTCCAGAGGATGTTCTCGTCCGTTCCCCAACGGAGCGGGGCGGCGGTCTCCGCGTGCGCCTGTCCGCCCGGACCCCGCCACTGTGGCCACTCGGGAGCCGTCGGTTGCTGTGCCGCGGCATTCCCCGCCAGGAGCGCCGTGACCGTGAGCGTCCCGGCCGCGCGGCCGGCCTGTCGAACCAGCAAGCTCAGCGCGCCGGCGTGGTTTCGCCGGCGGTCGGCGAGCGGAATGCGTAGAGGTGGTCCACGGTGCGCAGGAAGAGCGTTCCTCCGGCGATGGCCGGAGAAGCCCAGATGGCTTCCGGCAGGGAACTCTCGGCGACGATCTCGAACTCCTCTGCGGCCCGGAACACGGTCAGGTCGCCCTCGAGGCTGCCGATCAGGACCTGTCCTTCGTACCCGACCGGCGAGGAGTTGTAGCGGCCCGGATTCGTGGGGCGCGCCTGGAAATGGAGCGAACCGTCCTCGGGATCGAGCGCGGTGATCACGCCTCCGTCCGACAGGAAGAACAGGATCCCCTCGTAGAGGAGCGCCGAGGGGAGGTATCCGGTCCCCCGCTCGTAGGTCCAGCGAACGCGGGGTTCGACCCCCGGGAGCACCTCGAGGGCGCGCATTTCCTTGCCGGGATAGCCCGTCGAGACGAAGACGAGACGGCCGTCCCCGAGGGGTTGGTGGACGGGGGTGTGGACCGGGGCCGAGTCCTCGAAGGGCGCGGTCCGCCACAGTTCGACGCCGTTTCCGGCGTCGTAGGCGCCGAGGAAGTGGTAGCCGGGCACGAAGAGCTGGGTGACGCCCCCGACCGGCAGCAGCGCCGGAGTCGCCCAGCCTTTTCGCGCGTGCCGCTCGGTGCTCCAGGCGATCTCCCCGCTGCGCCGGTCCACCCCGAAGATGCGCGAGCCCTCGCCGTCGTCGTTGTCGTGGACGAGGATGAGGGTTTCGCCGTGCAGCACCGGATTGATCCCGTGGCCGAGACCCCAGACGCCGTAGTCGCCGAGATCGGTCGCCCAGACGGGGTCCCCGTCGAGCGTGAAGGCGAAGAGACCCTGATTGCCGAAGGAGAAGTAGACCCGCTCCCCGTCGGCGACCGCCGTCAGCGAGGCGTAGGTGTTGCTCCGGTACCGGTTGTCGTAGACCGGGCCGTCATGGACCGTCCGCCGCCACACCTCGCGTCCCGTCCGCGCGTCGTAGGCCAGCGCCAGCAGGGTGTGATGGAGGTTCCCGGCCGTGCTCCCGCCGTGCAGGTAGACCTCGCCGTTCCGGATGTGCACCGGCGGCTCCCGCCCGGGAATCGGGTCCCCGGCGATGGAGGCCGAGACGAACACGAGCTGGTCCCAGACGACCGGTGACGAGTGCCCCTCGCCCGGGGTCGCGGTCTTCCAGAGCCCGTTGGTGTCCGGGTCGAAGAGGACGGGCAGGCCGGTCTCGGTGGAGACGCCGTTCGCGTCCGGCCCGCGCCAGGCGGGCCAGTTGGCGGACCAGTTCACCGGTGCGGCTGGAGTCTCCACCGCGGACGGGCCGGAGGCGGACTGTCCCCCGAAGGCCGCTCCCGAAACGGCCAGGGCAAGGATTCCGGTGGCGATAGCGGCCCCGGACATGCCGGGGCGCAGGAACTTGCGCACGGTGGCCCCGTATTCTGTTCGCTGGCGCGCGGTTTGCCTAACGCGCGGCGTTTTCCGCCGCGAGCGGTCCGCTAGACTCGCGCCCCGCCATGGTTCCCGGAACGAAGTGCACGGCGAGCCGCCGCGAGAAACGCTCCATGTCGCGATTGAATTCACCGGTGCAACGCGGGAAAGGGCGGGAAGTCATCCTGCCGGGACTCCTTCTGCTCCTCCTGGCCGCCGCCGGCGCAAGCGCCCAGGACTGGCCGATGTGGGGTGGAACTCCGGACCGGAACATGGTCTCCGACAGCCCCGCCCGGCTCCCTTCCGAATGGGACGTGAACAGCGGCCACAACGTGCGCTGGGTGGCGGCGCTCGGTTCGCAGACCTACGGGAACCCGGTGGTGGCGGGAGGCCGGATCTTCGTCGGCACCAACAACGAGGCCCTCTACGACCAGGAAGTCGTGGGCGACAAGGGAATCCTTCTCGCCTTCGATGCCGCGACCGGAGAGTTCCTCTGGCAGATGGTCTCCGACAAGCTCGTCTCCGGCCGGGTGAACGACTGGCCGTACCAGGGGATCTGCTCGTCGCCGCTCGTGGAGGGGGACCGCCTCTACTACGTGACGAACCGGGGCGAACTGCTGGCCCTCGACGTCCACGGCATGGCGAACGGCAACGACGGACCCGTGACCGACGAGGCGCGCCAGTCCCCGACCGACGGGGACGTCATCTGGCGGCTCGACATGATGGAGGAGATCGGCTCCTTCCCCCACAACATGTCGAACTCGAACCCGGTCATTCACGGAAACCTCATCTTCGTGAACACCTCGAACGGGCACGACGAGAGCCACGTGAACCTCCCTTCCTCGTCCGCCCCCGCGATCATCGCGGTGGACAAGGAGACCGGAGAGCTCGTCTGGGAGGCGAACCACGTCGGGGAGAACGTCCTGCACGGGCAGTGGTCCGCCGCCGGGGTGGCCTCGGTGGGCGGGGTGACCCAGGTCATCATGGGCGAGGGGGACGGCTGGGTCCGGGGATACGAAGCCGGCTCCGGCGAGGCGCTCTGGTGGTTCGACACGAATCCCAAGGACTCGGTCTGGCCGCGCACCCGGAACAACGTCATCTCCACACCGGTCATCCACGGCGACCGGCTCTACATCGCCAACGGACAGGATCCGGAACACGGTGAGGGGGTCGGCCATCTCTACGCCATCGACGCCACCCAGCGGGGGGACATCACCGAGACCGGCCGCCTCTGGCACTACGACGCGATCCGCCGCAGCATCTCCACCGGCGCGCTCAGGGACGGCATCTTCTACCTGCCGGACTTCTCCGGCTTCCTCCACGCCATCGACATCGAGACCGGGGAACCGCTCTGGGTGCACGACACCTTCGCGGCCGTCTGGGGATCGCCGGTCATCGCGGACGACAAGCTGTATCTGGGGGACGAGGACGGTGACGTCGTCGTGCTCCGGCCGGGGCCGGCCGAGGAGGTCATCGCCGAAATGAACATGGGCGGCTCGGTCTATTCCAGCGCCGTTCCGGCGAACGGCGTTCTCTACATCGCGAGCCACAACCAGCTGTTCGCCCTCGAGGAGCAGGACGCGACCGCCGGGGGACGCTGATCCGGGCCACGGGACCGGCCGGGAGGGGAACGCCGACCGGCGTCCCGTCTCAGCCGAGTCCCAGTTCCACCAGCGCGTCGCGCCAGTGCAAGCACCACACGCTGCCGATCCGCAGCCGCGTCGGGTCGCGGCTGATGCACAGCGCCGAGGGATCCGTGAAATCGCCCGTAAAGCGGGCGAGGCCGCGCGCGTCCCGCTCGCTCACGCGGTCCGCGGACTTGATCTCGATCAGCGCGGCCGGCATCCCGGGGCGCTCGATCACGAGATCAACCTCGGCGCCCCCGCCCGTGCGGAGGTAGGACAGCCTCCAGTCCGGGTACCGATACCGCGACAGGTGACGGATCTGGGTCACGACGAAGTGTTCGAAGGCCCGTCCGTAGTCGTAGGTGCCGGGTTGCAGGGGGATCGTGAGCGTTCTCTCCAGCGCCCGCTTGACGCCGGGATCGAAGCAGTAGAACTTGGGACTCGTGCGCTGCTGTTTCCGGATCGAACGATGAAACGGGGGCAGCAGGAAGCCGACGAGAGTGTCCTCCAGAATGCTGAAATAGGAAATGACCGTCTTGGGGTCGGCGCCGACGTCGCGGGCGATGTTGGTGAAGTTGACGATCGCTCCGTTCGACTGCGCGGCGACCTCGAGAAAGTGCCGAAACGGGTCGAGGCGCCTCACGATCTGCTCCGCCACGATCTCTTCCTGCAGGTAGGTCCGGGTGTACGCGCGCAGGTAGGCCTGTTTGTCCTCTTCGGACGCCAGCGCGAAGACCCTGGGCAACGTACCCCAGCGCAGGGCTTCATCGAGGTCGAACGCGTCCGCAAGCTCCGGTGCGGTCAACGGAAACAGGTCGTACACGAACGCCCTGCCGGCCAGCAGGTTCGAGGCCCCCCGCCGTAGCTTTCGGCCGCTGGACCCGGTGAGCACGAAGCGCCTGGAGCCGTCCTCGATCAGGCGCTGGATCACGTCCAGCAGCCGGGGCGCGCGCTGGACCTCATCGATGAGAACCCACTCCACCGGCGCAGGCAGCGCCCGGACCTGGCTCTCGAGGCGACCCGGATTGCGGCGGTAGCGATCCTGTTCCTCGGGGTCGAGCAGATCCACGTAGAGGGCGCGATCCGGATGAAACGCGCTCCGGATGTAGGTCGTCTTGCCGGTTCCGCGGGCGCCGAAGAGAAAGAACGAGTTGCTCCGGGTGGGGCTCAGGAGGCGGCGGAACACTCCGCTATTGTATTGGAAACATGGATCATGATCCGTATTTCCCTTCGAATTATGGAGAAATGTCCATGATTCCCCACGCTGAATCCCCTCGACGGGTATTCTGTCCCGGTGATGGATGCCATCCCGACCCCATCCGGTGGTGCGGCCGGTGCGGGGTTTCCACCCGGGAATCCCCGGGGCGCCTGGCGTCTCCCCGCCGGTCCCTCGCCGCTCATCCGTTCCGGAAGCGGAGCCCTTTCCGCCCTCGGCGCCGTCGCTCGTGAACGCGCCGTTCGCCGCACGCTGATCACTTCGGACCCGGGCATCGCGGCGGCGGGCATCACGGGGAAGGCCCGGAAGAGCCTCGAGAGCGCCGGCGTGGCGGTGGAGGTCTTCTCCGATTTCGCCGAAAACCCCACCGAGTCGGACGTGGCCCGGGCAGCCCATGCCGCCGGCGCCATGCGCGCCGACGCCCTCGTAGGGGTGGGCGGCGGAAGTTCGCTGGATGTGGCCAAGGGCGCCGGCTTCCTCCTGGCGGGCGGTGGCCGGATGGAGGACTACCGGGGGTACGACAAGTGCCCTCACCCGCTCCCGCCGCTGATCGGGGTTCCCACGACCGCCGGCACCGGGAGCGAGGCGCAGTCCTACGCTCTGATTTCACGGGATCGGGACCACCAGAAGCTCGCCTGCGGGGCGCCCTCCGCGATGTTCCGGGACGTGATCCTGGATCCGGCGCTCCTCCCCTCGGCGCCCGCGGAGGTGATTGCGGCGACCGGCTTCGATTCCATCGCCCATGCGGTGGAAACGGCGGTGACCTCCGGACGGACGGATGAGTCGGTGGCCCTGAGCCACCGCGCCTTCGCACTGCTGAGCCGGGCGTTCCCGCTCGTCACGGCCGGTAACGCCACCCCTGGCGACTGGGAAGACATGCAACGCGGCGCCTTCCTCGCCGGCGCCGCCATCGAGCGGTCGATGCTGGGCGCGGCGCATGCCTGCGCGAATCCCCTGACCCGGCGCTTCGACGTGGCCCACGGCCGGGCGCTCGCCATCACCCTGCCCCGGGTCGTTCGCTGGAACGCGTCCTCCGCGCGGGATGCCTACCGCGATCTGCTCGGCGCCGCCGGAATTCCACCGGGAGACGATCCCGCGGACACCCTCGCGAGCCGGCTCGACGCCTGGGTGGCCATGGCGGCCTTGCCGCAGGACCTCGCCGGCGAGAGCCTGCCGGTCCGGGACCTGCCGGCGCTCGCGGAGGAAGCCTCCGCCGAGTGGACCGGCCGCTTCAATCCGCGTCCGTTCGACGCCGCGGGCGCTCTCGCCGTCTATCGTTCCGCGGTGGCATGAAGTTCCGGCTCGTTCTCGCGCTCATCGTCTTGATGCCGGCGGCCGGCGCCGCCGCGCAGGGCGGTGACGACTGGCCCCAGTTCCGCAGGGACGCCGCGCTCACGGGCATCGCCGCGTCGCCGCTCGGCGACGAGCTCGAACTGAAGTGGAGCGTGCCGCTCGGCTTCTCGGTGGAGTCCTCTCCCGCCATCGCCGACGGATTCGTCTATGCGACCTCGCTCCCGGGGGTGCTCGTGAAACTGAGCCTCGAGGACGGCGCCGAAGCCTGGCGCTATCGGCCCGGGGCCGGGGAAGCCGAGGCCGGCGAGTTCGAGGAGGACCGATTCGGGGAGTCGTCCCCAGCCGTCGCCGGGGACACGGTGTACGTCGGCGACCTGCTGGGGGTGCTGCACGCCGTGGACGCCGAGTCGGGAGAGCCCCGCTGGCAGTTCCCGACCGGCGCCGAGATCAAGTCCTCGCCGGTGGTGGCCGGCGACCTGGTGCTCATCGGCAGCTACGACGAGCACTTCTACGGCGTGGACCGCGCGGCGGGCGAGGCCCGCTGGTCGCTCCAGACCGAGGGTCCCGTGCACGCCACCCCGGGCCGCCATGACGGCCTCGCCTGGGTGACGGGGTGCGACGCGGTGCTTCGCGGCGTTCGGATCACCGACGGGACCGAGATGCTTCGCTTCGACTCCGGCGCCTATACGGCCGCCTCGCCCGCGATCGCGGACGGAACGCTCTACTACGGCACCTTCAACAACGAGGTGCTGGCCGTCGATGTCGGCGCCGGCGAGCTGCGCTGGCGCTACGAGCATCCGGACCGGCACTTCCCCTTCTACGCCTCCGCGGCGCTCGCGGGCGAGCTGGTGATCGCCGCGGGCCGGGACAAGCTGATCCACGCCCTCGACCGTGAGACGGGGGAGGCCCGCTGGACGTTCCGCGCCCGCGCCCGTTTCGACGCCTCGCCGGCCGTCGCCGGCGACCGGGTGTACGTGGGGAACGCGGACGGCCGGCTCTACGTGCTCGACCTCGGAACCGGCGAGAAGCTCTCGGAGTTCCACGCCGGCGCCGCGATCATGGGCTCTCCCGCGGTCGCGGGCGGGCGGATCGTCTTCGGCACCCAGGACGGCACGCTCTTCGCGCTCGGGCCGGTATCCGAATGACACCAACTCCGCCCGCCCGGTAGCGGCGGTCGGTGCGCTCGCTGTCTGCGGCCGGCAACCCGGCACGGGCGCGGCGCTTTCGCCGTCTTACTGGTAAGATTAGAGCCGATGAGCGACATCGTGACCACCCGCTTGTCCTCCAAGGGGCAGGTTGTAATTCCCGAACCGGTCCGTGAACGAATGCGCCTCGCGCCAGGCACCCGATTTGTCGTCGTTGGAGGCGAGGACGCCATCGTGCTGAAGCCGATCACGGCGCCTTCCATGCAGGAGTTCGACGACATCCTCGCCGAAGCGCGTAGTGCCGCACGGGCAGCGGGATTGCGTCCCGCTGACGTCTCCGCCGCGATCCGGGCTGTCCGCTCGCGGTGAGGGTTGTTCTCGACACAAACGTCTTCGTCTCAGCAGTCTTCTTTGGCGGAGTCCCCGGAGAAATCCTCGCCGCGTGGCGCCGTGAGGAAGTCCAGCTTGTCCTTTCTGCCGAGATTGCCGACGAGTATCGGCGAGTCGGTGCTCGTCTGGCCGCGGATTTCCCAGGTGTGAACCTGGGCCCGATCCTGCAACTGGTCCTCTCTAACAGCGAATTGGTATCCACGCCGCCGCTCCCCGAGCCCCTGTGTCGCGATCCGGACGATGACAGGTTCGTCGCCTGCGCCGTGGCCGCTGAGGCGCAGTTCCTGGTGAGTGGTGACCAGGATCTGCTCGCGCTCTCCGATGTCATGGGAGTGACGATCCTGAGCCCGCGCACCTTCCTGGCTCATCTTTAACAGTTTCGAGTCGTTTTCGGGCGGTTGGCGCGCGAAAGCGGTTGGGGGGCAACAACTCGTGTTGGCTTTTTGAGAATTCGTGGTGCCATATATGCGAATCGAATAA